>NZ_RJPK01000002.1 GCF_003943415.1 Streptococcus oralis | reverse complement strand
GGTTCACTAGCTCATACAGACACAGCATCCCCTCCTGGTCCCAGTCCTCTTTCTCCCACAGATGTAGATGATAATCTTTGCGGCACTTGTTTACAATCCCTTTACTTTCTTCATACAACTCTTTCAGATTCATAGACCTCTCCTTTCTGCATTTAGTTTAGCAAAATGCACGAACCCATGGTCTATTTCCTCTATTCTATACTTCTTCCTCTCTCAACGGCACACAAAAAGAGAGGCACTGCCTCTCTGGGGTTATTTTTCTTCACTCATTTTTGATTTTACTTCATCATAAGATAGGGCATGTGATTCCTCTTCTACTGTCTCAGGCATTTTTCCTGTTTCGTAAAGAGATTTAATTTGAGTACTATCCAATGTTTCGTATTTCAACAATGCCTCTGCAATCAGTTTGTGGGTTTCACGATTTGATTGGATAATTTCAGCAGCTTTGTTTCGTGCCTCATTTAATAATGAACGAACTTCCTCATCAATCTCATAGGCTGTTTGCTCTGAAATTGATTTTTGAGGACTTTGTGCACCAAACATAGCATGATTACCTTCGTATTGAACTGGGCCAAGTTTTTCACTCATACCGTATTCAGTGACCATTGCACGCGCCATCTGTGTGGCTTGTTCAAAGTCATTTGAAGCTCCTGTCGTTTGGACATTAAAGATAATCTCTTCAGCTACACGACCACCCATCAAACCTGCCAATTGCTCTTTCATGTCTTCTTTAGATAGAAGCATTTGATCCTCTTTCGGAAGTGCAATCATGTAACCACCTGCACGTCCACGTGGTACAATGGTAACTTTATGAACAACACGGGCATTTGACAAGACTAAACCAACAATGGTATGTCCAGCCTCATGATAAGCAACCAATTCACGTTCTCTTTGTGATACTGTTTTATCTTTCTTAGATGGTCCAGCAATCACTCTGTCCTCTGCCTCATCAATATCTGAAGCATCAATGATTGATTTGTTGCGACGAGCAGCAACTAAGGCTGCTTCGTTTAGAACATTTTCTAAGTCAGCTCCCACAAAACCTGGGGTTTGTTGGGCAACTAGTTTCAAATCAACATCGTCTGCCAGAGGTTTATTTTTAGCATGAACTTTCAAGATTGCTTCACGACCTTTAACATCAGGGCGACCAACTAAGACTTTTCTATCAAAACGTCCTGGACGGAGAAGAGCTGGATCTAGAACATCTGAACGGTTCGTCGCAGCGATAACGATGATTCCTTCATTTCCCTCAAAACCATCCATCTCAATCAAGAGTTGGTTCAAGGTTTGTTCACGTTCATCATTACCTCCACCAAGACCGACACCACGTTGGCGACCAACGGCATCAATTTCATCGATAAAGATGATGGCTGGAGCTGCTTTTTTTGCATCCTCAAAAAGAGAACGAACACGGCTTGCACCAACTCCGACAAACATTTCTACAAAGTCAGAACCTGAGATACTAAAGAATGGAACACCTGCTTCCCCAGCAACTGCCTTAGCAAGTAAGGTCTTACCTGTTCCCGGAGGTCCCTCTAAAAGAACACCTGCAGGAATACGCGCACCAAGTTTTGTAAATCTTTTTGGATCTTTTAGGAATTCAACAACTTCTACTAATTCTTGTTTTTCTTCCTCGGCACCAGCAACATCCGAGAAACGTACCTTGATATCTTCTTTGTTTGCAGCTTTAGCCTTGCTACGTCCAAAACTCATTGGATTTCGGCCACTATTTCCTCCCATATTTCCCATCATAGAGAATAGGAAGAAGAAAAGAATAGCAAATGGCACAACAGAGACAAGGATATTGATCCACATACCGCTTGAACTCTCATGTTTGACTGTTACTTCTGCCTGATGTTCAGAAGCAAGTTTTTGCAATTCTGAAACTGTTGAATCAGATGGAAGAATAGTACTTGAGAATCTTTCTACTGTTGTAGCTGTAGGAGTGAAAAATTGAATTCCTGTTTCTTCTTTACTAGTCTTAGGATTTTTATAAACACCAGACACTTCAATGATACTGCCATTTGGCTGATAGGTTAATTCTTTTACATTGTCTGCTGTAATTTCTTTTACCAATTCTGTATAGTTAATTTTTTCACTTTTTCCAGCAGCATTTCCAGAGTAAAAATACTGGAACCCTGTTACAAGGAAGAAGATAATTAACAAGTATAGAAATGGATTTCTAACTAAACCATTATTTTGTTTTTTCATTAAAGATAGATCTTTCTAATTTGAATAAACTTCTTCTTTCAATACTCCAACATAAGGAAGGTTACGATAATTTTCTTTATAGTCCAGACCATAACCTACTACAAACTCATTTGGAATAGTAAAGCAAGTATAATCCGCTTCAATTTCAACAATGCGTCCTTCTGGTTTGTCTAACAAAGTCGCGATTTTAACAGAAGCTGCTTCTCTTGCAATAAACATATCTTTCAAATTCTTCAAAGTTTGACCTGTATCGATGATATCTTCTACAAATAGAATATGTCTTCCCTTGATATCTTGAGTCACGTCTTGCTTGATATTGATCACACCACTACTTGCTGTTCCACCATGGTAGCTAGATACCATCATGAAGTCCATCTCAATATGCGTATCAATATGTTTGACCAATTCAGCCATAAAAGGAATTGATCCTTTCAAAATTCCAATAAGAATTGGATTTTTCCCCTCATAGTCTTTGGTTAGCTGCTCACCTAGCTTTTTAGCTGCTTCTGTAATTTCATCATGTGAAACGAGGATTTTTTTTATATCGTGTTCTAACATCTTTTTACCTATCTATTTTTTCTATATAAAGTACAGTGTTCATTATATCATTTTTCGTGTTTTTACTCAAATCACTGATAGCAATTCCCAAAATTGAGACAATTTCTCCAAATTGCTCAATAATAGGAGTAATTTTTCGTTTTTCAATAGGGATTTTCAAGTCTATAAATAGACGTCTCAGTTTCTTTCGGTGACCATTTATAAGCAGAACATCGCCAGTTTTTCGACACCTAATATGTACAGGTGTTTCTCGTGAAACCGTTACTTTTTGAACAGAATCCCCTTCAATAGGGATACCAAAGGAAAATAAATAGCCCATATATCGAACTTGATTTTGATAGTATAACACAAGTTCATCTTCCTTTTCATCGGCCTGAGGACTGATTTTACAAACTCGAAAATATTGATACTCTTTTATCAATTCATAGCCATTTTTAAGAGAATGACGATACTGGCTTTTAGTTGCTAAAATCTGTCGAACTTCGGCAAACTGAGCCTTTGTCAGATTTAAGTCTGGAAATTGATTAAGATAGTTCTGGAGCAAGATTCCTTGAGTTTGTTGAGAGTATGAAAATAGCTCATTCAAATCTTCCACATCAATTTGTTTCGAAAGTTCCGTTATTGTTGCTTGGTAATCTGAAATTTCCCTTCCAAAATCTAAAAGGGCGGATTTAAGACAAGGATTTTCTTTTTCAAGTTCTGGTAAATACCTATTCCGAATGCGATTGCGAAAATAGGTATTTTCCTGATTTGTTTGATCTTCGAAATGAAAAATTAGTGGAAAATCTTTTTTATGAAAATGCAACAAGGGACGGATGATTTCAATATCATCAACGACTTGACTTTCTTTTATTCCTGTTAAATGACGTAGTCTACTTCCTCGAATCAAGCGCATCAAAATCGTTTCAACCTGATCATCTGCATGGTGGGCAGTGACCAAGGCAGTTGCTCCAACCTCTTTTATGATTTTCCTAAAAAAATCATAACGAAACTCTCGAGCACGCGCTTCTGAAAAGTCTCCTGAAAAGCTTGTGATATAAATAGGAAGTCCAGCTGCATCAGCTAACTTCCTTATTTCATTTTCCTCCCAGTCAGACTCACTTCTCTGCTTGTGATTGACATGTGCTAAAATCAACTCAATTCCCAACTCATTTTGATAAGTAGACAATAGCTGGAATAAAAACATTGAATCCAGTCCACCAGACAGAGCTAATACGATTTTAGAATGTTTTTTGAAATACTCTTTTCTGAGAAAATGATTTAAAAAATCCTGCTCCCTCATTTTAGAACCTCATAGACATCCTTAGCTATCTTAGCAATGGTGTCATAATCAGAATTTTTAGTGAAAATAGAGAGAACGAAAGGTGAGTCTGTAAAGACAATGGCAGTATCATGTTTGAACTCGTCGGCATCTCCAATTTTGTGAGCTACCTTAACCGAAACACCTTTCGCAATTCGTTGGTTATCAAAATTCGTCTTGCTTAGAGACTCTAGTACAAAGCCATTCTGATTATAAATAGCTTCCATGACCTTTCCAGCCATTTTTGAAGAAGCTAATTTATCATTCACATCCCAATCTTCACCCATAATGGTGGACATTTTTTCTTTAAAAGCCCCGTCAGATTGATTGGTCACATAATAACCTAAAATATTATGAGCAACATTGTCAGACTCTTTTGTTATCTTGGTAATTAACTGTTGGAGACTGTAATCTTTGTTGTCTCCTGTTTTAGGTAAACTACCACTACCTTCTGGTTTATAGGATCCGGGAAAGTTATTCACTTCTGGAATATACTTGAAGCTGCTATCCAGCGTATATTCCCCTTGATTTATCTTATCTTGAGCGTAATAAAGATAGGCTAGTTTCAAGATGCTAGCTGCATAGAGTTTGCTGTCTTCATTCACCCCAGCCTCTTTACCTGTACTCAGTTGTTTAACATAAATAGAATAATTTTCATTCTGATAGTTGTTTGACAAGACTTCTTGAACTTTCTGGATACGATTATCTTCTTCTGAAACAAACTCTTTTGATACCCACCCAACTTGATCAATATGAAGAAATTCTTGTCCCTCAGCAAAGAGGGTTCTATCTACTGTTACGCGTTGATAGGGAGAGAGGAATGAAGAAATTTCTTTAGCACCATAAGGACTGTTATAGATAACAAACCCCGGTTCCAACCATACTTGTCTATTTTGAGTTTGAACTTGACTTTGATTATAGACCAAGCGCTTATCTGCAAGGATAAACTGGTGATTATCTAATTTAAAAACAGGAATACCTTGTCTATTCAAACGCCATTCTACGATTTTAAAGGTGGTTCCAGGAGTCAATTTTCCAGACTCCTTAACAAGATCTTCATTAGCATAAATAACTGTCTCTCCATATACCATTGGGGATTCCAGGGTTTCTTTATAGTAGAATCCATGATCAGACTCAGTTAGGTAATAAATTTCTTGTGAAGAGTAAGGAAGCTGTTTTTCTGTGCTAACTACTCTTGAAGTTATGATAAAAACAGATAGTAGCGATAACACTACTAATAACTTACGCATTCTTCCCTTCCCTTTCTTCTTGTAATCGTAATAAATGGTTTTTAGCTGCCAATTCCTCTAATTTTTCATCTGATAAACTTAAAAATTGCTCAACAACTTCTAATAAATTTTCCATAACATTACCTCGGAAGCAAATCAGGAATGGTGTAAATTGCTTCTCGTTTCTTTGAGTAATAGTACTTGGCGCGTGCATATTTTGCTACATAGTCTTCATCTTTCAACTTTGCAGCAAAAGCAGATTCCTTATCCTTTTCATCACTAAGAGTTTGGTATTGTTCTTTCAACTCTGTCAATTGCTGACGACGTTGCAATAACTGATTATAGCTTTGGGCCAAGTTATAAGTTGGTAAAATAAACAACAAAATCATCAAAATAAGAACCCAACCCATAAAGCGATTCCTCTTTTGTCTCTCCTTCATCAGGTAACGACGACGTTGGTGTTCATTTTGAATAAAAGAATTATTCATCTGTACAATATTTTTAGACATTTTCTTCTACCCGTGTTTCACTGAGAATTTCATACATGCCTGCTGCATCTTCTTTTTTTGTACTATCTTTCATCTCCAGTACTTTAACAAGCAACAACTTATTTCCAAAGCGAATTTCAACTTGGTCATCAACTTTCAAATCCGTTGAACTTTTGGCCAAGATTCCATTTACCTTGATTCTACCTTTATCTGCTACTTCCTTTGCGACTGTACGACGCTTAATAATTCGTGATACTTTTAAATACTTATCTAATCTCATTTTTATTACCTCAAATTATTATTGTACCATTTTTATCCCTTTTATAGAAGAAAAACGTCAAAGAGAATTAGCTTTCTTTGATTCTTTTATCTCTAATAAACTTTCTCCAAAAATCAGAAGACCTTCTAAAATTTCATAATCTTTCTTGTTTCGGACATCAAATACGACTTCCATTAATCCTCTATTCTCCGCTATAGCTGCTTTTAAGTTGGTTGCGGATAAGGCTTTAAAATAATCTTGAGCCAAGAATAGGCGTTGAGTGACTTTTTCAAATTGAACTGTAATCTTATTTTCTTTTCTTTCCACACGTTCTACAAAGACCTTGTCAAAATATGACTTGACCAAACCAATCTCTAAAAGGTATGCTACTACATCTGGATATTCTCCAAAGCGATCCATCAATTCTTCTTGTAGTTCTTCATAGTTGACACGGTTGTCAATTTGACGAATTTTCTTGTAAATTTCAATCTTATGTCGTTGGTCAGAAATATAAGTATCAGGAAGATAAGCATCAATTTGTAAAATCAACTCAGCATTTCCTTTGGTTCTTGTATTCCCATTGCCATTCCGTTTAGTGATAGCTTCCTCTAGTAACTGCGAATACAATTCAAAACCAACAGAATCAATGAAACCAGACTGCGATTTTCCTAATAGATTTCCTGCTCCACGAATTGAAAGATCTCGCATAGCAATCTTAAATCCCGAGCCCAATTCCGTAAACCCTTTGATTGCTTCTAATCTCTTCTCAGAGACTTCACTGATTGGTTTTTCTGGACGATACATGAGATAGGCATAGGCAATGCGATTACTCCGACCAACTCTCCCTCTTAATTGATACAAGGTTGACAAGCCCATATGGTCCGCATTTTCAATAAATAAAGTATTGGCATTTGGAATATCAACTCCTGTCTCAATAATGGTAGTTGTCACCAAAATATCATACTGACCTTCAATAAAGTCCAGTAGAGTATTTTCTAACTGAATTTCACTCATTTGTCCGTGAACATACCCAATCGAAGCTTCTGGAATCAACTCCTGTAATTCTGAAACCTTCTGGTCAATTGTGTCAACTTTGTTGTAAAGATAGTAGACTTGACCTCCACGCTCCATTTCACGCAAGACAGCATCACGAATCACACTGTCATTCTTTTCTAAAACATAGGTTTGAACAGGATAGCGATTGGTTGGAGGAGTTTCAATAACAGACAAATCTCTGATTCCCAGCATAGACATGTGGAGAGTACGAGGGATTGGTGTTGCAGTCAAGGTTAGAACATCTACTTGTTTTTTCAGTTCTTTCAAAGTTTCCTTATGCTTG
Organism: Streptococcus oralis; assembly: GCF_003943415.1. Classification (GTDB taxonomy): domain Bacteria; phylum Bacillota; class Bacilli; order Lactobacillales; family Streptococcaceae; genus Streptococcus; species Streptococcus oralis_BJ. Next base: position 398,461 of record NZ_RJPK01000002.1, on the reverse strand, counting down.
ACACCAAATCGTTGTTCCTCATCAATAATCATCAATCCCAAATCTGAAAACACAACATCTTTTGACAAAACACGATGCGTTCCAATCAGAATATCGACTTGATCATTTTTCAATTTTTCAAGTGTCTCTGCCTGCTCTTTTTTACTTCTAAAGCGACTCAGCACATCAATATTAACTGCAAAATTTTGGAATCTCTCTTTAAAATTTGTATAGTGTTGTTGCGCTAAAACCGTCGTCGGAACTAGAACAACAACTTGTTTATGATCATTGACTGCCTTAAAGGCTGCACGCATTGCAACTTCAGTCTTCCCAAAACCAACATCCCCAACTAAAAGTCGATCCATGGGATGAGAATCCTGCATATCTCTCTTGATTTCCTCAATACTACGAAGTTGATCATCCGTTTCAACATAAGGGAAGGCATCATCAAAAGCATGTTGATCATCATCATCAGCTGAGAAAGCAAAACCCTTCAACTGATTACGTTCAGAATAGAGTTTGATTAAATCGTCAGCTATATCCTCTACCTGGTTCTTAACTTTTTGCTTGGCCTTTTTAAAATGACCGTCATTTAATTTATTAAGTTTTGGCGCTTTACCATCACTTGAAACATATTTGGACAGTAACTGAATCTGCTCTACTGGGATGGAGATTTGGTCACCATTTTGATACTGTACACTGACATAATCACGGTGAATCCCTTTGATTTCAATTGTTTCAATGCCTAGATATTGACCAATTCCATGGATATGGTGAACAACGTAGTCCCCTTTTTCAAGTTCATTATAATCTTTTAAGCGCTCTGCATTTGATGCATGTTGTCTTCGAAAACGACGTTTTAATTTCTTTTGAAAAATCTCATGTTCAGTAATCAAGAGAATTTTTTCATCCACAAAATGAAAACCATGTCTTAGATTACCCTCAATCAAGTTTACAGATTCTTTACAGATACTTGACTTATCTCTGGAATCCAATTTAATCTGATATTCCTCTAAAACATCCTCCAATGTTTTACTTCCCATTGAATTGCTAGACTGCAAGATAATAGTGTAGTCCATTTTTTTATATCGCTCAATTTCTTCTTTAAGAAAAGAAAATTGATTGAAAAACTCCTGCATAGGATATTGATTAAATTGGTAAATGTGATCAAACTTGAGATTTCCTAATCCTTTTTGTAGATTTGAGAAAAAGGTAACTGGACTTTGTTTTTTATAGGTTTGCTCTGTATATGCAAAATACTGCATCTCAGAAAATGCTTTACCATTCTGTAAATCTTCTATAAAGTATTGCGCTAATTCTCTTTCAAAGGCTTCATACTGATTCATCAATTTTTGATAATCATCAAAGAATACTGGTGTATCTTTTTCAATATAATCAAATATAGTCCATGTTTTATCGTAACATAAAGATAAAAATTTTCGACTATCTGAATGTACTTGTTTTTGATGAAAACTTGACAAAATCTCTTCCAAGTATGATTTTAAAATTGCTGATAAGGTCTTCGAAATTTGCTTTTCTAAAGCTGACTGACCTCTTAAATAGTCCCTTTCTTTTAAAAGCATATCACTTGCTGGAAAGATAGTGAGTTCTGTCTGATTTTCTTTTGATAATTGTGTTTCGACTTCAAAAGTACGAATACCATCTACTTCATCACCAAAAAACTCGATTCGGAAAGGTTCTAACTGAGACATCTCAAAAATATCTAAAATATCTCCTCGAATACTAAACTCACCTTGGGTCTGTACTTGAGTAACTTTTCGATAACCGATTTCCTTTAATTTGTGAAGAAGGTCATGTTGGTCATATTCTTCACCAACTACAATCCTTATAATACTTTCTTTAAATCCAGTTGGAGAAGGTAAAATCAATCGACTTGCTGCGATATTACAAACTAAAATCCCTTTCTTAGACGGATCATTCAAAAAACGCAAGGCCTCAACCCGCGAAATGATTTTTTCTTGCGAAGACATCAAAAACTCTACCATAGGAGAGTCATCTACCAAAAAAGGATAGACAACTTCCTCTCCTAAGAGAGAAAGAAGATCACTGATAATTCGTTCTGCTTCTCCATAAGTTGAAGTCAGTAACACAATCTTATTTTCTTTTTCTAGACTGCTTGCAATTGCAATAGCCTTGGTAGACGTTGATAAACCAAGAATTAGTTGTCTTTTCTTATTTATCAGATTTTGATGCCATTTTTTTATCTGGTCATTTTCTGAGAATAAATCTAATAAAGTCACCATTTAGCCGTTATACCTCTGCATTGTTTTCTCAAAGTTTTTCTCTTGTAAATAGTAGTTTACAGCATCGTCAACCTTGTCAATTGACTGTAAAATACCTACATAGTCATCTTGATCAAACTTACTTAAAACATGGTGAACAACTGACATGCCTTTTTTGGGTCTTCCAATTCCTATTTTAACACGGTTAAATACTTGGGTTCCAATATGTTGAATAATAGACTTGATACCATTATGGCCACCTGCTGATCCCTTTGCTCTTAAACGAATTTTCCCAACTTCCATGTCAAGGTCATCGTAAATAACGAGTAAATCTTCAATATCCAAACCATAGTAAGTCAATAGAGCATGAACTGCTTTTCCACTTTCATTCATAAATGTTGTTGGTTTGACAAGATAAATTTTTTCGCCATTGAGGAAAAAAGAGGCTAGGTCAGCTTGAAATATCTTGTCGTGTGTAAAGGTGACGTTTTGTTTTTTAGCTAGTTGGTCAATCAACATAAAGCCAACATTGTGCTTGGTTTCAAAATATTTATCCCCTGGATTTCCTAATCCAACAAGTAATTTAGTCATTTATTTTCCTTTCAAAAGCCAAAAGGGTTGGAATTTTTTTCCAACCTAATTGACACTATTTGTTAAATGTTATTAGACATTAAAGCGGAATTCCATGATATCGCCATCTTGAACGATATATTCTTTTCCTTCTTCACGCAAGCGCCCAGCTTCTTTTACAGCCTTTTCAGATCCATATTTCACTAGATCCTCATATGACATGGTTACTGCACGAATAAAACCTTTTTCAAAGTCTGAGTGGATAATACCAGCTGCTTGAGGAGCTTTCATACCACGCTTAAAGGTCCAAGCGCGAACTTCTTTTTCACCAGCTGTGAAGTAAGTTCCAAGTCCAAGTAAGTGGTAAGCAGCTCGAGTCAACTTATCAACACCTGATTCTGTCAAGCCAAGTGCTTCAAGAAACTCTTGCTTATCTTCATCATCTAACTCGGAAATTTCTTCCTCAGCACGCGCAGAAATAACTACTACTTCTGCATTTTCTGTCGCTGCAAATTCTCGAATTTTTTTAACATAGTCGATAGAATCTGGATCTGAAACTACATCCTCATCCACATTAGCAACATAAAGAACTGGTTTAGTGGTCAAAAGGAAGAGTCCTTTGACTACTTTTTGTTCCTCATCCGTGAATTCAATGGTACGTGCTGATTTTCCATCTTCAAGGACTGGTTTAATTTTTTGAAGGACGTTAAACTCTGCCACAGATTCCTTATCTTTTTGCGTACGTGCCATCTTTTCTACACGCGCATAGCGTTTATTTACTGACTCTAGGTCAGCAAGAATCAACTCCAGATTAATGGTATCAATATCTGCAATTGGATCCACAAAAGCGTCTTCACGTCCTTGCTCGCGCATAACATTTTCATCATCAAATGCACGTACAACATGAACAATCGCATCTACTTCACGGATGTTGGCCAAGAATTTATTCCCTAGACCTTCCCCTTTTGATGCGCCTTTTACAATCCCTGCAATATCTGTAAATTCAAAAGTTGTTGGGACTGTCTTTTTAGGTGTGATCATTTCAGTTAGTTTCTGTAGACGTTCATCTGGAACTTCTACCATCCCAACGTTTGGATCAATAGTCGCAAATGGGTAGTTTGCTGCCTCTGCTCCTGCTTTTGTAATTGCATTAAAAAGGGTTGATTTACCAACGTTTGGCAAACCAACGATACCTGCTGTTAAAGCCATAGTTTCTCATTCTCCGTTCTCATTTCAATCCCTAACATTATAACACAAAAAGGGAAAACTTGCTAACTCTCTAACTAAGGGTTCTTAGTCAATAATATTATTCATTTTTCGTTCAAAATCATGGCGACTCATCATAACAAGGTGGTCGCAATTACTACATTTGATTTTGATATCTGCCCCTACACGTGTAATTTCCCAACGATTGGCTTTTTTACCTGTTGACTTAATTGTACAAGCATGGGGTTTTTTCATCTCAACAAAATTTCCAACTTGATACATACTACTCTCCTTTTCTTTTTCGATTATATCATAAAAGAGGCGAGCTAGGCTCAACCTCTTTCACTTAATTTGTACGAACTGGTGTGATGAGCTGCATGAAGTCTTCGTCAGTATCTGCTGGCACAAGAGTAAATGGACGAACTGCTGAGATAAAGCTAATGGTCACCTTTTCGCTATTTAAAGCCTTGAGGGAATCAATCAAGTAAGTCGGGTTGAAACTAATGGTCAAATCATCCCCAGTCACCTGATCAGTATCGATTTCTTCGTTTACTTTACCAACTTCAGGAGAATGAACATGGGCGCTAACAACATCACCTTTAATTTCAAGCTTCACGGTACCATTTTGAGTCGCACTTGATAAGAGACGTGCGCGTTCCATTGATTGACGTAAATTAACAACATCAAAAGTAATCGTAGTATTAAAGTCAGTTGGAATCAAACGATCTGTATCAGGATAGTTTCCTTCTAGTAGACGAGTGTAGAAGCTAATATTTTCGCTTCTAAAGAGGATTTGATTATTGGCAAAGAAAATCTCCACTGTTTCGATATCATCTGTAAAAACAGCTGAAAATTCGCGTAGGGAGCGACTAGGAATCACCACATCGAAATCATCACCATTTTTTTCAAGAGTCAATTTTTTCTGGCTAAGGCGATGAGAGTCTGTCGCAACTGTTTTTAGTTCTTTATTTTGGCTCAATACGAAGTGGACACCTGTTAAGATTGGACGACTTTCTTGCGTACTTGCAGCAAAAGCTGTTTCATTGATAATTTTCTTGAGCAGTTTTGTTTCAAGAATCAAAGGTGTGCTTGCTGAAATTTCTTGGATTCGTGGGTACTGTTCGCTATCTTTTCCTTTTAGAGTAATTTCTGATTTGCCACTTGTTAAGACAATTTGTTTTTGTTCAATCTCTTTGAAATCAAGGGTTACATCTGGAAGACTGGATACAACATTGATAAAGAAAGAAGCTTCAAGAAGAATCGAACCTAAGGAAGTAATCAAAAGACCAGCATCTTCATTTTTTTGAGAAATGAAATTTTCAATGGAAATTTGACCATTGGAACCAATCAAAGTAATGCCTTCATTGGTAACATCAATTTTGATAGTTGATAAAATAGGAATAGCATTTTTTGAGCTAATTGCTCGTTTTGTGGTATTTAGGGCTTGTAGAAATAAATTTTTATTAATTGAAAAATGAATCATGGATTCTCCTTTATTTATTTTTAGTATTAGAAGGATAATAGAAATAATAGAGTGTGTGAATTCTGTGGAAAACTGATTTCTATTTAGCAATTTCAGACTTTTAAGCTTGTTTAAAAAATGTGGATAAAAAAGATAGAAAAGGAAAAGTTATCCACAAATTATTTAATTTTCTTTTTGATTGCTTCGATTTCTAAGCGTAAATTATCGTCTTCATCAATCAATGATTTTATTTTAGCATGGGCATGAATAACGGTGGTGTGATCCTTTCCGCCAAATTCTTTTCCGATTTTTGGAAGACTATTATCTGTCAGTTCTCTAGCTAGATACATGGCTACTTGACGCGCCAAAACGATGTTTTGAACTCGTCTCGTCCCCTTCATTTCTTTGACACTCACTCCATAAAAATTACCAACTTCAGTTTGGATTTTGTCAATTGGAATGACTAGCAGTTGGCTAACATCTTGTTTGCGAGCTCTAATAGCCTCTGCAGCAATATCAATAGTGATGTCTTTAATCTTCTTTACTCTGGCAATTAAAGTGATATCGTTAATTGCTCCTTCCAATTCTCGAACATTTGAATCAAATTGGCCAGCCAGATATTCTAGGGTATCACTCTGGAAATGGTAGTTTAAATGTTCCGTTTTACTTTGAAGAATGGCGATACGTGTCTCAAAGTCAGGAGGGGTGATATTTTGAGTCAATCCCCAGCTAAAGCGCGTGACAAGTCTTTCTTCAAGTCCTTCTAAGTGTTTAGGACTTCGGTCACTAGTCAGAACGATTTGTTTTTGATTGCTATGAAGAGCGTTGAAAGTATTGAAAAACTCTTCTTGAGTTGCAACCTTTTTGCCACTGAGAGATTGGATATCATCAATCAGTAAGAGATCAAGGCTTCGGTAAGTCTTTTTGAACTTCTCCATTTCCCCGAGCCTCAGATGCTCAAGAAAGTCGTTGATAAAACTTTCAGCAGGAATATACTTAACACGAGCTTCAGGAATATTTTTTAGAATTTCATTTCCGATAGCATTCAGTAAATGGGTTTTCCCTAGTCCAGGACCACCATAAATGAAAAGGGGATTATAAGTCAATGCGAGGTCTTCGGAAACAGCCAGAGCAGCAGACTTAGCCCAGATATTCCCATCTCCTTGAATAAAGTTATCAAAGGTATATTTTTCCTTTAATCCTGTTTCAGAATATGGAATAGCAAGATTGGCCTGTGAAGCAACATAATGATTGCTATTTTCAGAATCCATGACATAGGTTGAAGATTCTTCTTCAGGCTTTGTTAAGACAAATTGAGTTTTTATTTCAGTATCGTAAACTTCAAAACCAGCAGCCACAATGATATCCTTGAGCTGTTTTTTCCAAACCATTTCCATTTCAGGTCTAGGTAAAAAGATAGTAGCTACATTTCCCTCCACTTTTATGAGTTCAGCAGGTGTGGCATAGAAATCGTACATAGAACGTGTCAATCTTTCTTGAGCCAATTCCAAGATTTGATTCCAAAATTGTTTTTCTTTCACCGATTATCCCCTCCTTTGCTATATTTGATGTAAAAAGGTTTACTGTTAGACTTATTTTACCATAGATGCTAGCATTTTTCCACAATCTGTGGAAAAGAATCCACAATGTTTATATTTTTTATCCACAGGTTGGGGATAAGTGAGGAATTCAAAGAATTCCTTGGTTTTTTGCTAGAAAAATTAGTGGATAAATTTGTGAGTTGAAAAAATAAAAGAACAGCCTTATTTCAGGCTGTTGATAATTCTGTCATATTCTTTTTGGCTTGAAAAAGAAATAATAACCTTTCCAGTATCTTTTTTAGAAAGTTTAATTTCTACATTTAATCCAAGTAGTTTTTTTAATTTATCTTCCTCATCTTTGATGAAAGAATCACTTTTTTTCTGCTTCTTTTGTTTTTTCTCTGTCAGCAGTGTTTCTAACTTTCTCACAGAGATGTCTTCATTTTTAATTAGTTGAAAAAAATAGTCTTGCTGCTCTTTATTCAAACCAACTAGTGCGCGTGCATGAGCTTGAGAAATTTTTCCATTTTCTACTTCAGATAAGATGTGCTCTGGTAGGGAAAGCAAACGAATAAAATTAGTGATATAAGGACGAGATTTTCCCATTTTATCCGCTATTTCGGTATGGGTATATCCTTTTTCTACCAAAGATTCGTAGGCGCGTGCCTCTTCAACTGGATTCAAGTTTTCTCTCTGTAAATTCTCAATGATAGACTGAATCATCATTTCCTGATCTGAGAGGTGTTTCACAACGGCTGGAATAGAAGTCAGACCAGCCAAGAGAGAAGCCCGATATCGTCTCTCTCCTGCAAGGATTTCATAACCAATTACAGGAGATTGACGAACGATGATGGGTTGGATGACCCCATTTTCTTTGATTGACTCAGCCAATTCCCTTAGTTTATCTGCATTAAATTCTTTTCGAGGTTGATAGGGATTTTTTTGTATTTCTGAGATAGAAATCATTTCAAATTTTTCCATGATTCTACACTAACATATCTTTTATTATATGTAAAGTTTTCTTTACACTAATGTCAATTAAGATTCTAAATCACTTGTACTTTTATCTAGTTTAACAGTTGTAGTCTCCTCTTTCCCATTTCGATAGTAGGTGATTTTAATGGTGTCTCCGATAGAATGGTTGTAAAGAGCACTCTGTAAATCTGTTGACGAAGAAATATCCTTGTCGTCAACTTTGGTAATAACGTCGTATTTTTCAAGGTGACCAGATGCAGGCATATTACTTTGAACAGATTTTACCACAACACCAGAAGTTACGCTACTTGGAATATTGAGTTTTCTAAGATCACTAGTTCCGATATTAGCTAAATTAACCATTTGAATTCCAAGAGCAGGGCGAGTCACTTTACCGTCACTTTCAAGCTGTTTAATAATATTTTGAGCATCATTTGATGGGATTGCAAAACCAAGACCTTCGACAGAGGTTCCACCATTACTTGCAATTTTACTTGATGTAATCCCGATAACTTGGCCTTGAATGTTTATAAGTGGACCACCAGAGTTACCAGGGTTAATGGCAGTATCTGTCTGAATAGCTTTCGTAGAAATGGCTTGACCATCTTGAGATTTTAGAGAGACATTTCGATTGAGACTTGAAATGATTCCTTGGGTAACTGTATTGGCATATTCGGATCCTAGAGGACTACCAATTGCGATTGCAGTCTCACCAACATTTAGTTTGCTAGAATCTCCAAATTCTGCTACGGTTGTGACTTTTTCTGAAGAAATTTTTACGACAGCAATATCAGAGAACGTATCAGAACCGACAATTTCACCAGGAACTTTTGTACCGTCTGCTAAACGGATATCAACTTTTGAAGCTCCTTTAATAACGTGGGTATTTGTCACAAGATAGGCATCTTTCCCATTCTTTTTGTAAATAACACCGGAACCTTCACTTGCTACTTGCTGAGAGTCGGTATCCGTATCTGTCTCGTCATTTCCAAAAACACTATTTTGCCGATTTGCTGAATAAGTGATGACCGATACAACGGCATCTTTTACCTTGTTAACGGCCTGAGTTGTTGCATTTTCATTTTTGTAGGAAGTCTGAGTAACAGTGTTTGTAGTGTTATTTGCGGCTTGACTTACTTGTTTTTGATAAAGTTGCAGTGTCACAAAACTTCCCAGGGTACCACTCAAAAATCCTATCAGAATGATGATAAGAAAGGCAACTCCTTTTTTGTAAAATTTTTGTAAGTGTTTCATAAACGCCTCCGTTTGTTTTTTTATTTGATTAAAGTATAAATCTATTAACTTAATTCAAGCTTAAAGGTAGAAGTTTTACACAAGTTGTGGATAACTTACGTTATTCTGTGAATTTGCTTGTTTTCCTATATAATTTTTTGTGAATAAGATGTGAAATGAAGTGTGAATATGTTAGAATAGAAGAATGAAAATAAAAATTGTAACAGTTGGAAAACTGAAGGAAAAATACCTTAAAGATGGTATTGCTGAATATACTAAACGAATTTCACGTTTCGCCACTGTAGAAATCATTGAGCTAGCTGATGAAAAAACTCCAGATAAGGCAAGTGAGTCAGAAAATCACAAAATATTAGAAATAGAGGGAAATCGAATTCTTTCTAAAGTTGGAGAAAGAGATTTTGTTGTTGTGTTGGCAATTGAAGGAAAAACTCTCTCTTCAGAAGAATTCAGTAAACAGCTGGAACAGGCTTCTATAAAGGGATTTTCTACCCTTACATTTATTATTGGTGGAAGTCTTGGACTATCCCCTTCTGTGAAGCATCGAGCTAATCTCTCTGTTAGTTTTGGGCGTTTAACTTTACCACATCAGTTAATGAGATTAGTCCTTGTTGAACAAATTTATCGTGCTTTTACGATTCAGCAGGGTTCTCCTTATCACAAATAGAATATTGACTTACTTCTTGTTTTTTGATAGAATGGTCATGTTAGGTCTCATAGCTCAGCTGGATAGAGCATTCGCCTTCTAAGCGAACGGTCGCAGGTTCGAATCCTGCTGGGATCAGTACATTAGATAAAAAGCTGGGATTACTCCCAGCTTTTTTCTTAAAAAAGTGCATTTCAGGTACAAAACAGTGCAGTTGAGAAGAAATTTTTCTTACATGGTCTTCATTTTGTATAATAGGTGTGTAAGTTAACTTACAAGAAAAACAATACAGGAGATTTTACTATGAAAAACACAATTAAATTGGAACAGTTTAAAGAAGTAACAGAGGCAGAATTGCAGGAGATTCGGGGTGGGGAATGGAGAATTCCAGACGTAATACGTAGTCTTCTTTTTCAAAAAAGAAAATAATTAAAAATTAGGGTAGGAAATAATGAATTTATTCGGATTGGCAATAGTTATTCTAGGTCTTTTTATTCTTAGCAGAAGTTATGAATGGATTTGTAAAACAACTATAAAAGAATTATATGTGTTCAGTATTTGGCTATTTATATTACAGTTAGTAGTTGAATTTTTCTTTTATTTTGTATCTTTACATGGATTAGGGGGAGAGAAATTTTTATTCCCTTTAGTGATATATGGTTATTTAAGAGGATTAAAGAAATATGATAAGTATAAAGGAATTTTTATTAGTTTATTAATTTCTCTTTTATATCACACTACCCATACATTCATATCGGTAACTTTATCCTCTATAACAGGAGATCAATTAGCATTACAACATGAAGATCTTTTCTTTTTGGTAGTTTTGTTATTAACCTATTTTATAATTAAAAAAATTATCACCTATTTCAACCTAGAACTTAAATATTTTGACAAAGACTATCTCTATTCTTTTTTGAAAAAAGTACTATATGCATTTATCTTCCTACATATCGTCTCTTTTATTTCAGATATCGTGAGTACTATTTCTCATTTAAATAGTTTTGGAAGTATTTTATCATCCGTAGTTTTTGTTGGACTCCTTTTAACCTTCTTTGCAATGAACTCTTACAAGGTTCAAGTTGAAAAAGACATTGCTTTGAAGCAGAAAAAATTTGAACAAAAACATTTACAAACCTATACAGATGAAATTGTTGGATTGTATAATGAAATTCGAGGTTTTCGTCATGACTATGCAGGTATGCTTGTCAGCATGCAAATGGCAATTGACAGTGGAGATTTACAAGAAATTGACAGGATTTATAAGGAAGTCCTAGTCAAAGCAAATCAAAAATTGCGATCAGATAAGTATACTTACTTTGATTTAAACAATATAGCAGATTCTGCCTTACGAAGTTTGATTGCTCAATCAATCGTATATGCACGAAATAATGATGTAGAGTTTACATTGGAAGTAAAGGATGTTATTACTAGATTGTCAATAGATTTACTTGATCTTGTTCGCATCATGAGTATTCTCTTAAACAATGCTGTTGAAGGTGCTGCAGATAGTTACTTGAAACAAATGGAAGTTGCAGTCATTAAAATGGATTTTGAAACAGTTATAGTCATCCAGAATTCATGTAAAATTACTATGACGCCTTCAGAGGACCTATTTGCTTTAGGTTTCTCTACCAAGGGAAGAAATAGAGGTCTCGGACTTAATAGTGTCAAAGAGATTTTAGATAAGTATGACAACATTATTTTGGAAACAGAGATGGAAGACAGCACATTTAGACAAATTATTAGATTTAAGAGGGAATTTGAATGAAAGTATTAATTTTAGAAGATGTTATTGAGCATCAAGTGAGACTTGAGAGAATATTGAATGAAATCTCTGAGGAATCAAATATTCCTATTTCTTACAAGACAACAGGAAAAGTTCGTGAGTTTAAGGAATATATCGAAAATGATGAAGTAAATCAGCTTTATTTCCTAGATATCGATATTCACGGGATTGAGAAAAAGGGATTTGAAGTGGCACAGTTTATCCGTCATCACAATCCCTATGCTATTATTGTCTTTATTACTAGTCGATCTGAATTTGCTACTTTAACTTATAAATACCAGGTATCAGCCCTAGATTTTGTTGATAAAGATATCAATGATGAATTGTTCAAAAAACGTATTGAGCAGAATATCTTCTATACCAAAAGCATGCTGCTTGAAAACGAAGATGTTGTAGACTATTTTGATTACAACTATAAGGGAAATGATTTAAAAATTCCTTACCATGATATTTTGTATATCGAAACCACAGGTGTTTCTCATAAACTTCGGATTATTGGTAAGAATTTTGCTAAAGAATTCTATGGAACTATGACAGATATTCAGGAAAAGGACAAACATACCCAGCGATTTTATTGCTCCCATAAATCTTTCCTTGTCAATGTGGGAAATGTGAGAGAAATTGATCGAAAGAATCTAGAAGTTGTCTTTTATGAAGATCATCGTTGCCCGATTACCCGTTTAAAAGTCCGCAAACTAAAAGATATTCTAGAGAAAAAATCTAAAAAGTGATTGACAATTAGTAAGAAATTGATATAATGGTTATATCTGCTACAGATAGATGGTCCGTTGGTCAAGGGGTTAAGACACCGCCTTTTCACGGCGGTAACACGGGTTCGAATCCCGTACGGACTATTTTATCCGCCATAGCTCAGTTGGTAGTAGCGCATGACTGTTAATCATGATGTCGTAGGTTCGAGTCCTACTGGCGGAGTCAGATAAAAAAAGAACACCANTGGTGTTCTTTTTTTATCTGACATCACCTAACATTTTCATAAGGAAGTCAGTCATTTCTTGCGGACTTTCTTTTTTTCCGTGAGCAATCCAAGTCTGGCAAACACCAAATAGGGCATTTGTTAGATAAATACTACTGTATTCTAATTCTATTGGAGTGAGTTGTAGTTTCATAAAGCGTTTCTGAAGGTCTGTGCTAAGCATAATGTGAAGCTTATTTCTCAAGAAATTTTGGATTTCTTTTGTTCCATTTTCAGATAAGAGTGCAGCTAATAGTGGTTCAGACTCTAAATATTCAAATACTTCTAAAATAGCATCTCTTTTATGATGAGCATATTTTTGAAAAATATACTCAAAGGTATGAAAGAGCTTACTTTGGTAATGCTCAATCATATCATACTTATCCTTGTAGTGAGTGTAAAAGCTGGAACGACTGATTCCAGCTTTTTCTGCTAGCTTGACAGTAGAAATTTGATCAAAGGGTTGTTCCATCAGTAATTGTACCATGGCATTTTCGATAATACGTTTTGTTTTTAAACGTTTGTTGCTTTCTTTCATAATTCCTCCTTGTATACAAAAATAGACTATATGTCTAAAAAAAGTATTTTTTACCTTGTAATTTGGATTTTTTGATGTATAATCTATTATATCAAAATTTTAGACAATATGTGTAAAAAAGGAGGAAACATGTTTAAAGAATGGAAAGCAATATTTAAAAAACCGACCTTTATCATTGTAATGATAGGGATTTCTCTTATTCCAGCTTTATACAACATTATATTTTTATCATCCATGTGGGATCCATATGGGCAATTATCAGAGTTACCTGTGGCAGTTGTCAATAAAGATAAGGAAGCTTCTTATAATGGACAGACGATGACAATAGGTGAAGACATGGTGTCTAATTTGAAAGAAAATAAGGCTTTAGATTTTCATTTTGTTAATGAAGAGGAAGGGGAAAAAGGCCTAGAAGATGGTGACTACTACATGGTAGTGACTTTACCAAGTGACTTGTCTGAAAAAGCTGCTTCTATCCTAACAAATCATCCTGAACAGATGCAGATTGATTATCAGACTTCAAGTGGACATAGTTTTATCGCTAGCAAGATGAGTGATTCTGCCATGACACAGTTAAAACAGAATGTTTCTGCTAATGTAACCGAATCCTATACGGAAGCTTTATTTCAAAAGATGGGTGATTTAAAATCCGGTTTAACGAAGGCAGCCGATGGAAGTGAACAATTGGCTAACGGGGCCAGTCAGTTAGCTGTAGGAAGTCAGACATTGTCTTCAAATCTTGCTACTTTAGCTAGCTCAAGTTTAACCTTTTCGGATGGAACAGATCAATTTACAAAAGGGTTGACAACGTATGTCACAGGAGTAAAGCAACTGAATAGTGGCTTAGGAACATTTAATGATGGTTTACAGAACTATACAAGTGCGGTTTCACAGGTTGACACAGGACTTAATCAATTATCTTCGAAAACTCCAGAATTAGTTGCAGGTGTCAACCAGTTAAATACAGGGATGAAGTCATATGCTGGTGGAGTTTCACAACTCAATTCAGGTCTCAGTCAATTTTCGGTTGGTGTCAATGCCTATACAAGCGGAGTTGACAAATTATCTGTTGGTACAAACCAACTATCAAGTCAATCAGATACATTGAGAGACGGTATTACTCAATTAAATAAAGGAATCAAAGAAATATCCACACAATTAAATACTTCATCTCAACAGAAAGAGGATATAACACAGTTAGCAAGCAGTTTAGATGAGTTGAATAAGTCTCTCCAATCAGTTACAGTTTCAGATAATACTGATCTTAAAAATACAATATCTAATGACTTAACAAATATAACGACTCTTGCTCAAACTATTGTGACTAATAGTCAAGCAGAGCAAGAGAAAACTCTTACAAATCTTCAAGCAACAGCAACTTATCAATCTCTCACTGAAACTCAGAAAAAAGAATTGACTGAAGCTGTTTCAAATAATTCTAATTCTACGATAGAGTCAGCAAAAGCAATTTTAACGACGGCAGGAGATTTAAAAGAAAATTTAGGAAGTATAAACCAACCAGTCTCTAATCTTTCTACTTTACAGACTAAAGCAAATCAACTTTTACCTATAGCGTCTAGTTCCTTGACATCTATGTCAAGTGGATTTACACAGTTGCAAAATGCTGTAGATAATCAGTTAGTTCCCGGAAGTCAATCAATTGAAAATGGAGTTAATGCGTATACTAAGGGATTGGATACTATTTCTTTAGGTGTAAATCAACTAAGTGAAAAGAATACAACTTTAACAACAAGTTTGGATCAATTGGTTTCTGGCTCAACCAAGTTGACAGAAAACTCTTCAAAATTGACAACTGGTTTGGATACTCTAGCTGGGAAAACTCCAGAATTAGTAACAGGTATTGAAAAACTATCATCTGGTTCTGCTCAATTGAACAATAAGAGTCCAGAGTTAATAGCAGGTCTTACTAAATTACAATTTGGCTCTGGTCAATTAACAGACAAATCAACACAGTTACTTTCTGCAGCATCCCAACTAGGAAGTGGTGCTATGAAGATTGCAGATGGTACTGGAAAACTAGCAGAAGGTGGAACAAGCTTAACCTCTGGTCTTGAAAATTTACAGACAGGAGTTGATTCATTAGGACAAGGATTAGGAAATGCTAATAATCAGCTCAAATCAGCATCAACAGAATCTGAAAATGCAGAAACATTATCTAATCCTCTAGTTCTCTCAAAAACAGATAATGACCAAGTTCCTGTAAATGGGATTGCCATGGCTCCTTATATGATATCAGTTGCTCTTTTTGTTGCTGCTATATCTACTAATATGATTTTTGCGAAGTTGCCTTCTGGACGTCACCCAGAGAGTCGTTGGGCTTGGTTGAAGTCTCGTTCTGAAATAAATGGGATTATAGCTGTCTTAGCAGGTGTTTTAGTTTATGGAGGTGTTCATCTTATTGGTTTAACTGCTAACCATGAGATGAGAACTTTGCTTCTAATTATAATCACAAGTTTAGCTTTTATGTCTATGGTGACAGCTTTAACAACTTGGAATAGCCGTTTAGGAGCCTTCTTCTCTCTTATTTTACTTTTATTACAATTAGCATCAAGTGCAGGGACTTATCCCCTTGCTTTGACAAATGATTTCTTCAAAGGTGTCAATCCATGGTTACCAATGAGTTACTCTGTATCAGGTTTACGACAAACAATCTCTATGACAGGAAATATTCATCACCAAGTGATTTTCCTTATTATAACACTAGCTTTCTTTACTGCTCTAGGCATGCTGGCTTATCAGCCTAAGAAGATGCAAGAAGATTAAAAAAATCGACCAAGTAAGTGGTCGATTTTTTATGTCATAGATGAATTTCGTTTGTAATTATAGATTCCAAAAAGTATAAGGGCAGTTACTGAGCATACTGCTCCAATAACAAGACCATTGGGAATAAAGGAAAGTGTAATGGTTCCTTTTCCTTTTGGAACATCGACCTTCATAAAACCAGTCTGAGCCTGCTTGATTTCAAGTTTTTCCCCATCTTGATAAGCAGACCAACCTTTGTCATAAGGAATAGTGAAGAAAATAGAGGTATCCTGTTTGACTTCATATGTAGCAAAGACTTTGTTTTTAGAAGTTGATACCTCAACAGGTTGTTCTTTAATCTTCTGGATTGCCTCAGTCAAAGCTTGAGTATCTAAACGATAGAAAGTTGGAGATTCAAATGACACCTGAGAATTTCCAGGGAAACTAACACTGATATTGAAAGTTTTTTGTTCTTCAGTATAACCCAAATTAAAGAAATTAAATGCATTGTCAGTTGTAAAAGTCTTTTTTTCACCATTTACAAGGATGTCAACCTTTTTTTGCTTATCGTTTGTAAAATGAAGATTTGCAAACGATAGATAGACTTGACTATTTTGAGGAACCTCAATTTGACAATCAATCCTTGCATCCTCATCCGTAGAACTTGTGATGCTTGTTAAACCATCTGAAGTATCTGTTTTATCATATGCTATTTGGGAGAAGTAATCTAAGTTGAGATTAGCAAGCTGGTTTATAAACAAAGCCTGATTATCCAGAGTGTGATTATTAAAGTTTACATCTGTGTAAACAGATTGAGTGGCAAAAGCAATGGGTAAAGAGAGTTGATTTTTATATAAGGTTAAATGATCCTTTTGATAAATCTCTTGAAAGCCATACTTATCAAGTGAAGTTTCAGAAATATTGTACTGGATTCCAAATAAACTGTCTGCTAAAAGACTGTTATTTGCATAACGAAGATTTAGATTGGTTCCAGAGGATTTGAATCCAAGTTTATCCAAACTAGTGCTAGCTGAACGATTTCGTACAGATGAAAATTGAGAGATTCCATTATAGTTAAATTTCATACTGTCATTTCCTGTCTGAACTTGCAGTTTCTCAGTACGTGTAAATGGATCGTCAATTTGGTTTATAATGGATTCCATGGTAGTTACATCTCTATTATAGGCACTACGAGAAGCAAAGGCCCATTCTTTAGCTATTCCTTCCATTTGAGATGAAGCATTTAAGCTTAGCTCAGCTGTTGTAAATAAAGACAAAAGAATTGCAAATAGATTTACAGAGATAAATTTTCTAATGACTGCAAGAAGTAAAAGAGCATAAACTAGTAGAAATTCAAGAGTGAGTAGGATATTCAAATCAGTTAAAAAAGAATAGTGTGATTTAAAATAGACAGTAGCCAAAAATCCTGTTAGTACAAGAAAAAGTGAGACAAATAGATTCCAGAGCTTCAGTTCTTTCAGACGATTTAAGACTTCTGCTGCAGTATAAATTAACAGAGTGGAAAAAATCCAAGCATAGCGATGCAAAAACATATTTGGGGTGTGCATCCCTTGCCAAAATAAATCAAGTGCTTCTATGTAAAAGCTTGTTATTAAAAAAGTAAAGAAAATTGCATAGGTAAGTTTCACGTGAAACTTTATGGATTTTATTGTGAAAAATAGAATGGTTAAAATAAAGGGAAGCAATCCAACAAAAATCATTGGGATAGATCCATACTTAGTTGTATCAAAAGATCCAATGAATTGTTTTGCGAAAATATCTAGATACCAGCTACTATCTGTCTTTAATTTTGTGATAGCAGTTAACTTCTCTCCATGAGTTTGTAAATCAAACAATGTAGGAAGAGTCATAATCAAACTAGCCATTCCTGCTAAAAAGGAGGTAACAATAAAATCAAGAAAAGATGATCTTCGATTTTTAAAGTCCCATGAAATTTGGCAGAGATACCAGAAGATTAGAAACAATGCTGTCATATAGCCAAAATAATAGTTTTGAATAAACAAAATTGACAGACTTGTAAAGTATAGCAGGCGCTTCTTTTCTGTTATAAGTAGGTATAAACCAGTTATAATTAAAGGAATCAAGATAAAAACATCTAGCCAGGTTTTTATCTCTAACTGACTAACGGTAAAGCTCATTAGAGCATAGGAAGTAGATAAGGTAAGTTTTAAAAATTTTGGGATATCTTTAAATAATCTAGTCAAACTAAAGAAGGTTGATAGACCAATAAATCCAAATTTTAATAGAGTGGTCAGATAAACAGCATCTGGCATATTCGACAGATTAAAAAAGTAAACCAGAGGTGAGAGAAAACTACCCAAGTAATAACTAGATAGAGCATAGAAATTAAGTCCGAGGCCACTTGTAAAGGTGTAAAACAAACTACCATTTCCATGTAAAATATTTCGTAAAGCTACATCAAAAATAACGTATTGATGGAAACCGTCTCCTAATAGTGGAGATGTATCGCTATTCCAGTAGATACCTTGAGTTAGGTATACTCCAGTCATAATTACTAAAGGAATGATGAAAGAAACAAAATAGGTCCAATATGTTTTAAAAAATGATTTCATGTTACCTCGTAGAATGATAGAAAACTCAGTTGGTTACCCCAACTGAGTTTTGAAGTCTTATTTAATCTTTCCAAAGTTCTTTAACTTTTGCTTGTACTTCTGCATTTTCTAGGAATTCATCATAGGTTTCATCGATACGATCAATGACGCCATTCTTAGACAAAACAATAATATGGTTTGCTAAAGTTTGAATGAACTCGTGATCATGACTAGCAAAGATGATTGATTCTTTAAAGTTTTTCAATCCATCGTTCAAGCTTGAGATAGATTCCAAGTCCAAGTGATTTGTTGGATCATCAAGTACAAGGACATTTGATTTCAAGAGCATGAGTTTTGAAAGCATGACACGTACTTTTTCTCCCCCTGACAAGACGTTTACAGGTTTGTTAACCTCATCTCCAGAAAAGAGCATACGACCAAGGAAACCACGTAGGAAGGTATTGTCATCTTCTTCTTTGCTTGCAAATTGACGCAACCAGTCAAGGATTGACTCTCCTCCTGCAAAATCAGCCGAGTTGTCTTTTGGCAAGTAAGAACGACTAGTAGTAACTCCCCACTTAACAGTTCCTTCATAGTCAATGTCACCCATGATTGCACGAATTAATGCAGTCGTTTGGATGTCATTTTGTCCAATAAGAGCTGTCTTATCACCTGGACGCAAGATGAAGCTGATATTATCTAAAATAGTCTCACCATCGATCTTGACAGTTAGATTTTCTACTGTCAAGAGATCATTACCAATCTCACGCTCTGCTTTAAAGTTGATAAATGGGTATTTACGACTAGAAGGAACAATTTCTTCTAGTTCAATCTTGTCAAGCATTTTTTTACGAGACGTTGCCTGTCTTGACTTAGAAGCGTTGGCGGAGAATCGAGCAACGAATTCTTGCAATTGCTTAATCTTTTCTTCCGCTTTGGCATTACGGTCTGCTAACAATTTAGCAGCAAGCTCAGAAGATTCCTTCCAAAAGTCGTAGTTTCCGACATAGAGTTTGATTTTTCCAAAGTCAAGGTCGGCCATGTGAGTACATACTTTATTGAGGAAGTGACGGTCATGGGATACAACGATGACCGTGTTATCAAAGTCAATCAAGAAATCTTCTAACCAAGTAATAGATTGGATATCCAAACCGTTGGTTGGCTCGTCCAAGAGAAGAACATCAGGTTTACCAAAAAGTGCTTTAGCAAGGAGAACCTTCACTTTTTCACCATTAGCTAATTCGCTCATGTTTTGGTAGTGCAATTCTTCTGGAATATTTAGGTTTTGAAGCAGTTGAGATGCTTCACTTTCTGCTTCCCAACCTCCAAGTTCAGCAAATTCACCTTCAAGTTCAGCTGCACGAACACCATCCTCATCGGAAAAATCTTCCTTCATGTAAATAGCATCTTTTTCCTTCATGATGCTATAGAGTTTTTCATTTCCCATGATAACGACATCAATTGCACGTTCATCTTCATAGTCAAAGTGATTTTGACGAAGAACAGAGAGACGTTCATCTGGACCAAGAGAGATATGACCAGTTGTAGGTTCGATATCACCAGCTAAGATTTTTAAGAATGTAGACTTCCCAGCACCATTAGCACCAATTAATCCGTATGTATTTCCTTCTGTAAATTTGATATTGACATCATCAAAAAGTTTGCGATCACTAAAACGTAGTGAAACATCAGATACTGTAAGCAATGTTTTTCTCCTAAATATGTAATACATTTATTCTACTAGAAAAGAGAGAAATATTCAAATTTTTATTTGTCAATTTTATGTCAACTAAGTTTACAGGTTTGTTTACAATGAGTTAGTTGTTTGATTTAAATAATTTTCTGTTATTTTAACAAAAAAATGCTATAATTGAAGAGACCATTTCGAAGGAGAAAAAAATGACGAAACCCATTATTTTAACAGGAGATCGCCCAACAGGAAAACTGCATATTGGACATTATGTTGGGAGTCTAAAAAATAGAGTATTACTGCAGGAAGAAGACAAGTATGAGATGTTTGTTTTTTTGGCGGACCAACAAGCATTGACAGATCACGCCAAAGACCCTCAAACGATTGTAGAATCTATTGGGAATGTTGCCTTAGATTACCTAGCAGTTGGATTAGATCCAAGTAAATCAACTATCTTTATTCAAAGTCAGATTCCAGAGTTAGCTGAACTGTCTATGTACTATATGAATTTGGTGTCACTAGCACGTTTAGAGCGCAATCCTACAGTGAAAACAGAGATCGCTCAGAAAGGGTTTGGAGAAAGTATTCCGACAGGATTTTTAGTTTATCCGATTGCGCAAGCAGCAGATATTACTGCCTTCAAGGCTAATTATGTTCCTGTTGGGACAGATCAGAAACCAATGATTGAGCAAACTCGTGAGATTGTTCGTTCCTTTAATCATGCTTATAATTGTGAGGTCTTGGTGGAGCCGGAAGGTATTTATCCAGAAAATGAGAGAGCAGGGCGTTTGCCAGGTTTAGATGGAAATGCTAAAATGTCTAAATCCCTTAATAATGGTATTTATCTAGCAGATGATGCGGATACTTTGCGTAAAAAAGTCATGAGCATGTATACTGATCCGGATCATATTCGAGTGGAGGATCCAGGTAAGATTGAAGGAAATATGGTTTTCCATTATCTAGATGTGTTTGGTCGTCCAGAAGATGCTCAAGGCATTGCGGATATGAAAGAACATTATCAACGTGGTGGTCTTGGTGATGTGAAGACGAAACGTTATCTACTTGAAATATTAGAACGCGAACTTGGCCCTATTCGTGAGCGCCGTATCGAATTTGCTAAGGATATGGGAGAAGTTTACAATATGCTTCAAAAAGGTAGTGAGAAAGCGCGTGAGGTTGCGGGGCAAACTTTATCTGAAGTTAAGAAAGCAATGGGACTAAATTATTTTAAATAATAGATAAATATGAATCGTAAAACTATCTCTTCC
This sequence comes from Streptococcus oralis, assembly GCF_003943415.1. Taxonomy (GTDB): domain Bacteria; phylum Bacillota; class Bacilli; order Lactobacillales; family Streptococcaceae; genus Streptococcus; species Streptococcus oralis_BJ. Next base: position 376,994 of record NZ_RJPK01000002.1, on the reverse strand, counting down.
ATAGGTTCACAGGGATAGTTTTTTATGATTTCTACCATAAATATAATTGACAAATTTTCATAGAATGGTATGATAGATACAATACAAAAAGAGTCAAGCTCAAAAAGAAAGAAAAGAGGAAACTTCAATGTCTAATTGGGATACTAAATTTTTAAAAAAAGGTTTTACCTTTGATGATGTATTGCTCATTCCAGCAGAAAGTCATGTGTTGCCTAATGATGCAGATTTAACAACAAAATTGGCAGATAATCTGACTTTAAATATCCCAATTATAACAGCCGCCATGGATACAGTCACAGAAAGTCAAATGGCTATTGCCATTGCTCGTGCGGGTGGTCTTGGAGTAATCCATAAAAATATGTCTATTGCGCAACAGGCAGATGAAGTTCGCAAGGTAAAACGTTCTGAAAATGGTGTTATTATTGATCCATTCTTCTTGACTCCAGAACACACTATTGCTGAAGCAGATGAACTGATGGGACGTTACCGTATCAGTGGTGTTCCAGTTGTGGAAACACTTGAAAATCGTAAATTGGTTGGTATTTTAACAAACCGAGATCTTCGCTTTATTTCAGACTACAATCAGCCAATATCAAACCATATGACCAGTGAAAATCTTGTCACGGCTCCTGTTGGTACAGATCTTGCAACAGCTGAAAATATTCTTCAAGAACACCGCATTGAAAAACTTCCTTTGGTTGACGAAGAAGGTCGTCTTTCTGGCTTGATCACTATTAAGGATATTGAAAAAGTTATTGAGTTTCCAAATGCTGCCAAAGATGAATTTGGTCGTCTTCTAGTTGCTGGTGCGGTGGGTGTCACTTCAGATACATTTGAACGTGCAGAGGCTCTCTTTGAAGCAGGAGCCGACGCAATTGTTATTGATACTGCACATGGTCACTCTGCTGGTGTTCTACGTAAAATTGCTGAAATTCGTGCTCACTTCCCAGACCGTACTTTGATTGCTGGTAATATTGCTACTGCTGAAGGTGCGCGTGCCCTTTATGAAGCAGGTGTAGACGTTGTCAAGGTTGGTATTGGCCCAGGTTCTATCTGTACTACTCGTGTGATTGCAGGTGTGGGTGTTCCACAAGTGACAGCAATTTATGATGCGGCAGCAGTTGCGCGCGAATATGGAAAAACGATTATTGCTGATGGTGGAATCAAGTATTCTGGAGATATTGTAAAAGCCCTTGCTGCAGGTGGAAATGCAGTTATGCTTGGTTCAATGTTTGCTGGAACAGACGAAGCGCCAGGTGAAACGGAAATCTTCCAAGGACGTAAGTTTAAGACCTATCGTGGTATGGGATCAATTGCTGCAATGAAGAAAGGTTCAAGTGACCGTTACTTCCAAGGTTCTGTCAATGAAGCAAACAAACTTGTTCCAGAAGGAATCGAAGGTCGTGTTGCCTATAAAGGTGCAGCAGCTGATATTGTCTTCCAAATGATTGGTGGTATTCGCTCTGGTATGGGTTACTGTGGTGCAGCTAACCTTAAAGAATTGCACGACAACGCTCAATTTATTGAAATGTCTGGGGCTGGTTTGAAAGAAAGCCATCCTCATGATGTACAAATCACTAATGAGGCGCCAAACTACTCTATGTAAGAAGTAAAAAAGAACTCTTGAGATTCAGGAGTTCTTTTTGTTTACAAATGTGTCAATTTTAATTTACAGATATTTTACCGTTTTGGATATTGAAAATACTAAGATTTTTTGGCAAGTTTTGCAAGTGGTCTAAACTTGTTGTTGTGATAAAGGTTTGGATAGATTGTGAAATAGTTTCTAGTAATTTTAATTGTCGTGTGCTGTCAAGTTCGCTCATAACATCGTCAAGCAAGAGTATTGGAGACTCGTTGGTAATACTTTCCATTAGTCCAATCTCTGCTAGTTTGATAGAAAGTACAAGACTGCGATGTTGACCTTGACTTCCAAAACTAGCATCCATACCATTGATATAGAAAGCAATGTCATCTCGATGAGGGCCAATACCAGTATTCTTTTTAAATAAATCTCTTGATCTACTTTTCTCTAAAGCTATTTTAAAAGAATCCATTAAGACTTCTTCATTAGTGAAGTTGACAGTTGATTGATAAGATATTGACAACTCTTCTGATTGGTTTGAAATTTCTAAGTGTTTTTTTTGACCAAATTTCTCTAAGTCTTTAATGAATTTTATACGATGCTTTATGACGCGACAACCATACTCTACTAACTGATCATCTAAGACCGACATAAATGTTTCGTCAATCTTTTGGCTGGATTTTAGGTAGGTATTTCTTTGTTTGAGTATGTGGTTATAGTTTGACAAGTCTGACAAGTAGATTGGTTTAATTTGTCCCAGTTCTATATCTATAAACTTTCGACGAACGGAGGGTGCTCCTTTAATTAACTGGAGATCTTCAGGTGCAAAGAGAACCACATTCATATGTCCAATATAGTCTGAGAGGCGAGCTTGTTTTAAATGATTGACTTTAGTCACACGCCCTTTCGGTGTTAGATCAATTTCTAGAGGGATAGAACCTGTTTTTTTCTGTAGCAAGCCAGAAAGATGGAGTTGTTCTTCATCAAAATGAATGAGATTTTTATCTGTCCGAGTACGATGACTACGAGTTAAGGCCAAGAAATAGATTGCTTCTAGAATATTGGTCTTTCCTTGTGCATTTTGACCTAAAAAGACGTTTAATTTTGGATTAAAATCAATTTTCGTCTCTTTATAGTTGCGAAAGGTTTTCATTGTTAAATGTTGGAGCCACATGATTATCTTCCTGGAAAACGTGGAGCTTGTTTGGTTTTAGGTGATAAAGTAGTTTTTTGTTTTTCTTTCTTTACACCCTTATTCATCTCTTTGACAAGTTTAGCAATCCGCTCTTTTTCAATCTTATCTGCTTGGTATTCTTCTTGCTCTTTTAAACTTGGTTGTGTCAAGGTGATGTCAATCTTTAAATCAGGGATGTCAATTTCATCTCCAATACGGATTTTTTTCCCACGTCTAGTTTCTAATTCACCATTAAAGTAAACTTGATGTTCCATCAAAAAGGATTTAATAGCACCACCGCTTTGTATAATTCCAAGCTCTTTTAGAAGGGCTTGGAGTGTAATAAATTCTTCAAATAATTTGTATTCCATAATTTACCTCAATCTAAGGTATTATACCATATTTCTTAGAATTAAGTGAGCAAAATTACTGAAAATGAAAACGATTTTACTCTTTAAAGCTATAAAGAGAACAAGAAAAATTTTGATTTTCGTGGTATAATAGAACTCTATATGTAAGGAGGTAAGGTATGGAGTTAGTGCCTGGTATTTCAGCACATTTTGTTCAATCCAAAAAGTTTAAAACAAATAAAATCACTGTTCGTTTTACTGTTCCCTTATCTCTTGAGACAGTAGCAGGACGCATGTTAAGTGCGAGTATGTTGGAGACGGCAAATCAAGCTTACCCAACATCACAAGCATTTCGTAGATATTTAGCAAGTTTGTATGGAACAGATATTTCTACGAGTTCTTATCGTAGGGGACAGGCACATGTTCTTGACTTAACATTTACCTATGTGCGGGATGAGTTTTTGAGTAAGAAGAATGTCTTGACTTCTCAAATTTTGGAATTGGTGAAACAGACTTTATTTGCTCCCTTAGTTCAAGATGGTGCTTTTGAGTCAGCCTTATTTGAAATTGAAAAAAAACAATTATTGGCTAGCTTAGCTACTGATATGGATGATTCATTTTATTTTGCTCATAAGGAGTTGGATTGCTTGTTCTTCCATGATGAGCGTCTTCAATTGAGATACAGTGATTTGCGAAAACGTATTTCAAATGAGTCTCCGGGGAGTAGCTACACTTGCTTTCAAGATGCTCTGAAAAATGATCGGATTGATTTCTTTTTCTTAGGTGATTTTAATGAAGTAGAAGTGAAGGAGTGGTTGAGGTCATTCTCCTTTAATGGGCGTCAAATTGATGTCCAGCCTCAGTATAAGCAACCATATTCAAATGTCCTTCGGGAAGGAATGATTCGTAAGAATGTAGGCCAATCCGTTTTGGAATTGGCTTACCATTGTTCTACGAGCTATGGAGACAAGTATCATTTAGCTATGGTAGTAATGAATGGTCTATTAGGTGGTTTTGCTCATTCTAAGCTTTTTACAAATGTTCGTGAAAATGCTGGTCTAGCCTACACTATCTCCAGTCAATTGGATTTATTTAGTGGTCAATTGAGGATGTATGCTGGCATTGATCGGGGAAATCGCAATCAAGCCAGAAAATTGATGAATCATCAATTACTTGAACTAAAAAAAGGTAATTTTACAGATTTGGAGATTGAACAGACCAAGGAGATGATTCGCAGAACCTTGTTGCTTGCGCAAGATAGTCAGACCTCACTAATCGAGCGAATTTATTTGAATAGTCTGTTAGGGAAATCTACATCAGATTTTGACAGTTGGGTTGAAAAATTAAACCAAGTTGACAAAGAAGCTATCTGCAAAGCAGCAAATAGTGTTCGGTTACAAGCGATATACTTTATGGAAGGAATAGAATGACATCAGTTATCTTTGAAGAAAAATACTATCCTGCTGTAAAGGAGACGGTTTATCAGACTCGTCTATCAAATGGATTGACAGTGTCTCTCCTTCCTAAGAAACAATTTAATGAAGTTTACGGAGTTGTAACAGTTCGATTTGGATCAGTAGACACATGCTTTACACTATCTGAAAAAGGTTTACAGTGTTATCCAGCTGGAATTGCACATTTTCTTGAACATAAACTGTTTGAGAGAGAAAATGCTGAGGATATTATGGAGTCTTTTACACGCTTGGGAGCTGATAGCAATGCTTTTACAAGTTTTACAAAGACGAGTTATTTGTTTTCAACAATAGATTATTTATCAGAAAATTTGGATTTGCTTGAAGAATTGGTAACAGTTGCACATTTTACAGAAGAGTCAGTTGAGAGAGAGCGGGAAATTATCCAACAGGAACGTGAGATGTACCAAGACGATCCAGATTCGCGTCTGTTTTTTGCAACCTTAGCAAATCTTTATCCCAATACTCCTCTGGCAGCGGATATTGTTGGAAGTGAAAAATCAATTAACAATATTCAGCTAAATGACTTAAAAAATAACTTTGCAGCCTTTTACAAACCTGTCAATATGTCTTTGTTTTTAGTTGGAAATTTTGATGTAGATACGGTTGAGAAGTATTTTTCGCAAAAGAGACTTGGAAACTTGGAAGAAATGCTAGTAAGGAAGGAGAAGCTTACTTTACAAGCTGTCAAAGAAACAGATAGCCTTCGGATGGAAGTTTCTTCACCAAAGCTTGCTGTTGGAATTAGGGGAGCAGGTGAAGTGGCAGAAGAAGATTGCTACCGTTATAATGTTTTGCTAAAATTACTGTTTACGATGATGTTTGGTTGGACTTCTGAGCGATTTCAAAAGTTATATGAGACAGGGAAGTTGGATGCCTCGCTGTCCTTAGAGGTGGAAGTGAATGGCCGCTTTCATTTTGTAATGTTGACGATGGATACCAAAGAACCTGTTTCGTTGTCACACCAGTTTCGGAAAGCGATTCGTCAGTTTAGTAGTGATACAGATCTTACAGAGGAGCATCTCGATCTTGTTAAGAGTGAGATGTTTGGGGAATTTTTCAGTAGTATGAACTCCTTGGAGTTTATTGCGACACAGTATGAACCAGTCGACAAAGGGGAAACTATTTTTGATTTACCAAAAATTTTACAAGAAATTACTTTAGACGATGTTCTTGAAGCTGGGCATCGTTTGATAGATGATGGTGATTTGATTGATTTTACTATCTTTCCATCCTAAAATAGATAGAAATATTAATGTAAAAAGGAATGTTAAGTATGAGAAAAAAAACAATTGGAGAGGTTCTGCGTTTAGCCAGAATTAATCAGGGATTGAGTATAGAAGAACTGCAGGCAAAAACGGATATTCAGATGAATCTATTAGAGGCTATGGAGGCTGATGATTTTGATCGCCTTCCTAGTCCATTTTATGCTCGTTCTTTTTTAAGAAAATATGCCTGGGCGGTTGAATTGGACGAGCGAATCATTTTGGATGCCTATGATTCGGGAAGCATGATTACCTATGAAGAGGTAGATGTTGATGAAGAAGACTTGTCTGGTCGTAGACGATCAAATAAGAAAAAAACGTCTTATCTCCCTCTGTTTTACTTTGTTCTGTTTGCTTTGTCGATTTTAATTTTTGTGACCTATTATGTTTGGAATTATATTCAGACTCAACCAATGCGTCCTTCTTCAGCTAATTATAGTGTTGTGAACTCAACTGGTTCAACAACCTCGTCTAGTTCATCTTCTAGCAGTCAGACGTCTAGCACATCTTCTACCCTAGAATCAAAAATTACGGTTTCGGGTGAGGGCAATCATATTGAGGCACACTATAAATCAAGTAAGGAAACGGTTACGGTTCAGCTAACAGTTTCAGATACAACTAGCTGGATTAGTGTTTCAGGGAGTGACCTTGAAGGTGGTGTGACCTTGTCATCAGACAATAAAAACGCAAAAACAACAGTTTCGACGAAAAATCCTGTGACGATTACTTTAGGTGTAGTGAAGGGAGTTACTTTAACTGTGGACAATCAAACAATCGATACTTCCAAGCTGACAACTCAGACTGGAACTGTGACACTTACATTCACTACAGATTAAGGAAAAATCAATGAAAAAAGAACAAATTCCTAATGTATTAACTATTGGTAGAATTCTCTTTATACCTCTCTTTATTCTTGTTTTGACTTTGGGTCATTCACAAGGCAGTCACCTGCTGGCAGCGATTATCTTTGCAGTTGCTAGTATAACAGATTATCTCGATGGCTATCTTGCTCGCAAATGGAATGTAGTCAGCAATTTTGGAAAATTTGCTGATCCGATGGCCGATAAGCTGTTGGTTATGTCAGCTTTTATCATGTTGATTGAGTTGGGTATGACTCCAGCTTGGGTTGTTGCTATTATCATCTGTCGTGAACTCGCTGTGACAGGCCTACGTCTGTTGCTCGTTGAGACAGGAGGAACGGTTCTGGCGGCAGCTATGCCAGGGAAAATCAAGACCTTTAGTCAAATGTTTGCGATTATCTTTTTGCTCTTACATTGGAATTTAATTGGGCAACTGTTGCTTTATACAGCTTTGTTTTTCACTATCTACTCTGGTTATGATTATTTCAAGGGTAGCGCTCATGTATTCAAAGGGACATTTGGTTCGAAATGAAATCGATTATTGAAGTAAAAGACCTGTCTTTTCGTTATAAGGAAGACCAAGATCATTATGATGTTAATAATGTCTCGTTTCACGTGAAACGTGGGGAGTGGCTCTCAATTGTAGGTCATAATGGGAGTGGAAAGTCAACAACTATTCGTTTGATTGATGGTTTGCTTGAAGCAGAGTCCGGGGAAATCTGGATAGATGGCCAATTGCTGTCCTCTGAGAATGTTTGGGACTTGCGTCGTCAAATTGGTATGGTTTTTCAAAATCCAGATAACCAGTTTGTGGGCGCAACTGTTGAAGATGATGTTGCTTTTGGTTTAGAAAATCAGGGACTTCCTCGTGAAGAAATGAAAAAGAGAGTGGCTGAATCTTTGGAGTTGGTAGGTATGCTGGACTTTAAGAAGAGAGAACCAGCCCGCTTATCTGGTGGACAAAAACAACGGGTGGCTATTGCAGGAGTTGTTGCCTTGAGGCCAGCTATTTTAATTCTGGACGAGGCTACAAGTATGTTGGACCCCGAGGGTCGAAGAGAACTGATTCAGACAGTTCAAGAGATTCGAAAAGACCACCAGATGACAGTTGTCTCCATTACGCATGACTTGGAAGAAGTTGCGATGAGTGACCGTGTCCTGGTCATGAAAAAAGGCCAAGTGGAGTCAACCAGTAGCCCAAGAGAACTTTTTTCTCGGGACGACCTTGACCAGATAGGCTTAGATGATCCCTTTACGAATCAATTGAGAGAATCTTTGAGAGAGACTGGTTATCAGTTGCCGGATAGCTATTTGACAGAAGGAGAACTAGAGGACAAGTTATGGGAATTACTCTAGAAAATGTGAGCTTTACCTATCAAGAGGGGACTCCCCTATCTTCATCAGCCTTGACTGATGTTTCCTTGACGATTGAGGATGGTTCCTATACAGCTTTGATAGGACATACAGGTAGTGGGAAATCGACGATCTTACAGCTTTTAAATGGCCTATTGGTTCCAAGTAAGGGTTCTGTTCGAGTTTTCGATACCGTCATTACCCCTACATCAACAAATAAAGAAATTCGACAGATTCGAAAGCAAGTCGGTCTAGTGTTTCAATTTGCTGAAAATCAAATTTTTGAAGAGACTGTTTTGAAAGATGTTGCGTTTGGACCGCAAAATTTTGGAGTTTCTGAGGAAGAGGCCAAGAAAGTTGCGCGTGAAAAGTTAGCCTTGGTAGGCATCAATGAGTCACTCTTTGAGCGCAGTCCTTTTGAACTTTCGGGTGGCCAGATGAGACGTGTGGCTATAGCAGGTATGCTAGCTATGGAGCCAACTGTCTTGGTTTTGGATGAGCCAACAGCAGGGCTAGATCCTCTGGGCAGAAAAGAATTGATGACCCTGTTTAAAAAACTTCACCTTGCTGGAATGACAATCGTTTTGGTAACGCATTTGATGGATGATGTAGCTGAGTATGCTGATCAGGTCTACGTTATGGAAAAGGGACGTTTGGTCAAAAGTGGTAAACCAAGTGATGTCTTCCAAGATGTAGCCTCTATGGAAAATGTACAGTTAGGTGTGCCTAAAATCACAGCCTTTTGTAAACGTTTGGCAGATAGAGGTGTAGCTTTTAAAAAACTACCAATCAAGATAGAGGAGTTTAAGGAGTCGCTAAATGGATAGTATGATTTTAGGGCGTTATATACCAGGAGATTCCATCATTCATCGCTTGGATCCCCGTAGTAAATTGCTCGCTATGATCCTGTTGATTTTGGTTGTATTTTGGGCCAATAATCCCCTCGCCAATCTCATTCTTTTTGTAGCGACAGGTATATTTATCGCTTTGTCGGGTGTCTCCCTCTCATTTTTCGTTCAGGGATTAAAGTCCATGTTCTTCTTGATTGCTTTTACGACTCTTTTTCAGCTCTTTTTCATTTCAAGTGGAAATGTCCTATTTGAGTTTTCTTTTATAAGAATAACGGATTATGCTTTGCAACAAGCAGGAATCATTTTCTGTCGTTTTGTGTTGATTATTTTCTTTTCAACTTTGCTAACGTTAACGACCATGCCTTTGAGTCTGGCAGCTGCAGTTGAATCTCTTTTAGCGCCTCTGAAACGCGTGAAAGTTCCCGTTCATGAAATTGGTCTGATGTTATCAATGAGTTTGCGTTTTGTTCCAACCTTGATGGATGACACAACGAGAATTATGAATGCTCAAAAGGCCCGTGGAGTTGACTTTGGTGAGGGAAGCATCGTTCAAAAAGTAAAGGCTATGATTCCGATTTTAATTCCTCTTTTTGCGACGAGCTTAAAGCGTGCAGATTCATTGGCAATTGCCATGGAAGCGCGTGGTTATCAGGGAGGAAAGGGTAGAAGCCAGTATAGACAGTTGAGATGGAGTCAAAAGGATACACTGGCGATTCTTGTGATTCTGGTGCTGGGATGTCTCTTATTTTTCTTAAAATCTTAGCAGGTTTGTAGGATTGATAATAAGCTCACAGTAGCAGGTTTTTAGTATAAAGGTAGTAATATGAACCGTTTTAAAAAATCAAAATATCTAATCATCGTTTTTGTCACAGTTCTGGCAGTTTCTGTACTATTAGTGACAACCTATTCAAGTGCTATTGTGACAAAACTAGGAGATGGGATTTCCTTAGTAGATAGAATTGTTCAAAAACCTTTTCAGTGGTTTGATGCTTTCAAATCAGATTTGGGACATTTGACACAGACTTACAATGAAAACGAAAGTCTGAAAAAACAACTCTATCAATTAGAGGTGGAGTCTAATCAATCAGAACGTTTAAAAACAGAAAATGAACAACTACGTCAGTTGCTAGAGATGAACTCAAAATTACAGGCTACAAAAATCCTAGCAGCAGATGTGATTATGCGTGCTCCAGTATCTTGGAAGCAAGAGTTAACAATTGATACGGGAAGTTCAAAAGGAGTTTCTGAAAATATGTTGGTCATTGCAAATGGTGGATTGGTTGGTAGTGTTTCAAAAGTAGAGGAGCATTCAACAACGGTCAACTTATTGACAAACACTGAAAATTCCGACAAAATTTCTGTTAAAATCCTGCATGGTTCTACTGAAATATACGGAATCATCGTTGGTTATGACAAGGAAACTGAACTGCTTAAAATCAGTCAATTAAATAGTAATAGTGACATCAGTGCTGGAGATAAGGTGACTACAGGGGGGCTAGGAAACTTTAATGTCAAAGATATTCCTGTTGGAGAGATTGTTGGTACAACGCACAGCAGTGACTATCTAACACGAGAGGTAACTGTAAAGTTAAGTGCTGATATCAAAGATCTTCATGTGGTAGAGTTAGTGGGGAATTAGCAATGAGACTGTTTAAACAAGTTGGTATATTCTTTTTACTCCCTTTTGTCGTGCTAATTGATGCTCATATTAGTCAATTGGTGGGATCCTTCTTCCCCCACTTTCATTTAGCCAGTCATTTTCTATTTTTGTTTCTCTTATTTGAGACAATCGAAGTATCGGAATATCTCTACCTAGCCTATTGTTTTATAGTGGGCTTGGTTTATGATATTTATTTTTTCCACTTGATTGGAATTGCCACGCTTTTGTTTATTTTGATAGGTGCTTCGCTCCACAAGTTTAACAGCGTGATTTTGACAAATCGTTGGACAAGGATGTTGACCATTATTGTGATCAGTTTTCTGTTTGATATGGGGAGCTATCTTTTGGCTCTTGCTGTGGGACTGACTGTAGATTCTATGCCGGTTTTCATTGTCTATAGCCTTGTCCCTTCAATGATTCTGAACTTCTTATGGATGGCGATTTTCCAATACATTTTTGAAAAATATTATCTATGAGAAAGAAATATAAATGTAACAAAGGCGTAATATTTATTATGTCTTTTTTTGGTATACTAGTAATGTCTCAAATAGAAGGAGTATCGACAGAATATGAAGAAAAAAATCTTAGCGTCACTTTTGTTAAGTACAGTATTGGTCTCACAAACGGCAGTATTGACAACTGTTCGTGCAGAAACAACTGATGAAAAAATTGCTGCTCAAGATAATAAAATTAGCAGTTTAACAGAGCAACAACAAGAAGCTCAAAAGCAAGTGGATCAAATCCAAGGTCAAGTTTCAACAATTCAAGCAGAGCAAGCAAGCTTGCAAGCTGAAAACGAAAAATTACAAGCTGAATCTAAAAAACTTGAGGGAGAAATTACAGAGCTTTCTAAAAATATCGTGGCTCGTAATGCTTCTTTAGAAAAACAAGCACGTAGCGCACAGACAAATGGAGCTGCGACTAGCTACATTAATACAATTGTAAACTCAAAATCAATCACAGAAGCTATTTCGCGTGTTGCTGCAATGAGCGAGATTGTATCGGCTAACAACAAAATGTTGGAGCAACAAAAGGCTGATAAAAAAGCAATTTCTGATAAACAAGTAGCCAATAATGAAGCAATCAATACGGTTATTGCTAACCAACAAAAACTGGCTGATGATGCGCAGGCATTGACAACTAAGCAAGCTGAGTTGAAGGTTGCAGAGTTGAATCTTGCTGCTGAAAAAGCTACTGCAGAAGGTGAAAAAGCTAGTTTGCTAGAGAAGAAAGCAGCAGCAGAGGCAGAAGCACGTGCTGCAGCAGAAGCAGAAGCAGCTTACAGAGCACGTCAAACAAGCCAACAGCAGTCAGTTGTTGCTTCTGGAAACACAAGTTTCTCAGCTCAAGTACAGGCAACATCAACAACTGACGATGAGGATTCAAGCTACACTCCAGCGCCAGCGCCTGCTAGACAACGCCCAACTTACAGCTCAAATGCTTCAAGTTATCCAACTGGTGAATGTACTTGGGGAGCTAAAACATTGGCACCTTGGGCTGGAGATTACTGGGGCAACGGAGCTCAGTGGGCAACAAGTGCAGCTGCAGCAGGATTCCGTACAGGTTCAACTCCACAAGTTGGTGCGATTGCATGTTGGAATGATGGTGGTTATGGACACGTAGCGGTTGTTACAGCAGTTTCATCATCAACTCGTATTCAAGTATCAGAATCAAACTACGGTGGAGATCGTACAATCGGAAACAAACGTGGATGGTTCAACCCAACTACAACTTCTGAAGGTTACGTAACATACATCTATCCAAACTAATGTATAAAACGAAGAGACTCAATCGAGTCTCTTTTAATGTTTTTATCCGAAAGTCCTACTAAAATTCTACTAAATAGCTTGAAAATACTGTTGAAATATGATAGAATAGAACTTGTCGTGTAAACGATAATACTCATTCTTGATGAATTGTGAGACTGTTGCCCTCGGGTCGTTTTGCAAGTTGAAGTCGAGGAGAGGAAAAAAACAAAAAGGAGAAATACTCATGGCAGTAATTTCAATGAAACAACTTCTTGAGGCTGGTGTACACTTTGGTCACCAAACTCGTCGCTGGAACCCTAAGATGGCTAAGTACATCTTTACTGAGCGTAACGGAATCCACGTTATCGACTTGCAACAAACTGTAAAATACGCTGACCAAGCATATGACTTTATGCGTGATGCAGCAGCTAACGATGCAGTTGTATTGTTTGTTGGTACTAAGAAACAAGCTGCTGACGCTGTTGCTGAAGAAGCTGTACGTTCAGGTCAATACTACATCAACCACCGTTGGTTGGGTGGAACTCTTACTAACTGGGGAACTATCCAAAAACGTATTGCTCGTTTGAAAGAAATCAAACGTATGGAAGAAGAAGGAATCTTCGACGTTCTTCCTAAGAAAGAAGTTGCACTTCTTAACAAACAACGTGCACGTCTTGAAAAATTCTTGGGTGGTATCGAAGACATGCCTCGTATCCCTGATGTAATGTACGTAGTTGACCCACATAAAGAGCAAATCGCTGTTAAAGAAGCTAAAAAATTGGGTATCCCAGTTGTAGCGATGGTTGACACAAACACTGATCCAGACGATATCGATGTAATCATCCCAGCTAACGATGACGCTATCCGCGCGGTTAAATTGATCACAGCTAAATTGGCTGACGCTATCATTGAAGGACGTCAAGGTGAAGATGCAGCAGCAGTTGAAGCAGAATTTGCAGCTTCAGAAGCTCAAGCAGACTCAATCGAAGAAATCGTTGAAGTTGTAGAAGGCGACAACGCTTAATTCATATAAATAGTAATTACCTAGGAGGGCGGGGCTTAGCCCGGCTCTCCTATTTTTAAAAAATATAGGAGAATCAAAATGGCAGAAATTACAGCTAAACTCGTAAAAGAGTTGCGTGAAAAATCTGGTGCTGGTGTTATGGACGCTAAAAAAGCGCTTGTAGAAACAGACGGTGACATCGAAAAAGCGATTGAATTGCTTCGTGAAAAAGGTATGGCGAAAGCTGCTAAGAAAGCTGATCGTGTTGCTGCAGAAGGTTTGACTGGTGTTTATGTTAACGGTAACGTTGCAGCAGTAATTGAAGTAAACGCTGAAACTGACTTCGTTGCTAAAAATGCTCAATTCGTTGACTTGGTAAACGCTACAGCTAAAGTAATTGCTGAAGGAAAGCCAGCTAACAATGAAGAAGCTCTTGCTTTGACAATGCCTTCAGGTGAAACTCTTGAAGCAGCGTATGTATCTGCAACAGCAACTATCGGAGAAAAAATCTCATTCCGTCGTTTTGCTTTAATCGAAAAAACAGATGCACAACACTTTGGAGCTTACCAACACAACGGTGGTCGTATCGGTGTTATCTCAGTTATTGAAGGTGGAGACGAAGCTCTTGCTAAGCAAATCTCTATGCACATCGCAGCGATGAAACCAACAGTTCTTTCATACAAAGAATTGGACGCTCAATTCGTTAAAGATGAGTTGGCACAATTGAACCACGTAATTGATCAAGACAACGAAAGCCGTGCAATGGTTAACAAACCAGCTCTTCCACACTTGAAATATGGATCAAAAGCACAATTGACTGATGAAGTAATCGCTCAAGCTGAAGCTGACATCAAAGCTGAGTTGGCTGCAGAAGGCAAACCAGAAAAAATCTGGGACAAAATCATCCCAGGTAAAATGGACCGCTTCATGCTTGACAATACTAAAGTTGACCAGGCATACACACTTCTTGCACAAGTCTACATCATGGATGACAGCAAGACAGTTGAAGCTTATCTTGAATCAGTAAATGCTTCAGTAGTTGAGTTCGCTCGCTTTGAAGTTGGTGAAGGAATTGAGAAAGCTGCAAATGACTTCGAAGCTGAAGTTGCAGCTACAATGGCAGCAGCCTTGAATAATTAATAGAAAAGGAAGTGATTTGCTTCCTTTTTCTTTTGGTCTAGAGAGTAGACTCTGTTATGAGTAAACAAAAAGCCCTTTAATAAGGGCTAAGTGCATTTAGGAGACTACACTTCAAATTCATAGAGTGCTGTAGACAAATAACGTTCGCCGTTATCCGGTGCTAAAGCAAGTACTTTCTTACCTGTACCTAATTTTTTGGCAACTTCAATTGCTCCATAAATTGCTGCAGCTGAGGAAATCCCAACAAGGAAGCCTTCTTTTCCGCCAATCTCACGACCAAGCGTAAGTGCATCATCTGATGTTACACGGACGATACCATCATAGGCCTTTGTGTCAAGTGTTTCAGGAATAAATCCAGCTGAGATGCCTTGAATTTTGTGAGGCCCTGGTTTTTCACCAGATAAGATCGCAGATTCATCTGCTTCTACTGCATAAACTTGAATATTTGGATTTGCTGCTTTAAGAGCGTGAGAAACACCGGAGATCGTTCCACCGGTACCAACACCACCTACAAAGGCATCTAAACCATCAGAACCGAAAGCAGCTAGAATTTCAGCTCCTGTTGTCCTTTCGTGTACTTCAGGATTAGCTGGATTATTAAATTGGAGCGGAAGGAAGCCGTCACGTTCAGCAGCGATTTCCTGAGCTTTAGCAATAGCCCCTTTCATTCCTTCGCTACCAGGAGTAAGGACGAGTTCAGCACCATAGGCTTGGATAATCTTACGTCGTTCCACACTCATCGTTTCGGGCATGACGATAACAACTTTATATCCCTTAGCAGCACCTACCCAAGAAAGTCCGATACCAGTATTTCCACTCGTTGCTTCAACAATGGTAGCACCCGGTTTTAGAATACCATCTTGTTCCGCTTTTTCAATCATGCTAAGGGCAATACGGTCTTTTACTGACGATCCAGGGTTAAAAGCTTCAAGTTTTACATAAACATCTGCAGCACCCTCTGGAACGATATTGTTGAGTTTAACAATTGGTGTTTGTCCGATTAGTTCAGTGATATTGTTATAAATAGTCATAGATGTACCTCTTTGTATAAGATGATACTAGTATAACGTGCTCTCGGCTATTTGTAAAATATAGAAATCCTATCGAAGCGATAGGATTTTTTTATATCAAGCATCTAAGCTGTAAATTTGCGAATAAATTTAGTAAGTACTATTTATATTTTTTATTTACACTAAGTTTACAGGAACTTCAACTTCTCGTAAACCTTGATCTGTTAAAGTAACCTTTCCATTAAAAAACTCCACAAGAGCAGCCTTGATATTTTCTTTCTCTTCTTTATCAACATAAATCATTGTATCAACTTGATCTGTAAAGTTTGTATCCAGCTCCATGAGATTATGTTCTTTAAGGAAGTTACTGTACTCTTGGTATTGAGCGTAAGACATCTGAATGGCTATGCCAGCCTGCTCTTTGATTTCAATAATGCCAATTTCTTTGACTGCCAAGGCTACGCTTCCTGCATAAGCACGAATCAAACCACCAGCACCTAACTTAATCCCCCCAAAGTAGCGAGTAACCACTACGCAGACATTAGTAAGATTATGATTTTCTAAGACGCCAAGCATTGGGAATCCAGCGGTACCACTAGGCTCGCCATCATCACTCGTACGCTTGATCTCACTGCGTTCCCCTACAATAAAAGCAGAGCAGTTATGGGTGGCTTTGTAGTGTTCTTTTTTGATAGCAGTGATAAAGTCACGAGCCTCTTCTTCACTATAGACACGCTTTGCGTGACAGATAAAGCGTGACTTTTTAATTTCTTCTTGGACTTGCCCATCCTCTTTAATTGTTCTAAATTCCATGATTTAATTGTACTAAAAAAATACCAAAAGCGCTAGATATTTACGAATAAAGAAGTATGAAAGTAAATCCAAACTATCTCGGTCGCTTGTTTACTGAGAAAGAATTAACAGAAGAAGAACGTCAGTTAGCAGAAAAACTTCCTAGTATGAGAAAAGAGAAGGGAAAACTGTTTTGTCAACGTTGCAACAGTTCTATTCTAGAAGATTGGTATTTGCCCATTGGGGCTTACTATTGTCGGGAATGCTTGTTGATGAAGCGCGTCAGGAGCGATCAAGCTTTATACTATTTTCCTCAGGAGGATTTTCCTAAACAAGATGTTCTCAAATGGCGTGGTCAGTTAACACCTTTTCAAGAAAAAGTTTCAGAGGGACTGCTTCAAGCGGTAGACAAGCAGGAACCGACCTTAGTTCATGCTGTCACAGGAGCTGGAAAGACAGAGATGATTTATCAAGTTGTAGCCAAAGTGATTAATGATGGTGGTTCAGTTTGTTTGGCCAGTCCTCGAATCGATGTTTGTTTGGAGTTGTATAAACGACTGCAGAATGATTTTGCTTGTAGAATAGCACTGCTCCATGGCGAATCAGAACCCTATTTTCGAACTCCACTAGTTGTTGCAACAACTCACCAGCTGTTAAAATTTCATCATGCTTTTGATTTGTTGATAGTGGATGAAGTAGATGCCTTTCCTTATGTTGACAATCCTGTGCTTTACTACGCTGTAAACAAGTGTGTAAAGATTGAGGGGGTAAAGATATTTCTTACAGCAACTTCTACAGATGAGTTAGATAAGATGGTTCGCACAGGAGAATTAAAAAGGTTGAGCTTGCCAAGACGATTTCATGGAAATCCATTGATCATTCCTAATCCAGTTTGGTTATCGGATTTTAATCGCTGTTTAGAGAAAAGTCAGTTGTCATCTAAGTTAAAGACTTACATTGAGAAACAGAGAAGAACAGGTTATCCATTGCTGATTTTTGCATCAGAAATTAAAAAAGGCGAGAAACTAAAAGAAATATTGCAGGAACAGTTTCCAAATGAAAATATCGGCTTTGTGTCCTCTGTCACAGAAAATCGATTAGAGCAGGTGCAAGCTTTTCGAGATGGAGAGTTGACGATACTTATCAGTACGACAATTTTAGAGCGTGGAGTTACCTTCCCTTGTGTGGATGTTTTCGTTGTAGAAGCTAATCATCGTCTCTTTACCAAGTCTAGCTTGATTCAGATTGGAGGGCGAGTTGGGCGTAGTATGGATAGACCAACTGGTGAGTTGCTCTTCTTTCATGATGGATTAAATATTTCCATCAAAAAGGCAATTAAGGAAATCAAACAGATGAACAAGGAGGCGGGATTATGAATTGTTTATTATGTGGCCAGTCAACAAAGAGTGACTTGACTTTTAGTCATCTCCTTCTTTTGAAGAATGAGTGCAACTATCTTTGCTCAGCTTGTGATCCTACTTTTGAGAAGATTGGTGAAGACCATTGTTCAAACTGCATGAAAAGAGGGTTGTCAACTCAATGTCAAGATTGTAAACTTTGGTGTAAAGAAGGAGTTCAGGTTGATCATAAGGCGATTTTTACCTATAATCAAGCTATGAAAGACTTTTTCAGTCGATATAAGTTTGATGGGGATTTTCTGCTTAGAAAGATTTTGCTCCTGTTCTTACTAATGAGTTGAAAAAGTATGGAGACTATGAATTTGTGGTAATTCCCCTAAGTCCTGAAAGATTGCTTGAGAGAGGATTTAATCAGGTTGAAGGTTTGGTTGAGGCAGCAGGGTTCTCCTTTCAAGACTTACTAGGGAAAAGAGAAGAGAAGGCTAGTTCTTCTAAGAATCGCTCAGAACGATTAGCTACTGAAATTCCCTTTTATATCAAAACGGAAGCCCCTCTTCCTAAGAAGATTTTGCTCATTGATGACATCTATACGACAGGGGCGACTATTAATCGTGTGAAGCGACTTTTTGAAGAGGGAGGTGTTTTGGAAGTCAAAACTTTTTCTCTTGTAAGATGAGGAAAAATTTGCAAAATGAAAATGAAAGCGTTATAATATAGCTAGAAAAATAAAAATGTTTAGAAAGAAGGTACTTATATGATTAAATATAGTATCCGTGGTGAAAACCTAGAAGTAACAGAAGCAATTCGCAATTATGTAGTTTCTAAACTCGAAAAGATCGAAAAATATTTTCAACCTGAACAAGAGATGGATGCACGTGTCAACTTGAAAGTTTACCGTGAAAAAACAGCAAAAGTTGAAGTAACAATTCCACTTGGCTCAATTACTCTTCGTGCAGAAGATATTTCTCAAGATATGTATGGTTCTATCGATCTTGTAACAGATAAAATTGAGCGTCAGATTCGTAAAAATAAAACAAAAATCGAACGCAAGAATAAAAATAAGGTTGCAACAAGCCAACTCTTTACAGATGCTCTAGTTGAAGATGCAAATGTTGTGCAGCCAAAAGTGGTTCGTTCAAAACAAATTGATTTAAAACCAATGGATTTGGAAGAAGCTCTTCTTCAAATGGACTTGTTGGGACATGATTTCTTTATCTATGTAGACGTAGAAGATCAAACAACAAATGTTTTGTATCGCCGTGAGGATGGTGAAGTTGGTTTGCTAGAAGTTAAGGAATCATAAAATCTTGACAACTATGTAAAAGTGGTTTACACAATTGTAAACCACTTTTGTATTGCATCATTATACAAGGTATAAATGGAGATAGTCATGAAAGACGTGGTGATTGTTTCGGCGGTGCGAACTCCTTTAGGTTCCTTTGGTGGGAGCTTGAAGAATGTTTCTGCTGTTGATTTGGGATCTTTGGTCATTAAGAGCGCTTTGGAAAAAGCGAATATTAAACCAGAGCAGGTAGATGAAGTGATTATGGGGAATGTCCTAGGCGCAGGTTTAGGCCAAAACGTGGCTCGCCAAATGAGTATTCATGCGGGACTCTCTGAATTTACACCAGCCTTTACCATTAATAAGGTTTGTGGTTCTGGGTTAAAGGCAGTTCAGTTAGCTGCTCAAGCGATTCAGTGCGGCGATGCAGATATTGTCGTGGCTGGTGGTGCAGAAAATATGAGTCAGGCTCCATATGTTTTGCCAAACTTCCGTTGGGGCGGCCGTATGGGCGATTCGAAAGTTGTAGATACCATGATTAAGGACGGTTTGTCTGATGCCTTTAACGAATACCATATGGGGATTACAGCCGAGAATGTGGCCGAAGAATATGGTATTAGCCGGGATGATCAAGATGCTCTTGCTTTGGAATCACAAAAACGAGCAGTAGCGGCTATAGAATCTGGACGCTTTAAGGAAGAGATTGTTCCGGTGGTTATTCCTCAACGCAAAGGCGATCCTATCGTCTTTGATACAGATGAATTTCCTAGAAAAGATGCTAGCTTGGAGAGTTTATCTAAGCTAGGTCCTGTTTTCAAAAAAGACGGTTCTGTTACGGCGGGTAATGCATCAGGTATCAATGACGGAGCAGCGGCTGTCTTGGTCATGAGTGCTGAAAAAGCTAAAGAATTAGGACTTCCAGTGATTGCTCGCATTCGTTCGTATGCAAGTGCAGGTTTGGATCCTAAGATGATGGGATGTGGGCCGATTTATGCAACTCGCAAGGCTCTTGAAAAAGGCAATTTGACAGTTGATGATCTTGACTTGATTGAGTCAAATGAAGCCTTTGCCGCTCAGGCTTGTGCGGTTGGGAAAACACTTGGCTTTAACACAGATATTGTCAATGTCAATGGTGGCGCGATTGCTCTTGGTCACCCAATTGGAGCTTCAGGCTGCCGTATCTTAGTGACTCTGGTACATGAGATGATGAAACGTGATGCTAAAACTGGTTTAGCAACTCTCTGTATCGGGGGAGGGATGGGAACAGCCCTCATCGTTGAACGTTAAGTGACAGTAACCAGAGTATATAGATGTGCAGGAGGATAATGAGCTTATTCTCCTTTTTGCATTAAAACCATAAAAAATCAATAAGGAAAAGGAGGCTGACCACTTTTTAAAGGTCGCTTTTTAAGGGCTTTTGTGATATAATAATGCGCAAGAGGTTTAGAATGAAAAAAAATAATTTAACTCCGATTTCTGCGGTTCTACTAGGGATTGCGACTTTCGGAACCTTAACAATACTGATTATTTTTTCACAAAATAATGTTGTAACAATCAGTGCCCTGTTTTTATTTGTACTTCTTTATCTGCTTTTATTCGTATGGCAAAAAAAACAGTATGAAAAGAGCGAAATTGAACAAATCCAATACGTAAACCATCAAGCGGAAGATAGCTTGAACACGCTGCTTGATCAAATGCCAGTTGGTGTTCTGAAATTAGATTTATCTAGTGGCGAAGTCGAATGGTTTAATCCTTATGCTGAGTTGATTTTGACGACTGAAGAAGGCGAAATTGATGTTGACTTGATTCAAACCATTATCAAGGCTTCTGTGGGGAACCCTGGTTCTTATGCTAACTTGGGTGAAACACGCTATGCCGTTCATATGGACAAGGTTGCGGGTGTCCTGTATTTCTTTGACGTTTCAGGGGAATATGAAGCAACTGTCGAATTGGTAACCAGTCGACCAGTGATTGGGGTCATCTCGGTAGACAACTACGATGATTTAGAGGATGCAACCTCCGAATCGGATATCAGTCATATCAATAGTTTTGTGGCAAATTTTGTTTCAGAGTTTGCTGGTCAATATGCTATGTTTTCTCGGCGTGTGGGGATGGATCGATTTTATCTATTTACTGATTACACAGTTCTTGAGGGCTTGATGAATGATAAATTCTCTGTGATTGATGCCTTTCGTGAGGAGTCAAAACAGAGACAGCTGCCATTGACCTTGAGCATGGGCTTTTCTTATGGTGATGGAAATCATGATGAGATAGGGAAAGTTGCTTTAAGAAACTTGAACTTAGCTGAGGTTCGTGGTGGGGACCAAGTGGTTGTCAAGGAAAATGATGAAACCAAGAACCCAATCTATTTTGGTGGTGGTTCCGCAGCCTCCGTTAAGAGAACAAGAACACGTACCAGAGCCATGATGACAGCTATTTCAGATAAAATTCGAAGTGTAGACCAAGTCTTTGTAGTAGGTCACAAGAATCTAGATATGGACGCTTTGGGCTCTGCTGTTGGCATGCAGTTGTTTGCGAGCAATATCACTGAAAATAGCTATGCTGTTTATGATGCAGAACAAATGTCGCCAGACATTGAGCGGGCTGTCAACTTCTTGGGGAAAGAGGGAGTCACTAAACTCTTGCCTCTTACAGATGCGATGAGATTGGTCACCAAGCGCTCTTTGTTGATTTTAGTGGATCATTCCAAGACGGCTTTGACCTTGTCCAAAGGTTTTTATGAACTATTCACGCAAACCATTGTCATTGACCATCATAGACGTGATCAGGATTTTCCAGAGAATGCAGTCATCACCTATATCGAAAGTGGAGCAAGTAGTGCGAGTGAGTTGGTAACAGAATTGATTCAGTTCCAAAATTCTAAGAAAAATCGTTTGAGTCGTATGCAGGCCAGTGTTTTGATGGCTGGTATGATGCTGGATACCAAGAATTTTACATCTCGCGTGACGAGTCGAACCTTTGATGTGGCTAGCTATCTGAGAACACGGGGAAGCGACAGTATCGCAATTCAGGAGATTGCTGCGACAGATTTTGAAGAGTACCGTGAGGTAAATGAACTCATTTTACAAGGTCGTAAGCTGGGTGCAGATGTCTTGATTGCCCAAGCTAAGGACTCAACTACTTATGATACGGTTGTCATCAGTAAGGCTGCCGATGCTATGTTGGCTATGTCTGGTATTGAGGCTAGTTTCGTTCTAGCAAAAAATACACAAGGATTTATCTCTATCTCAGCTCGAAGCCGCAGTAAAATCAATGTCCAACGCATTATGGAAGAGTTGGGTGGCGGTGGTCACTTTAATCTAGCTGCTGCACAAATCGAGAATATGGGTCTGTCAGAAGTTGGAGACAAATTGACTCAACTTGTCTTAGATGAACTAAAGGAAAAGGAGAAAGAAGAATGAAAGTAATCTTTTTAGCAGATGTTAAAGGAAAAGGGAAAAAAGGCGAAATCAAGGAAGTGCCAACTGGCTACGCCCAAAACTTCCTGATTAAAAAGAATTTGGCTAAGGAAGCGACTGCTCAGGCAATCGGTGAATTGCGTGGAAAACAAAAATCAGAAGAAAAGGCTCATGCAGAGATGTTAGCAGAGGCAAGAGCAATCAAAGCCAAGCTTGAAGCAGAAGAAACTGTTGTAGAGTTTGTTG
This sequence comes from Streptococcus oralis, assembly GCF_003943415.1. Lineage (GTDB taxonomy): Bacteria > Bacillota > Bacilli > Lactobacillales > Streptococcaceae > Streptococcus > Streptococcus oralis_BJ. The sequence continues at coordinate 354,429 of NZ_RJPK01000002.1, read as the reverse complement.
AAAAGGTTGGACCAGATGGCCGTACCTTTGGCTCAATCACCAATAAGAAGATTGCAGAAGAACTGCAAAAGCAATTTGGAATTAATATTGACAAGCGTCATATTCAAGTAAAGGCACCAATTCGAGCAGTAGGTTTGATTGATGTACCAGTGAAAATCTACCAAGATGTTACAAGTGTCATCAATCTTCGTGTAAAAGAAGGGTAAGTTTACAACTTCTTGACAAGATTGTAAAAGGAAGGAAAGTCGGATGGCAGAAGTAGAGGAACTGCGAGTTCAACCTCAGGATATTTTGGCAGAGCAATCTGTTCTGGGGGCTATTTTTATAGATGAGAGCAAGCTCGTTTTTGTCCGAGAATACATTGATTCTCGAGACTTCTTTAAGTATGCTCATCGGTTGATTTTCCAAGCGATGGTAGATTTGTCGGATCGTGGGGAAGCGATTGATGCGACGACGGTTCGGACGATTTTGGATAACCAAGGGGATCTCCAAAATATTGGTGGCTTGTCTTACCTTGTCGAAATTGTCAATTCTGTACCAACTTCAGCTAATGCGGAGTATTATGCTAAAATCGTTGCAGAAAAGGCTATGCTACGTCGCTTGATTTCCAAGTTGACAGACTCTGTCAACCAAGCCTATGAAGCTTCTAAGCCTGTAGATGAAATCATTGCGCAGGCTGAAAAGGGGCTCATTGATGTAAGTGAAAACGCAAATCGTAGTGGTTTCAAGAATATCCGTGATATTTTAAATATCAACTTTGGGAACCTAGAAGTTCGGTCACAACAAACAACGGATATCACAGGTATTGCAACGGGATACCGTGATTTGGACCATATGACGACAGGTCTCCATGAGGAGGAACTGATTATTATAGCAGCCCGTCCTGCGGTCGGTAAAACAGCCTTTGCTTTAAACATTGCTCAGAATATCGGAACCAAGTTAGACAAGACTGTGGCCATCTTTTCACTGGAAATGGGTGCGGAAAGTCTAGTAGACCGTATGTTGGCGGCCGAAGGATTAGTGGAGTCCCATTCTATCCGTACGGGTCAATTGACTGATGAAGAGTGGCAAAAGTATACCATTGCTCAAGGGAATCTAGCCAATGCGAGTATCTATATCGATGATACACCAGGGATTCGGATTACGGAAATTCGTTCGCGCTCACGCAAACTGGCTCAAGAAACAGGCAATCTAGGTTTGATTTTGATTGACTACCTACAGCTTATCACAGGGACTGGTCGTGAAAACCGCCAACAAGAAGTCTCTGAAATTTCTCGTCAGTTGAAAATTCTTGCTAAGGAATTGAAAGTTCCAGTCATTGCTCTCAGTCAGTTATCTCGTGGAGTGGAACAGCGTCAGGATAAGAGACCAGTCTTGTCTGATATTCGTGAATCGGGCTCTATCGAGCAGGATGCGGATATCGTAGCCTTTCTATACCGTGACGACTACTACGATCGCGCGGGGGAAGAAGAGGAAGGAATTCCAAATAACAAGGTAGAGGTTATCATCGAGAAAAACCGTAGTGGAGCTCGTGGAACGGTGGAATTGATTTTCCAAAAAGAATACAATAAATTTTCAAGTATCTCAAAGAGGGAGGCATAAGATGTCAGATGCATTTACAGATGTGGCCAAGATGAAAAAAATCAAAGAAGAAATCAAGGCGCATGAGGGACAAGTCGTTGAAATGACTTTGGAAAATGGCCGTAAGCGCCAAAAAAATAGATTGGGTAAGCTAATTGAGGTTTATCCGTCCCTATTTATCGTTGAATTTGGGGATGTTGAGGGGGACAAACAGGCCAATGTCTATGTTGAATCCTTCACCTACTCAGATATCTTGACAGAGAAGAATTTGATTCGCTATCTAGACCAAGAATCCTAAAATGAAGTGGGTTTTGCTCACTTTTTTCTTTTTTTCCCGAATAGTATAAACGAGGGGAACCTCAGAAATTTATATTATATAAGGAGAATGAATGACGTTTTTAAAATCAGGAGTTAAGAAGAGTAGATATACGCAGTTGGGTGTAGGATTGGCTACATTGTTGGTTACGAGTGCTTTTTTGTTTGGTGGTGAATCGGTTAAAGCTGATAGTGTAGCGCGTGGAGATGACTACCCGCTTCACTATAAAAATGGTAGTGTGGAAATAGACCAGTGGCGGATGTATTCTCGCCAGTGTACCTCTTTTGCAGCCTTTCGTTTGAGTAGTGTGAATGGCTTTGAGATCCCGCCTGCTTATGGAAATGCAAATGAATGGGGACATCGTGCAAGGCGAGAAGGCTACCGTGTGGATAGCAAACCTGAAATTGGTTCAATTGCTTGGTCGACAGAAGGTTATTATGGGCATGTGGCCTGGGTATCAAATGTATCAGGGGATACGATTGAGATTGAAGAGTATAACTATGGAGTTAGGGAGAAATACAATCGTCGCAGCGTAAAAGCTAGCTCTATGACAGGCTTTATCCATTTTAAGGACTTGGTAGGGAATGGTGGTAGAACTGGAAATCCTATCAGGTCAGGGTTGGCGTCTAGTGGGACTCATACGTTTACTCAAAAGTCTGCCATTCGAAACCAGCCGTCAAGTACAGCGCAAGTTATCGACTACTACTATCCTGGTGAAAATGTTAGCTACGATCAAATCGTAGAAAAGGACGGTTATAAGTGGCTTAGTTACCTGTCCTATAGTGGAATGAGGAGATACGTCCAGTATATGGAAACAGAATCGGTGGAGAATGGTTGGAAGAAGCAAAACGGTATTTGGAATTACCGTGAGAACGGGAAACTAGCAAATGGTTGGAAGAAAATAAATGGCAGTTGGTATCACTTTAAAGACAATGGGGCCATGTCAACAGGTTGGGTAAAGGATGGCTCGCATTGGTACTATCTAAAGGCATCAGGGGAGATGCAGACAGGCTGGCTCAAGGAAAATGGAACGTGGTATTATTTGGAGAGTTCAGGGGCTATGAAGTCTAGTCAGTGGTTCCAGGTAGGCGGAAAATCTTACTACGTCAATGCTTCAGGGGCTTTAGCAGTGAATACTACTGTGGATGGCTATCGAGTGGATAGTAATGGAGCTAGAATCTAGAAAGAATATAAAAAAGAGAACTTCACTACCATTTGCCTATTCTTTCCGATGGTATTTTTCCCCTCTTTCCTTTATAATGGGTGTATGGACAAGAAAAAATTATTATTAATTGATGGATCCTCTGTTGCCTTTCGAGCTTTTTTTGCGCTCTATCAGCAGCTGGATCGGTTTAAAAATGCTAATGGCCTTCATACCAATGCAATCTACGGTTTTCAACTCATGTTGAATCACGTCTTGGAGCGTGTTGAGCCCAGTCATGTTTTGGTAGCCTTTGATGCAGGTAAGACGACTTTTCGAACAGAGATGTATGCAGACTACAAGGGTGGTCGTGCTAAAACTCCAGATGAGTTTCGTGAGCAATTTCCCTTCATTCGTGAGTTGTTAGACCATCTTGGGATTCGCCACTATGAGCTGCCCCAGTATGAGGCAGATGATATCATCGGGACCCTAGGTCGTTTGGCTGAGAAGGATTCTTTTGATGTGACAATCGTCAGCGGAGACAAGGACTTGATCCAGTTGACGGATGAGCATACGGTGGTCGAGATTTCCAAGAAAGGTGTGGCTGAGTTTGAGGCCTTTACACCAGATTACCTTATGGAAAAGATGGGCATTACCCCAGCTCAGTTTATCGATCTTAAGGCCCTCATGGGGGATAAATCTGATAATATCCCTGGTGTTACTAAGATTGGTGAAAAGACGGGTATCAAACTCTTGCTGGAGCATGGTTCGCTTGAGGGTATTTATGAAAATATCGATGGGATGAAGGCTTCTAAGATGAAGGAAAATCTCATCAATGATAAGGAACAAGCCTTTTTGTCTAAAACCTTGGCGACCATTGAGACTCAGGCACCGATTGAGATTGGTCTGGAAGACTTGGTATATAATGGCCCAGATGTGGAAAATCTCGGGAAATTCTACGATGAGATGGGCTTCAAACAGCTCAAACAAGCTCTAAATGTTTCGTCGAAGGATGCGCCTGAGAGCTTGGATTTCACTATCGTTGACCACGTCAGTCAAGACATGCTGAGTGCCGACTCTATCTTCCACTTTGAACTCTTTGGTGAGAACTACCATACAGATGACTTGGTTGGTTTTGCCTGGTCCTGCGGGGATAAACTTTACGCCACAGACAAACTTGAGCTCTTGCAGGAGCCGATTCTCAAGAATTATCTAGAAAAAACACCTCTAAAAGTGTATGACTTTAAGAAAGCGAAGGTTCTTTTAAATCGCTTGGGCTTGAACCTGCAGGCCCCCGCTTTTGACAGTCGTCTGGCAAAATACTTACTCTCAACAGTCGAGAACAATGAAATCTCAACTATTGCGAATCTCTATGGCCAGACTTATCTGGCTGATGATGAGACTTTTTACGGTAAGGGGGTCAAGAAAGCTATCCCTGAGAGAGAGAAATTCTTGGAGCATTTGGCTCGCAAGGTTGCTGTTTTAGTTGAAACAGAGCCTATTTTACTTGAAAAACTCAGTGAACATGGACAGTTAGACCTTCTCTATGACATGGAGCAACCTCTGGCTTTTGTCCTTGCCAAGATGGAAATCGCTGGGATCAAGGTCAAAAAAGAAACTCTGCTTGAGATGCAGGCTGAAAATGAGGTCGTCATTGAGCAACTCACCCAAGAGATTTACGAACTGGCTGGTGAGGAGTTTAATATCAACTCGCCTAAGCAGTTGGGCGTCCTTCTCTTTGAAAAACTGGGTCTTCCTCTAGAATACACCAAGAAAACCAAGACAGGTTACTCGACAGCCGTGGATGTGCTAGAGCGACTAGCTCCTATTGCACCAATCGTCAAGAAAATCCTCGATTACCGTCAGATTGCTAAGATTCAATCTACCTATGTGATTGGTTTGCAAGACTGGATTTTGGATGATGGCAAGATCCATACGCGCTATGTGCAAGATTTGACTCAGACTGGGCGTTTGTCTAGTGTGGATCCAAACTTGCAAAATATCCCTGTTCGTTTGGAACAAGGCCGTCTCATTCGTAAGGCCTTTGTACCTGAGTGGGAGGATAGTGTGTTGCTCAGCTCGGACTATTCACAGATTGAATTGCGCGTTTTGGCTCATATTTCTAAAGATGAGCACTTAATTAAGGCCTTCCAAGAGGGGGCTGATATCCATACCTCGACGGCCATGCGGGTCTTTGGTATTGAACGTCCTGAAGATGTGACTCCAAACGACCGTCGTAATGCCAAGGCGGTAAACTTTGGAGTGGTTTACGGGATTTCAGACTTTGGTTTGTCTAATAATCTGGGCATCAGCCGTAAAGAGGCTAAAGCCTACATTGACACTTACTTTGAACGCTTCCCAGGTATTAAAAACTACATGGATGAGGTGGTGCGTGAGGCGCGTGATAAGGGCTATGTAGAGACCCTCTTCAAGCGTCGTCGTGAGTTGCCAGATATTAATTCGCGCAACTTTAACATTCGTGGTTTTGCAGAGCGGACGGCCATCAACTCTCCTATCCAGGGCTCAGCAGCAGATATTCTCAAGATTGCTATGATTCAGCTAGACAAGGCTCTAGTTGAAGGTGGTTATCAGACCAAGATGCTTCTGCAAGTGCATGATGAAATCGTACTTGAAGTTCCAAAGGAAGAATTAGTAGCGATCAAAGCGCTGGTGAAACAAACCATGGAAGAAGCCATCCAGCTCAGTGTTCCCCTCATCGCTGATGAGAATGAAGGAGCAACTTGGTACGAGGCTAAATAAGAAAGCTATGATGGAGTTTGAAGTACTTGCCTTCAAACTCTTTTTCATGATTTTCTGTAAGCAGTTTCCTTGACTTATCCTTTTTTTTACGTTATCATATGTCCATATAATATACGGGAGTCTGTGTACAGTCTGAGAGGAAGTGTTAAACTTCGACCGCACCTGATCTGGGTAATGCCAGCGTAGGGAAGGATACTTAGCCGAATTCTGCACCTTTTCCGTATATATGGGAAAGGTTTTCTTTTTGTCAAAAGGAAGCCTGAGAAGAGGAGGTTTCTATGAAAGCAAGCATTGCCTTGCAAGTTTTACCCCTATCACAGGGGATTGATCGAATTGCTATTATCGATCAAGTGATTGCTTATCTGCAAGCTCAGTCCGTGACCATGGTGGTGACACCCTTTGAAACGGTCTTGGAAGGAGAGTTTGATGAGCTTCTGCGCATTCTCAAAGAAGCGCTTGAAGTGGCCGGGCAGGAGGCGGATAATGTCTTTGCCAATGTCAAAATAAATATAGGAGAGATTTTAAGCATCGATGAGAAACTTGAAAAGTATGATGAGACGACACATTAGTCTTTTGGGCTTTATAGGAATCTTGTCGGTCTGGCAGTTAGCAGGAATATTCAAACTTTTACCCAAGTTTATCCTGCCAACTCCTCTTGAGATCCTCCAGTCCTTTGTTCGTGACAGAGAATTTCTCTGGTACCATAGCTGGGCAACCTTGAGAGTGGCTTTGCTAGGTCTAGTCTTAGGAGTCTTGATTGCCTGTCTCATGGCGGTGCTTATGGACAGTCTGACTTGGCTCAATGATCTGATCTACCCTATGATGGTGGTTGTTCAGACCATCCCGACCATTGCCATAGCCCCAATTTTAGTCTTGTGGCTAGGCTATGGGATTTTGCCCAAGATTGTCTTGATTATCTTGACGACAACCTTCCCTATCATCGTTAGTATTTTGGACGGTTTTAGACATTGTGACAAGGATATGCTGACCTTGTTTAGTCTGATGCGAGCAAACCCTTGGCAAATCCTGTGGCATTTTAAAATCTCGGTTAGCCTGCCTTACTTTTATGCAGGTCTGAGGGTCAGTGTCTCCTACGCCTTTATCACAACCGTGGTGTCCGAGTGGCTAGGAGGCTTTGAAGGTCTTGGTGTTTATATGATTCAGTCTAAAAAACTGTTTCAGTATGATACCATGTTTGCTATTATTATTCTGGTGTCGATTATCAGTCTTCTAGGTATGAAGCTGGTCGATATCAGTGAAAAATATGTGATTAAATGGAAACGTACTTAAATAGAGCGTTTTAGAAAAAGAAAAGAGGAAATGAAAATGATGAAAACATGGAAAGTGTTTTTAACGCTAGTAACGGCTCTTGTAGCTATCGTGCTTGTGGCTTGTGGCCAAGGAACTGCTTCTAAGAACAACAAAGAGGCAGAAGTTAAGAAGATTGACTTTATCCTAGACTGGACGCCAAATACTAACCACACAGGGCTTTATGTTGCCAAGGAAAAAGGTTATTTCAAAGAAGCTGGAGTGGATGTTGATTTGAAATTGCCACCTGAAGAAAGTTCTTCTGACTTGGTTATCAATGGCAAGGCACCATTTGCAGTGTATTTCCAAGACTACATGGCTAAAAAATTGGAAAAAGGGGCAGGAATCACTGCCGTTGCCGCTATCGTAGAGCACAATACATCAGGAATCATCTCACGTAAATCTGACAATGTCACTAGTCCAAAAGACTTGGTTGGCAAGAAATATGGAACCTGGAATGACCCGACTGAGCTTGCTATGTTGAAAACCTTGGTAGAATCTCAAGGCGGAGACTTTGAGAAGGTCGAAAAAGTACCAAACAACGACTCAAACTCCATCACACCGATTGCCAATGGCGTCTTTGACACTGCTTGGATCTACTACGGTTGGGATGGTATCCTTGCCAAATCTCAAGGCGTAGATGCTAACTTCATGTACTTGAAAGACTATGTCAAGGAGTTTGACTACTACTCACCAGTCATCATCGCAAACAACGACTATCTCAAAGACAACAAAGAAGAAGCTCGCAAAGTTATCCAAGCTATCAAAAAAGGCTACCAATATGCCATGGAACATCCAGAAGAAGCTGCAGATATCCTCATCAAGAATGCTCCCGAACTCAAGGAAAAACGTGATTTCGTTATCGAATCTCAAAAATACTTGTCGAAAGAATACGCAAGCGACAAGGAAAAATGGGGACAATTTGACGTAGCTCGCTGGAATGCCTTCTACAAATGGGATAAAGAAAATGGTATCCTTAAAGAAGACTTGACAGGCAAAGGCTTTACCAATGAATTTGTGAAATAATGACAGAAATTAGACTAGAACACGTCAGTTATGCCTATGGTCAAGAGAGGATTTTAGAGGATATCAATCTGAAAGTGACTTCAGGTGAAGTGGTTTCTATCCTAGGTCCAAGTGGTGTTGGAAAAACCACCCTCTTTAATCTGATCGCTGGGATTTTAGAAGTTCAGTCAGGGCGAATTGTCCTTGATGGCGAGGAAAATCCCAAGGGGCGCGTTAGTTATATGTTGCAAAAGGATTTGCTCTTAGAACATAAGACGGTACTTGGCAATATCATCTTGCCCCTCTTGATTCAAAAGGTGAATAAGGTAGAAGCCATTGCCCGAGCGGATGAAATTCTTGCGACCTTCCAGTTGACAGCCGTAAGGGACAAGTATCCTCATGAACTCAGCGGAGGGATGCGTCAGCGTGTGGCCTTACTCCGCACCTACCTTTTCGGGCACAAACTCTTTCTCTTAGACGAGGCCTTTAGTGCCTTGGATGAGATGACCAAGATGGAACTTCACGCTTGGTATCTGGAGATTCACAAGCAACTGCAGCTGACTACTTTGATCATCACACACAGTATCGAGGAAGCCCTCAACCTCAGTGACCGCATCTATATTCTAAAAAATCGGCCTGGACAGATTGTTTCTGAAGTTAAACTAGATTGGTCCCAGAGCGAAGACAAGGAAGTCCAAAAAATTGCCTATAAGCGTCAAATCTTAGCGGAATTGGGATTAAATACTTAGAAAAATAGGGAGTTGGTGAAGATTATTCTTTACTTGCTCCCTTTTCCTTTAAAAAAATCAAAAATTTCGGTATAATAGTCAAAGATAGTCAAGGTTCAAAGAAGGAGTTTGATTTACTATGAGATTTAAAAATACATCAGATCATATCGAAGCCTATATCAAGGCGATTTTAGACCAATCTGGTATCGTGGAATTGCAGCGGAGCCAGTTGGCAGATACCTTTCAGGTTGTGCCGAGTCAGATCAACTATGTCATCAAGACACGTTTTACTGAAAGCAGAGGTTACTTGGTTGAGAGCAAGCGGGGTGGCGGAGGCTACATTCGCATAGGCCGGATTGAGTTTTCCAATCATCATGAGATGCTCCGCGATTTGCTTTACTCGATTGGTGAGCGAGTTAGTCAGGAGATTTACGAGGATATTCTCCAGCTTTTGGTGGAGCAGGACTTGATGACCAAGCAGGAGATGACCTTGCTGACTTCAGTAGCAACGGATCGTGTCCTAGGGGAAGAATCCTCAGTTGTCCGTGCCAATATGCTCCGACAGCTATTACAAGAGGTAGATAGAAAAGAGAAGTAAGATGAACTATTCAAAAGCATTGAATGAATGTATCGAGAGTGCCTACATGGTTGCAAGCCATTTTGGAGCCCGTTACCTGGAGTCTTGGCATTTATTGATTGCCATGTCCAATCACAGTTACAGTGTGGCAGGTGCGACTCTAAATGATTATCCTTATGAAATGGACCGTTTAGAAGAGGTTGCGTTGGAACTGACTGAAACGGACTATAGCCAAGACGAAACCTTTACGGAATTGCCTTTTTCTCATCGTTTGGAGCTTCTCTTTGCAGAAGCAGAGTATGTGGCCTCAGCGGTCCACGCAAAGGTGCTAGGGACAGAGCATGTCCTCTATGCGATTTTGCATGACGGCAATGCCTTGGCAACTCGCATCTTGGAGAGAGCAGGATTTTCTTATGAAGACCAGAAAGATCAGGTCAGAATTGCTGCTCTTCGTCGCAATTTAGAGGAGCGTGCTGGCTGGACTAGAGAAGATCTTAAGGCTTTACGTCAACGCCATCGCACGGTATCTGACAAGCAAAATTCCATGGCAAATATGATGGGTATGCCTCAGAATCCAAGTGGCGGTCTCGAGGACTACACGCATGACCTGACGGAGCAAGCGCGCTCTGGCAAGTTAGAGCCAGTTATCGGTCGTGACAAGGAAATCTCACGTATGATTCAGATTTTGAGTCGAAAGACCAAGAACAATCCTGTCTTGGTTGGAGATGCTGGTGTCGGGAAAACAGCTCTAGCCCTTGGCCTTGCTCAGCGTATTGCTAGTGGGGATGTACCTGCGGAAATGGCCAAGATGCGCGTTTTGGAGCTTGATTTGATGAATGTCGTTGCGGGAACACGTTTCCGTGGAGATTTTGAAGAGCGTATGAACAACATCATCAAGGATATCGAGGAAGATGGCAAAGTGATTCTCTTTATTGATGAACTTCACACCATCATGGGATCTGGGAGTGGTATTGACTCGACTCTGGATGCGGCCAATATCTTGAAACCAGCCTTGGCTCGTGGAACTTTGAGAACGGTTGGTGCAACCACTCAGGAAGAATACCAAAAGCACATCGAAAAAGATGCGGCCCTTTCTCGTCGTTTTGCCAAAGTGACAATTGAAGAGCCAAGTTTAGCTGACAGCATGACCATTTTGCAAGGTTTGAAGGCGACTTATGAGAAACACCACCGTGTGCAAATTACAGATGATGCTGTCGAAACGGCTGTTAAGATGGCGCATCGTTACTTGACTAGTCGTCACTTGCCAGACTCTGCTATCGACCTCTTGGATGAGGCGGCAGCAACTGTGCAAAACAAATCCAAGCATGTGAGAATGGACGAATCCGACTTGAGTCCAGCTGACAAGGCCTTGATGGATGGTAAGTGGAAACAAGCAGGCCAGCTAATCGCAAAAGAGCAGGAAGTGCCTGTCTATAAAGACTTGGTTACAGAGTCTGATATTTTGACCACCTTGAGTCGCTTGTCAGGTATCCCAGTCCAAAAACTGACTCAGATTGACGCTAAGAAATACCTGAACCTGGAAGCTGAATTGCATAAACGTGTCATCGGTCAAGATCAAGCAGTTTCAAGCATTAGCCGTGCCATTCGCCGCAATCAGTCAGGGATTCGCAGTCACAAGCGTCCGATTGGTTCCTTTATGTTCCTAGGACCGACGGGTGTCGGAAAAACTGAATTAGCCAAGGCTCTGGCAGAAGTTCTTTTTGACGACGAATCAGCCCTTATCCGCTTTGATATGAGTGAATATATGGAGAAATTTGCAGCTAGCCGTCTCAATGGAGCTCCTCCGGGCTATGTGGGCTACGAAGAAGGTGGGGAGTTGACCGAGAAGGTTCGCAACAAACCCTACTCAGTGCTCCTCTTTGACGAGGTAGAAAAGGCCCACCCAGACATCTTTAATGTTCTCTTGCAAGTCTTGGACGACGGTGTCTTGACAGATAGCAAGGGACGCAAGGTGGACTTTTCAAATACTATTATCATCATGACGTCAAACCTTGGTGCGACAGCCCTTCGTGATGATAAGACTGTCGGATTTGGGGTCAAGGACATTCGTTTTGACCAAGAAAATATGGAAAAACGGATCTTTGAAGAGTTGAAAAAAGCTTATCGACCAGAGTTTATCAACCGTATTGATGAAAAGGTGGTCTTCCATAGTTTGGATAGCGAACACATGCAGGAAATTGTCAAGATCATGGTTAAACCATTGATTGCTAGCCTGGCAGAGAAGGGCATCGACTTGAAACTACAAGCTTCGGCACTGAAGTTGCTAGCTAGTCACGGTTACAATCCAGAAATGGGAGCTCGCCCACTTCGCAGAACACTGCAAACAGAGGTGGAAGACAAGTTGGCAGAGCTCCTCCTCAAGGGAGAACTGGTAGCAGGTAAGACTCTCAAGATTGGTGTCAAAGCTGGTCAATTAAAATTTGATATTGCTTAAAAATGGAGAATCAGGAGCAATCCTGATTCTTTTTTCTACTTTTTTATAAAAAATGATAAAAAACTATTGACAAAATAAAAATATAAGATATAATAAAAACATAGAAAACAAAAATATCAAAAACTATAAAAAGGTAAAACATTTATGAAAAAGAAAACTGCAGTGGTATTTGGGACCTTTGCCCCTCTCCATCAGGGGCATATCGATTTAATCCAGCGAGCAAAGCGTCAGTGTAATCAGGTCTGGGTAGTCGTTTCAGGCTATGAGGGAGACCGAGGGGAGCAGATAGGCTTAACGCTTCAAAAACGATTTCGCTATATCAGAGAGGCTTTTCGTGATGACGAGTTGACCTCTGTCTGCAAGTTAGATGAAACTAAGCTTCCTCGTTACCCTATGGGCTGGCAGGAGTGGCTGGATCAGATGTTATCGGAGATTTCCTACGATGAAGCCCAGCAAGAACTGATCTTTTTTGTGGGAGAACGTGGCTACCAGCAAGAATTATCTAATCGTGGCTTTGAGACCGTTTTGCAAGAAAGAAAGTTTGGTATCTCAGCGACTATGATTCGAGAAAATCCAAGCAAATATTGGAAATACATCGCTCAACCCTTCCGTCGTCAGTTTACAAAGAAAGTGTTGATTATGGGAAGTGCCAGCAATGGGAAGACCACTTTAGCAAAGGATTTGGCAAGGTATTACGATGTGCCCGTTAGTCTGGAATACGCGCGTGAGTACCAGATCAAAAACAATGTCCGCGACGATGAATTGACTCCAAAGGATTACTATTATCTCCTGTTGGGACAGTATGACCAGACCTCAAAATTAATTGATAGCAATGCCAATCGAGGCCTAGTGATAGCTGATACCAACTCCTTGGTAACCAAGGGTTATTATGACTACTACATGGAGGCTGAGGATCAAGGGGACTTATCAGGAGAAACCTTTGACAATCTCTTTGTTTCAATCTTGGCTAAGGAAAAATGGGACTTGATTCTCTTTGTGCAGCCTGTCGGTTCCTATGTCAATGACGGATTTAGAGATATGACCATGGCAGAAGACCATGTTCGTCACAGTTTTTCCCAGCATTTGGACCAGATGAGAGAGCGATACTTAACCACCATTCCACTAGTTTATCTAGCGGAGGATTATCTAGGCAATTATGAAGCAGCAAAAGTGGCTATCGATGCCATTTACCAAGCAGATTAGGAGAAAATTATGAAAACAGTAACTAAAAAAATCACACAATTTATCGAAAACTTTAAAAATGTCCATGCAGAAGCCCGCAAGATTGGTTTTGCAGGAACCATGCGTTTGCTCTGGAAAGATCTCTTTGTTGGTCGTAGCCTTTTCCAGTGGTTGTATCTCATCGCCTTGTCAAGTGTTCCTTTGATCTTAGAGTTCACACAAAATACAGAAAGCCATGACTGGCTGAGCTTGTTTGCATCCTGGACTGGGATTGTCTGTGTTATCTTGGTAGCAGAAGGGCGTGCAAGCAATTATCTCTTTGGGGCTATTAACTCAGCTATCTATTTGATTTTGGCCATGAATGCGACTTTTTATGGCGAAGTTTTGACGACCGTTTACTTCTTTGTCATGCAACCGATTGGTCTCTATGCTTGGTTGTCTAATCGTATCAATGACCAAGGAAAACCAGAAGAATCCCACTTTGAAGCTAAGAAATTATCTGTACTTGACTGGCTCAAGTACTTGGTCTTGACTGCCATCATCTGGATTGGCATGGGCTTGGCTTACCAAAGTATCCATAGCGCTCGCCCTTTCCGTGATAGTGTAACCGATGCAACTAATGGTGTTGGTCAGCTCCTGATGACACGTCTCTATCGTGAGCAATGGATTTTCTGGATTGCAACCAATCTCTTTAGTATCTACCTTTGGTGGGGTGAAAATATCCATATCCAAGGGATGTACTGGGTTTACACACTGAACAGTCTAGTGGGTTGGTACCAATGGACCAAGGCAGTTCGAAAGGAGGCATAAGATGGCAGACATAAAGATTCCAGAAGGAATGACGGAAAAAGAATATTATGAAATCCATGCCAGTCAGGAGGAGTTTTTAGACTGGTACTACAGGCAGGAACTCCCTCAATACGAAAAACCAAGTGTGACAGTAGATATGGTGGCTTACTGCTTTGTCGAAGGAAAGATCAAGCTCTTACTGATCCGTCGCAAGGCCCACCCTTATCAAAACTGTTTGGCTCTGGTTGGAGGCTTTATGGACAAGGGAGAAGATGCTACACATGCCTGTCAGCGCGAAGTGAGAGAAGAAGTCAATCTTGATCTACCTTTGGAGAAAATCGAGCAATTGATGACCGTATCGACCCCTGGGCGTGATCCACGGGGCTGGACAGTGACCATTGCTCACTTAGTGTACCTACCTAGTCGTGTCTTAGATCTCGTTCAGGCAGGTGACGATGCCAAGGATGTCGTTTTTGTAGATGTCGACTTTCAGACAGGCAAATGTTTCCTAGAGGGAGTCGAACTGGACGAGAAAGCCTTCGCCTTTGACCATTATGCCATTATCCAAGAATCCATCAAACGAATCCAAGGCCGTCTCGACTGGAACCCGACCTTCCTTTATCTGCTGGAGGAAGAGTTTACTGTCTATGAAGGAACCGAACTGGTCAACCTCATCAACCCAGGTCGGCCCATCGTCAGCAATAACTTTCTCGTAAAATACGGCGAATATGTAGAAGAGGTTGGGCTCAAACGAGTGCCTAAAAAGAAACCAAGAAAAACCTATCGATTGAAATAAAAGTGAGGCCGGGACAAAGTTCCCGCCCTCTTTATTTATTATCATTTTTTATGAATGGCTATCTTTCTTAGAATTACACAAGAGCGATGCAAAAAATAGGACTCTAATATAAAAAATTTTCTATTTTTTCGTTTCGATTACGAATTGAAATAGTGGAGGGAACAATTTTTAAAATAGTTTCTCTAAATAGTTGACAGATTCAAGGTACAATGTTACAATTATATTACAAAAAGATTTCTTAATGTTTCAAAAAAGTTACAAAGGAGTGAAAAATGAAAAAGAAAACCTATATCAAATTGATGGCAGCGACTGTATTGGCTTCTACCTTGCTACTGGGAGCTTGTGGAAATAAAAACGAAACGACTCAAACCAGCAGCTCTGCAAAGACAAGTCAATCATCAAGTTCTAAAGCAGCTTCTTCTAACAAAGAAAGCAAGACTCAAAAATCCTCAAGTTCAGCTTCATCTGAAAAGACTCAGGCATCTTCTGGTCAGTCTTCTACAGCGGCAGACCAGTTACAAGCGAAACCAGCTCCTGAATCAAGACAAGAACAAGCAACTCCTAGTCAACAAGCCCCATCTCAGGCTCCATCAACTCAGCAAGGCTTTCAAGCACAGTCTAACCAGTCAGGCTATGATCCAACAACTGACCGCAAACTTCAAGACAAGCAAGCAGAACACAACAAACGCTACAAGGGAGTTTTAACCATGGTGGATGGTGACTTCTCAGCAGCTGCAGGCAATTGGAAGGGAGCGAATGGCGAAACTATTACGGTTTCATCAGGGGGCCAATTTACAGTAGAAACTGCAGATGGAAAGAAAGAAAACTATTCTATTAGAGGCTACTCTTACACTCTTGATGACGGCAAGTATAATGTCAAAGTCGGTGGAGGAAAAATCATCCAAATTACAACAGGTGCGGATGGTAAAGTTTCAAGCGTTGCCTTGATTCAATAATAAAATTTGGTGTTTTAACTCTTACTAGAAATCGTTCTGTAAAAGAGTGAGTCAACTGTTTTTCACTTAGTTTCTCCAAGAGAAAGTGGTATAATAAAAAAATCAAAGGAAAACGAGTGATAATACATGGCGGATAAATTAATCTTACCTCAAAACACACGATTGATGGGAGTATTTCTTGGATTTGTAGGTGGTTCTTTGGATGTGTTTTGCCATATTCAATACCATAGTTTGGTAGCGACACAGACAGGGAATATTCTCCTATTGATATCTGATTGGCACGACTCAAATGTTATCAATACGATGCTACGATTCTGCTCCATTATTTTCTTTTCTCTAGGATTTCTGTTTGCATTGCACATGAAAGAATACCGCAAAACGGCCTACTGGCGGGTTAAGATGCTACTCCCTTTATTTATTGGAACTCTTATTCTACCTTTCTTTTCACGATTTCCTCTATTAGAAGTTCCTTTCATCGCTTTTGGAACAGGAATGATGATGCTAACATTTACGGGCAGTTTGATTGAAGATCATCCCTATGTCATTTTTATGACGTCTGGAAATTACCGAAAGATGCTGACCGCTTTGTATCGCATTGCTAGAAGAGAAGGAAATATCCAAGAATACCGTCGTCAGGCCTTAAATTATGGGATTGTTGTGGGAAGTTTCGTAGTGGGCGCAATCAGCTTGGCTGTATTGATGCATTTTCTTCATGAATGGTCTATATGGATTGTCTGCCTTAATTTGTTTTTGATTATGTCCTATTATATAGCTAGAGTGAAGCAATTAGATTTACAAGATGAAAATATATAAAAACGGCAAGACTCATTTTTGAGCTTTGCCGTTTTTGTGAGTTGTAGATGTGAGACTATGCTTTGTCTAATTGCAAGAGGGCTTCAATCTCTGCTAGGGTGCTAGCTTGTGAAATAGCTCCACGAAGTTTGGCAGCGCCAGATGTTCCCCGGAGGTAGTGAGGAGCGAGGCCGCGGAATTCACGGACTGCAATTTTTTCTCCTTTGAGGCTAATCAAGCGTTTTAAGTGTTCGTAGGCGATTTTCATCTTATCTTCAAAGGTCAAATCAGGAAGGATTTCTCCTGTTTCAAAGTAATGATTGATTTGATTGAAGAGGTAGGGATTTCCCATGGCTGCGCGGCCAATCATAACCGCGTCAGCCCCGACTTCTTCGATGCGTTGTTTAGCATCTTGAACTGTACGGATGTCACCGTTGGCGATAAATGGGATCTTAGTCAGTGCTTGGGCTACATCGTGCAAGGTTTCGAGGTCTGCGTGGCCTGTGTACATTTGTTCGCGGGTACGGCCATGCATGGCGAGAGCAGAGACACCAGCAGCTTCAGCTGCGAGGGCATTCTCCACGGCTAGGGATGGGTCAGCCCAGCCTGTACGCATTTTGACAGTGAGGGGAATATCAAGGACAGACTGAACCTTGTTGATGATAGAGTAAATCTTATCTGGGTTCTTGAGCCACATAGCGCCAGCTTCGTTCTTCACGATTTTGTTAACTGGGCAGCCCATGTTGATATCGACGATATCAGTCTTGGTGTTTTCTTGTATGAATTCTGCTGCGCGTGCGAGGCTGTCGTCATCGCTACCAAAAAGTTGGATAGAGACAGGGTTTTCGCCTTCATCAATATGAAGCATGTGCAGGGTTTTTTCGTTGTTGTATTGGATTCCCTTGTCAGAGACCATTTCCATTACAACGAGTCCAGCTCCGAGCTCTTTTGCGATGGTACGAAAGGCTGAGTTGGTAACTCCTGCCATGGGCGCTAAAACGGTACGATTGGGAATCTCAACATTGCCAATCATAAAAGGTGTATTAAGATTTGTCACGAATGAGTTCCTCCAGGTCGTTTTCATCAAAATTATAAGTTGTTTGGCAGAATTGACAAGTAATTTCTGCCCCGTGATCTTCCTCTTTCATTTCCTCGAGGTCTGAAGTTGGAAGGCTGGCAAGAGCGTTTAAAAAGCGATCTTTGCTGCAGTCACATTGGAAACGGATTTCTTCTTCAGATAGGCATTTGTAGGATTCGTCACCGTAGATAGCCTTGAGGAGAGCTTCGATATGGTCGTCGCTTTCCAGAAGTGTTGAGATAGCTGGCATTTCTTGGATGCGTTTCTCAAAGCGAGCAATCTCTTCTTCCTTGGCTCCTGGCAATGCTTGGAGAAGGAAACCGCCGGCAACTTCGACCTTGTCGCCTTTATCTAAAAGAACATTGAGGCCGACTGCTGAAGGGGTTTGTTGGCTTTCAGTCAGGTAGTATGCCAAGTCTTCACCGATTTCCCCAGAGATGAGAGGAGTCATGGAGTTGTAAGGATTTCCAGTGCCATAGTCTGTGATAACGAGAAATTGACCATTTCCGACAAAAGGTCCGACAAGGACTTCACCAGTTGCAGTTTTTTTGATGTCAACACCTGGATTTTGAACGTAGCCTTTGACATTGCCCTTAGTATCTGCGACCGTGATGATGGCACCGAGAGAGCTCGTTCCAAGAACTTTAACCGTTAGCTTGGTATTTCCTTTTTCATTGGCTGCGAGAATTTGGCTGGCGATAAGGGTACGGCCAAGTGCAACAGTTGAACTGGCTTGAGTTTGATGTTTTTCTTGAGCAGTGCGGACGGTTTCAGTGCTATCAAGGACAAAAGCACGAAAGGCTCCGCTTTCTGATATAGTTTTAATAATTTTATCCATAACTACTATTTTAGCATAAAAATGCCCAAAGAGGGAGTGGTGTGTTTGCTGTCATTTTTTAATTGCTTAATATATGATAATAGGTGTCAAAATTTCGAGGAAATGGAATTGTTGATAACAATTTTTATTAATATTTTAACTTATCTTAAAATAAGCTAAAACAAACTTTTGAATTATGGTAAACAGTTGAAAAAAAGGTTGATAAAATGGTAAAATGTTAGGAAGATAAGATAGTAATGCATAGTTGCATAGCTTTTTTGAAAAATCATAGAAAATTGAACACACTAACTATGGGAAAACACAGAAAATTGTATATGTTTTTGGGACAGACCGTCCTATATTTTGTAATCTTACTTGGTTTGCTTTATTTTTTTAGTTACCTTGGTCAGAGCCAAGGAACCTTTATTTATAATGAGTTCTAGTTTGAAGGAGAAGAAAAACCGTGTCTAATAAACCGATAAAAGATATGATTGAAACGATTGAGCACTTTGCTCAAACACAGCCAACATATCCTGTCTACAATATTTTGGGTCAAGAGCATACTTATGGTGATCTGAAGGCTGATTCAGATAGTTTAGCTGCAGCTATTGATCGACTTGGCTTGCCTGAGAAATCTCCAGTCGTCGTTTTTGGTGGTCAGGAGTATGAGATGTTGGCTACCTTTGTAGCGCTGACTAAGTCGGGGCATGCCTATATTCCAATTGACAGCCATTCGGCCTTGGAACGAATTTCTGCTATCGTAGAAGTTGCAGAGCCAAGTTTGATTATTGCTATCTCGGATTTTCCATTAGAGCAAACTAGCACACCGATGCTGAATTTAGAGCAAGTCCACGAAGCCTTTGCTCAAGCTTCTAGCTACGAGATCACGCATCCAGTCAAGGGAGATGATAACTACTACATCATCTTTACTTCTGGTACGACTGGTAAGCCAAAGGGAGTGCAGATTTCCCATGATAATCTCCTCAGCTTTACCAACTGGATGATTACAGATAAGGAATTTGCGACGCCAAGTCGTCCACAAATGCTGGCTCAGCCCCCTTATTCTTTTGACCTATCTGTCATGTACTGGGCACCGACTTTGGCACTTGGTGGCACGCTTTTCGCTCTTCCTTCAGCCATTACTCAGGATTTCAAAAAACTCTTTGCGACGATCTTTTCACTCCCGATTGCTATCTGGACCTCAACACCGTCCTTTGCAGATATGGCCATGTTGTCAGAAGATTTTAATGGTGAGAAAATGCCTGGAATCACACATTTCTACTTTGATGGTGAAGAATTGACGGTCAAAACAGCTCAAAAACTACGTGAGCGATTCCCAAATGCCCGTATTATCAATGCTTACGGTCCAACAGAAGCAACAGTGGCTCTGTCAGCAGTTGCTGTGACAGACGAGATGTTAACGACTCTCAAACGCTTGCCAATCGGCTATACCAAGGCCGATTCTCCAACCTTTATCATTGATGAGGAAGGCAATAAACTGCCAAATGGTGAACAGGGAGAAATCATCGTTTCTGGGCCAGCTGTTTCAAAAGGCTATATGAATAATCCTGAAAAAACGGCAGAAGCTTTCTTTGAGTTCGAAGGTCTTCCGGCCTACCATACAGGAGATGTAGGAACTATGACAGATGAGGGCTTGCTTCTCTATGGTGGGCGCATGGATTTCCAGATTAAGTTTAATGGTTATCGCATTGAGCTTGAAGATGTCTCTCAAAACCTCAACAAGTCTCGCTTTATCGAGTCGGCTGTTGCTGTTCCACGCTATAACAAGGACCACAAGGTGCAAAATCTATTGGCCTATGTCATCCTAAAGGATGGTGTCCGCGAGCAGTTTGAGCGTGATATCGATATTACCAAGGCTATTAAGGAAGACCTAGCAGACATCATGATGTCTTATATGATGCCGTCTAAATTCCTCTATCGAGATAGTTTACCACTAACGCCTAATGGCAAGATTGACATCAAGGGCTTGATCAACGAGGTAAACAGTAGATGATGGAGCTTTACAAACAGCTACCTCATTTGGAACCTTATGGCAATCTTTATTATTTTTTGTATGTGATTGCTGCGACCCTACCGATATTTATCGGGCTCTTTTTCAAGAAACGTTTTGCCTGGTATGAGGTGCTGGTTAGTCTCTTCTTTATCGTCACCATGTTGGTAGGTGGAAAGACGAATCAAATAAGCGCTCTTATCCTTTATGTTATCTGGCAAGTACTGCTTGTATCTTTCTACAAAAGGTACAGGAAAAAGCGGGATAGTAAATGGATATTTTATCTAGTTAGCTTTTTATCTCTATTGCCAATCGTCTTTGTGAAAGTATCTCCTGCTATTCATGGCCCTCAATCTTTGTTTGGCTTTTTAGGAATTTCTTACTTAACCTTTCGTGCAGTTGGGGTTATCGTTGAGTTGAGGGACGGTGTCATCAAGGATTTAACGATTTGGCAATTCTTACGTTTTCTTCTTTTTATGCCGACTTTCTCAAGTGGTCCCATTGATCGTTTTAAACGCTTCAATGAAAATTATGCGACCATTCCTGAGCGGGATGAGCTGATGGATATGCTAGAAGAGGCTGTCAAATATATCATGCTTGGCTTCCTCTACAAGTTTATCTTGGCGCATATTTTAGGAGAGACATTATTGCCTCCGTTGAAAAATTTGGCCTTGCAGACAGGCGGTTTCTTTAACCATTATGCTCTGGCGGTGATGTATACCTTCGGTTTAGAACTGTTCTTTGACTTTGCGGGCTACTCTATGTTTGCCTTAGCCATCTCCAATTTGATGGGGATTCATAGTCCCATCAACTTTAACAAGCCCTTTTTATCAAGGGATTTAAAAGAGTTTTGGAATCGCTGGCACATGAGTCTGTCTTTCTGGTTCCGTGACTTTGTCTTTATGCGGATGGTTATGGTGTTGACCAGAAAGAAGGTCTTTAAAAATCGCAATGTGACTTCAAGTGTAGCCTACATTCTCAATATGCTGATTATGGGATTTTGGCATGGTGTGACCTGGTACTATATCGCCTATGGACTTTTTCATGGGATTGGGCTGGTCATCAATGATGCTTGGGTTCGTAAGAAAAAAGCGCTCAATAAAGAACGAAAAAAAGCTGGGAAGGGTTCCTTACCTGAGAATCGCTGGATTCAGTTGCTTGGCATGGTTGTCACCTTCCATGTCGTGATGGTTTCATTCTTAATCTTTTCTGGATTTTTGAATGATTTATGGTTTAAAAAATAAAAGGATATAAAAAATGGATATCAAATCAGAAGTTATTGAAATTATTGATGAGTTGTTTATGGAAGATGTTTCTGACATGATGGATGAAGATCTTTTTGATGCCGGTGTCTTGGATAGTATGGGGACGGTTGAATTGATTGTTGAGATTGAAAACCGTTTTGACATTCGTGTTCCAGTGACGGAGTTCGGTCGTGATGACTGGAATACAGCTAATAAAATTGTAGAAGGTATTGCGGAGTTAAAGAATGCTTAAACGCTTGTGGCTGATCTTCGGGCCTATCTTCATCGCTGGATTTTTGGTTCTTCTACTCATCTTTTTTTATCCAAGTACAACAAGCCATAATCTGACGGAGGAGAAGTACTCTGCAGCTTCCATCAGTAGAGAAAGTTTTAAAGAGAGAAGTCAAAAAGTGAGGGCGCTAACGGATCCCAATATGCGTTTTGTCCCTTTTCTAGGGTCAAGTGAATGGATTCGATTTGATAGTGTCCATCCAGCTGTTTTAGCAGAAAAATACAATCGTCCCTATCGCCCGTACTTTATGGGTCAGGCAGGAGCGGCCTCGCTTAATCAATATTTTGGTTTGCAGCAGATTCTGCCAGAAATCGAGGAAAAGCAGGCGGTATTTGTCATCTCTCCTCAGTGGTTTACAGAGACGGATTATGAACCCGCAGCGTTTCAGAGATTCTTTAATAGCGACCAGTTGACAGCTTTTTTGGAAAATCAATCTGGGGATATCTCGGCTAAGCATGCTGCGACGCGTTTGTTGAAGCAGAACCCGAGTGTGGCATTGAAAGGCATCCTTCAAAAGCTTTCAAAAGGAGAGGACTTGTCAGATGCTGATCGACTTATCATCAACGTCTTTGCACGATTCAATGAAAAGCAGTCCTCTCTTTTTGGTCAATTTTCCATTCGGGGGAAACTCAAGTACAAAGAACATGTGGAAAACTATTTAAAAGATCTTCCTGATCAGTTTTCTTATGACGCTTTAGAAGAAATTGCCCGTAAGGATGCAGAGGCAAATACGACCAATAACGATATGGGGATGGAGAATCATTTCTACACGTATGAGGTCAAAAAAGACTTAAAAAAATGGGAAGGGTATCAAAAAAATTATAACTTCCTAAAGTCGTCTGAATACAATGATTTGCAGCTGGTTCTCAATCAATTTGCCAAATCAAAAGTCAATGTGCTCTTTGTTATCCAGCCCGTCAACAAGAAATGGATGGAATACACAGAACTCAGTGAAGAAATGTATCAACATGCAGTGGAGAAAATTCGTTACCAGTTAGAAAGTCAAGGCTTTACCAATATTGCTGACTTTTCTAAAAAAGGAGGAGAACCTTACTTTATCAAGGATACCATCCACTTAGGCTGGTTGGGTTGGCTGGCTTTTGATAAGGTTGTGAATCCCTTCTTGACGGATCCGAAACCAGCTCCAGACTACAAGATAAATGACCGTTTCTTTAGTAAGGACTGGGCGACCTATGATGGAAATATCAAAGATTTCCAATAACAAATCAAAAGAGTTCAAGTGTGAAATGTGCTCTCATGTTCTCCCTTGACTCTTTTTTGATTTGTGATATAATTAACCAGTAAAGAATCGGTGGCTATCTATGCTTTTTTACGAAAAAGATAGCTAGGGAAGGAGTAACACATGAGACAGCTTGCACAGGAAATCGATAACTTTTTAAACGAGGTGATCTTGAGATCTGAGAACCAGCATGAAATTCTGATCGGGCATTGCACGAGTGACGTTGCCTTGACCAATACTCAGGAACACATCCTCATGCTCTTGTCAGAAGAATCCTTAACCAACTCGGAGCTAGCCCGTCGTCTCAATGTCAGTCAGGCGGCAGTGACCAAGGCTATCAAGTCTTTAGTCAAAGAGGGTATGTTAGAGACATCCAGAGATCCCAAGGATGCGCGTGTGATCTTTTATCAACTAACAGAGCTGGCTCGCCCAGTGGCAGAGGAGCACCACCACCATCATGAACACACGCTCTTAGCCTATGAACAAGTAGCAAGTCAGTTTACTCCAAATGAACAAGAAGTGATCCAGCGGTTTTTAACTGCTTTAGTAGGAGAAATCAAATAATGCGGTATATTACAGTAGAGGATTTGTCTTTCTATTATGACAAGGAACCTGTCCTCGAGCATATCAACTACAGTGTTGATAGTGGGGAGTTTGTCACCCTGACTGGTGAAAATGGGGCTGCCAAGACAACGCTCATCAAGGCGAGTCTAGGCATCTTGCAGCCAAGATTTGGCAAGGTAACCATCTCAAAGACAAATACTCATGGGAAAAAGCTTAGGATAGCTTATCTTCCCCAGCAGATAGCCAGTTTTAATGCTGGTTTTCCAAGTACAGTTTATGAATTTGTCAAGTCGGGTCGCTATCCTCGAAAGGGCTGGTTTCGTCGCTTGAATGCTCATGATGAGGAACATATCAAGGCCAGTCTAGACTCAGTTGGTATGTGGGAACACCGTGACAAACGAATTGGTTCCCTCTCGGGAGGACAAAAGCAACGAGCAGTTATTGCTCGGATGTTTGCTTCTGACCCAGATATTTTTGTCTTGGATGAGCCGACGACAGGGATGGATGCTGGAAGCAAAAATGAATTTTACGAACTCATGCACCATAGTGCCCACCATCATGGCAAGGCTGTTTTGATGATTACCCATGATCCTGAGGAGGTCAAGGACTATGCGGATCGCAATATCCATCTAGTTCGCAATCAAGACTCGCCATGGCGTTGTTTTAACGTTCACGAAAGCGACCAGGAGGTGGAACATGCTTAGTTTGTTATCTTATGACTTCATGCAGCGTGCCTTCTTGGCGGTCATTGCCATGAGTCTCTTTTCTCCAGTTCTTGGGACCTTCCTTATCTTACGTCGTCAGAGTCTCATGAGTGATACACTCAGTCACGTTTCTCTATCAGGGGTAGCCTTTGGTCTGGTTTTGGGAATTTCTCCAACTATTTCAACCATTGCTATCGTCTTGATCGCTGCGGTCTTTCTAGAGTATCTCCGTACAGTCTATAAGAACTTTATGGAAATCGGGACAGCCATCCTCATGTCTACAGGGCTTGCAGTGTCTCTTATCGTAATGAGTAAGGGGAAAAGTTCGAGCTCCATGAGTTTGGACCAATATCTCTTTGGGTCTATTGTGACTATTAGCCAGGAGCAGGTGATATTCCTCTTTGCCATTGCGGCGGTCGTTTTGCTCTTGACTTTCTTGTTCTTGCGACCAATGTATATCCTGACTTTTGATGAGGACACGGCCTTTGTGGATGGCTTGCCAGTTCGTACTATGTCCATCCTCTTTAACATGGTGACAGGGGTGGCCATTGCCCTTATGATACCAGCAGCAGGAGCTCTTTTGGTGTCGACCATTATGGTCTTGCCAGCTAGTATTGCCCTTCGTTTGGGGAAAAACTTTAAATCCGTTATGCTGCTTGCCAGTGCTATTGGCTTTTTAGGAATGGTGGCAGGGCTCTATATTTCCTACTATGCGGAAACCCCTGCTAGCGCTAGTATCACCATTATCTTTGTAGCCGTCTTTTTGTTAGTCAGTCTACTGAAACGTTTTATCAAATAGGAGAATGAAATGAAAAAAATTAGCTTATTGCTAGCTAGTCTATGTGCCCTGTTTTTAGTGGCTTGTTCCAATCAAAAGCAGGCAGATGGGAAACTCAATATCGTGACAACCTTTTACCCTGTCTACGAATTTACCAAGCAAGTCGCAGGAGATACTGCTAATGTAGAACTCCTCATCGGTGCTGGTACAGAACCTCACGAATACGAACCGTCTGCCAAGGCAGTTGCCAAAATCCAAGATGCAGATACCTTTGTCTATGAAAATGAAAATATGGAAACTTGGGTTCCAAAATTGCTAGAATCCTTGGATAAGAAAAAAGTGAAAACTATCAAGGCGACAGGTGATATGCTCCTCTTGCCAGGTGGTGAGGAAGAAGAGGAAGGGCATGATCATGGCGGTGAGGGTCACCATCACGACTACGATCCCCATGTTTGGTTATCACCAGTTCGTGCCATTAAACTAGTAGAACATATCCGTGATAGCTTGTCAGCAGATTATCCTGATAAAAAAGAGACTTTTGAGAAGAATGCGGCTGCCTATATCGAAAAATTGCAAGCCTTGGACAAGGCCTACACAGATGGCTTGTCTCAAGCGAAACAAAAGAGCTTTGTGACCCAGCACGCAGCTTTCCGATACTTGGCTTTGGACTACGGCCTTAAGCAAGTATCCATCTCAGGTCTCTCACCAGATGCAGAACCATCGGCAGCACGTTTAGCAGAATTGGCAGAGTATATCAAGAAAAATAAGATTTCTTATATCTACTTTGAAGAAAATGCCTCACAAGCCCTAGCTAATACACTCTCAAAAGAAACGGGCGTCAAACTAGACGTGCTCAATCCGCTAGAAAGTCTGACAGAAGAAGCAACCAAGGCCGGTGAGAACTATATCTCCGTGATGGAGAAAAACCTCAAGGCTTTGAAACAAACAACAGACCAAGAAGGACCAGAAATCGAACCAGAGAAGGAAGAAAATACCAAGACAGTTCACAATGGTTACTTTGAGGATGCAGATGTCAAAGACCGTACCTTGAGTGACTATGCTGGCAACTGGCAGTCTGTCTATCCTTTCCTTGAAGATGGTACGTTTGATCAAGTCTTTGACTACAAGGCTAAGTTGACTGGCAAGATGACCAAAGATGAGTACAAGGCCTACTATAGAAAAGGCTATCAGACAGATGTGACTAAGATCAACATCACGGACAACACTATTGAATTTGTTCAAGGTGGCCAAAGCAAGAAATTCACCTACAAGTATGTCGGCAAGAAAATCTTGACTTATAAGAAAGGCAATCGTGGCGTGCGCTTCCTCTTTGAAGCGACAGATGCGGACGCTGGACAGTTCAAGTATGTTCAGTTTAGCGACCACAATATCGCCCTAGTCAAGGCAGAACATTTCCATATCTTCTTTGGAGGTACTAGCCAAGAAGCCCTCTTTGAGGAGATGGACAACTGGCCAACCTACTATCCAGATAAGCTATCTGGTCAAGAAATCGCCCAAGAAATGTTGGCGCATTGATGCAAGAGAAAATCCCGCAAATCTGCGGGATTTTTTTGGTAGAAACGATTATCTGGTTAGGTTGCGAGACGGTAAACCGCCTCTGCGTAGATGTCCATAGCGCGATAAAGATCGTCTAGGACAGCTGCTTCATTTGCCTGATGCTCAGTTTGTTGTGCTCCTGGGAAAAGAGCGCCAAAGGCTACACAGTTTGGCATGGTGCGAGCAAAGGTAGCACCACCTGATGAGAGAGGAGGAGTTTTATCTCCGGTTTTTTCTTGGTAAACTTGCATAAGAGTAGTAACGAGTTGGCTATCTCTTGCGACATAGAGGGGTGCTAGATAGTCAAATTCTTGGTAGTCAAGTTGGTAGTCTTTGGCGCACTGAGTGAGCTGTGTCACCAGTTTCTCCTTATCTGCTAGCACAGGTATACGTATGTCGATCCGAATTTCGGAGCGATCGGGATTGATGGTCAACCCTGCAATATTAAAGGAAAGGGAACCAGACGGTTCATCAGCAACTTCTCCAAATATTTTCAGCCCTTTGCCGTCCTGCCCAGCTTGATCAGCTAGAAAATGGAGGGCAGGGTGGGGTTGGAGAGGTGCGAGTACACTAGCAAGCCGAATGACTGCATTGACACCTTGACTAGCATCTTTGGCGTGTTTAGGTACCCCGAGTACGGTCACGGTTTGGTCTGTGGTTTGGTGATCAAAATTTGCTTCCTTCAACCCCCTACAAACCGCTTCATAAAGAGGACCTTGGTAACTTGCCTTATCTGGTACAACATTAAAGGCACCTCCGACATCGAGCTTGAGATGATCAGAACCGGGGCCATGAAGCTTGACTTGAAGGAGCCCCTTTTCAGCGTATGTCAAAGGAAATGACGAATCCGGTGCAAATCCCATGCTGGCTTGTTCCTCGAGGGTGTTGTAGCGTGCCATACATCTCCAAAGGGTTTCTTCATCCGTACCAAAGATAAAACGTACGCGTTTTTTGAACTGGATACCTTGGTCAAGCAAGCTGTTCACTGCATAGAGAGCTGCCAGTGAAGGCCCCTTGTCGTCTTGTGCCCCTCGTCCGTAGAGTTTTCCTTCTCTGATAGTTGCTTCAAATGGAGGAGATTGCCAATCTGTTAAATCTCCTGCAGGCACAACATCCAAGTGACAGAGGATGGCAAGAAGTTCTCCCTCACCAACCTCTGCATAACCATAATAGCCCTTGGGATCAATATAAGTTTTAAAGCCAAGTTCACGGCAGATTTCCAGCGTCTTTTCTAGAACGTCTTGAATAGCTTGTCCAAAAGGTGTCCCATTTTCCCCTTCTTGGAGGACGGATGGGTAGGAGATGAGAGTCTTTAGACTCTGTATAAAGCTCTGTTTAATGGAGTCAGTGATGTAGACTGTCATTCGTTTTACCTCACACTTTGTTCTAAAGGAATGGTAGGAAGGTGCCTAGGATAAGAAGGAGCATGCTCACGATGACAATAACGACAATGAGTTTAGTAACAAATTTCCACCAAGTTCCTAGACTGATACGGCCGAGCGCGAGAGCCCCCATGACGATACCAGAAGTTGGAGCGACAAGGTTTAGTACACCAGATGCAGATTGATAGGCAGTGATGATGAGACTAGGTTTTACGTTAACGAACTCACCAAGTGGTGCCATGATTCCCATTGTAGCACTAGCAAGTCCAGATGAAGATGGGATAAGGAATGACATAGGAAGGTAGAAGAGGTAGGTCAAAACGATGAAGACCTGAGAAGAGAGACCTTGAAGTCCAACTTCACCCCAGTGTAGAATAGTTGCAGTAATCATACCGTCGTTCATGATAACTTGGATACCACGAGCTACTGCACAAATCAAGGCTACGGTGAGAAGATCTGCTGCACCAGCCATAAAGGTAGAGATAATCTTGCTTTCCTTAAGACCGTAAACAACACCAATAAGAATACCCATCACAGCAAAGAGCATCGCACCTTCTGGGAAGTACCAGCTACCGAATGGTAGAGCAGATGAACCAATAGCTCCACCAATAACAGGGAGACCAATCAACCAATTCTTGAAGTCTTCAAATAGAGTGATGTGCAAGTCTACCCAAGGGATAAAGCTGGCGATCATGATGATGAAAGTCAAGATGAACAAGGCAAGAACATGTTTTTGTTTCTTGTTCAAGACAGATGGAGCATTTTCGTTATCAGTGACATTGAAGTGTTTAAGGTCTTCTTCACGTTGAGAGTAGACAAGTGATTTTGTGGGATCCTTTTGAATCTTTTCTGCATAGCGGTAGACAAAGTAAGTACTAATACCTGTCATAACAAACCAGAAGATGATACGAAGGATGACCCCGTCCATAGATGACACACCTGCGGTATCAGAAGCGATAACAGTAGCAAAGGGATTGAGAGTAGAGGCAAGACAGCCAACTTGAGAACCTAGTAGAATGATGGCAACGGCAGTAATGCTATCAAAACCAACAGCCATCATAACAGGGACAAGGAGTGGGTAAAATGCCATGGTTTCTTCACCCATACCATAAGTTGTTCCTCCAAGGGCAAAGAGGGGCATGAGGATGAGGATCAGCATTTTTTCGCGTCCTTTGTATTTCTTAACAATAGAGGCAATACCAACATCGAGTGTGCCTGTCGCATTGACGACACCTAGGAATCCTCCAACCATGAGGATGAAGAAGGCTACGTCAATAGCGGCTTTAGTTGGTTCGTGACCGAGCATCGCCCGGATTGGAGCCATTAGAATATCGTAAATCCCTTGGGGATTAGAGTCAACAGTTTGATAGGTACCTGCAATGAGGCCACCTGCTTCGTTCGTGTCATACTTACCTGCTGGAATGATCCAAGTCAAGATTGCCATGATAGCAATAATAATGATCAAAACAGTGTAAGATGAAGGCATTTGGAACCTTTTTTTTGTTTTTTCACTCATTTGTTTTTCCTCCTAAACTATGCCACAAAGTATAAAAACGAATGATGTTGGTTTACCTGAGTACTCCTGATTAGAGCTTGTACTTGGGTTAAAATGGCTAGTCTTTAACAATAATTGTTCCGCTTTCGGACTCGATCAAGGCGCCTAGATTACTGAGGGAAGTGATAACAGCCTTGCCTTCTGGGCGGTTGGTTACAAAATCGATAGCAGCTTCGACCTTTGGTAGCATGCTACCCGGTGCGAATTGTCCTTGTTTGATGTATTCTTTTAGTTGACTGACAGTAACGTGTTCAAGTTTTTCCTGGTCTGGTTTATTGTAGTTGACATAAACATAGTCTACGCCAGTAAGGACGATAAAGAGGTCAGCTTCGACGAGTTCTGCTAGTCGTTGAGACGCAAAGTCTTTGTCGATAACGGCTTCGACCCCACGTAAGTAACCGTTTTCATTTTTAACAACAGGGATACCTCCTCCACCTGCTGCGATGACAACTTGACCATTATTGAGCAAGGTGCGGATGCTGTTGATTTCTTTGATGTCGATTGGTTTTGGTGAAGCCACCACTTTACGCCAGCCACGACCGGCATCTTCTTTGAAGGTTGCTCCTGTTTTTTCGCTCTCAGCTTTGGCATCTTCTTCTGAGTAGAATGGACCGATTGGTTTGGTAGGATTGATAAAGGCAGGGTCCGCTTTGTCTACTATAACTTGGGTAACAACAGAAGCGACATTTTTATCAAGTCCTACATCGAGCAATGCGTTATCAAGAGCACATTGTAGCCAAAAACCGATACTACCTTCGGTCATGGCAACCAAAGAATCAAGGGGGAAGGCAGGGTTTTTTTCCGAATCTGCCATCAAGTGTTGAAGCAAGAGATTACCCACCTGAGGACCATTTCCGTGAGTGATGATCAGTTCATCTCCGTTTTGAATCAACTTGACCAGATGACGAGCTGTTTCTACCAGAGCAGCTTGTTGAGCTTGGGCAGATGGGTCAGTGGAGAGGATGGCATTTCCGCCTAAAGCAACGACGACTTTTCTATGAGACATGAGCTCTCCTTTCTTTAATATGGTAAACCTGACAGAACTCCAAGAGCTACAGGCAGGTATGATGATAAAATATGAAGTGGAGGTAGCGTCTTTTCAAAAGACAAATTAGTCATTACTACTAGTAAAAGGGGTTGAACGCATAGCCGACGTTTATCAGAATGAGACTAGGAAGCAGGAAGATGACAAGAGTAAGGTGGCAAATTTGTCAAAGAGGATCCTTGCTTTCTTTCGCTAGAACTGATAAGCTATCATAGCTTTCGTCTCAACCCCTGTGTTGTGTATACGAGTAAGTTTTATACTTTAGGAATGTAGAGATTTCCAAGAGTAGCAGCCATAACAGCTTTGATAGTGTGCATACGGTTTTCTGCTTGGTCAAAGTGACGAGCATACTTGCTGCGGAAGACTTCGTCTGTTACTTCCATTTCCTCTACGCCAAATTTTTCAGCAACATCTTTACCATAGACAGTGTGAGTGTCGTGGAATGCAGGCAAGCAGTGGAGGAAGATCAAGTTTTCATTGTCTGCTTTCTTCACTAAGTCCATATTAACTTGGTAAGGTTTAAGAAGAGCTACACGTTCTGCGAATTTGTCTTCTTCACCCATAGATACCCAAACGTCTGTATAAAGTACATCTGCACCTTTGACAGCTTCGTCTGCATCTTCGGTGATGAGGATGTGTGCACCACTTTCTTTAGCAAATCCTTCAGCCAATTCAACGATTTCTTTTTCTGGGAAGAGTTCTTTTGGTGAGAAGATGTGAACGTTAACACCAAGGATAGCGCCTGTTACGAGCAAGCTGTTGGCAACGTTGTTACGTCCATCACCACAGTATACCAATGTCAAGCCTTCCAAGCGACCGAAGTTTTCTTGAACAGTCAAGTAGTCAGCCAACATTTGAGTTGGGTGCCATTCGTCAGTTAGACCGTTCCATACTGGAACACCTGAGAATTCTGCCAGTTCTTCAACCATACGTTGGCTGAAACCACGGAATTCAATCCCGTCAAACATACGACCCAAAACTTTTGCAGTATCTTCAGTAGATTCTTTTTTACCTAACTGAATGTCATTTGCTCCGAGGTATTCTGGATGAGCACCAAGGTCAATAGCTGCAGTTGTAAAGGCTGCACGTGTACGAGTAGAAGTTTTTTCAAACAGGAGGGCGATATTTTTACCAGCAAGGTAGTGGTGTTGGATATTGCGTTTTTTCAAATCCTTCAAGTGAGCTGAAAGACCGATAAGGTATTCTAACTCTGCGCGAGTAAAGTCTTTTTCTGCTAAGAAGCTGCGTCCTTGGAATACTGAATGTGTCATTCTATTATTTCCTCTTTCTATTTTTTTACATTTTTTATTGACAAATACTGAACAGCGATTATACTTCTTCACGTTCAAATGGCATAGACATACAACGAGGTCCACCACGGCCCCGAACCAATTCACTTCCTCGAATCTTAATCAAGCGAAGCCCGTATTCTTCTAGGATCTTATTGGTAATGGTATTGCGGGCATAAACGACGACTACACCAGGTGCGATAGTCAAAGTGTTGGAACCGTCATTCCATTGTTCACGCGCAGCTGCTACGATATTGCCACCACCGCAACGGATCAAATGAACTTTTTCTACGCCGAGGTTCTTCGCAAGAAGTTCAGCTAAGTCACCTTTTTCTTCAACAATCTTGAGTTTTTCATTTTCATAAGTGACAGAGTACACACGAAGATCGCCTTCGATTTCTGGGTGAATTGTGAACTTGTCATAGTCAACCATGGTGAAGACAGTATCCAAGTGCATGAATTTACGGTTGTTAGCAAATTCAAATGCCAATACTTTCTTGAAGCCAACATTTTTCTTGAAGATGTTCACCAAGAGTTTTTCAATCGAAGCTGCATCTGTACGTTGAGAGATACCTACTGCAAGAACGTCTTTAGAAAGAACGAGCTCATCTCCACCTTCAATACGTGTATCTTCTTCACGGTTGTAGACTAATTCTACTTTTCCACCATAGATTGGATGGTGTTTGAAAATGTATTTACCATAAAGAGTTTCACGGTTACGAGTATCTGCATACATGTGGTTAAGTGATACGGCATTACCAATAGTTGCAAATGGGTCGCGAGTGAAGTAGAGGTTTGGCATTGGGTCGATAGCAAATGGATAGTCTGACTCAACCAAGTCAGTTAAGCCTTTTGCTTCTTCAGGAATTTCTGGCAATTCAACTTTTTGAACCCCTGCCATAGTTTTTTCAACCAATTCTTGGTTGTCCTTGATACCGTGAAGCAATTCACGAATAGCCGCCTTGGTTTGACGACCACGGATGTTAGCTTCGTCTAAATATTCCTCGATAAATTGATCGCGGATTTCTGGGGAAGTCAATGATTCAGCAGCCAATTGCTCTAGGTAAAGGACCTCAATTCCTTCATCACGAAGAGCTTGAGCAAATGCGTCATGTTCTTTTTGAGCATCTTCCAAGAATGGAATGTCATCAAAAAGAAGCCTTTCGAGATAGTCCGGCAACAAGTTTTCCAACTCTTTGCCTGGACGGTGCAACATAACTTTTTTCAGTTTCCCAATTTCTGAGAATACCTGAATTGGATGTGAAGACATGTGTTTTCCTCCTTAAAAATTTTCACGGTGGCACCTTTTTGGTACCGCTTACATTTACGTTATATCATATTCTCAGAGGCGTGTCAATAGTAAAAAATGATTAAAAATTCGGACAAAACAAGGTTTTAGTAGTATTTTATGTTATTATACGATAGCAAAAGGAATTAGAGGAAATAAATGTATAAACTTCTACTATAAAGAATATAATATTTTTTGAAAAAATTATGCTAAATTTCACATTTTAAGAAGAAATGTCCAGATTTTAAGTCATTTCTGAAGAGGAATTGAGAAGAGCAATGGTTGAAAGCCACTTAGAAAATTATATGAAATCTATCAGAAAAGTCTTTCTTCTAGGCCACTTTAAATGTATATTGTACAAATTATAGAATCTTTTCTGAGTATTTAGGGAGACAGCCTTGTCTTATTGACGGTACCTAGATTTTTTGTTATAGTCAACGAGGTAACAACTAGGAAGAAGGACTTATTCACAAGTTGTGGATAAGTCTGGGGAGAGCAGGACATTCAGCTAATATCCTAGAGGGTTCCTGAGAATGGTCCCAGAAACTAGTAACGAGCCAGCTTTCTAGTAGAAATCCTAGTGCAGTGGGGATTTGAGCAGAGTTTGCTGAAGGTGATAGGTTCAAAGTCAAAGAGTCGGAGTCTAGAAAAGCTAGTTTTTAGGCATGTTTTCTTATCCACAAGTTGTGGATAACTTTGTGAACAAGAGAAATAATCAGAGAAAGAGATACGAGATGATGACGAAAATAAAACCTCATGGACCATTACCAAGTCAGGCCCAGCTAGCTTATTTAGAGGATGAACTAGCTGCCTTCATCCATTTTGGCCCCAATACCTTTTATGACCAAGAATGGGGAAGTGGGCAAGAGGATCCCAAGCGTTTTAACCCGACCAAGTTGGATGCGCGTGAATGGGTTCGGATACTTAAAGAAACGGGTTTTAAAAAGCTGATTTTGGTGGTTAAGCACCACGATGGTTTTGTCCTCTACCCGACAGCTTATACAGACTATTCGGTCAAGGCTAGCCCTTGGAGGGGTGGAAAGGGGGACTTGCTCCTCGAGGTTTCCCAAGCTGCAACAGAGTTTGACATGGATATGGGAGTTTATTTATCTCCTTGGGATGCCCATAGTCTCCTCTATCATGTGGACCGAGAAGCGGACTACAATACCTACTATCTGGCTCAGTTGAAGGAAATCTTATCAAATCCTGTCTATGGCAATGCCGGTAAGTTCGCCGAGGTTTGGATGGATGGTGCTCGAGGCGAAGGGGCCCAGCAGGTCAACTATGAGTTTGAGACTTGGTTTGAAACCATTCGTGACTTGCAGGGCGATTGTTTGATTTTCTCAACTGAGGGAACTAGTATTCGCTGGATTGGAAATGAACGGGGCTATGCAGGGGATCCCTTGTGGCAAAAAGTCAAACCAGACCAGTTAGGAACAGAGGCGGAATTAGATTATCTACAGCACGGAGACCCCTCTGGGACGCTATTTTCAATCGGTGAGGCAGATGTATCCCTTCGACCAGGTTGGTTTTACCATGAGGATCAGGATCCCAAGTCTCTCGAGGAATTGATCAAAATCTACTTTCACTCAGTGGGGCGGGGAACCCCTCTCTTGCTCAATATTCCGCCAAACCAAGATGGTCTCCTTGATGTAAGGGATATCCAGCGACTTTATGAATTTGCTGCCTATCGTGATGAGCTTTATAAAGAAGATCTGGCTCTGGGGAGCAAGGTGTCTGGACCGTCTCTCTCAGAAGACTTTGCTTGTTGCCACCTGACAGATGGACGGAAGACCAGTTCATGGGCAAGTGATGCAGAGTTGCCAATCTCATTAGAGCTCGATTTAGGAGCTCCTGAAGCTTTTGATGTGATTGAGCTGAGGGAAGATTTGAAGCTAGGGCAACGCATCGCTGCTTTCCATGTTCAGGTAGAGTTGGATGGTGTTTGGCAGGAGTTTGGATCTGGTTATACTGTTGGCCACAAACGTCTCTTACGAGGATCAGTCGTTGAGGCGCAGAAGATACGCGTGACCATTACAGAGGCACAGGCATTGCCTTTGTTAACTAAGATTTCTCTTTATAAAACTCCTACCTTGTCGAAAAAAGAAGCTGTTCAGCAGCTAGAGTTTTCAGAAAAAAGTCTAGCTGTGACCAAGGGAGAAAATGTCCACTTTACAGTGAGGCGCAGAGAATCTAGCAGTCCTTTAGAAGCTAAGATTTCGATTCAGCCAGGGGCGGGTGTGCATGGTGTTGCTTATCGGGACGAGATTCAAGTTCTTGCGTTTCAAGCTGGCGAGACTGAAAAAAGGCTAACGCTGCCAACCTTGTATTTTGCAGGAGATAAAATCCTTGATTTTTATCTGAATTTAACGCTAGATGGGGAGCTGGTTGACCAGCTTCAGGTCCAAGTTTCATAAAAGAAGAACCTTTGCGCGATGCAAAGGTTCTTTTGGTTATGAGTGATTTGGTAGCCAGCTGAGGATGAAGGTCAGTTGCTCAGCTTTTAAGAGGTCTTGGTGTTGAATGCTAGATACTATGGTCTTGTCCAATCGGCATTCTTTGACAAAGTTGAAATGGCTGTGGTTTTGCTCGGCATGGATATCCAGCCATTTATTTTCCTTAGCCAGGTAGATACGGAGGTGATCAAAGAGAGGGATTCCGAGGTCGTAACTGGGTTTTCCTGGACAGGTCGGATAGAATCCGAGAGCCGACCAGATGTACCAAGCAGAGAGACTACCGTTATCCTCATCACCGGGGTAGGCTTCCCAGCTTGGGTGAAAGGCTTTCTGACGCAGGGTCTTGATGAGAAGAGCAGTGTAGTCAGGGTAGTCGCTGTAGCGGAAGAGATAAGGAATGTGGAAGCTAGGCTGGTTGGAAATGGCGATTTGCCCAAAAGGAGCGGTAGCCATCTCGCTCATTTCATGAATCTCATAACCATAACCCGTCGTTTCAAAGAGGGGAGCGTCCTGACAGGCTTTCAAAAGATAGTGGCTGAAGGCTTCTTTTCCCCCCATGAGTTGACGCAAACCTGGGATGTCATGTAAGACACCTAAAGTCGCTTGAATGGCAGAGCATTCGGCGTAGTCTCGTCCCCAACTATAAGGGGAGAAGTCAGGGCGGAAGTTGCCTTGGCTGTCTCGCGCTCGCATGTAGCCCGTCTCGGCGTCAAAGAGATGACGGAAATTTTGTGAAGAAGTGTTATAAGTGTCAGCAATCTCTGTTTTCCCTAGTTTTTTGGAACAGCTGGCGATACAAAAATCGCTATAGGCATAATCAAGCGTGTGGCTGACACTTTCGTGGTGGTCGGTAGAGAGATAACCTAATTCTTGGTATTGTGCCAAACCGTGACGACCATTGATGCCGAGAGGGTCGGACTTAGTGGCTGTCTCCAACATAGATTGGAGGAGTTCTTCTTCCAAGTCAGGAGCCATTTCCTTGCAGGCACTATCTGCGATAATACCGTCCAATAGAGTCCCTGGCATCATTCCACGTTCATCTGGGGCTAGCCATTTAGGCAGAAAACCAGTATCGCGGTAGCTATTGAGGAAACCTTCTAAAAAGCGGTGATAGTGTTCCGGTATGATAAGAGCAAAGAGGGGGAAGGTGGTGCGGAAGGTATCCCAGAAACCATTGTTGCTAAAGAGGACGCCGGGCTTGACAGTACCAGTAGACAAATCCATGTGGATGGCCTGCCCTGACTCGTTCACCTCATAAAATGTCTGTGGGAAGAGGAAGAGTCTGTAGAGGCAGTGGTCAAAGAAGGTTCGGTCGGCTTCCCCTGTCTCAAGAACATCAAAACGGTGGAGGAGATTTTCCCAGTCTGCTTGGGCATTTGCTTTACAGCTATCAAAGTCCGTTTGAGGTAGATTAAATAGCGCTTGAGAAGGAGAAATAAAAGAAGTTGCTAGCTGAATCTCAGCATGACTGTCTGCGAGTTCAATTCGCCACTCTCCGCTTTCTTGGCAGACAGCAAGAATATCCGTGTTCATTTGTAGAGCAGTAAACAGTATCAACGGATTTTTATTGGTCTCTGTTTTACCTTCTTGTCTCAGGACAAGAGTCCGCTTATCTATTTGTTCTACTGTCAGTTCATCTGTTGCGTGAAGATAGAGGGAGAGGGCCTTGCCTTGCTTTTGCTCTAAGCGGATAGAGGCACCGTAGCAAGTCGGTGTGAGCTGGGTTTCAATCTGATAGCGCAGGGAGAAAATTCTTAGATAATGAGGTTGGAAGCGAGCTTTGTCGATATCATAAGAAGACTGACGGTGGAAGAGACTTTCTCCATTCAGTTTACCTGTGACGGGTGTTATGAGCAACCAAGAATAATCACCAATCCAAGGGCTGGGCTGGTGGGTCAATCGAATCCCCTGAAAAATGGGCAGATGCGGATCGAAAAACCAAGATCCCTCCTGATCACTGGTCTGGGGAACAAAATAATTCATCCCAAAAGGAACGCCTGTGTAGGGCAGGGCATTTCCTCGAGAAAAGGCACGTTTGCTGGCAGTGCCAAAACGAGTATCGATGGTTTCAAGTAGTGGTTTCATAGTCGTTCCTTTAGCTGTTTTTCTACATTATATCAGAAAAAGGGGGGCTTTAGATATGGAGCTCAAAAGAAAGCAATTTTGTAGAGAAATGACTAACATTTGTGTATATATTTTCTGGACTAAAAGCTATATACTGAACATGAAACTTGTTTCAAAGAGGTAAAATTAAAAATGGTTTATTCAAAAGAGATTGTCAGAGAGTGGCTGGATGAAGTAGCAGAGCGTACCAAGGACCATCCGGAGTGGGTGGAGGTCTTTGAGCGTTGCTACACCGACACCTTGGACAATACGGTTGAGATCCTAGAAGATGGTTCAACTTTTGTGCTCACAGGAGACATTCCCGCTATGTGGCTTCGGGATTCGACTGCCCAACTCAGACCCTACCTTCATGTGGCTAAAAGAGATCCTCTCTTGCGTCAGACCATTGCAGGTTTGGTCAAGCGTCAGATGACCTTGGTGCTCAAGGATCCGTATGCCAACTCCTTTAACATTGAGGAGAACTGGAAGGGACACCATGAGACCGACCATACAGACCTTAACGGCTGGATTTGGGAGCGTAAGTATGAGGTGGACTCTCTTTGCTATCCTTTGCAGCTGGCTTATCTCCTCTGGAAAGAGACTGGCGAGACTAGTCAGTTTGATGAGACTTTTATCGCAGCAACCAAGGAAATTCTTCATCTTTGGACGGTAGAACAAGACCACAACAACTCTCCATATCGTTTTGTTCGGGATACAGACCGAAAGGAAGACACACTGGTAAATGATGGCTTTGGACCTGGCTTTGCCGTGACAGGAATGACCTGGTCAGCCTTCCGACCAAGTGATGATTGTTGTCAATATAGCTACTTGATTCCGTCAAATATGTTTGCCGTCGTTGTCTTAGGTTATGTGCAAGAAATTTTTGCAGAACTAGACCTAGCTGATAGCGAGAGTATTATCGCAGATGCTAAGCGTCTCCAGGCTGAAATAAAAGAAGGTATCGAAAACTATGCCTACACCACCAATAGCAAGGGTGAAAAGATTTACGCCTTTGAAGTGGATGGTCTGGGAAATGCCAGCATCATGGATGATCCAAATGTACCAAGTTTGTTGGCTGCTCCCTATCTTGGTTATTGTGCGATTGACGATGAGGTTTACCAAGCAACTCGCCGTACCATTCTGAGTCCTGAAAATCCATATTTCTACCAAGGAGAATACGCTAGCGGTCTCGGAAGTTCTCATACCTTCTATCGCTATATCTGGCCAATCGCCCTTTCTATCCAAGGCTTGACAACAAGAGATAAGGCGGAGAAGAAATTCTTGCTGGATCAGCTGGTTGCCTGCGATGGTGGCACAGGTGTCATGCACGAAAGCTTCCACGTAGATGATCCAACGCTCTACTCTCGCGAATGGTTCTCATGGGCCAACATGATGTTCTGTGAGTTAGTCTTGGATTACTTGGATATTCGCTAGTCAGTTCTTTAGTTAGATAGAAATAAAAATTTAAGTTAGAATGAGGTTTTACTTCATGGAAAATGTTGTCGTACATATTATCTCACATAGTCACTGGGACCGTGAGTGGTACTTGCCTTTTGAAAGCCACCGTATGCAGTTGGTGGAGTTATTTGACAATCTCTTTGACCTTTTTGAAAATGATCCTGAGTTCAAGAGCTTCCACTTGGATGGTCAAACCATTGTCCTTGATGACTACTTGGAAATTCGCCCTGAAAATCGCGACAAAGTTCAAGGTTACATCGATCAAGGCAAACTCAAAATTGGTCCCTTTTACATCTTGCAGGATGATTACTTGATTTCCAGTGAAGCCAATGTCCGCAATACCTTGATTGGTCAAGCAGAATGTGCAAAATGGGGCAAATCCACTCAGATTGGTTACTTCCCAGATACCTTTGGAAATATGGGGCAAGCTCCTCAAATCCTTCAAAAATCAGGCATTCACGTGGCAGCCTTTGGCCGTGGTGTCAAGCCGATTGGCTTTGACAACCAAGTCCTCGAAGATGAGCAGTTTACTTCTCAGTTTTCAGAAATGTACTGGCAGGGTGCAGACGGAAGTCGTGTCCTCGGTATCCTCTTTGCCAACTGGTACAGTAATGGGAATGAAATCCCTGTTGATAAGGATGAAGCTCTGGCCTTTTGGAAACAAAAATTGGCAGACGTGCGTGACTACGCTTCGACCAACCAGTGGTTGATGATGAACGGCTGTGACCACCAACCTGTACAGCGAAATCTGAGCGAAGCCATTCGTGTGGCCAATGAACTCTTTCCAGATGTGACCTTTGTGCATAGTTCCTTTGATGACTATGTCCATGCAGTAGAAAGTGCTCTACCTGAGCAACTATCTACCGTTACAGGTGAGTTGACCAGTCAAGAAACAGATGGTTGGTACACACTTGCCAACACTTCCTCATCACGCATTTACCTCAAACAAGCCTTCCAAGAAAATAGCAACTTGTTAGAACAAGTAGTGGAGCCATTGACTGTCATCACTGGCGGCCACAACCACAAGGACCAGTTGACCTATGCTTGGAAAGTCCTTCTACAAAATGCGCCCCATGATAGTATCTGTGGCTGTAGTGTGGACGAAGTTCACCGCGAGATGGAAACACGTTTTGCCAAGGTCAACCAAGTTGGAAATTTCGTTAAGACCAATCTTCTCAACGAGTGGAAGGGTAAAATCGCAACTCACGAAGCCCAAAGCGACCATCTCTTTACGGTTATCAATACAGGCTTGCATGACAAGGTTGACACTGTCAGCACAGTGATTGATGTGGCGGTTTGTGATTTNAAGGAATTGCACCCAACAGAAGGCTACAAGAAGATGGCAGCCTTGACCTTGCCAAGCTACCGTGTCGAAGACTTGGAAGGGCATGCTGTAGAAGCGAAAATCGAAGATCTGGGAGCTAATTTTGAGTATGATTTGCCAAAAGACAAGTTCCGTCAGGCTCGTATCGCTCGTCAAGTGCGCGTGACAGTACCTGTTCATCTGGCACCACTTTCTTGGACAACCTTCCAATTGCTTGAGGGAGAACAAGAACACCGTGACGGTATTTACCAAAATGGAGTGATTGATACGCCATTTGTAACAGTAAGTGTGGATGAAAATATCACAGTCTACGACAAGACAACTCATGAAGCTTATGAAGATGTTGTTCGCTTTGAAGACCGTGGGGACATCGGAAATGAGTACATCTATTTCCAACCAAAAGGAACAGAGCCTATTTACGCAGAGTTGACAGGTTATGAGGTCTTGGAAAATACAGCTCGTTTTGCTAAAATCTTGCTTAAGCATGAATTGACAATTCCAGTAAGTGCAGACGAAAAATTGGATGCGGAGCAGAGAGGTATCATCGAGTTTATGACGCGTGAAGCTGGGCGCTCAAAAGAATTGACAACCCTTCCTCTGGAAACAGAGATGACCGTCTTTGTTGACAATCCACAAATTCGTTTCAAGACTCGCTTTACTAACACAGCCAAGGATCACCGTATCCGTCTCTTGGTTAAGACACATAACACACGTCCAAGCAATGACTCTGAGAGCATCTATGAGGTGGTGACACGACCAAACAAACCAGCTGCTTCTTGGGAAAATCCTGAAAATCCACAACACCAACAGGCCTTTGTTAGTCTGTATGACGATGAAAAAGGGGTGACAGTGGCCAATAAAGGATTGCACGAGTATGAAATCCTTGGAGATGACACCATTGCAGTGACCATTCTTCGTGCCTCAGGTGAGTTAGGTGACTGGGGTTACTTCCCAACACCAGAAGCTCAATGCTTGCGTGAGTTTGAAGTCGAGTTTACACTTGAATGCCACCAAGCCCAAGAACGCTTCTCAGCCTTCCGTCGTGCCAAAGCCTTCCAAACACCATTCACTAGTCTTCAAGTTGCTAAACAAGAAGGAAGTGTTGCAGCGACTGGCAGTCTCTTGAGCCATGCGGCGCTCAACTTGCCACAAGTCTGTCCAACAGCCTTTAAGGTAGCTGAAAATGAAGAAGGATATGTACTTCGTTACTACAATATGAGTCAAGAAAATGTGCGTATATCAGAACACCAACAAACCATTTTGGACTTACTTGAGCGACCTTATCCGGTTCATTCAGGACTCTTAGCACCACAAGAGATTCGCACAGAATTAATCAAAAAAGAAGACATTTAACAGTTTTAAAGTGTTTGATAACTAATACTATGAGATAGAAAGGAGGGGCGAAAGAGTAAGGACTAACTACTGATTCGCCCCTTTTTACGGTAAAGAACAATGATCATTGCAACCATTGATATCGGAGGGACTGGGATTAAGTTTGCCAGTCTGACTCCTGATGGAAAAATACTAGATAAGACAAGTACTCCAACGCCAGAGAGTTTGGAAGATTTACTGACTTGGCTAGACCAACGCTTGTCAGAGCAAGATTATAGTGGGATCGCTATGAGCGTTCCAGGCGCGGTTAATCAAGAAACAGGTGTGATTGAGGGAATCAGTGCCGTACCTTATATTCATGGCTTTTCTTGGTATGAGGCACTTGCTCATCATCAGCTACCTGTCCATCTAGAAAATGATGCCAACTGTGTTGGGCTTAGTGAATTGCTAGCTCACCCAGAAATTGAAAATGCAGCCTGTGTCGTGATTGGTACAGGAATCGGCGGCGCCATGATTATCAATGGCAAGCTTCACCGAGGTCGCCACGGCTTGGGAGGAGAGTTTGGCTATATGACAACCCTTGCACCAGCAGAAAAGCTCAACAACTGGTCGCAACTAGCGTC
Organism: Streptococcus oralis; assembly: GCF_003943415.1. Taxonomy (GTDB): domain Bacteria; phylum Bacillota; class Bacilli; order Lactobacillales; family Streptococcaceae; genus Streptococcus; species Streptococcus oralis_BJ. The sequence goes on along the minus strand of NZ_RJPK01000002.1, from coordinate 311,903 downwards.
AACTGGAAATATGGTGCGATACGTGATTGAAAAATCTGGTCAGACTGACTGGGACGGACGCAAGATTTACCAAGAGGCCGCAGCTGGTAATGCTCTTTGTCAAGAAGCTATTTTGCGCATGAACCGTAATCTGGCGCAAGGTTTGCTCAATATTCAGTATCTCATCGACCCAGATGTCATTAGTCTGGGAGGCTCTATTAGCCAAAATCCAGACTTCATCCAAGGTGTCAAAAAGGCTGTCGATGAATTTGTCGAAACCTACGAAGAATACACGGTCGCACCTGTCATCCAAGCCTGCACCTATCATTCAGATGCCAATCTCTACGGTGCCCTTGTCAACTGGCTACAGGAGGAAAACCAATGGTGACATTTACAGGACTTAGTCCCAAACAAACTCAGGCAATCGACTTACTGACAAAGTATATCTCTTTACCAGATGTGGAAGTTGCAGTCGCTCAGTCTGACCAAGCCTCTATCTCTATCAAGGGTGAGGGAGGCCACTATCAACTGACTTATCACAAACCTCACCAACTTTACCGCGCCTTGTCCTTATTGGCAACAGCTCTAGTAGAAGGTGATAAAGTAGCGATTGAGGAGCAGGCAGCTTATGAAGATTTGGCCTACATGGCAGACTGTTCTCGAAATGCGGTTCTGAATGTGGCTTCTGCCAAGCAGATGATTGAGGTCTTGGCTCTCATGGGCTACTCAACCTTTGAACTTTACATGGAAGACACCTATCAGATTGAGGGGCAACCTTACTTTGGTTACTTCCGTGGCGCCTATTCAGCAGAGGAGTTGCAGGAAATAGAAGCCTACGCCCAGCAGTTTGACATGACCTTTGTGCCTTGCATCCAGACCTTGGCCCACTTGTCGGCCTTCGTCAAATGGGGTGTTAAGGAAGTGCAAGAACTCCGTGATGTGGAGGATATTCTTCTTATCGGCGAAGAAAAGGTTTATGATTTGATTGACGGGATGTTTGCCACTCTATCTAAACTGCAGACTCGCAAGGTCAATATCGGGATGGACGAAGCCCACTTGGTTGGTTTGGGACGCTACCTCATTCTGAACGGTGTTGTGGACCGTAGTCTCCTCATGTGTCAACACTTGGAGCGCGTGCTAGATATTGCTGACAAATATGGTTTCCACTGCCAGATGTGGAGCGATATGTTCTTTAAACTCATGTCAGCAGATGGTCAGTACGACCGTGATGTGGAAATTCCTGAGGAAACTCGTGTCTACCTAGACCGTCTCAAAGACCGTGTGACCTTGGTTTACTGGGATTATTACCAGGATAGCGAGGAAAAATACAACCGTAACTTCCGCAATCACCACAAGATTAGTCAGGATATCGCCTTTGCAGGCGGGGCTTGGAAATGGATCGGTTTTACGCCTCACAACCATTTCAGCCGTCTCATTGCTATGGAGGCCAATAAAGCTTGTCGTGCTAATGACATCAAAGAAGTCATCGTGACGGGTTGGGGAGATAATGGTGGTGAAACTGCCCAGTTTTCTATCCTACCAAGTCTGCAAATCTGGGCAGAACTTAGCTACCGCAATGACCTAGACCGTTTGTCTTCTCATTTCCAGACCAATACAGGTCTATCAGTTGAGGATTTCATGCAGATTGACCTTGCTAACCTCTTGCCAGACTTGCCAGGCAATCTCAGTGGTATCAATCCCAACCGCTATGTCTTTTATCAGGATGTTCTTTGCCCGATTCTTGACAGACACATGACACCTGAACAGGACAAACCGCACTTCGCTCAGGCCGCTGAAACGCTTGCTGAAATCAAAGAAAAAGCTGGGAATTATGCCTATCTATTTGAAACTCAGGCCCAGTTGAACGGCATTTTAAGTAGCAAAGTAGATGTGGGAAGACGCATTCGTCAAACTTATAAAGTCGGTGACAAAGTCAGCTTGCAGCAAATCGCCAGAGAAGAATTACCAAAACTCAGAAGTGAGATTGAAACCTTCCACAAACTCTTTAGTCAACAATGGCTGAAAGAAAACAAGGTCTTTGGTTTGGATACGGTTGATATCCGTATGGGCGGACTCTTACAAAGGATCAAGCGCGCAGAAAGTCGCATCGAGGCTTATCTGGCAGGGCAGATTGACCGCATCGAAGAATTAGAAGTCGAAATCCTTCCATTTAATGATTTTTATGGAGACAAGTATTTCGCAGCCACAACAGCCAACCAGTGGCATACGATTGCGACAGCTTCGACGATTTATACGACCTAGAAATTTATCACAGATAGTTAAACATCTCCTTTTAAATACATGGAGATGTTTTTTTGATTTGGAGATAGGGTAGGAGTATAATGAAGGTATAAAGATAATAGTTTGGAGGTCTGATCATGAAAAAGCTACTACTAGTTCTAGGTGCGAGTGTGCTAGTTTTATCTGCCTGCCATAAATCGACAGAGGATAGAGCACCTAATCCATCAACACCGAGGGAGCAACAAACAAAGGAAGTAACCAACTATTTTCACTACCTAGCGGACTCCTATCAAAAGGCTCTTTCCCACGAAAAAGAATCCAAGGATGCAGCCGTCCAATCACCGATGGCTGCTACGGTTGTAGCCATGGAAGAGCTTCAGTTGTCTAATCCGACTGACCAAGCCTTGATTATGAAGAACTACTCGGATTTTCAGAAGCTAATCCAATACAATGCCGAAAAGTGGGAGGAAGAGTTTGCAAGCTGGGCTTCTTCTATGGGGCAGTCCTATCATAGACTAGAGCATAGAAACTTTGATGAAAAGAATGATCTCATCAAAAAATTAGAAACAACAACTGTCTCTCAGAAAAGTGTCAAATGGAATGTTTTTGGAGTATCGAGTGACAATGCCTATGATTACTTGGTTTTGGATGCCTACTATGACAATCAGGACAAACATTTCTACCTATTTACACTGAAGGATGGGCAAGCACAGGTCTTGCATACCGATAAGACACTGGAAACTATCCCTACTGCAAACTTTGAAGAGACTGAAAATACAGATTTAGCGCAACGTTTTAAGGAGTTTCTTTCCAAAACTAGTGTAACTATAGAGAGCGGGCCAGATACAGATAATAGTTCTTTAATAGACAAGATAAAAAAAGCCATGAAATCTTATTCGGATAGTAAAGGTGAAGTATTCAAGTCAACTAGCCTAGCAACATATGGTCGTTATTATGGGCTTGCAGTCCCGGATCAGATTATGCAATTTGGGCAAGTGGGTGGAATGAATTGTACTTTTAAATGGTATGGCTATATTGCAGGTTCAGGTTCTAGGCAGTTCGACATCCTAGCTTGCTATGTGAATGAAGCAGGGACAGAGGTGATTCTCTTTGGTTACAAGGATGGCAATCCTGCTCTTTTACACACAGAAGGACAGCCGGAGATTGAGAAAAACGAATCAGGGGCTATCATAAATGCTCAGGTTCATTTTGTTGTGTTTCATCATCCAGTATTGGAACAAGTTTTCAATTAGTGAAGAGAAAATACATTTATCGTATGCAGAGTGTTTCTCGTGAAACCTATTTCTTATAAAAAACTTCTCCACATAAAATAATTTGTGGAGTTTTTTCTATAATTAGTAGTTTAACCTAGCCTTCAAATAGGAGTATACTAATGATGTAATCGTTATCAAACCTAAAAATTCAATGAAATCAGTTTTTAGGAATAAAATGGGAGGAAATTATGAAAAAGTTTTCAAAGACCTTGAGAGATAACTGGATTTTTCTCTTGATGGTTTTACCAGGGGCACTTTGGTTGATTCTATTCTTCTACATCCCAGTATTTGGAAATGTGGTCGCCTTCAAAGACTACCATATGAGTGGCGAAGGATTTATCCACAGTATTATGAATAGTAAGTGGGTTGGTTTCGATAACTTTAAGTTCTTATTTAGTTCTAAAGATGCTTTTATTATCACTCGTAATACCGTTCTTTACAACCTTGGATTTATCTTTATCGGTTTGATTGTGTCAGTGGGTATTGCCATCATCCTCAGCGAGCTCCGCTCTAAGAGAATGGTTAAAATCTTCCAAACATCTATGTTATTCCCTTACTTCTTGTCATGGGTTATTATCAGTTTCTTTACAGATGCTTTCCTAAACATCGACAAAGGGGTTATCAACCGTTTCTTGGAAACCATTGGTGTGAAGGGGATTAACTTCTATGCAGACTTGGGTATCTGGCCATATCTTCTCCTTTTCCTAGGTATCTGGAAAGGCTTCGGGTATAGCAGTGTCATGTACTATGCGACGATCATGGGAATTGATCCTACCTACTACGAAGCAGCAACAGTGGACGGGGCTAGCAAGTGGCAACGGATTCGCAATGTAACGATTCCACAGTTGACACCGCTGATAACTGTTTTGACCATCCTTGCAGTCGGAAATATCTTCCGCGCAGACTTCGGTCTCTTCTATCAAATCCCGCACAATGCTGGTCAGCTTTACAATGTAACCAACGTTTTGGATGTATATGTCTTTAATGGTTTGACTCAGACAGCAGATATCGGTATGGCGTCAGCAGCTGGTCTTTATCAGTCCGTTGTCGGTTTGATTCTCGTTATCTTATCAAATATACTTGCAAGACGAGTAGATCCAAATTCAGCACTATTCTAGAAAGGAGGAAAGCATGGCAGAAAAAATTAAAAAAGCAAAAATTGACAATGTCGGCATTCACTCCTTTAGTAAGAAGGCAGATATCTTCTTCAGTATTATTTCTGGATTGATTGCTCTCTCTTGTATCTTGCCCTTTATCTTTGTCATCATGATTTCCATCACAGATGAAAAGAGCATCCTTCAACATGGATATAGCTTTTTCCCATCACAGTTTGGATTAGATGGTTTCGAGTTTTTGGCTCAGTTTAAAGATAAGATATTACAAGCGCTCTTTATCTCAGTATTTGTAACAGTAGTTGGAACTTTGACAAACGTCTTTATCACCACAACTTATGCCTATGCCATTTCACGGACAACCTTTAAGTACCGCAGATTCTTTACGATTTTCGTCCTACTTAGTATGTTGTTCAATGCTGGTTTGGTACCAGGTTATATCGTGGTCACTCGTTTGCTTCAACTGGGTGATACCGTTTGGGCCTTGATTGTTCCAATGCTCCTCTCACCATTTAACATCATCTTGATGCGTTCCTTCTTCAAGAAGACCATTCCAGAAGCCATTCTCGAGTCCGCTCGTATCGATGGTGCTAGTGAAGCCCGGATCTTCTTCCAAATCTGTTTACCATTGTCGCTACCAGGTATTGCAACCATCACGCTTTTGACAGCTCTTGGTTTCTGGAACGACTGGTTCAACGCCCTTCTTTACATCAAGAGTGACAACTTGTATCCATTACAGTATTTGCTCATGCAAATCCAACAAAATATGGACTACATCGCCAAAGCAGTCGGTCTATCTGGCCAACTGGGAGTTGCTCTACCGAAAGAAACAGGTCGTATGGCAATGGTTGTTGTTGCAACCCTTCCAATCGCGATTCTGTATCCATTCTTCCAACGCTACTTTGTTAAAGGCTTGACCATCGGTGGTGTGAAAGAATAGCACTTGCTGAGAAACACTGTTTCTCCCTTCCCAACTTCATCTTAGTGACTGAAGTTACAAATTATTAAATCGTTTATAAGTTTAAAAATAAAAAAAGGAGTTTTTATCATGAAAAACTGGAAAAAATATGCTTTTGCATCTGCTAGCGTAGTGGCTTTGGCTGCAAGCCTTGCTGCTTGTGGAAACCTTTCAGGTAACAACAAAAAAGCTGCTGACTCAGCTTCAGGTGACAAACCTGTTCTTAAAATGTACCAAATCGGTGACAAACCAGACAACTTGGATGAATTGCTAGAAAATGCCAACAAAATCATCGAAGAAAAAGTTGGTGCTAAATTGGATATCCAATACCTTGGATGGGGTGACTACGGTAAGAAAATGTCAGTTATCACATCATCAGGTGAAAACTACGATATTGCCTTTGCAGATAACTATGTTGTAAATGCTCAAAAAGGTGCTTACGCTGACTTGACAGAATTGTACAAGAAAGAAGGAGCAGAGCTTTACAAAGCACTTGACCCAGCTTACATCAAAGGGAACACTGTAAACGGCAAGATCTACGCTGTTCCAGTTGCAGCTAACGTTGCATCATCTCAGAACTTTGCCTTTAACGGCGCTCTTCTTGCCAAATATGGCATTGACATTTCAGGTGTCACTTCATACGAAACACTTGAACCAGTCTTGAAACAAATTAAAGAGAAAGCTCCGGACGTAGTACCATTTGCGGTTACGAAGAACTTTATTCCATCTGATAACTTTGACTACCCAGTACCAAATGGACTTCCATTCGTTATCGACCTTGAAGGAGACACTACTAAGATCGTAAACCGTTACGAAGTACCTCGTTTCAAAGAACACTTGAAGACTCTTCACAAATTCTATGAAGCTGGATACATTCCAAAAGACGTAGCAACAAGCGACACTTCATTTGACCTTCAACAAGATACTTGGTTCGTTCGTGAAGAAACAGTAGGACCAGCCGACTACGGTAACAGCTTGCTCTCACGTGTTGCTAACAAAGATATCCAAATCAAACCAATCACTAACTTTATCAAGAAAAACCAAACAACTCAAGTTGCTAACTTTGTCATCTCAAACAACTCTAAGAACAAAGAAAAATCAATGGAAGTGTTGAACCTCTTGAACACTAACCCTGAACTCTTGAATGGACTTGTTTACGGTCCAGAAGGCAAGAACTGGGAGAAAATTGAAGGTAAAGAAAACCGTGTACGTGTCCTTGAAGGATACAAAGGAAACACTCACATGGGTGGATGGAACACTGGTAACAACTGGATCCTTTACATCAACGAAAACGTTACAGACCAACAAATCGAAGATTCTAAGAAACAATTGGCAGAAGCTAAAGAATCTCCAGCGCTTGGATTCATCTTTAACACTGATAGCGTGAAATCTGAAATCTCTGCAATCACTAACACAATGCAACAATTCGATACAGCTATCAACACTGGTACTGTAGACCCAGATAAAGCGATTCCAGAATTGATGGAAAAACTGAAATCTGAAGGTGCATACCAAAAAGTATTGGATGAAATGCAAAAACAATACGACGAATTCTTGAAAAGCAAAAAATCATAAGATCGATTGATTTCGTGTATTCATTCCTAATTCCTAAAAATGTGATCACTGCCTTCCTTAGTTCTCTAGGGGAGGTAGTGATTTTTAGGATGTAAAAATGAAAAGAGTAGTTCTAAGAGTTTTGGCGATGTGATACACATACATCTATAGGGGATTTATTATGAAAAAATATCGTCTTCTTTTCAAAATGAGTGCTGTCTTCTCTTACCTATTTTTCGTATTTGGCCTTTCCCAGCTGACGCTTATTGTCCAAAACTATTGGCAATTTTCTTCCCAGATTGGCAATTTCTTCTGGATTCAAAATATCTTGAGTTTGCTATTTAGCGGAGTCATGATTTGGATTCTGCTTAAGACAGGCCATGGTTATCTCTTTCGCATTCCAAGAAAAAAATGGCTTTGGTATTCGATTTTGACAGTATTAGTGGTAGTGTTCCAGATCTCTTTTAACGTTCAGACAGCTAAACATGTTCAGTCAACTGCGGAAGGTTGGGCTGTATTGATTGGTTATAGTGGGACTAACTTTGCAGAGCTAGGTATTTATATAGCCCTGTTCTTTCTGGTTCCACTGATGGAAGAGTTAATCTATAGAGGATTACTGCAACACGCTTTCTTTAAGCATTCGCGATTTGGTCTTGATTTGCTTCTTCCTTCTATTTTATTTGCTCTCCCTCATTTTTCAAGCCTGCCTAGTCTGTTAGATATCTTCGTCTTTGCAACAGTTGGAATCATCTTTGCTGGTTTGACCCGCTATACCAAGAGCATTTATCCATCCTATGCGGTGCATGTGGTTAATAATATTTTCGCAACATTACCATTTTTGCTGACTTTTTTACATAGGGTGTTTGGGTAAAATACTGGCGCGAGTTAGGAATTATAGTGTTTCAATTTATAAGCGAATTTCAGGAGGGAAATGAGTATGACACCATTAAAATGGTTTGCAGGAGGAAGCGAAAGACGTTGTGAAGCCATGATGATCATTGATCATCTACTGGAAGATATAAAGGATGAGCCTCAACTTACTCCCTTGAAAAATCAGTTAGTGATTTATAAAAGACGACTAAGGGACGATGGGACCTCTGTTCCATTTATATTGAGCCAAATGAATGTTGACCTTTCGCGTGTATTGATTGAAAACAAGCTGGGTTTGTCAGAAAGTCAAGCCGAGCAGATCAAAAAATTGAGAGAATTATCTGCGATTCGGTATGGTTACTGATGAAGTGCAGTGGCAGGTCTCTCTATATAATTTCCGGTCAAATAAATTGCATTCGTTTTCCCAAGTGGGTATACTAGTATAGTTAGATGAAAAATTCTGAAAATTTAAGAATAGAAAAGAGAACAAATCTTATGGCAAAAGATATTCGTGTCTTACTTTACTACCTTTATACTCCAATTGAAAATGCAGAGCAATTTGCTGCAGATCACTTGGCTTTCTGTAAATCAATCGGCCTTAAAGGTCGTATCCTAGTCGCTGACGAGGGAATCAACGGAACCGTTTCAGGTGACTACGAAACAACTCAAAAATACATGGACTACGTTCACAGCCTCCCAGGAATGGAAGACCTCTGGTTCAAGATTGACGAAGAAAGTGAACAAGCCTTCAAGAAGATGTTTGTTCGCTACAAGAAAGAAATTGTCCACCTTGGTTTGGAAGACAACGACTTTGACAACGACATCAACCCACTTGAAACGACGGGTGCTTACTTGTCTCCAAAAGAGTTCAAAGAGGCCCTTCTTGACGAAGATACAGTGGTTCTTGACACACGTAACGATTATGAGTACGACCTAGGACATTTCCGTGGGGCTATCCGCCCAGACATCCGCAACTTCCGTGAGTTGCCACAATGGGTCCGTGACAACAAGGAAAAATTCATGGACAAGCGTGTTGTGGTTTACTGTACAGGTGGCGTTCGCTGTGAGAAATTCTCAGGCTGGATGGTTCGTGAAGGTTACAAAGATGTCGGCCAATTGCACGGAGGAATCGCAACCTACGGTAAAGACCCAGAAGTTCAAGGAGAGCTTTGGGATGGGAAAATGTACGTCTTTGACGAGCGTATCGCAGTCGATGTCAACCATGTTAATCCAACCATCGTAGGGAAAGACTGGTTTGATGGAACACCATGTGAACGCTATGTCAACTGTGGAAATCCCTTCTGTAACCGTCGCATCCTAACATCAGAAGAAAATGAAGATAAGTACCTTCGTGGATGCTCGCACGAGTGTCGTGTTCACCCACGCAACCGCTATGTTTCAGAAAATGAATTGACACAAGCAGAAGTTGTGGAGCGCTTAGCTGCTATCGGTGAAAGCTTGGATCAGGTCGCTTCAGTATAAAGTAAACAGCCTTCAGGGGCTGTTTTTCTATGCTTTTTATCTAAAAATCTAAAGTTTGTTTCTGTATCTTTCAGGAAAATAGGTTATACTATGTGTAAACGATTTCAAAGGAGGCCAGTTATGGCGAAAACATTTTTTATCCCAAATAAAGAAAGCATTCTAGGACAACAGGAGGTCTTGACTGCCAAGTCTATCTTAGCCTTGGTAGAGGGCTTGGAGTCACACAGTTATGATGCGGTCTATCTCCGTCAGCCCCTCAATCGTCTCGAGTATATCGAGTGTGGGATTGTAGGTCAGTCGCAATTTCTCTTTAAAGTGAACTATGCGGATAGCCGAAAAGGTTATCAAGTGGTGATTCCAGATTTCCTTACTAGAGCGGACTGGGAGATTGTAGAGACTCTCCTCCAGGCTCTATCTGGCAAGTTGGGGGAAGCGGTAGAAGGGCTAGAAGACTTTGACTTTGAAGCTTATTTCCGACAAACGGTCAAGCAATATTTAGCGGATAAGGCGGTTCGTTTAGTCTATTGCCAAGGGCTCTTGTCCCCTATCTATTTCAACAAGGAATACCTCGAAAGCTTTTTGGCTGAGGATGGATTGGCACGTTTTGAAGAACTGGTCAAGAAGGTTCAAGGCTCTGATGCCTACCTTGCTAGTGTGAAATTTTACCCAGATGCCCAAGGCAAGGTGCACGGTATCTATCACCTGGCCCAGGGAGTCAAGACGATTTTGCCAAAGGAATCCTTTGTACCAGCTCCTTATACCAAGCAGCTGGCGGGCAAGGAGCTTGTTTGGGAGATTGACCTAGTGAAGATTTCTGGTGATGGCTCAAAAGCAGAAGACTATGAAGCCATCGCTCGCTTGGATTATGAAAAATTCCTAGAGTCACTACCAAAAGCATTTTACCAGCAATTAGATGCTAATCAATTAGAAGTACAACCCATCCTAGGACAAGACTTTGAAGGATTGGCAACCATCAAGTAGACATTTTTCAAAAAAGAGTAAGCATAAAAATCCCTGTCATTAACAAATGACAGGGATTTTGGTTAAAAGAATGTCAGGATGCGAAGGTAGTCCACTGTCAGCGCTAACTCTGCAATGAAGAAGGGCAAGAGAATGGCGCCATCAAGTAAGACAGCTAGCAAGAATCGATAAAATGGGTCGAGGCTACTGGTCTTACTTGGCTTGCTAATCACAAAGAGATTGCCGAGGGCAAAGATGGCCATGCTTAGAAGAGTGAGGATGCCAGCAAATCGTAAGCCGCCAAAGAGTGCAAAGAAGCTTGCTAGAGCTGTTAGGACAAGTGGGATAGCAAAGAGTCTGCTATACCGATCAAAGGCTTCTTGGAATGTGAAGTCACTCTCCTGGTCCAGCACACGTCGGACAGTAAAGCCTCCCAAAATGATGGAAAAGTAAAACAGAGCGCTAGCGACCAAGATAGAAAGTCCAGCAAAGAGATCTAAAGGTGGGAGCTGGTTAGGAGAACTATTAGCAATAGAAATCATATAGCCATAGTAGAGGTGCTTGATATGATAGATACTAAAGAAAAGGTTAATCGAGGACAGAAGAGTGAGCAGGGCAAAGACACTGTAACGATGCTTTTGATCTGTAGTCTTGCTAGCAGTTGGTTCTTGGATAGCATCCAGTAGCCAAGTCCAAAATAGTGCGATTTCTTCTTTTAATCGGGCAGTTTTACGAGGGTCAATATCTGGGATATAGGGGCTCTCTAAAGCTTTGCTGAGGATGCTTTTCTCTTTTACAGAGGTTTCTTGGTTGCGTTCCTCTTCAGCTTTCCCTTCTCCCTCTTCCTCGGTTTGGGTTTCTTCTATCGTTTCGGGAGCTTCCTCCTCATGCCTTTCCGACTCTTTAGATAAGATAGGAGTTTCTTCGCTTGCTTGTAGTTCGGTCTCTACAGTTTCCGAAGTCTCTGGTTGGTCGGGCTGGATTTCCGATTTCGTCTGAGCTGATTTCTTCTCAAGATCGGCGCTTTCAAACCATTCTTGTGTCATGGTGGAACCTCCTTTTTTATGGTCGTTTTCTATTTTTAGATTAGCAGATGAAAGCGTTTTTGTCAATGATTGCTAGGTGGAGCAGAGTACTCTTCTTCCTTGGGGAGGTAGATATCCTGATTGGCTTTTATGACGAGCAGGTCCTTGACATCTGTTTTTTCTGTTTTATAAGGATTGGCAAGTTCATTCTCTTTTTGTTTAGGATGTTCTCTTTGTGCTTTACGATAAACACCGCCGTGCTTAGAAGAAATATCTAAATTGATACGATCGAATTCTGTCTTAGAAAGAAAGAGTGTTAAGTCGTTATGAGAGTCTAGCTCTACCTTACCGCGGATCTTGATATTTTCAGCATAGATGTGTCCGCCCTCCGTCTTGACCTGGCTATCTGTCAATTCTGTATCAAAAATATTGATAATACTAGGTGTCGTTAGTGTACTGTTCTTGATGGAGCTTTCTGCTATTCTTAAGTGGTAGCCTTTTGTTTTGATTGTCGCATTTTCAAGGGTGGCTTGACGGATGGAGGTCTGTCCACGATTGGCTGAGACGGTAATAGCTTGCAGCTTTCTTCCTTTAGGTAGGGAGAGAACGACTTCGTCAAAACGATTAGAATAGTTGCTAGCGATACGAAGTAGGCCTTCGATTCCTGAACCGAGAAAACGATGTTGGGAGGCTTGTTTGTCAGTGATGCTCAGTGTTTTGTCACTCATGCCAGTAGTCAGATCATGACGACCAGACACCGACGGATGATAGGTGATGTGGATCTTGTCATCTACAGATTCTGTGATGGTTAGGCTGTGCTCCTCGAGGGCCAGATCAAGTTTTTCCACTTCATTTCCAAAGGTCACTTCTTCGACACGATTGTCATAGATGGGGTCTTTTGACATGGCAAGTAAACTTTGAATACCATTGGACTGGGCACCTGCAATGATCATGATAAAACCAAGGATTGTAGAAACCACACCAAAAATGAGAAATCCTTTCGTCAATTTACGCATGTCTGTCACCTCTCTTTCCTTTTTTAAGAATCCATTGCACCAAACGGACGACCAGGAGGCCAAAGAAACGAGCTACATAGGAGATACCTAGTAGAACAAGAGAAGAAGCACCGATAGCAAGCAAACCAGCCCCGAAAATCAAGATAAAGGCAGATTTGGCTTCGACTAGAACACTAAAGCTCTCTACGATAAAGAGTCCGCCCAGCAGGATACCTGTCACAGAGACGGTAAAGAAGGCTAGAATGACGGAGGCAGCTGCGATAAAAAGCCCGATGATGGCCATGAGGATGCCGATCCCGACCGGAATTCCGATAGGGGCTGCTAGTAAGGCAAGTAGGGCAATGTGTAGCAGTTGGCGGTCATTCTTTTGAGCAGGGCCTTCATTGACTTTCTTGTCTAGGAGGTTAGAGAGGATATCATGAGCCGCTTCTTTTGGTGTTCCTAGACTTGCAATGAGCTCCTCTTCGCCCTCTGGACCTGCATCGTCAAATAGTTCCTTAAAGTAGTCCATAGCTTCGATGCGGTCAGCTTCAGGCAGTTTATGGAGATAGGTTTCTAACTGAGTCAGATAGTCAGTTCTTGTCATGGCGGATACTCCCTTCTATGATGCCGTTGACGGTGTCGGTATAGAGCGTCCACTCTTCCTTTAGAGTAACGAGCTGCTCTACGCCCCGATTGGTCAAGGAGTAGTATTTGCGCATACGCCCCTGAAACTCTCTAGAGTAGGTGGTGAGAAAGCCACTGGCTTCCAATTTTTTGAGAATGGGATAGAGCGTAGATTCTTTGATATTGGCGATGAGCTTAATTGTTTGGCTAATCTCATAACCATAAGAATCCCCCTGCTCCAGTACAGCCAAGATGAGAAACTCGATCAAGGCAGAGGATGTTGGGAAGTACATGGGAAACCTCCTTTATATTATATAAAAATTTTATATATACTCTTTTCAAATATATTGTATCTCAATATGAAAGCCCTGTCAAGAAATATGTGTAAAAATTTTATATATAAAAAACTCCTAGTAAAAACTAGAAGTTTAGAGGATGTTGTCAGCCTTTATCTAAATTTTATCGTAGATTTCTTATACTTAATTTCCTTATCCAAAAGTTTCAATAAAGGAGTAACATATTCAGGGTTTGGAAACTTAGGACCGAAAATGACTTCACCGATTTGAATTGAATTTTCACGTTCTACATAAAGTTTGCCTATCCCAGAGGTTTTATCAATTTTGATTTTATCATTACTTGGATCTAGATTAGCATAGCGTAAGATACGCAGTTCGTTTTCATATTTGTAATCGACAGATTTAAATAAGTAACGAATTTCTTCGATACAGTCAGAAATCGCTTTTTGATAAAAATCATCTCCTTTGTTCAAATCCTTATCTATTTTTTCCTTTAAAACTTCCAAGAATTCTTCTAATTTTTTGATTTCATCGTCGTTGAAGAGTTCCGTTTTTTCTATGCTAAACTTACCACCTGAGGCATTGACATAGGCTATTCGGTAGAGATAATCTACATTTCCTTTTGAACCATTACCTTTTTCTTCAGAACTCGGTTCAATTCCTTCATCATTAACAGTATCGACGGAATCCTCACTCTCACTCCGAAAGATAGATTTTTCTAAACCACTATTTAATTCAGATTTCATTAAATACATCTTATCAGAAAATTCTAAAGAGATTTTTTCTTGACGCCAAGAAACATCATTAAAGGATGAAAATCTAGAAAAGTCACCCTCCCGAAGCACAATACAAACACCTTTGGCATCATCACCATACTGGGACCACATGGCCAAATCATCCGTTCTAATCGTAAAGCTCATTAAAAACCATGAACTTGGCTCCAAAGCATCTCGTCTATCTAAACCCAAGATCTTTTCTATGATGATACCTTCTTCAGGATCATTCATATAATTAGCGTTATTCAAACGAGTTTTTCCAGATATGGAAAAACTTGATTCCTCCCTCTGATCCTGATCCAACAAAATTTGAAGTACTTTTCCTTTAGTGTAATGACCAAACTTTATATTTTCCTTTTTATCTTCGTCTTTTAGCCCAAGTTGATACTTAATTTTTTGAACAAGTTGATAAATTGATAGCAAGTTCTTTAGTTCACTAGAGTCTTCTTTATAACGCTCTGCCCATGTTTGTAAAATAGCATATTTAGTATTCTTTAAAAGACCTTCTCTTAGGATAAAGTTGAATAGCATGTACTCCTCGCTGTCACAAACATTCTCATTACTAAAAAATAGATTATCAAAATTTTGTATCATAAATTCGGAAAATTTATGATAGAGTTTTTTAATTATTTTTGTGGTTTGAAGACGTTCACTCAACTCTGTTTGATGATTAAATAAGCTTGCTAAGAACATACCATATATAAAAGCGATTTCTTCAGATTCTTGGAGTTGTGGTTGCAAGTCTTGTAACTTTTTAGCAGTAGCTTCGATTTCCTTCAACCCAGTCTGCTTGGTTGATAAAATGAACAAAATCATGGCATACAGCGAAGCTATATAAGGCGAATCCTGGAATTGTTGCTGTAATTTCTCTAATTTTTCGACAGTAGCCTCGATTTCCTTTAACTCAGTCTGTACGGTTGACAAATTGAACAAAATCACGGCATACGGCAAAGCTATATCAGGCGAATCCTGGAATTGTTGCTGTAATTTCTCTAATTTTTCAGCAGTGGTCTCTAGTTCCTTCAACTCAGTCTGTTCGGTTGATAAATAACCCAAAATTCTAGCATAGTGCAAAGCTATATCAGGTGATTCCTGGAATTGTTGCTGTAATTTCTCTAATTTTTCGACAGTAGTCTCTAGTTCCTTCAACCCAGTCTGCTTGGTTGATAAATTAACCAAAATCATGGCATACGGCAAAGTTATATCAGGCGAATCCTGGAATTGTTGCCGTAATTTCCCTAATTTTTCGACAGTAGCTTCGATTTCCTTCAACTCAGTTTGCTTGGTTGATAAATTAACCAGAATCATGGCATACCGCAATGCAATGTCTTCTGATTCAGGATGTTCCTCATAAATTATTCTTGCTTTTTCTGCTAGAGTTTCACAGGCAGTCTTATCTGTCTCCTTGGCTGATAAGTCAAGGAGTTTATCTAACTCTGCTAAACTTTGATCCAAATTGTATTTCTGTTCATCCATTCTATGTACCTCGCTTGAAATAGTAGCTATCTTATAAGCTAATTTATTTTTCGTATGACAATTAGTTTCTATACATTTTATTATATCAAAAATACTATCTTTCTGCTAACAGATGAATGGTGCTTTTTGTTGCTAGAAACGCCTAAAAAGCCAGACAGAGTCTGGCTTTTGCATTGTTTATATTTGAGAAGTAGTTTAGAATAATTAAAGGATTTTATCCGCTCGATCCACCATAAAAAGTGAGACCGTCATGATGATGTCAACAGCTAGAAGAGCAAGGACAGCTGGGATCCAAGATTGGAAAAGTTCAAAACTGTAACCAAACAAGGTAGGACCAAAGGCCGCCAAGATGTACCCACCTGTCTGCGCCAGTCCTGATAGCTGGGCAGTCTTTTCAGGAGAACTGGTTTTAAGAGAGAAGCAAACCATGAGGTAGGGGAAGAGGGCACTGCAGGCCGTTCCAATCAAGAGGTGGACGACTAACCAGTAGAGGAAATTATTGGTTGGATACAAGAGCATGGCAATTCCTGTCATCCCAGCGATAGAGATAATTGCCAGCATGATTCGACGGTGACCATCTGACAGACGAGTCGTCAGACTTGGAACAGTCATCGAAAAAGGAATGCTGATCAGAGAGAAAATAGAAGCAAGGAGAGCCGCATCACTATTAGAAATACCAGCACTAACAGCCATAGTTGGTAACCAGGTCATACTCGTATAAAAGAGCAAGGATTGAAGCCCGCCAAAGATAATGATAGCCCAGACAGATTTGTTTTTTAGAATATTCTCTTTCGATTTCTTTTCTTGCTGTCCTTCTAGATAGTGGTTGTGGCGATGATTTGGCAACCAGACTAGCAGAGTGACCAGACAGAGAAAGCTGAGGACGAGGATGAGGCCCTTCCACGAACTAGCTTGGGTGATAGGGACGGATAGATAAGAAGCGATGGCCGTTGAAACACCCATGGCAGTGACATAGAGCGTTGTTAGGAGACTGATTTTTTGAGGCTGATTTGCCTGTATCATACTTGGGAGGAGTACATTGAAAATGGCGATGCTCGCTCCGATGATCAGAGTTCCTAGATAGAGAAGGGGAAGATTGAAAATCCGAATGACAGAGCCAATAGTTAAGAGGAGGAGACAGTAAGTAAAGAGATGCTCCAACCCGATTTTTTGTGCCAAGCGACTCGCAAAAGCTGAGAAAAGAGCAAACATCAAGAGAGGGAGACTGGTTAAAATCCCGAGAGAGCTAACCTCCACTCCTAGTCCCTGAGCGATATCTCCTAAAATGGTTGGAAGAGCAGTAAAAGGAGAGCGTAAAACAGTCCCGATTAAGACAATTCCTAGAACGAAAAAGAGTGATTGTTTTTTCATAAAAACCTCGATAGGATGATTTTAATAACAGCTTATTTTAAGGTTTTTTTCTTATAATGTCAAGGAGAGGACTGCTAAGAAAGCTAGAACGATTTAACTGAAGATAGAGTGAAAAGGGACGGATTTCTTTACCAGAATTTTTCTTGATTTGAGATAAAAATAGGAAACTAGGGAATTTTGTGATAAAATAGTGGAAGGAAATCTATAAATTGGAGAAAAACTGTGTCTGAAAAGCAAAAAATCAGCGTCTTGATGTCGGTCTATGTAAAGGAAAATCCGACGTTTTTAAGAGATGCTATCAAGAGTATTCAAAACCAGACCTTGAAACCAAGTGAGCTTGTTCTTGTTGAGGACGGGCCGCTCACGCCCGAACTCTATCAGGTGCTAGATGAAGTGGAAGCGCAGTCAGAGATTCCAGTTAAGCGTTGCCCCTTAGAAGAAAATCAAGGTTTGGGTTTGGCTCTTCGATACGGTGTTTTACAGTGTCAGTACGATATCATCGCTCGAATGGATACAGATGATATAGCGGTAGCTGACCGCTTTGAAAAGCAAATCCAACTAATGGAAGAGGAAAATCTGGACCTCTTAGGTGGACATATTGCAGAATTTATTGACAATCCTGACGAGATTGTTTCTTACCGTCGTGTCCCAACTCGGCACGCAGATATTGTGGCTTACCAAAGAATGAGAAGTGCCTTCAATCACATGACTGTCATGTTCAAGAAGGATATGGTTCTCAAGGCAGGTAACTATGAAGACGGACTTTATATGGAAGACGACCTCCTCTGGCTCAATATGATTGCCGCAGGTGCCAAGACTGGAAACCTGGATCAAATCTTGTGCAAAGTTCGTGTCGGTGCAGGGATGTTTGAACGTCGTGGTGGTTTGCGCTACCTCAAACTCTATCGCCAGGCTCGTCAGCGCATGCTTGAAAGAGGGCAAATTTCCTACATGGAATATGCGAAAAGCATTGCCATTCAGGCGGTTGTGGCACTTTGTCCAGGTTTTGTACGTCAGTTTATCTTTGTCAAACTTCTAAGAAAAAGCAAATAAGCCTCGGGTTGAGTATGATGAAACGAGGCATATTATGATGAAAACAGCTTTATCCGACTCTTTTAAGGGGGAGTAAACTTCTATGAATAAAAAACTAACAGATTATGTGATTGATCTGGTTGAAATTTTAAATAAACAGCAAAAGCAGGTGTTCTGGGGGGTATTTGATATTATTAGTATGGTGGTTTCCATCATCGTGTCTTACATTCTCTTTTATGGCTTGATTAACCCAGCGCCTGTGGACTATGTTATCTATACTGGTTTGGCTTTCCTCTTCTATCAAATCATGATTGGATTTTGGGGGCTCAATGCGAGTATTAGTCGCTATAGTAAAATCACAGATTTCTTAAAAATCTTTTTTGGCGTAACCGTCAGCAGCATTGTCTCTTACGGACTTTGCTACGCTTTTCTTCCTCTATTTTCTATCCGATTCATCATACTCTTTATCTTATTGAGTACTTTCCTGATCTTACTCCCTCGTATTACTTGGCAGTTGATTTATTCTAAGCGCAAGCAGGGTAGTGGGGAGGGCGAACACCGCCGTACCTTCTTGATTGGTGCTGGTGATGGTGGGGCCCTCTTTATGAACAGCTACCAACACCCAACTAGTGACCTTGAGTTAGTGGGAATTTTGGATAATGATGAGAAGAAAAAGGGACAAAAACTAGGTGGAATTTCCGTTTTGGGTTCTTATGATAATCTGCCTGAATTGGCCAAACGTCACCAAATCGAGCGCGTCATCGTAGCCATCCCTTCGCTTGATCCGTCAGAGTACGAACGTATCCTGCAGATGTGTAATAAACTCGGTATCAAATGTTACAAGATGCCCAAGGTTGAGACAGTTGTTCAGGGACTTCACCAACCAGGTAGCGGTTTCCAGAAGATTGATATAACAGACCTTTTGGGTCGTCAGGAAATTCGTCTCGACGAATCCCGTCTTGGTGCAGAGCTTACAGGCAAGACCATCTTGGTGACAGGAGCCGGCGGTTCGATTGGTTCGGAGATTTGTCGTCAGGTCAGCCGCTTTAATCCTGAACGCGTGATTTTGCTTGGACATGGCGAAAATTCCATCTACCTCGTTTATCATGAATTGATCCGTACATTCCAAGGGATTGATTATGTTCCTGTTATTGCAGATATTCAGGACTATGACCGTCTTCTACAAGTGTTTGAACAGTACAAACCAGCCATTGTCTACCATGCTGCCGCTCACAAACACGTTCCGATGATGGAACGCAATCCAAAAGAAGCCTTTAAGAACAATATCCTAGGAACCTATAATGTTGCCAAGGCTGTTGATGCAGCCAAAGTACCTAAGATGGTCATGATTTCGACTGACAAGGCGGTCAATCCACCGAATGTTATGGGTGCAACCAAGCGCGTGGCAGAGTTGATTGTCACTGGCTTTAACCAACGTAGCAAATCAACCTACTGTGCAGTCCGTTTTGGGAATGTTCTCGGTAGCCGTGGTAGCGTGATTCCTGTCTTTGAACGCCAGATTGCTGAAGGTGGCCCTGTAACGGTGACAGACTTCCGTATGACACGTTACTTCATGACCATTCCAGAAGCCAGCCGTCTAGTAATC
This sequence comes from Streptococcus oralis, assembly GCF_003943415.1. GTDB lineage: Bacteria > Bacillota > Bacilli > Lactobacillales > Streptococcaceae > Streptococcus > Streptococcus oralis_BJ. The sequence goes on along the minus strand of NZ_RJPK01000002.1, from coordinate 292,269 downwards.
CATGCTGGCGCTTATGCCAAGGATGGAGAAGTCTTTATCCTTGATATGGGCAAACCAGTCAAGATCTATGACTTGGCTAAGAAAATGGTGCTTCTAAGCGGACACACAGAAAGTGAAATTCCAATCGTTGAGGTCGGTATTCGTCCGGGTGAAAAACTCTATGAGGAACTCTTGGTTTCGACCGAATTGGTTGATAACCAAGTCATGGACAAGATTTTCGTTGGTAAGGTAAATGTCATGCCTCTAGAAGCTATCAATCAGAAAATTGAGGAGTTCCGTTCACTCAGTGGAGATGAGCTTAAAGAAGCGATCATTTCCTTTGCAAATGAAACAACTCATATTGAGTAAGAGTGACTCATACAATTAAACATAAATCAAAGACCAAGGTTTTGTATAGACAGAACCTTGGTCTTTTTACTCTGTAGTTTGAAGCTATTAGCTTGTTATAGCTGACTGATGATATCATCGATTGTATGGGCAATCCAGTCAGGATGATAGCTAAGTAAATCAGCTTCTTCTCCAAATCCCCAAGTGACAGCAAACTTTTTAATGCCAGTTTCTTGGGCTCCGATCATATCAAACTTGGTGTCGCCAATGATGAGGACTTGGTCTGCGGGGAGTTGATGTGTCTGCAAGGCATAACGGATGACATCCGCCTTGTGTGGTGTTTCAGGACTAGAACCGTAAATGCCGTTAAAGAAATGATGAATTCCCAGATTTTTAGTCATATCATGAGCAGTAGGAGTATTCTTTGTTGTGGTGATATAGAGAGGATAGGTTTGTGAGAGTTCTTGAAGCAATTCGGTCATTCGAGGAAAGAGTTGCGCTTCGTGGATCCCTTTTTTCTTGTAGTAAGAACGGTAGGTTTGAACAGCTTCCGAGATTTGCTCCTTTGGGAGACAAGTTGCAAAACTAGTTTCAAGCGGTGGACCCATGAAACCACGAATTGTTTTAGCATCAGGAGTCGGAACTCCCAGTTGTTCAAAGGTATGAGTAAAGGAATTGTGGATTCCGATGGAACTATCAACGAGGGTTCCGTCTAGATCGAAAAAGATGGCTGAGATTGATGACATAGTTTCTCCTTTTAGATAAGGTTATTCTCCGAAGATTTCTTTTTGTAGGCGACGGCCAGTAGGGGTGGCAGCGAGTCCACCCTCAGCCGTTTCACGAAAGGCAGTTGGGAGGCTCGATCCGACTTGGTACATGGCATCGATGACTTCGTCAACAGGGATCTTAGACTCAATACCTGCCAAGGCCATATCTGCCGCGATAAAGGCAAAGCTAGCCCCCATGGCATTTCGTTTGACACAAGGAACTTCAACCAAACCAGCGACGGGGTCACAGATGAGACCTAGCATATTTTTAATGACAAAAGCGATGGCTTGGCTAGCTTGATAGGGGGTTCCACCTGCAGCCAAGGTCAAGGCTGCGGCACTCATGGCAGAGGCAGAGCCAACTTCGGCCTGGCAGCCACCTTCAGCACCTGAAATAGAAGCGTTGTTTGCGATAACCAATCCAAAGGCACCCGCAGCAAAGAGGAAATCCAGCTGTTCTTCGTGGCTGAGGTCAAGTTTTTGAATAGCTGCAGTAAGAACGGCAGGCAGACAGCCAGCACTTCCTGCGGTTGGAGTGGCGCAGACCAAGCCCATTTTAGCGTTGTGTTCATTGACCGCGATGGCATTTCGGGCAGCTGATAGGATGATAAAGTCAGACAAGGCCTTGCCACTTTTGAGATGGCGATCTAGCTTGGCTGCATCGCCACCCGTTAGGCCACTACGGGATTTGTTTTCACTAAGACCGAGCTCAACAGAGGCTTTCATGACTTCTAGATTGCGCTCCATGAGGAGGAGAACTTCTGCACGTTCCCGGCCGGTCAGTTCATATTCTGTCGCGATCATGAGTTCTGCGACATTTCCTTGGAAGTCTAGATCTGCTTGCTCAACCAATTCTTTGATAGAATAAAACATGTTTCCTCCTACTTAAAGAAATTGACATTGTGGAGATGGGGGATTTTTCGGATTTCTTCAATCGCCTCCTCACAACTTCGACTATCAACTTCAATAATCATGATGGCTTTTTCTCCAGCTTTTTCCCGAGTCACATTCATCTGAGCGATGTTAATATCGAAACGAGAGAGGGCTTCAGTAACATGGGCAATCATCCCCGGAACATCCTGATGCACGATGATGATGGTCGGGGTATTCATGTTGAGAGAAACGGCAAAACCATTAAGTTCCGTAACTTGGATATTTCCCCCACCAATAGAAATCCCCGTCACACTAATGGATTTGTGTTCATTCTTCACAGTAATTTTAGTGGTGTTAGGGTGAGGAGCGTTGCTGTCTTTCTGAATGGTCCAGACAATCTTGATACCACGCTTATGGGCAATCTCAAGGCTATTGGGAATGTCGGGATCGTCCGTATCCATGCCTAAAATACCTGCAACGAGAGCTAGGTCAGTCCCGTGGCCACGGTAGGTCTTGGCAAATGAATTAAATAGTTGGAATTCCACCTCTGTCGGTCTATCACCAAAGATAGAAGACACGATTTTTCCGATACGAACCGCCCCAGCTGTATGACTACTTGATGGGCCAATCATGACAGGGCCGATGATATCAAAGACAGATTGAAAACGAAGTGAGTGCATCTGTTTCCCCTTACAAAGATTCTTGTTTCTATTATATCAAAGAATGAAGTTCTGTGCTTATTTCCCTTATCAAAAGCTTAAAATGATTAAAGATAGTATAAAATAAGGTCTTTTGTGACAAAAACCTCCTTAAAACGGTAAATATAAAACATTTTTGTAATATTTCTATATAAAACCGTTAAACAACGGTAACATTTAAAAGGTATCATAGATATATACAATGGAAGGAGAATTTTTAGATATGTCATTAATAACTAAAAAAATTAAAACAACTATCGCAGGAGTAGCAGCTTTACTTGCTTTCTTTGCTCCAGCTCTTGCATCTGCACAAGAAACTGTAACTTACACAGTTAAATCAGGTGATACTCTTTCAGAAATCGCTGAGAAGTACAACACAACTGTTGAAAAATTGGCAGCAAAAAATAACATCAAAGATATTCACCTGATCTTTGTGGACCAAGTTTTGGTCATCGAAGGAACAGCTCCAGCTGCGACAACTTATGAAGCACCAGCTGCAACAGGAGAAACAATCGAAGAGGCTACGACTTACGAAGAAATAACTGAAACAACAACTTACGAAGCACCAGCTGCTACAACAAGCACTTCTTATGAAGAAGAAAGCTACACAGCTTCAACTGTAAGCGGCTCTGAAGCAGAAGCCAAAGAGTGGATCGCTCAAAAAGAATCAGGTGGTAGCTACACAGCTACAAACGGACGTTACATCGGACGTTACCAATTGACAGATTCATACTTGAACGGTGACTACTCAGCTGAAAACCAAGAACGTGTAGCAGATGCCTACGTTGCAGGACGTTACGGTTCATGGACTGCTGCTAAGAACTTCTGGCTTAACAACGGTTGGTATTAAGAACTAACTAACAGAAACAGAATAAGAAGTAAAAGTCGAGGAATTTCCTCGACTTTTTTATATTTCCTTCGGTTGATGATAGGTCTCTACTTCTTTTTTGAGATGAGATAGCATGGAGGTCTCATCGGTTAGCTTCAGAAGGGAGAAACCTTTTTGGATAAGTTTAGAATCATCCGTACAAATCCCAATACGGACATAGCAGATAGCAAGCCTATCGTAGTTTTTCTTGTTCTTGGCATCCTCCAGTAAAGTGTAGCAGATTTGTTGGCACATGTTTTTATCTTGATTGTATAAGTAAATGGTGGAGAGGTTGAGTAGGATTGCCATTCGCAAGTCATATAAATGTTGATAGTTTTTATAGATTTCCAGGCGTTGCAAGATTTTTTCAGTGATAAGATGGATATGTTCTATAGGAAAGGTAAAGAGAATGGTATTGAGGATTTTTAAGTCATTCTCGTACCAAGTGTCCTGCTTTTCTATTTTCTTCCACAGCTTCTTTACAGTATTGTTAACTTCGGTTGACAGCTTTTTAGTCCCATTTTGGCGGATATAGATAACAATTTCTAGCATATCTCGTATCTCTTTGATAGGGAGATCGTGGTGGATCTTGAGGTAGTCTTGACATTTTTGAAATAGTTTTTCGAGTTCACTAGTCCCTAGGATTGAGCTCATATTGAGATAGGTTTGCATAATTTCTGTGCGTTGACTTGGTTGATAAAGTTGACAGATATAGTCAAACTCTTCAAAGGTCATATTGACTTGCTGGAGAAGAAACTCCATATTCTCATATTTAGGAGTTGTTTTCCCGCTTTCGATTTTTGATAGGCTGGTTCTTGAGAGAATATCCCCACAGACCTTCTCTTGGGTCAACCCTTTTGACTCACGGATTTCTTTATAAACATTTCCAAAATCGTAGCGCATGATTTTCTCCTTATTTGTGAAAAAAGTTAACAATAAATTGAAATTGATTAAAAATATTGTATCATAGTAGTATAAAAAGTAAAAAAGAAATCTAAAATAAATCTGTGAAAAAGGTTGACATAGTTTAAAAATGGAACCAAAGATAAGAGGAAAAAGGATGAGTAGTGTAGATAAAATTCGTAAAATACACATTATCGTATGTTGGATGTATATATTTTTATCATTCAAGGGGATTATAAATGACACGGAGTATTTTTTGCTTATTTTTTTAGCTTTTATCTACTCAATAGTATCACTGCCTCTATATTCTGTGAAAAATAAAATAGCATCTATCTGTCTAGCCATAAATTCGGTTCTGTTAATGAGTTTCCCAATTTTAATCAATAAATTTTTCCCAGAAAGTTTTTTCACTTATATCGTATTAATAAGTGTTTTTATCCTAGAGTTAGCAATCTTTCATTTAATTGGTAAAGATTTTGATACTAAATTGACTAACGAATATAAAAAAATTAGTCAGTTCAAAAGCAAGGTGTCTCAATCTCCTCGGATAAAATACTTAGAGATTTCTAGTTTCATATTAACCATATTTCCATTTATTCTTCATGGTACAGTTGATAATCATGTACTGACTCTTATCTTTTTGATAAAAATTTGTGTAGATACTACGATAAAATTTTTATTCATCAGATTATTTGACACAAGTACTTTAATGAAGAGGAGAATATTTTTTCTTTTCGCATTGGATGTTATAGTTTACTTGTTTTTAGGATATCTTTTAGTGATTCAAAAAGCAGGCTATTTGTTTTCAGTTTTACTTCTTTTCTCTAATTTTTCAGTTCCATTTATCAAAGAAAAGGAATACGAATTATTTAAAAATAGTAATTAATAGAAACATAGGTTAAGTCTTAGAATAGCTTAAAATCAGATATGATAAAGGGAAATAGTCTTATCTAGGGAACTAAGTGCTATAAACACAGTCGACGATCACTTATTAGGAATACATTTTAATTAGGCTTAATAAGAATGGAGAAATCCTATGGAGAACGTATGACTCTTAAGCTTCAAATACCTTAGTTCTCGTGATTTTTGAGCTATTCTAGCTTTAGAATCCTTCAGAACGTAAAATTTTAAGCAGTCAAAGACCTAGAATACTCATAAAACATTTATTTTATAGCAATTCTAAGTTTAGAATTGCATGGATATATATGTATTTGAGCGGTTCGATAGTTTGGACAGCTCTATTCTGAGAAATCTGAGCTATCAATGCTTTAGAATAGTATTTCGCCAATGGTTTTTATTGAAGGATTGCTTATTTTATGCTACTCTAAAATAAAACTGATTTAATGGAGCAAATGGAGAATCGTTACATGAAATATTTTTTTGCAGGAATTGGTGAGATAAGATTTATTAGTTATCTATTGTCTCTATGTGTAGGACTAGCCCCTCTTTTTCATATCTATGTTATAGGTTCTGAAATGAGTTTTGTGAACATAGTATTATCTATTTTGGGAATTATATTTGTTTGTATTTTAACTATTGCTCGATTTTATAGGAAGTTTTTCTATAAAGAATAGTTTGGATTTGAAAAGTGTCCAGATTGAAGAAAAAGTCCATTTTGGACAATTTTCTTCAATCTTTTTCTTTTACTAGAGAAAGTAGAAAACTCTTAAAAATAGCATTATATCAGCATTCCTAAGAGTTTCTACTATATAATAGCCAACCTTCAAAAGAGCAATTTTGCAACTCTGATAGGGTTTGTTTACGTTCTGAGAGTCCTTTAGGACTCTTTTTTTGTTTTGCTAGAACAAAAAGTGTAAATATCTTTTCAGAATGATCTTTTTGTATGAATTCAATGCAATGTTTTAAATTGTCTTAAAACTCAAATAGTATAAATAAGCTTATTATATGTAAAAATATATCATATAATAAGAATTTTCTTGATTGAAGTGGAATAAAATACAGTTTTTTCTTGACAAATGATTTTGAGAAGTGTATTATTTATACAATTTAAAAGTATAAAAATAAGAGGAGGTTTTCTATGAATAAAGTAAAGGAGGTGTTGATGACGATGTTTAGTTTGCTTATGTTTCCCTTATTATTTGCTTGTAGTAACAGTCAGTCCCAAGGTGTTGAAGCCATTAAGACTAAAGGAAAATTGGTGGTGGCTCTGAATCCAGAGTTTGCTCCATTTGAATATCAGAAATTGGTTGATGGGAAAAATCAGATTGTAGGTTCAGATGTTGAACTAGCCAAAGCCATCGCAAAGGAGCTAGGTGTGGAAGTGGAATTCTCTCCAATGAGTTTTGACAATGTACTGGCTAGTCTTGATTCAGGTAAGGCCGATCTTGCCATATCAGGTGTTTCTAAAACGGAGGAGAGAAGTCAAGTTTACGATTTTTCAATTCCCTACTACACTTCGAAAAATAAGGTTATTGTAAGAAAATCTGAATTAACGAATTACCAATCAGTGAAGGATTTGGCTCAGAAAAAGGTTGGAGCGCAGAAAGGTTCTATCCAGGAAACTTTGGTCAAAGAAACCTTGCAGGATTCTTCTCTCGTTTCACTTCCTAAAAATGGAAATTTGATAACAGATTTGAAATCTGGGCAACTGGATGCGGTTATCTTTGAGGAACCAGTGGCGAAAGGATTTGTAGAGAATAATCCAGACCTAGCCATCGCTGAGTTTGATTTTGACAATGACAAAGAAGATTCCTACGCTGTTGCGATGAAAAAAGACAGTAAAGAATTAAAAGAGGCGGTTGACAAAACCATCCAGAAGTTGAAGGATTCTGGGGAGTTGGACAAATTGATTGACGATGCTTTTAAAGCCTCTATCGAAAAATAGAAAGAAGGAAGAGAAATGAGTAAGGAAAAAGTTATTTTAGCCTATTCAGGTGGATTGGATACATCGGTTGCTATTACATGGTTAAAAAAAGACTATGATGTAATCGCTGTTTGTATGGATGTGGGTGAGGGAAAAGATTTGGAGTTCATCCACGATAAAGCTCTCAAGGTTGGGGCTGTAGAGTCTTATGTCATTGATGTTAAGGAAGAATTTGCTAATGACTATGTTTTAGTGGCCCTTCAGGCTCATGCCTACTATGAACAGAAGTATCCCTTGGTATCTGCTCTGAGTCGCCCTCTTATTTCAAAAAAACTCGTTGAAATAGCTCATCAGACAGGGGCAACCACAATTGCCCATGGTTGTACAGGTAAGGGAAACGACCAAGTTCGGTTTGAAGTTTCTATTGCGGCTTTGGATCCCAATTTAAAGGTAGTTGCGCCTGTTCGTGAGTGGAAATGGTCTCGTGAAGAAGAAATCCAATATGCCAAAGAAAACGGCGTTCCAGTTCCTGCTGACCTTGACAATCCTTACTCTGTCGATCAAAATCTTTGGGGACGCGCAAATGAATGTGGTGTCTTGGAAAACCCTTGGAACCAAGCGCCTGAAGAAGCATTTGGAATCACATCTTCTCCAGAAGAGGCACCAGACAGTCCAGAATTTATTGACATTGAGTTTAGCTGTGGGGTGCCCATCTCCCTCAATGGTGAGAAGATGAAAGTGGCGGCTTTGATTCAAAAGCTAAATGAAATTGCGGGCAAACACGGTGTTGGTCGTATTGACCATGTGGAAAATCGCCTAGTCGGTATTAAGTCAAGAGAGATTTATGAGTGCCCAGGTGCTGTGACTTTATTGGCAGCTCATAAGGAGATTGAAGACTTGATTCTTGTGAGAGAAGTGGCTCATTTCAAACCTATTATCGAAAATGAGTTGTCCAATCTCATCTATAATGCCTTGTGGTTTAGCCCAGCAACTCAGGCTTTGATTGCCTATATCAAGGAGACACAGAAAGTTGTCAATGGAACTGCAAAAGTTAAACTCTATAAGGGGAACGCTCAGGTAGTGGCTCGGAAATCACCAAATTCTCTTTACGATGAAAATTTGGCGACTTATACTAGTGCGGATACTTTTGACCAAGATGCGGCTGTTGGATTTATCAAGCTTTGGGGGCTTCCGACTAAGGTTTATTCAGAAGTTCAGAAAAATGTTGAGTAGTGACACGATAGAAAGGGACATACAGGATATGCCGAAAAATACAAAATTATGGGGTGGTCGATTTGAAGGCACTGTGGAAGAGTGGGTAGAACAGTTCGGTGCGAGTATTTCCTTTGACCACCAGCTGGCAAAATTTGATTTAATGGGTTCCTTAGCTCATGTTCAAATGCTAGGACAGACTAGCATTTTGAGCTTGGAAGAGGCAGAGCAGATCCAAGATGGTCTGCAAGCTTTGTTGCGAGATTTAGAGGCAGGAGAGCTTCATTTTGATATTGCAAATGAAGATATTCATATGAATATGGAAGTGTTGCTGACAGAAAAAATCGGTCCTCTGGCTGGGAAACTACACACAGCTCGTTCTCGGAATGACCAAGTTGCAACGGATATGCACTTATATCTAAAGGAGCAGCTTGGCAATGTCTTGGATAAGTTGGCGAATCTGAACAGTGTTTTGCTGGACTTGGCTGAAAAACATGTGGAAACCATCATGCCAGGCTATACTCATTTGCAACACGCCCAACCGATTAGTTTTGCCCACCATCTCATGGCTTATTACAATATGTTTCAAAGGGACAGCGAGCGTTTTGCATTTAACCTGAAACATACGGACCTATCTCCCCTGGGTGCGGCTGCCTTGGCGGGGACAACTTTTCCAATCGATCGTCAATTATCGAGTGACTTATTGGGCTTCCAACAACCCTATACCAATTCCTTGGATGCAGTGAGTGACCGTGATTTTATCTTAGAATTTCTGTCAAATGCCAGCATTTTGATGATGCATATGAGTCGTTTTTGTGAGGAAATCATCAATTGGTGCAGTTTTGAGTATCAGTACATTAGCTTGTCTGATAGTTTTTCAACAGGTTCGTCTATCATGCCCCAGAAGAAAAATCCTGATATGGCTGAATTGATTCGAGGGAAGACAGGACGGGTTTACGGGCACTTGCTTGGACTATTGACCGTCACGAAGTCGTTGCCTCTGGCCTATAATAAGGATTTGCAAGAGGACAAGGAAGGCATGTTTGATACAGTAGAAACGATTTTAAATTCTCTAGATGTGTTGGCAGGTATGCTATCGAGCATGCAGGTTAATAAGGCCAAAATGCAGCAATCCACAGAGAATGATTTTTCGAATGCGACCGAACTGGCAGATTATTTGGCAGAAAAAGGCCTCCCCTTTAGAGAAGCGCATGAAATAGTAGGGAAATTGGTTCTAGACTCTATCAAGCATGATAAAAATATCCAAGATTGGGATTTGAAGGAGTTGCAAGTCTACCATCCCTTGATTGAAGAGGATATTTATATCTACTTGCGCCCAGAAACCGCTGTTCAGAGACGGAATTCCTTAGGAGGAACCGGCTTTGAGCAAGTGAAATACCAGATAGAACAAGCGAAGAAAGAACTTAAAGGGGAAAATTGATTCATTTGCAAAGTAAGAAAGAGCGGCTGAGATGATTTATCAGCCTCTTTCTTGTCTTCTCCAACCAAGCGTGTTATAATGAATACTGCTCAAGCGACCTTCAATCGTTGAAGCACACACGACCTTCAATCGTGAATAAACGAATAGATGGGAGACTTATCATGAGTGATAACTCTAAAACACGTGTTGTCGTGGGGATGAGTGGTGGTGTTGATTCGTCGGTGACGGCTCTCTTGCTCAAGGAGCAGGGCTACGATGTGATCGGCATCTTCATGAAGAACTGGGATGACACAGATGAAAACGGCGTCTGTACGGCGACCGAAGATTACAAGGATGTGGCTGCGGTGGCAGACCAGATCGGCATTCCTTACTACTCTGTCAATTTTGAAAAAGAGTACTGGGACCGCGTTTTTGAGTATTTCCTAGCGGAATACCGTGCAGGGCGCACGCCAAATCCAGATGTTATGTGCAACAAGGAAATTAAGTTCAAGGCCTTTTTGGACTATGCCATGATCTTGGGGGCAGACTATGTGGCAACTGGGCACTATGCCCGTGTGTCGCGTGATGAGGATGGCATTGTTCACATGCTTCGTGGCGTGGACAATGGCAAGGATCAGACCTATTTCCTCAGCCAACTTTCGCAAGAACAACTTCAAAAAACCATGTTCCCATTGGGACATTTGGAAAAGCCTGAAGTACGAAAACTAGCAGAAGAAGCAGGCCTTGCGACTGCCAAGAAGAAAGACTCGACAGGGATTTGCTTTATCGGAGAAAAGAACTTTAAAAACTTTCTCAGTAATTACCTGCCAGCTCAGCCTGGTCGCATGATGACTGTGGATGGTCGCGATATGGGTGAGCATGCAGGTCTGATGTACTATACAATCGGTCAGCGTGGCGGACTTGGTATCGGTGGACAACATGGCGGTGACAATGCACCGTGGTTTGTTGTCGGAAAAGACCTAAGCAAGAATATCCTCTATGTCGGTCAAGGTTTCTACCATGATTCGCTTATGTCAACAAGCCTAGAAGCCAGTCAAGTTCATTTTACTCGTGAGATGCCAGAGGAATTTACGCTAGAATGTACGGCTAAATTCCGCTACCGTCAGCCTGATTCTAAGGTGACAGTACATGTCAAAGGAGATAAGGCAGAAGTTATCTTTGCGGAACCGCAACGCGCCATCACACCAGGACAGGCAGTTGTCTTTTACGATGGCGAAGAGTGTCTAGGTGGCGGTTTGATTGACAATGCCTACCGCGATGGACAAGTTTGTCAGTACATTTAGATTGACAAATTTTCTCAATTTGCTACAATAATAAAAGCAATAGAAATGATGGTCAAAGCTCATGGATGTTGCAGGCTTTTTTGTCCTGCACTTCTTTGGAGTTTTGACTGTTTTTGTGTCGTTTAAAGGAAAGGATAAAAATGACTCAACAAGACTTTCGGACAAAAGTGGAAAATACAGTTTTTGGCGTTCGAGCGACAGCCTTGATTCTCCAAAATGGCAAGCTCCTAGTTACCAAAGACAAGGGCAAGTATTACACTATTGGCGGTGCGATTCAAGTTAACGAAAAAACGGAAGACGCGGTAGTCCGTGAAGTGAAGGAAGAACTGGGTGTCAAAGCTCAAGCTGGTCAGCTAGCTTTTGTAGTTGAAAATTGTTTTGAACAGGACGGTGTTTCCTATCACAACATTGAGTTTCATTATCTAGTGGACTTGCTGGAGGACGCCCCATTGACCATGCAGGAAGATGAGAAAAGGCAGCCTTGTGAGTGGATTGATTTGGATCAGCTCCAGAATATCCAGCTAGTTCCAGCCTTTTTGAAAACAGCTCTACCAGATTGGGACGGCCAACTAAGACACATTCATCTTGAGGAATAGGAGAGAAAATGATGGTTAAGCTTATTGCCCATGTACTTGTTCATAGTGGTGGTGATTATTTACTCATTCAGCGTTCGGAAATTAAAAGAGGAGAACCCAACGTTTATCCAACTTACTGGGATATTCCTGGTGGCGGGGTTGAAAAGGGTGAACTTCCGCGAGATGGTGCTATTAGAGAATGCATTGAAGAAGCGGGAGTTAGGCTAGATAGCAGTTCGCTCAAACTTCTTCACGAAGATAGTCAACTGGATACCTCTAAGGATACGGTCTTTACTCGCTTAGTTTATAAAGCAGAGTGGGTTGGGGAGAAGCCAATTATCAGATTAGATCCTGAAGAGCATACACACTTTAAATGGGTTACTATGGATCAAGCTCTAGAGGAGGAGAAGTTAGTTCCTTATTTGCGAGAAATTTTTGAAAGGTTAAGAAATGACTTATAATTTTACGGAAGAATACGATATTATTGTAATCGGTGCGGGGCACGCTGGGGTCGAGGCTTCCTTAGCTGCCAGCCGTATGGGCTGTAAGGTCTTGCTTGCGACCATCAACATTGAAATGCTGGCTTTCATGCCTTGTAACCCTTCTATCGGTGGCTCTGCCAAGGGGATTGTTGTGCGTGAAGTCGATGCCCTCGGTGGTGAAATGGCCAAGAATATTGACAAGACTTACATCCAGATGAAGATGCTCAACACAGGGAAAGGACCTGCTGTTCGCGCCCTTCGTGCGCAGGCTGACAAGGAGCTTTACTCTAAGGAAATGCGCAAGACAGTTGAGAATCAAGAAAATCTGACCCTTCGTCAAACCATGATTGATGAGATTTTGGTGGAAGATGGTAAGGTTGTTGGTGTGCGGACGGCGACCCATCAAGAGTATGCTGCTAAGGCTGTAATTGTGACAACGGGGACTGCCCTCCGTGGAGAAATCATCATCGGGGATCTCAAGTATTCGTCAGGTCCTAACCACAGCCTAGCTTCTATTAACCTTGCTGACAATCTCAAGGAACTGGGCCTCGAAATCGGTCGTTTCAAGACAGGAACCCCTCCACGTGTCAAGGCCTCTTCTATCAACTACGACGTGACAGAGATTCAGCCAGGAGATGAAGCGCCTAATCACTTCTCATACACGTCACGTGATGAAGACTATGTCAAGGATCAGGTGCCATGCTGGTTGACCTATACCAACGGTACCAGTCATGAAATTATCCAAAATAACCTCCACCGTGCGCCTATGTTTACAGGTGTGGTCAAGGGAGTGGGGCCTCGTTACTGTCCGTCGATTGAGGATAAGATTGTGCGCTTTGCGGATAAGGAACGCCATCAGCTCTTCCTTGAACCAGAAGGACGTAACACAGAGGAGGTCTATGTGCAAGGTCTTTCAACCAGTCTGCCTGAGGATGTCCAGCGTGACTTGGTTCATTCTATCAAAGGTTTGGAAAATGCAGAGATGATGCGAACAGGTTATGCCATTGAGTATGATATGGTCTTGCCTCATCAGTTGCGTGCGACTCTGGAAACCAAGAAAATCTCAGGTCTTTTCACTGCTGGTCAGACAAATGGAACGTCAGGTTACGAAGAGGCAGCAGGCCAAGGGATTATTGCTGGTATCAATGCGGCTCTGAAAATCCAAGGTAAACCTGAGTTGATTTTGAAGCGCAATGACGGTTATATTGGGGTCATGATTGATGACTTGGTGACCAAGGGGACCATTGAACCCTATCGTCTCTTGACCAGCCGTGCTGAATACCGTCTCATCCTTCGCCATGACAATGCTGATATGCGTTTGACCGAGATGGGTCGAGAGATTGGGCTTGTGGATGATGAACGCTGGGCTCGATTTGAGATTAAGAAAAACCAATTTGACAATGAGATGAAGCGACTAGATAGCATCAAACTCAAGCCAGTCAAGGAAACCAATGCCAAGGTTGAGGAGATGGGCTTCAAACCGTTGACTGATGCAGTAACGGCCAAGGAATTTCTCCGTCGCCCAGAAGTCTCTTACCAAGATGTGGTTGCTTTCATCGGTCCAGCTGCAGAGGACTTGGATGACAAGATCATCGAATTGATTGAAACAGAAATCAAGTACGAAGGCTATATTTCCAAAGCCATGGATCAGGTTGCCAAGATGAAACGCATGGAAGAAAAACGTATTCCAGCTAACATTGACTGGGATGACATTGATTCTATCGCAACCGAAGCCCGCCAGAAGTTCAAACTCATTAATCCAGAAACCATCGGCCAAGCCAGCCGTATTTCGGGAGTAAACCCTGCAGATATTTCTATTTTGATGGTCTATCTTGAAGGTAAAAATCGTAGTATTTCTAAAAATCAAGAAAAGAAAGCATAGAAAAAACAGCTCCGAAGACGGAGCTGTTTTGTTGATTTATTCTTCTTCGTCTGGTGTGAGGATCATCGGGATGATAATCGGTTCACGTTCTGTATTTTCATAGAGGAAAGGACGAATGGCGTTGACGATGGCACCATTGACAGACTGCACGCTAGCATCTTTGTTCTTCAGTGCGATACGAATTGCATTGAAGAGGATACGCTGGCTTTGGCGAATCAAGTCTCCAGACTCTCGCATGTAAACAAAACCTCGGCTGAGGATATCTGGACCAGACAAGATCATTTTAGATTTGAAGTCAACAGTTGCGACTGCTAGAACGACACCATCTTCAGATAGATCTCTACGGTCTTTGAGGACAGCAGCACCGATTTCACCGATACGATTTCCATCGACATAGATGTCTTGGGCGTTGAAATGCCCAGCGATACGAGCTGAGTTAGCAGTAAGGGCAAGCACATCACCATTGCTCATGATAAAGATATTGTCCTTTTCAACACCAGTATCCACCGCTAGTCCAGCGTGGACTTTCTGCATGCGGTATTCACCGTGGACAGGCATGAAGTATTTGGGCTTAATCAAGCGGAGCATGAGTTTTTGCTCTTGCTGACCACCGTGTCCAGAGGTGTGGATATTGTTAATCTTTCCGTGAATGACTTCGACACCAGCTTCAGAAATGATGTTAATCAGCTTATTGACACTAGTGGTGTTTCCAGGGATTGGGCTAGAAGAGAAGATAACGGTATCGCCGGGTTGGAGTTGCACCTGACGGTGGGTTCCGTTAGCGATACGAGAGAGGGCCGCCATCGGCTCGCCTTGACTACCTGTACAGAGGATCAGAACCTCGCCTGCAGGGTAGTCTTTGATTTCATTTGGCTCGATAAAGGTTCCCTTAGGAGCTTTGATGTAGCCAAGCTCGATACCGTTGACAATGGCCTTTTCCATAGAACGACCAAAGACCGCAATCTTGCGTCCAGTCTTAACAGCAGCATCTGTTGCTTGCTGGAGACGGAAGATATTTGAGGCAAAGGATGCAAAGATGATGCGTCCTTCAATGCCTTGGATGATCTTCATGATAGACTGGCCAACGACTTTTTCAGAGTTGGTAAAGGTTGGTACTTCCGCATTTGTCGAGTCAGAGAGGAGACAGAGAACGCCTTCTTCACCAAGGGCTGCCATACGGTGCAAGTCCGCTGGTTCCCCAACTGGAGTAAAGTCAAACTTAAAGTCACCCGTACAAACGATTTTACCTTGAGGAGTGTGAATGACAATCCCCAAAGGCTCTGGAATGGAGTGGGTTGTTCTAAAGAAAGTTGCCTTGAGATTTTTAAAGGTCAACTCAGTGTTGTGGTTGATTTCGTAAAGTTTGGCGTTGCGCAAGAGACCGTGTTCTTCGAGTTTTCCACGGATCAAAGCCAAGGCAAGTGGCCCAGCGTAGATAGGGACATTTGCTTGCTTGAGCAGGAAAGGAATCCCACCGATGTGGTCCTCGTGTCCGTGGGTAATCAAAACAGCCTTGACGCGGTCGATATTGTCCACGATGTAAGAGTAGTCAGGGATAACGTAGTCGATACCCAGCAAGTCATCTTCTGGGAATTTAATCCCAGCATCGACGATAATAATCTCGTCTTGGTATTCAATTCCGTAAGTGTTTTTCCCGATTTCTCCCAGACCACCGATGGCAAAAACGCCGACTTCTTCAGGTTTAAGAGTGTAGGCCATATTAGAACTCCGTGATTTCGAAAGCGCCAGTTTCTTTTTCGTAATCTAGCAATTTGTCAGACAAGAGTTCGATGAATTCGATGTTGTACTCTGGGCGGTTTTCTTCGACAAGTTGGCGAGCAGCGATACGGCCCTCAAGTTCTGAGCTGGCATCGATGTCTAGGTAAAGTGAGCGTGTTGTTTCACGACGTGGGCTACGTTCTTTTGTTTCTTGATAAAAAACTTTGTAAATCATATAGTTCCTTTCTATTTTACAGGTCAGCTTATTCCAAACTTTTAGTAGAGATTTGCTTGATTTCATTCCATTTTGTGTCTAGATTGACCTTGATTCGTTACAATTATTTCAATTATACCACAAAATGAAAAATTAGTAAAAGACGGAAAATGAGAAAGTCGTGAGGGGAAGAGGGAGCAAAAAGATAGATAGAATTTGGTTGGAGAGCACTTAGGTGTTATAATGGAAAGAGAAAGGGAAGTTTATGGATGGAAATATTTCCTATAGCTTTTAAAACAAGGAGGATTAAGGATGTTTAGTTTATTTGAATTTGCGATTGGGGTTCGCCTCTTGATGTTTGTAGTCTTTGTAGCTTGTGTTTATGGAGGAAATCTTATTTTTACATATCTAGAGCACCGAAAAACAAAATTCCTTTGGAAGCTGACCTTTGTAACACTCTACTCTATATTTCTGCTTCTTGTCACCTATGTTGTCTGGCTCGTTTTTCATTTTGGTTTAAATGTTTGAGCTCAATTATTCATCTAAATATACAGAAAATCCACCTCGTCTTGATAGATGGGGCGGATTTTTCTATTTTTAGATGAGCTCTTTATTGTTTCGATGATGATTTCTCGCATCGAAAATCGAGTTGAAACATAAAAAGAAAACAATACAAACCGATAAATCAACTGGTAAGGAGATCCTAGTTATGTTTAAATCATTTAGAAGATAGAGCAGGCTATAGCCGAAGAAGAGAAAAAAGTTTACCCTTCTAAAAATGTGCCTTTTATCTAGCATGACTTATCCAAATTTCTTACGAAGATCCTTTCAATTTTCTTGTTCACTTATATATTCGGAAAAGATAGAAAAATCTACAACTTTTTTAAAATTTTTGTGCTTTCCTCTTTGTCTAAGTGGCAGGGCTTTTTGTTTGGAGAGAAAGAAAATTCCCATGCGTCAGCTTTTGTAGTATAATAGTAAGCAGACAAAAAGATAGGAATGTGTTATGAAAGTATTAGCTTTTGATACGTCTAGCAAGGCTCTTTCTCTAGCCATTTTAGAGGATAAGCAGGTTCTTGCCGAGACTATGATCAATATCAAGAAAAATCACAGTATCACCCTCATGCCTGCCATCGATTTTTTGATGTCAAGTTTGGATTGGACACCCAAGGATTTGGACCGAATCGTGGTGGCAGAGGGACCAGGTAGCTACACGGGCTTGCGAATTGCGGTGGCGACTGCCAAGACCTTGGCTCATACCCTGAACATTGAGTTAGTTGGTATGTCTAGCCTATTGGCTCTGGTGCCACGCCAACAAGGAGGCTTGGTGGTTCCTTTGATGGATGCTCGTCGCAACAATGTTTATGCAGGATTTTATGAAAATGCCAAACCTGTTATGCCAGAAGCACACCTGTCCTTTGCGGAAGTGCTAGAGCAGGTCAAGGATGCTGAACAGGTAACCTTTTTCGGAGAAGTTGGAGCCTTTGTGGAACAAATCCAAGAACAACTACCACAAGCCAGCTACCAAGAAACCTTGCCAAATGCAGCTAATCTAGCTCTTTGGGCCTGGGATAAGGAAGCAGACTCCTTGCACGACTTTGTGCCAAATTACCTCAAACGAGTTGAGGCTGAGGAAAATTGGCTTAAAAATCACACCGAGTCTGGCGAATCTTACATTAAACGCCTATGATTGAAATCAAACGAATTCAACAGCAACCTGACCTGGCTCAAGCCATCTACGCTGTCATGGCAGATGTTTACCCAGTCAGTCCTTGGACGCTGGAACAAATCCAAGCAGACCTGTCCCAAGACCAGACTTGGTACGCTCTGGCTTATGAGGGAGCAGAAATGATAGGTATTTTAGCTGTGCAGGAGAATCTCTTTGAGGCAGAAGTCCTGCAAATCGCTGTCAAGGGAGCCTATCAGGGTCAGGGAATTGCATCAGCCTTGTTTGCAACATTGCCGACAGATAAGGAAATTTTCCTTGAAGTCAGAAAGTCAAATCATCGAGCGCAAGCATTTTACAAGAAAGAAAAGATGGCGGTCATCGCTGAGCGAAAGTCCTATTACCATGACCCAGTCGAGGACGCCATCATCATGAAGAGAGAAATAGATGAAGGATAGATATATTTTAGCATTTGAAACATCCTGTGACGAGACCAGTGTCGCTGTCTTGAAAAACGACGATGAGCTCTTGTCCAATGTCATTGCAAGTCAAATTGAGAGTCACAAACGTTTCGGTGGCGTAGTGCCAGAAGTGGCTAGTCGTCACCATGTCGAGGTCATTACAGCCTGTATCGAGGAGGCTCTAGCAGAAGCAGGGATTAGAGAAGAGGACGTAACAGCTGTTGCGGTCACCTACGGACCAGGATTGGTTGGAGCTCTGCTAGTTGGTTTGTCAGCTGCCAAGGCCTTTGCTTGGGCGCATGGCCTGCCACTTATCCCCGTCAATCACATGGCTGGTCACCTCATGGCAGCTCAGAGTGTGGAGCCTTTGGAGTTTCCCTTGCTAGCCCTCTTGGTCAGCGGAGGACACACCGAGTTGGTCTATGTATCAGAGGCTGGCGATTACAAGATTGTTGGAGAGACACGAGACGATGCAGTTGGGGAGGCCTATGACAAGGTCGGCCGTGTCATGGGCTTGACCTATCCAGCAGGTCGCGAGATTGACGAGCTAGCTCATAAAGGGCAGGATGTGTATGATTTCCCTCGTGCCATGATTAAGGAAGATAATCTGGAGTTTTCGTTTTCAGGTTTGAAGTCTGCCTTTATCAATCTTCACCACAATGCCGAGCGAAAGGGAGAAACTTTATCCAAGGAAGATTTGTCAGCTTCCTTCCAAGCAGCAGTCATGGATATTCTTATGGCCAAAACCAAGAAGGCCTTAGAAAAATACCCTGTTAAAACTCTAGTCGTAGCAGGTGGCGTGGCAGCTAATAAAGGCCTCAGAGAACGTCTAGCAGCTGAAATCACAGATGTCAAGGTAATTATCCCACCCCTGCGCCTCTGCGGAGACAATGCAGGCATGATTGCCTATGCCAGCGTCAGCGAGTGGAACAAAGAAAACTTTGCAGGCTTGGATCTCAACGCCAAACCAAGTCTCGCCTTTGATACCATAGAATAAAGAGTCAGCTTTGAGCTGGCTTTTTTGATAAAATATTTTATAATATGATAAAAAAGTAAAATTTTTTACGAATAGAATAGTAAAGGGAATCTTTAAAGGGAGTTTAGCCATGATTGAAAAACAGGAATTGGGAGAATTTTACAAGGAATTGCGCCTAGCGAGGAAACTCAAGCAGTCAGATGTGGCTTGTGATGGCTTGACAGCATCTCAGCTATCCAAGTTCGAACTAGGGCAGTCTATGCTGTCTGCGGATAAGCTGATCCTAGCTATCCAAAGGATTAATGTGACCTTCGACGAGTTTGGGCATAAACTCAACAACTACCAAGAATCTCCCCATATGCGAATCGGTCGAAAGGTTGTGGATCGCTTTGCTCATCAAGATATAGCAGGATTAGAGCAACTGTTGAAGGAAGTCGAGCAAGAACAGATGGCGCAGACCTATCGTCGTTTGAATGCCATCGTGATCAAAGATGCCATCCATTCCTTGGATAAAAACTATCCGCTAGCAGAGGAGGATAGCGAGTTTTTGACCACCTATCTTTATGCTATTGAGTCTTGGACCTGGTTTGAACTCTATCTTTTTTGCAATACTATGCCTTTCTTGAGTGATCAAGACTTGATCTTTTTATCAACCTCTTTACTTGAAAAATCCAAGGAATTTAAAGAATTGGTACACAATAGACTGTATATGAAAAGTGGCTATCTGAATATCATATCAGAGTTCATGGAGCGTAAGCTTTTCTCTTACATCCCAATCTTTGAAGCCGAGTTGGGGAGCATGCTCCGACCATACGATGTTTTTGAGAAATTATTGTGGCAGTTTTTAAAGAAGATGAGCATTTTCCTTCAAACTAAGGGAAGTAATCAAATTCACCAAAATCGCAAATCTGAAATTTACATAAGAAAAAATGTCAAATATGCGATTTTCTAAAATGTGGTGATTTCCGTGTTATACTATCTTTGTAAGACATTTGAAGCAAATCCTAGGTCACAGAAGTGGTTTACAAAGAAAAATAATTGAAGGAATGTAAATGATGTTAAATTTACAATTTGCAGAAACAATGGAACTAACAGAAGTGGAGTTAGAGGCAGTTTACGGAGGAAGCCTTGTGGTTAACCCAGGCAATGGTGGTGGAATTGCTTTACCGATTTGGGGAGGCGGAGGTATTGGACCAAGCCCTTACGGAGCTTTTGATTGGATGAAAGGTCTCTGGGAAGGTTTGGCTGAAAGACGACGTAAATAAAACTTAAAAGGATCAACTATGAAAAGGAAAGAAACGAAATTTCACCTAGCAACCATTTTGGTGCTCGTGTCCTATTACTTGATTTTTAATCTTGTAGCAAAATTAGATTCGGTGAACCAATTATCCGATTTTGGATTTTATGGGATGCAAATTTTATTGATAGTAATTGAGGGAATTGTTGCTACTGTGGTTCTTGTAAAGAGTCAACGTTGGAAAGAGTACGGTCGATTCCAGTTCCGTTGGTCGTATCTAGGTATCTTCTTTCTTTCCTTTATATTGATGTTTTTGTGGGTAAATATAACGACTCGGATCTTTCCTAGTACGCAAAATGGGAGTGCAATTGTGAAAGAAGCAGCTAATTTGACGGGAATTAGTTACTTTATAACGCGTATTCTCTATGGTAGTCTCATTGCTCCGATAGTTGAAGAATTGGTCTTTTGTGGTCTTCTGATGACAGCTCTAGCTAAATTTAAAACATACTATGTTGATGTCATCGTTTCCTCTACTCTTTTTAGTCTCATTCATGTTTTACAGTATGGATGGGTGTTAACAGACTTCATCATTTATGCAGGAGCAGGGCTGCTATTCTGTATGCTATTTCGTTATACTCGTTCAGTTTATTGGTCAATGGCACTCCACATCTTGTGGAATACCTTTTTAATCATCATCAGCTTATTGGTGTTTGGGTTTTAGAAAGGTGAAATATGAAAAAGATAATTTCACACCACTACTTTATTATAGCCGTTTTACTTGTCATTGCTGACCAGTTCTTCATTCGTCTGATCTTACACAGCGACCTTGTTACTGGTCTATCTGACTTTGCCTATTATCTGTCGGATATGCTGTTGAATTTTCTTGTGGTTTTATTTGCTCTTATTGCTATGATTTGGTCGGGGAAATGGCAGAAAATCAACAGTAGAAAGTTTAAAGGATCCTATCTTTTCTATTCCTTTTTAGCTCTGCTTGCTTTTGTTGTTTGGAATTTCGTCACATTTTATCTTTTCCCATCTACCAAAAATGAAATTGCTTATCAACTTGCTGCTCCAAATTTTAAAGGAGCTACGGCATTTTTGATGTATTTTTTCTATCCTGTAATTGCAGGTCCCATTTTTGAAGAAATGATTTATCGTGGATTGGTGATGACTGCTCTGGAAAAAGGTAAGAAATGGGGACTGGATGTGCTTGGTTCTGCTGTTTTATTCGGGATATTGCATATTAGTAATCATGGTTGGGTCTTGACAGACTTTTTCTCATATATGGGTGGTGGCCTCATATTTGCAGTCTTATTTAGAGCAACAAAGTCCATTTATTGGTCTATTGGACTGCATATAGTTTACAACGGCATTGGGCAAATTTTACCGTTGCTGTAATTTTGGGTGCTCAATAATACCGGTCTATCTTGCGGGGGAAAACTTCCCATTTGAACTAAAAAGGAGTTGCGATGAAAGTATTTATTCAGAATAGAGATTTTAGGCAATTAACCATCAACCAGTGGATTTCAACGGTTGGGGATACGATTTTTTATCTTGCTTTTTTGAATTATGTGGCAGATGCTTCGTTTGCCCCCTTGGCAATTTTACTCATTACGATTTCAGAGACTGTTCCTCAAGTTCTGCAAATCTTTATGGGAGTTTTGGCGGATTTTCAACATCATCGTGTCCTAAAGTACACGGTTATTAGTTTTGTCAAATTTGTACTTTATTCTATAGTGGCACTTTCGCTTTCAGGGCAGTCCTTTTCCTTATGGCTCGTATTCTTTATTTGTTTGATGAACCTCTTGTCGGATACATTGAGTTATTTTTCAGGAGCCATGCTAACTCCTATTTTTATAAGAATCATTGGGAAAGAACATCTGACAGAAGCCATTGGCTTTAAACAATCAACAGTTAGTTTAGTTCGGACAATCAGTAATATTCTAGGAGGGATTTTACTAGGAATTCTTTCCATTCAGTTTATTTCCTTGCTAAACGCTCTGACGTTTCTGATAGCATTTGTAGGTATTCTTTTCATAAAAAATGATCTTTTGAAAGTTGAAAAAACAATTAGCTATCAAGAAGGTCTTTCTGTAAAATCGTTTTGCCAGCATTTGTTCCAATCATCGAAATTGATCTGGAATATGGATAGAGTGATCTTCATTTTGTTTATCGTCTCTATCAGCCAAGCTGTGATCAATGTCACTGTTCCTATTTCGACTCTTTTTTTAAGAAACCAACCGTTTTTGAATTTACAAACTGGTCAATCACTCGCTTTGTTATCAACACTAGAATTATCAGCACTTATTGTCGGAAGTCTTGTGAGCGGCTATCTGAAAAATACGATTTCTATAAAAACAGCTCTATACGCTTCGGTCGCCATCCAGTTACTCCTTCTAGTAGGATTTGCCACAGTTCATTTTGGCTTGATTCTGGTTTTCAGCTCCTTGGATGCCTTCATCGCAGGTATACTCTCTCCTAGATTGCAAGAACTCGTCTTTAAACAAATACCTGAGGAGTCAATGGGAGCGGTTCAATCCTCTATTGCTGCTATTACGGTTGTTTTACCAAGTCTATTCACAATCGTTTTCGTAACGATTGCTACAAGTTTTGGAACCCTAGCGGTCAGCTTTATTCTATTGCTATTACTCCTAACCGCATTTGTCATGCTCTTGAATATTCGTGAGAGCATCTAGTAGGGATTTCTGATTTAACTTTTGTTCATACGATAAGGCTGGCTTCCCAGTCTTTTTCTTTATCTAAAATATCTAATAATAGTCCTTGCTCAATTCTTTGTTATCTTAAATGAAAAAGTAATTTTAAAATCAATCACGGAATCCCACTCTATCAAAGTTTGTCAATTCTAGAGTTTTTTTGTATAGTAGAAATATGAAATTTACAAAAATAATCAGTAGTCTGCTTGCTCTTGGAGCTTTACTCATGCTTTTAACAGCTTGCCAGAATATCAAAAAGACACAACTGGTTTTGTTTGAATCCCTTTCATTCAATATGTCCCTTAAATCCTTTGAAGAAGTGTTTGGAGAGGCTAGCGAAGTAGTGGAGGAAACAGAGATGGCCTATCGAGATACTTGGCGTTCTGAAGACCCTTATTTCTATAAAACGGGACGCCTTTTCTATGATTATGAAAATATTTCTTTGAAGGGCCATACAGGTCAAGTAAGATTCACATTTTCAAAATCGCATCGCTTGGAAGAAGCGACAGCTCATATTCCTGTAGCTTCAAAAGGGGAGCAATATGTAGTGCTCAACAATCTATCCCATACTATAAAAAAAGAAATTGAAGCTCTTCCAGATTACCAGTCCATGACCACTGATCCGGTAGGACTATACGATGACGGCTATCGCTATAAAGTCAAGTTGAAAGGACAAAGTAGAGAATTTTGGATCGATGTTTATCCGACAGAAGATGAAGATGCTAAAGAAATTGAAGATAAAAAGTATACTATTCGGGTGGATCAGTTTAGGATGCATTAATAACACTCATGGTATTTCAGCATTTTTTACTAGCTCTAAGTTTCAAACTCTAAACTTTTTTCTCTTCTATGAATGTGTTATAATATTCCTTGCTGTGGCTGTGACCATGAACAGCCTCAAACGAAGAAAATAAGAGGAGAGAGATGAAAGAAAAAGGATTTTGGGAAGGTGTTCAGGCTGCCATGCCGACTGCCCTTGGCTATGTTAGTATCGGTCTAGCTTGCGGGATTATCGGCGCTCCCCATGTGACACCTGTTGAGATGGGCTTGATGAGCCTATTTGTTTATGCTGGGAGTGCCCAGTTTGCCATGTTGGCATTGATTGCGGTCCAAGCGCCTGTGGCGGCCATTGCCATGACGGTCTTTTTGATCAATTTGCGTCTCTTCTTGTTGAGTCTGCATGCGTCGACTTATTTCCGTCATACCAGTCTCTGGCAAAATATCGGGATGTCGAGCCTCTTGACAGATGAGACTTACGGGGTTTTGATGGGAGAATTAGCCCATACAGACAAGGTCCATCCCATGTGGATGCATGGGAACAATCTCAACAGTTATGTAGCTTGGTTTGTTGGGACAGTTGCGGGGACAGCTTTAGGTGGCCTTCTTCCAAATCCTGAAGTCTTTGGCTTGGACTTTGCCCTTGTTGGGATGTTTATCGGGATTTTTACTTCGCAATTCCAGATTATGCAAAGACGGGTTCCTGGCCGTAATCTGCTGATGATCCTAGCAGTTGTTGCGCTGTCTTTCTTTTTGCTCTTGACAGTGGTATCTCAATCGCTAGCTGTTCTGTTTGCGACCTTGCTAGGTTGTACTATGGGGGTGGTCTTAGATGGTCAGTAAGTATCTTTTATTAGCAGTTATTTTCTCTGGCTTGGTGACTTGGATTCCTCGTATGATTCCTTTCATCTTGGTTAAGTACAAGGGTTTGCCAGCTATCGTTGAGCGTTTTTTGAAGTTTTTACCTGTTTCCATTATCTTTGCCTTGATCCTTTCAAGCGTAGTGACAGGTAAGGTTGGAAGCTTTCCTCAAATCAAATGGCTAGACTTTTTAGCAGTCTTTCCAACGGCTTGGGTAGCCTTTCGCTACCGCAATCTAGTGGGCACGGTACTCTTTGGAGTAGTCTTGATTGCAGTCTTGCGTCTGGTCTTTTAGTCAGCCATAAAAAAAACCTATCACCGAGATAGATATCATATAATGGCGAAAAAAAATATTTTCTGTTAAGATAGTACAGTATTCTATTTTGGAGGAAATGACATGAAAAAAATCGTCAAATATTCATCTCTTGCTGCCTTAGGACTCGTTGCCGCAGGTGTGCTAGCAGCTTGCTCAGGTGGAGATAAGAAAGATAGCGCATCTAGCGAAACAGCAACACCTGGTAAGAAAGAAATTGTCGTAGCGACCAACGCTTCACCAAAACCATTTAACTATGAAGACAACGGTGAGTTGACTGGTTATGAGATTGAAGTAGTTCGTGCTATCTTTAAAGACTCTGACAAATACGATGTCAAGTTTGAAAAGACAGAGTGGTCAGGTGTCTTTGCGGGCCTTGACGCTGATCGCTACCAAATGGCTGTGAACAACATCAGCTACACCAAAGAACGTGCTGAAAAATACCTTTACGCGGCTCCAACTGCTAAAAATCCTAACGTTCTCGTTGTAAAGAAAGACGATAACAGTATTAAGTCTCTTGATGATATTGGTGGAAAATCTACTGAAGTCGTTCAAGGAACAACAACAGCTAAACAACTGGAAGACTATAACAAACAACACGCAGACAATCCAACGGTTCTTAACTACACCAAGGCTGATTTCCAACAAATCATGTCTCGTTTGAGCGATGGTCAGTTTGACTACAAGATTTTTGATAAAATCGGTGTTGAAACAGTTATCAAAAACCAAGGTTTGGATAACTTGAAAGTGATTGAGCTTCCAAGCGACCAACAACCTTACGTATACCCACTTCTTGCTAAAGGTCAAGATGAGTTGAAATCATTTGTAGACAAACGTATCCAAGAACTCTACAAAGACGGAACTCTTGAAAAATTGTCTAAACAATTCTTCGGAGACACTTACCTCCCAGCAGAAGCTGATATCAAATAAGTTTGTAAATCATCCATTCTCTGGTAGATGGATGGTTTTCCATTCTGGAGGTATATAGTTTCAAACTATATGTCTGCCTATCTAATAACAATTTGCTAAATCAAATAAAGTATGAGATACTATTACGGTATTATTTTTAAAGGAGAAACGATTATGAAAATCAAAAAATGGCTCGGTGTAGCAGCTATCGCTACAGTCGCAGGTTTGGCTCTTGCAGCTTGCGGAAATTCAGAAAAGAAAGCGGACAATGAAACAGTTGTTAAAATCGCAACAGTTAACCGTAGCGGTTCTGAAGAAAAACGTTGGGATAAAATCCAAGAATTGGTTAAAAAAGATGGTATTAAATTGGAATTCACAGAGTTCACTGACTACTCTCAACCAAACAAGGCAACTGCCGATGGCGAAGTAGACTTGAACGCCTTCCAACACTACAACTTCTTGAACAACTGGAACAAAGAAAACGGGAAAGATCTTGTAGCGATTGCAGATACGTACATCTCACCAATCCGCCTTTACTCAGGTAAAAATGGGGAAGAAAACAAGTACACGAAAGTGGAAGAAATCCCAGATAACGGCGAAATCGCTGTGCCAAACGATGCAACAAACGAAAGCCGTGCGCTTTACTTGCTTCAATCAGCTGGTTTGATTAAATTGGATGTTTCTGGAACTGAACTTGCTACTATCGCAAACATCAAAGAAAATCCAAAGAACTTGAAGATTACTGAATTGGACGCTAGCCAAACGGCTCGTTCATTGTCATCAGTTGATGCTGCCGTTGTAAACAATACCTTCGTTACAGAAGCAAAATTGGACTACAAAAAAGCACTCTTCAAAGAACAAGCTGATGAAAACTCAAAACAATGGTACAACATCATCGTTGCGAAAAAAGATTGGGAATCATCACCTAAGGCTGATGCCATCAAGAAAATTATCGCAGCTTACCACACTGATGAAGTGAAAAAAGTTATCGAAGAAACATCAGACGGTTTGGACCAACCAGTTTGGTAATAAGACACAGGGAGGTGGGAGAGAGTTTCCACCTCTTACTTTTGTCTAGAGCATGGATTGTAAAGAAGACTATACGTTCATAGAAAGGTAGAGAGAATATGGTTTTTCCTAGTGAACAAGAACAGATTGAAAAATTTGAAAAGGATCATGTCACCCAGCATTATTTTGAAGTTTTGCGTACCTTGATTTCCAAGAAATCAGTCTTTGCCCAGCAGGTTGGGCTCAAGGAAGTCGCAAACTATCTGGGTGAGATTTTCAAGAGCGTAGGGGCTGAAGTGGAGATTGATGAGAGCTACACGGCTCCCTTTGTCATGGCGCATTTCAAGAGTTCGCGTCCAGATGCTAAGACCTTGATCTTCTATAACCACTATGACACCGTGCCAGCGGATGGTGATCAGGTGTGGACAGAGGATCCTTTTACCCTTTCTGTACGAAATGGCTTTATGTATGGGCGTGGTGTTGACGACGACAAGGGGCATATCACGGCTCGTTTGAGTGCTCTGAGAAAATATATGCAACACCATGATGATCTGCCGGTCAATATCAGCTTTATCATGGAAGGGGCAGAAGAGTCTGCTTCCATGGATCTAGATAAGTATTTAGAGAAACACGCAGACAAACTTCGTGGGGCGGATTTGCTAGTCTGGGAACAAGGTACAAAGAACGCCTTGGAGCAGCTGGAAATCTCTGGCGGAAACAAAGGGATTGTGACATTTGATGCTAAGGTAAAAAGTGCTGATGTGGATATCCACTCGAGTTATGGTGGAGTTGTGGAGTCAGCACCATGGTATCTCATCCAGGCCTTAAGTAGCCTGCGTGCAGCAGATGGCCGTATCTTGGTAGAAGGCTTGTACGAGGATGTTCAAGAGCCAAATGAACGAGAACTAGCCTTGGTGGATACTTACGCCCAACGCAATCCTGAGGAAATCAGTCGCATTTATAGCTTGGAATTGCCTCTCTTACAAGAGGAGCGTGCTGCCTTTCTCAAACGATTCTTTTTTGAACCTGCACTCAATATAGAAGGAATCCAGTCAGGCTATCAAGGGCAAGGGGTCAAAACGATTTTGCCTGCAGAAGCCAGTGCTAAGCTAGAGGTTCGTTTGGTTCCTGGTCTAGAACCGCATGATGTTCTGGAAAAAATTCGGAAACAGCTAGACAAAAATGGCTTTGATAAGGTAGAATTATACTATACCTTGGGAGAGATGAGCTATCGAAGCGATATGAGTGCGCCAGCCATTCTCAATGTGATTGAGTTGGCCAAGAAATTCTATCCACAGGGCGTTTCAGTCTTACCGACAACAGCGGGGACAGGGCCTATGCATACGGTCTTTGATGCCCTAGAGGTACCAATGGTGGCCTTCGGTCTAGGAAATGCCAATAGCCGAGACCACGGTGGAGATGAAAACGTGCGAATCGCCGATTACTACACCCATATTGAATTAGTAGAGGAGCTGATTAGAAGCTATGAGTAGAGATATTATCAAGTTAGATCAGATCGATGTGACCTTTCACCAAAAGAAGAGAACCATCACAGCGGTCAAGGATGTGACCATTCACATCCAAGAAGGGGATATCTACGGAATCGTAGGATATTCTGGAGCAGGGAAATCAACCCTTGTACGGGTGATTAACCTCTTGCAAAAGCCATCTGCTGGGAAAATTACCATTGATAACGATGTGATTTTTGACGGCAAGGTGACCTTGACTGCAGAGCAGTTGCGTCGTAAGCGTCAAGACATTGGGATGATTTTCCAGCATTTTAACCTGATGAGTCAAAAGACAGCAGAGGAAAATGTAGCCTTTGCCCTCAAACACTCTGGGCTCAGCAAGGAAGAAAAGAAAGCTAAAGTGGCTAAGTTGTTGGACTTGGTTGGCTTGGCGGATCGTGCCGAAAACTACCCTTCACAACTATCAGGAGGGCAAAAACAGCGTGTAGCCATTGCGCGTGCCTTGGCAAATGATCCAAAAATCTTGATTTCAGATGAGTCAACTTCTGCCCTTGACCCTAAGACAACCAAGCAGATTTTGGCCTTGTTGCAAGATTTGAACCAAAAATTAGGCTTGACCGTTGTCCTGATTACACACGAAATGCAGATTGTTAAAGACATTGCTAACCGTGTGGCAGTTATGCAGGATGGCCGTTTGATTGAAGAAGGTAGTGTCCTTGAAATCTTCTCAGATCCTAAACAACCTTTGACTCAGGACTTTATCTCAACTGCCACAGGTATTGATGAAGCCATGGTTAAGATTGAGAAGCAAGAAATCGTAGAGCACTTATCTGAGAACAGTATCTTAGTGCAGCTCAAGTATGCAGGGGCTTCGACAGATGAGCCACTTTTGAATGAATTGTACAAACATTACCAAGTAACGGCTAATATCCTCTATGGAAATATCGAAATTCTCGACGGCACTCCTGTTGGAGAATTGGTTGTGGTCTTGTCAGGAGAAAAAGCAGCACTAGCAGGTGCCCAAGAAGCCATCCGTCAGGCTGGTGTGCAGTTAAAAGTATTGAAGGGAGGACAGTAAGATGGAATCATTGATTCAAACCTATTTACCAAATGTCTACAAGATGGGCTGGGCTGGTCAGGCTGGCTGGGGAACAGCCATCTACCTAACTCTTTATATGACAGTTCTTTCCTTCATCATCGGAGGGTTCTTGGGGCTGGTGGCAGGTCTTTTCCTCGTCTTGACAGCGCCAGGCGGTGTCTTGGAAAATAAGGTTATCTTTTGGATTTTAGACAAGATTACCTCTATTTTCCGTGCGGTTCCCTTTATCATCCTTTTGGCTATCTTGTCTCCACTCTCTCACTTGATTGTCAAGACTAGTATCGGGCCAAATGCAGCCCTTGTGCCACTTTCTTTTGCAGTCTTTGCCTTCTTTGCTCGTCAGGTGCAGGTTGTCTTGGCTGAGCTAGATGGTGGTGTCATTGAGGCGGCACAGGCTAGTGGTGCGACTTTCTGGGATATCGTTGGTGTTTATCTATCAGAAGGTCTTCCAGATTTGATTCGTGTGACGACTGTGACCTTGATTTCACTTGTTGGTGAAACAGCTATGGCGGGAGCAGTTGGTGCTGGTGGTATCGGTAACGTAGCCATCGCTTATGGATTTAACCGTTTCAATCACGATGTGACAGTTTTAGCAACCATCATTATCATCTTGATTATCTTTACGATCCAGTTCTTGGGAGATTTCTTGACCAAGAAATTAAGTCATAAATAAAAAGAGCCGAAGGGCTCTTTTTTGTTCTAGGAAGCTGCCAACAGGGGCATTTAAAGTTTTTAAATTATGGTATAATAGATAAAGCTAACTCTCTCTGGTGATAGGATAGGAAAAAACTAGAAAGATAAACCTTGAAGCGAGATGAGAAAATGAAAAAGGAGTTCGGTTGATATGAATTATTTTGAGGGGAATGAGTTTTTCCTTCTCTTGTTTGTAGTTTTACTGATTGGTTTTGTGGTAAACTTTTTTGAAAAACGTAAGGACTACTATATTTTGACGCTCTCCCTCTTATTTGTAGGAGCTATCTATGGTAAGAGTCGAGCAATGATTGTCTATTTGCTTGCCTTTGTCGTTTATCAATATTTTCTGGTTTTTCTAGCACAGAGGATAGAAGCAAAGAGGCTGAAACCACTGGTTTTCCTTTCCATTCTTCCTTTAGTAATCAATAAGGTCTTTGCCTTGACTTCTCTGCATTTGTTGGCCTTTATTGGAATTTCTTACATGTCCTTTAAGACCATTCAGATCATGCTAGAAATATCGGATGGCTTGATAAAAGAAAAAGTCAGTGTAAAAGATTACTTACAGTTTTTACTCTTTTTCCCAACAGTTAGTGCTGGTCCGATTGATCGGAGTAGGAGATTTTTAAAAGAGATAAACGAGGTCATGCCCCGAAAAGAGTATCTGGAGTTAGCAGGGGACGGTGTATATCGTATCGTTCTAGGCCTTCTTTACAAGGTTGTTTTATCAACCTATGTTTACCAGATGTTACTCACTCTAAATAATACTGGCACAGTCGTTTACTCAATCAAGTATATGTACCTCTATACCTTGTATCTGTTCTTCGACTTTGCGGGCTATAGTCTAATGGCCGTTGGAAGTAGTAATATTCTAGGTATTCAGACACCAATGAACTTTAACAAACCTTTCTTGAGTGTCGATATCAAGGATTTCTGGACCAGATGGCATATCACCTTGTCGACCTGGTTGAGAGATTTTGTGTTTTCAAGAGTATTGATGCAGGTTATCAGGAAAAAATGGTTTAAAAATAGACTACACAATGCAACCTATGCCTATATGGTCAATATGTTGGTCATGGGTTTTTGGCATGGTCTTAGTGCTAGTTACATTGTCTATGGTTTTTACCATGGTGTCTTGATGGCTGGATTTGAAGTGTATCAAAAGAAAAGCAATTTTTATAAGAAAAATAAAAACCAAAAATGGTATAAGCTACTAAGTTGGTTTGTGACCATGAATTTGGTTATGATTGGTTTCTTTATCTTTTCAGGTGAACCCTATAAAATCTTGCTTACGATTTTAAAGAGATAAGAGATTGAAAAGAAATCGGACAGATCGAAGGGATAGGATAAAACGAGATGATTAAATTAAAAGCATTTTTACTATCGCTTGTGCTCGTAATTGCGACGCTTGCCCTTTTAAATGTGACGTATGTCAAGAAGATTGATGATTATTATAAAGTCAAGGATAACAGTATTCGTTATAGCACCTCGTATGAAAAGTATAAAAGTAGAGATATTTTAACAAGCAATATCACTCCCAACACACTGGTTCTAATGGGTTCTTCAGAGTTGGTCGCGACGATAAATGAAGACTATCATCCAAATAAGATTTTTAACTACAACGATTTTAATATCATGCAGATTGGGACCAGTTATTCTCAAAACATCATTCAGGCTACGACCTTGGGTTCTATTGAAGGAGCTATGACTAAGCGAAAAGTAGCTATAGTAGAGTCTGTTCAGTGGTTTGAAAAAGATGGGACCCATCAAGATGCCTTTTTGAACAAGGCTTCTCAGGAACATATTTTCCACATGCTAGATAATGACAAGATTAGCAAAGAAACGAAAGAAAAAATAATCAATCGCATTATTGAGATTACCAAAGGGAACAAGCAACAAAATGACATCTACAGAAAATATAAAAGTTATTTCATAGATGGAAAAGGAATCATTGTTGATAAAAAACTATTAGAGTTTGAGAATGCGATGTATTCCTTTAAGCTCAAACAGACTTTTTATCAAAAACATGCTAAATCAGATTATCCTTCGCTTGGAGATAAAACCCCAGACTATGATTGGGAGAAAATGACGAATCAGTTTGTAGAAGAGGTCAAAAAGAAAACAGACAACAATGACTATGCGGTGGATAATAACTACTACAATACTTACTTGAAAGATCGCTATGCATCGCTGAAAGATTCTAACAAAGATTTGAGCTACCTGGAGTCACCAGAATATTCAGATATGGAACTCTTCTTGACAGTTGCTAAAGAATTGGGCATTGAAGTTGAGGTCATTATTTTCCCAGTAAACGGGAAATGGAACGACTACACAGGTGTCTCAAGAGAGATGCGGGAAAAAACTTATAAAAAAATAGAAGATGTCGCAAAAAGCCATGGTGCAACCGTATTAAACTATGGAAACAGAGAGTATGATGATTACTTTTTATTTGACGTGATGCACGTTGGAGTGAAAGGATGGATGGAAGTTGAAAAAGAACTTTACAAATTTGCAAACCAAGCTAACTAACACACAGCGTTTAATCTTGTGGACACTATTTTTCTATACAGTTATCTTAAGTATCGTGATTT
The DNA here is from genome assembly GCF_003943415.1 of Streptococcus oralis. Classification (GTDB taxonomy): domain Bacteria; phylum Bacillota; class Bacilli; order Lactobacillales; family Streptococcaceae; genus Streptococcus; species Streptococcus oralis_BJ. Next base: position 259,430 of record NZ_RJPK01000002.1, on the reverse strand, counting down.
ATTGTTTTGTGACCGATTTTTCGAACATCCAAGAATTTATCTATAGTGAATTTTAAGATTGTATACAAAAAGGCCCTGGAGCTAGGTATTACTAGTCTTCAGGGCTTTTACGTTACATTTTATCGGCTATTTTTTGACTTAGAAACTGCCCAAGCAAAGCCCCAATCAAGGCACCTAGAAGGATGCTTGCGACAAAAAGAAAAATTTTGTCTAGCTCTGGAGCGACCATGATACGGTCAATGTATTCTTGGGATTTTCCACGAGCGAGTAGAGTTGCTTCATAAGCTTTGGGACTGATCCACATGAGGAAGATAGGACCACTTGTGCTAAAAGCAAAGACGAGGAAGGAGAGGGTGTTTTTGATTCGATCTTTATAGTTGCCGAGGCGAGCGATAGCATCCGCTGCAAGACCACAGGCGAGTCCTGGTAGAAAAGCGCCAGCGCCGTGTTTACTAGCTAGAAAAAAGAGAGCCATAAAGAGTCCGAGAGTGGTAATCGCTCCAAAACGAGGAACCTTTGCTAAAAGAAGCATGTAGACGCTACCCCCGACAAGGGCAGAAAAGGCAGGCGCATAGAACATATTGCCCGTTGAGTCTACCAAGTGTCCAAGTAATACTCCGATTCCTAGACAGAGGAAGTAGAGAACGACGGCTAAGAGGGTAGTTAAGATATTTTTCTTCATGAGAATCTCCTTATATAAAACTGTCAAAATCAATTGTATCACGCTTTTTGAGGATTGTAAATGGGAGTTCTATATTTTTGAAAACGCTTGAAATATGATATAATAGTTACATCGTTAGTTTAAGGAGAGTAGCATGGGAAAATTTCTAGAATTCGTCTTTAATCGTATCTTTTTGGGAATGATTGCGACGGCTTTTTTCTGGTTATTAACACTAGCAGGAGGTGTAGTCTTTGGTTTGGCACCAGCTAGTGCAACTCTTATGAGTTTATATGCAGAGAACGGTTATACTTATCGGGCTTATAGTTTGAAAGAAGCTTGGGAATTGTATAAGAGTAATTTTGTCAAGAGTAACCTCGCTTTCTACAGTTTTGTACTTGTGGATCTAGTCTTAGTCTATGGTTTGTACCTTTTGGTTCAATTGCCCCATCAGACTATCTTCCATCTCTTGGCAACCTTTCTCAATATCCTTGTTGTTGCCTTTGTTTTTTTGGCTTATACCGTTTCATTGAAACTCCAAGTTCACTATGAGCTCTCTTATCGAAATACTGTAAAACTCGCTCTTATCGGGATTTTTATGAATTTACCGGCAATTGCCAAGGTTTTATTTGGTACGGTCATGCTTGTAGGAATTGGTTACTATATGCCTGCCCTCCTCTTTTTTGTAGGAATTGGTGTGTGGCATTTCTTTATCAGTGATATGTTGGAACCCGTATATGAAAGTATCCATGAAAAATTGGCGACAAAATAAAATGAAGCCGTTCTGGCTCCACTCGCTCTTGCGCATCTATACCTTGGTGATGATTGCCATCATTGCAAGCTTTGCGGTCATGCTCTCCTATGCTGACTGGAGTTCTCGTGAAAAAGAAGCTCAACGAGTAGCTCAACGTGTGACGACTCGGACAGTGAGTGAGATTGAATATTACCATAGAGAGTCGACTCAGCTAGCGCAGGAACTGGTTGAAAATCGAGCACGGATTGAAGGGATTTACAAGTATTTTAGTCTGAGTACATCGGATTATTTTTACTGGCTGTTGCAACGTAAAGCGTCTCCCTATGTCTCAGTATCCTTGTATGAAAACATTGATGATTTGTATGTAAGAAATGACTTTGTGACAGGTGTTGCAATTGTTTTGCAAGACTACAAGGAAGTCTACGTTTCTACTAGAGAGAAACGTAGCGGAGAGAAAATTCTTGCTGAGGATTTCAAACCAGCAGCCAATAGTTTTGCCATACCAGTACTTGATCCTAACTCCGATCAGTCTCTAGGTGTTATCTACATTTCTTTATCGCAGGATGTACTTTACCAAGCAATTGATAATACTCGCGGTCTGATTCCTGTGGCCGTGACGATCACCTCCCCTTTTGATACTGAATTGTTTCATATAGGGGAAAATGTAGTAGCTGAACGGGAAAATTGGATTGTTGGTTTGACATCACATGGCTATCAAGTCCAATCAGCAGTTCCTAAGGATTTTGTTCTTAAGGGCACTTTGACCAGTTCTGCTGTCATTGTTGGTTTGAGTGTTCTCTTTATTATTATTTTATATGTGACCTTGAGGCAGACCTTCTCCAATTACCAAAGGCAGGTCGTAGATTTAGTAGATTCTATCGAGGTGATTGCTCAAGGAGAAGAGGGACTTCGCATCGATACTTCTGAAAAAGATCAGGAATTGCTCCTCATCGCAGAAACCACCAATGATATGTTGGATCGACTGGAAAAGAATATCCACGATATTTACCAGCTAGAGCTCAGTCAAAAAGATGCCAATATGCGAGCACTGCAAGCTCAAATCAATCCTCACTTTATGTACAATACCTTAGAGTTTCTGCGCATGTATGCCGTCATGGAAAGCCAAGATGAACTGGCGGATATTATCTATGAATTTAGCAGTTTACTACGCAATAATATCTCCGACGAGCGGGAAACGACGCTGAAACAAGAATTAGAATTTTGTCGCAAATACAGCTATCTCTGTATGGTGCGTTATCCAAAGTCAGTTGCCTATGGCTTTAAGATCGCGCCAGAATTAGAAAATATGAAGATTCCCAAGTTTACGCTTCAACCATTGGTCGAAAACTACTTTGCCCACGGTATTGACCACCGCCGAACAGACAATGTAATCAGCATCAAGGTTTTGAAGGGCCAAGGTTTTGTTGAAATCCTAGTGGTAGACAATGGTCGCGGGATGACTGCTGAGAAACTAGCTAGCTTGCAAGAAAAACTAACTCAGAGAAGTTTTGAGCACGAAGCAAGCTACATCGGTGAGCGGCAGTCAATCGGAATAGTGAATGTACACGAACGCTTTGTCCTCTATTTTGGGGATCGCTACCAAATCAGTGTAGAGTCAGCTGAGCAAGAAGGTGTTCGCTATCGAATCACTATCCAGGATGAATAGAAAGGGTAGAAATGTATAAAGTTTTATTAGTAGACGACGAGTACATGGTGACAGAGGGACTCAAGCGCTTGATTCCTTTTGAAAAATGGGATATGAAAGTCGTCGCAACAGCCAATCATGCTGATGATGCTTTAGACTATGTCAAGGAAAATCCAGTAGATGTGGTCATTTCTGATGTCAACATGCCAGATAAGACAGGACTGGAGATGATCAAGGAGATGAAGGAGCTGCTTCCAGATACCTATTATATCTTGCTGTCTGGCTATCAGGAGTTTGACTATGTCAAGAAAGCAATGAACCTAAGTGTCGTGGATTATCTAGTGAAGCCAGTGGATAAGGTGGAGTTGAGTCATCTATTAGAAAAAATTGCGAGACAGCTTCAGGAAAAGGTGGAGCAAAGCCAAACTCTCAGCCAAGAATTGGATGAAGAGGGCTTTATCAACTTCTTAGCGGGTAAAGACAGCTGGTGGATAGGCCTTTCAAAGGAAAAACAAGGATCTTTCACTATTCCTTACTATGTTTTAGGTCAAGACTGGCAGATTTTTATCTCTGATCAACCACTAGATGGAATCGTAGTAACGCCTTTTGTAGCGCCCTACCAACAAGCCTTTGAAAAATGGAAGATCAATGCAGAAAAAGCTCTCTTCTACGGTTCAGTTAATCTAGAAAAATCCGAGAGTTTATTTGCTTATTATGAACCGATTTATCGCGTGATTATCCAAGGAAATATCAATCAAATCATCGAAGAATTGACCCTACTGGAGAAGGTTGTCTTAGAGAACACACCGCGCGTGGCCATCACCAAACAACTCTTTACTCAGTTTGTCATGGATGTCTTCCACTTGTTTGAGCATCTAAAAGCGGATGATATGACCGAGATTGTCAAAGCCATCCATGCTATTAACTCCTTTAAAGAATTGGTTGCCTACATCAAAGAAACCTTGACTAAGTTTTTTGGCCAGTACCGCATGAATGAAAATGTGGTGAGTGTTCTTGAAGTCATCGGGCGTGATTATCAGAAAGAGCTCTCGCTTAAGGATATCAGCAAGGATCTCTTTATCAATCCTGTCTACCTCGGTCAGTTAATCAAGCGAGAAACCAACTCAACCTTCGCAGAATTGCTCAACAAACAGCGGATTAAGGCAGCGCAACAGCTCTTGCTTTCAACCAATGATAGTATTGAAGATGTTTGCTATGCTGTTGGTTACAGCAATGTTGGATATTTCTACAAGGTTTTCCGTAAATTGTGCGGAAAATCACCAAAAGCTTATCGCAAACAAGTCGAAAGTTCCCTGTAAAACTTGTATTTACGTGCAAAAAATGCTATAATGTCCAAAATACCTTAAGGAGGAAAAATTATGAAAAAGAAACCTATTTATCTTTGGGTTTTATTAGTCCTATCAGCATTGATTTCAGCTATGTCTTTGTTTGGAATACTAAGTCCAGTACCTAGTAAAGAAGCACTAGGTGCCAGTCAAGCACAAGTACAAGGTATTAGCGCTCAGCAGCTGGAGGATACGATTAATTATCTACATAAGACAGCTGAATTATCGCATTCGACTGTTAACATCGTTTTGATTATTTTATCTGCGATTTTAGTAGTCGCAGGTATTGTACTCTTGGTTCGTAATCATTTGCAATATGCAAATTATGCCTACATTGCTTATGTTTTGCTTGCCATTGTTGGTTCGATTTATACTTATATGGGTATGCAAGATGCTGTACAAGCCATCCGTGATGAAACTTTGCGACTAGGAACAGAAGTCCTTGGAAAGGGAACAACGATTTTATTTGTTGTTATCAATGTCGTCTTCCTTGCCATTGTCTTTTACAAGATGTGGCGTCAACAAAAAGATTTGGCTGAGGAAGTTGAAGCAGAAGAGCTCGCATAAGAGTTGACAAAAGGGAACTATCAAGTTACAATCTTGTTAGTTCTTTTTATATCGTAAACATAAAAATCGAGGTCAAAATGAAAAAAATATCCTTAGTGTATATCAGTTTGAGTGGGAATACAGAGAGTTTTGTAACTCGACTCAAGGACTATCTCCTGTCTCAGTACGAAGGGATTGAGGTCCAAAAGATCCATATCAAGGATCTAGTCAAGGAAGGTCAAGAATTCTTTGAGATGGATCATCCTTATGTCGCCTTTTTACCAACTTATCTAGAAGGTGGAAATGGTGTCGATAACGGCGATGTTGAAATTTTAACGACTCCAGTGGGTGATTTTATCGCCTATGGAGACAATGCCAGTAAGTGTTTTGGTGTAGTGGGCTCTGGTAATCGCAATTTTAATAATCAGTACTGTCTGACTGCCAAGCAGTACAGCCAGCGCTTTGGTTTCCCTGTATTGGCTGACTTTGAAATGAGAGGAATGCTGGGAGATATTAAAAAGGTCGCAGCGATTATCGCGGACTTATATGGATTGGACTCAGAAAGTTAGAATCGTTCAAGTAGGCAGTTAGGTTTTCTCAACTGCCTTTTGAATGCAGAAAAAGCACCCAGACGAGGGTGCTGCTTTGTGAACTAGCCTGCTTTTCCGATGGCAAGTGCATAGATAAAGAAGATGGCAAATCCAAAGAGGAAAATCAATCCTGCAATGGCGAGGAGTTTCAACCAAGAAGGAAGATTTTTATTTTCACCTGTGACCAAGACATAGTTCAAAAGGGCAAAGAATGGTGTTGTAAGAAAAGATCCAATCATGGCAAAGCGGAGCATGGTTGAAACTTGACCGGCAAAGAACTTGATGATGACGATACCGATGATAGCTGTGATAGTCATCCAGATGTTCAAAGATTTACGATTATCCTCTTTTTGATTTGCCAAGAGTTGAAGGGATGCCTGATTGACACGTGAATAGCCATCGATGACAGTAATCACTGTCCCAAAGATACAGAGGAAAGCGATGAAGGTAATCAAATATCGAGACCATTCGCCAAGGACAGAGGCGTACATGCCCACAAATTGCGAGATGTATTTGGCAGATGCAGCTTCAACTGCTTGACCTGTAGGATACTGAATGAGTGCTCCTAGTGCCACAAAGAATACAGCTAGGATAGCAGTTCCAATGTAACCAACGTTAAAGTCGAAAAGAGCATCCTCTGTATTAAAGTTGACGGTCTTTTTCTTTTCAGCCGACCAAAGTGAGTTGATAGCTGAGATTTCAATAGGAGCAGGCATCCATCCTAGGAGAGAAACGATAAAGGGGAGGGCCGCCATTTGCCAAGGTGTTTTCTCGATAAAATCCGAGCTGTATTCCGGGTGCTTAACTGCAGCAATGATGACGGCAAGAACAGTTGCAATAGTCAAGGCGGACATGATCCATTTTGCCATACCATCCAATAGTTTGTAGCCACCAAAGAGCAGCATGGCCCAAATGACAGCAACAAGGATAAGAGACCATTGAGTGATACTAAGACCAATCATTGGAAAGGCGCTAGCAATGATAGCTGAGCAAAGGATGGCAACACCGGCAGTATTGACCAAGGCAGAAAAGACATTGAGAATAAAGAAAATCCAGAGATAGAGTTTTCCTTTTTCTGCATAGCCTTCAACCAAGGTCTTTCCAGTATCTGCTGTGTATTCAGCACCAAAACGGAAAAATGGATATTTAAAAACATTGGCTAAGATGACCAAGAGAAGCAGAGACCATCCATAAGAACCGCCAGCTTGAGTGGAGGATACGATGTGAGAACCTCCGACTGCAGCGGAAGCCATTAGGATCCCGGGTCCCATTGCTTTCAGCTTGCTTGTCCAGGTAGATTGGTGTGATGAAGTAACTTGTGACATAAAAACCTCCTGTTTTTGAATTTTCAGAATAATCTGAATAGGTAGCTACTATTCTACAAGAAACTTATGAAAAATGCAAGAGAATTTTTGAAAAATTTAGAAAATTTCAGAAAAATCATATGAAAGATATGATTATCACAAGGAAATGGGATTGATGAGAGTAAAAAATCCGAGAAGAAAGCTTCTCGGATTCCCTTATTTCAGTTGCTCAGTGATTTCCTTAGAAAGCAGGAGTCCCAAACGATACCCTTTATTGATGTAGGCTATGACATCATTGATATTTTCCGTTGTTTGGATCCTTTCGCGTATGTCTGTTTTGAAAGATTCGTCCCTCAGAAGCTGTTCCTGAAGGAGTTGTTGAAGTTTTTCTTTTTCGTATTTATTGATAAGAAAAAGAACGACAAGACTGATAAGAACTAAGATATAAGCGTACTGGCTCATAAAATCTCTCCTGATTTGATAAAAAATTGAAGGCATAAGAAAAGCGAAAGAAATTTTCGCTTTTCAACTAAGTCACTAGACGAACAGAACAGGTATCTGATAGATTAAGTCAGACGGTCTGGACCTTTAACCGAAACGTCCGTCCAATTTTTAATGAAGACTAGTAAAGCGCCAAGCTAAAGTCCGTATAGGATTTGGCGTTAGTTACTTAGATTGCTTTATGATTAAGTTATTTGAGTGATTAGGACATGCGCCTAAACCAATCGCTATAATTTGTTGGGATGCATTAATGAAGCGTTTAGGCAATTCGCCATATAGTTACGACGTACTGTAATAGAAATCGATATTATTTCTATTACAGTACTAGTGAAGCAGTTAGCTAGTCCGCATAAAAGCGGCTAGTGTCTAACAATTAGGAACTTTAGTTCCAATTGTTAGTACTGAATCACATCTTCTCTGGTGCTTCTACTCCAAGCAAACGAAGGGCTTCTTTGAGAACAACAGCTGTTGCGTAGCTGAGGGCTAGACGGCTGTCACGCTCTGGACTTTCATCCAAGATACGAGTGTGGGCATAGTATTTGTTGAAAGCCTGAGCCAAGCTGATTGCATACTTGGCAATGAGCGATGGATCATAGTTGACAGATGCGCGTTTGATGACACGGGCAAAGTCTTGGAGAAGTTTGACAATTTCCCAGCTTTCAGCATCATTTAGACTGTAACTTGCTTGAGCATTTGGTTGGAAGTCTGCTTTTCTAAGTAGAGACTGAATACGTGCGTAAGCGTATTGGATATATGGACCAGTCTCACCTTCAAAGGAAACCATTGCTTCCAAATCAAAGTCATAACCATTTCGACGGTCAGTCTTCAGATCGTAGAATTTGACAGCTCCAACCCCAACAGCTTGGGCGATTTGATCCTTGTTTTCGAGGTCAGGATTTTTCGCTTCGATTTGTGCTTTGGCACGGCTGATAGCTTCCTGAAGGGTAGGTTCGAGCAGGATGATATTTCCTTTACGAGTAGAGAGCTTTTGACGATTCTTGGTTACCAAACCGAAGTCTACGTGAATCATATCATCGCTCCAGTCAAATCCCATTTTTTTCAAGACGGCTTTTAACTGTTTAAAGTGGTTAGACTGCTCTTGACCAACTGCGTAGACATTTTTAACAAAATTGTAAGTACGTGCACGGTAGATAGCTGTCGCAATGTCACGTGTGATGTAGAGGGTTGCACCGTCAGATTTCTTAATCATAGCGGGTGGAAGTTCAACATCATCGAGGTTGACAATGCTAGCTCCGCGTGACTCCTCTAGCAAACCTTTTTCTTCAAGGATTTGCACGGCTTCGTCCATCTTGTCATTATAGAAGGCCTCCCCGTTTAAGCTATCAAATTCAACATTCAACAGTTTGTAAATGCGGTTGAACTCAACCAAACTTTCGTCACGGAACCATTGCCAAAGTTGAGTTGCTTCTGGATCGCCATCTTCCAATTTTTTAAACCAGAGACGTCCTTCATCATCAAGAGCTGGGTCATTTTCGATTTCAGCATTGATGCGAACGTACAATTTTAACAATTCGTCAATTGGATTAGCTTCTACGGCTTCCTTACTTCCCCATTTTTTATAAGCAACCATGAGAAGACCAAACTGTTTACCCCAGTCCCCAAGGTGGTTGATTTTAATAGTGTTGTAGCCCATTTTCTTAAAGATATTAGAAAGAGCATCTCCGATAACAGTTGAACGTAAGTGACCTACTGAGAAAGGTTTTGCGATGTTTGGACTTGATAGGTCAATCGTGATATTTTGCTCTTTGCCTTCCGTTTGTTGAGCGTAGTCAGATCCTTTTTCGATGATCTCTTTGATAACTGCTCCAGAAATGGCAGCTTTATCAAGGAAGAAGTTGACGTAAGGGCCAGTTGCAACAACTTTTTCAAAGGCTTGGCTGTTGATTTTTTCAGCGATTTCAGCAGCAATCATTTGCGGGGCTTTGCGTTCGACTTTTGCAAGTGAGAAAGCAGGAAAAGCGATATCTCCCATGTCAGAGTTTTTTGGTTGTTCTAGTAAATTGAAAATAGCCTCTTGATCCAGGCTATCGATGACGCTAGCCAATTCACTAGCAATCAGTTTTTTTGTACTCATAAGTAGGCTCCTTTTGGACTTTTATTCTATTTTATCATAAATTTAGTGAAAGAAGAAAGATTTTTTTGAATTATTCAGTTTTTTTGGTATAATTATATCTAAAAATAAACCCGAAATCGGTTATAAATATTCATGTAAGAGGTTGATATGAGAAAAAAAGAACGACACCAGTTGATTAAAAAGATGATCACTGAGGAAAAACTAGCTACACAAAAGGATATCCAAGATCGCCTAGAAGTTCGGAATGTCTTTGTGACGCAAACGACCTTGTCTCGTGACCTGCGCGAGATCGGCTTGATCAAGGTTAAGAAAAATGGTATGGTGTATTATGTGCTAGCGAATGAAACAGAAAAGATTGATTTGGTAGAGTTTTTGTCGCATCATCTAGAAGGGGTTGCGAGAGCAGAGTTTACTTTGGTACTTCATACCAAGCTGGGAGAAGCAGCTGTCTTAGCAAATATTGTTGATGAAAATAAGGACGAGGCGATTTTAGGAACAGTTGCGGGAGCCAATACCTTACTGGTTATTTGTCGAGACCAGCATGTTGCCAAGCTCATGGAAGAGCGTTTGCTAGATTTGATGAGAGAGATGAGAGATAGATAGGGTTTTGGGACTTGTTCTCAAACCTTATTTTTGGCAAGGAGAGACGTAAAATGACGACAGAAAAGCTATCACCTGGCATGCAACAGTATGTGGATATTAAAAAGCAATATCCAGATGCTTTTTTGCTCTTTCGAATGGGTGATTTTTATGAATTGTTTTATGAAGATGCGGTCAATGCGGCGCAGATTTTAGAGATTTCACTGACCAGTCGTAATAAAAATGCAGAAAATCCGATACCCATGGCGGGTGTCCCCTATCATTCTGCCCAGCAGTATATTGATGTTTTGATCGAGCAGGGCTATAAGGTAGCCATTGCAGAACAGATGGAAGATCCTAAACAAGCAGTTGGGGTTGTCAAGCGAGAGGTGGTCCAGGTCATCACACCTGGTACAGTAGTCGATAGCAGTAAGCCTGATAGTCAGAACAATTTCTTGGTTGCCATAGATCGTGATGGCAATCAATTTGGCCTAGCTTATATGGATCTAGTGACAGGTGATTTTTATGTGACAGGTTTATTGGACTTTACCCTCGTTTGTGGGGAAATCCGTAACCTCAAGGCTCTAGAAGTGGTGCTGGGTTATGACTTGTCTGAGGAAGAAGAACAAATCCTCGGTCGTCAGATGAATCTGGTACTTTCTTATGAGAAGGAAGGCTTTGAGGATATTCATTTACTGGATCCACGATTGGTAGCTGTGGAGCAAGCGGCAGCTAGTAAGTTGCTCCAATATGTTCATCGGACTCAGATGCGGGAATTGAACCATCTCAAACCAGTTATCCGCTATGAAATCAAAGATTTCTTACAGATGGACTATGCGACCAAGGCTAGTCTGGATTTGGTTGAGAATGCCCGTTCAGGCAAGAAGCAAGGCAGTCTTTTCTGGCTTTTGGATGAAACCAAAACAGCTATGGGAATGCGTCTCTTGCGTTCTTGGATCCATCGTCCTTTGATTGATAAGGAGCGAATCGTCCAACGTCAAGAGGTGGTGCAGGTCTTTCTTGACCACTTCTTTGAGCGCAGTGATTTAACGGACAGTCTCAGGGGTGTTTATGATATCGAACGCTTGGCTAGTCGGGTTTCTTTTGGCAAGACCAATCCCAAGGATCTCTTGCAATTGGCGACCACCCTATCCAGTGTACCACGGATTCGAGCGATTTTAGAAGGGATGGAGCAGCCTGCTTTGGCCTATCTCATCGCACAATTGGATGCCATTCCTGAGTTGGAGAGTTTGATTAGCGCAGCCATTGCTCCTGAAGCTCCTCATGTGATTACGGAAGGTGGCATTATCTGTACGGGATTTGATGAGACCTTGGATAAATACCGCCGTGTGCTCAGAGAAGGGACTGGCTGGATTGCTGAAATTGAGGCAAAAGAGCGAGAAAACTCTGGCATCAGCACGCTCAAGATTGACTACAATAAAAAGGATGGCTACTACTTCCATGTGACCAATTCGCAACTGGGGAATGTGCCAGCCCACTTTTTCCGCAAGGCAACGCTGAAAAACTCGGAACGCTTTGGGACTGAGGAATTGGCCCGTATCGAGGGGGATATGCTGGAGGCGCGTGAGAAGTCAGCCAACCTAGAGTACGAAATCTTTATGCGCATCCGTGAGGAAGTCAGCAAGTACATCCAGCGATTGCAGGCTTTAGCCCAAGGAATTGCGACAGTTGATGTCTTGCAGAGTCTGGCGGTTGTGGCTGAAACCCAGCATTTGATTCGACCGGAGTTTGGAGAGGATTCCCAAATTGATATCCAGAAAGGGCGCCATGCTGTCGTTGAAAAGGTTATGGGAGCTCAGACCTATATTCCAAACAGTATTCAGATGTCAGAAGATACCAGCATTCAATTGATTACAGGGCCCAACATGAGCGGGAAGTCTACCTACATGCGCCAGTTAGCTATGACAGCGGTTATGGCCCAGCTGGGTTCCTATGTGCCGGCTGAGAGCGCCCATTTGCCTATTTTCGATGCTATCTTTACCCGCATTGGAGCAGCAGATGACTTGGTTTCAGGTCAATCAACCTTCATGGTGGAGATGATGGAGGCCAACAATGCCATTTCGCATGCGACCAAGAATTCCTTGATTCTCTTTGATGAGTTAGGTCGAGGAACTGCGACTTATGATGGGATGGCTCTTGCCCAGTCCATCATCGAATATATTCATGAACATATCGGAGCCAAAACCCTCTTTGCGACCCACTACCATGAGTTGACCAGTCTGGAGTCTAGCTTGGAACACTTGGTCAATGTTCACGTGGCAACCTTGGAGCAGGATGGACAAGTCACCTTCCTTCACAAGATCGAACCAGGACCAGCTGACAAATCCTACGGTATCCATGTTGCTAAGATTGCTGGCTTACCAGCAGAACTTTTAGCAAGAGCGGATAAGATTTTAACGCAACTGGAGAGTCAGGGGCAAGAAAGTCCAGCTCCGATGAGGCAAACAAGTGCCGTTACGGAACAGATTTCACTCTTTGATACGCCTGAAGAACATCCTATCCTAGCCGAATTAGCTCAGCTGGATGTGTACAATATGACACCAATGCAGGCTATGAATGTATTAGTCGAGTTCAAACAAAAGTTATAAAAAGAGCCCACTCACATTTTTGTGAGTGGGTTTTTCTCTATTACTTTTTATGGGTCAAGAGTTGATTGATGTGGTCCACCTTTTTAGCTTCTCTTTTATAGAGGATAGACCAGATGATGAGGTAGACGATAGCAAACTCTGGAATGAGCTGGAGATAGAAGGTCCAGTGGAAGGGGAACCAACCAGCCAGAGTTGCCAGTGGGACAAAGCCAGCCAGCATGAGGAAGAAATGGGAAAGAGTCGCACGAAGCATGCTCCAGTCACGTCTGAATAATCGGTTGCCAAAATTGAAGAGAATACCGATAGCTGCCCAGATAAGTGTGCAGTAGAGCAAGACCAGGGCACCGTGAACCTGATGTTGAAACATCACTTGGCCGATTAGAGAATCGGAACTCAGTGGGGCGTAGGTACTTGGTGCATAAATGAGTGAAAAAATGATAGAGAGGATGAGGCCGATAAGAACACCAGCGGCTGCATCGTGAAAGATTTGTTTTTTCATAGTTCTAATTTCTCCTTGATGGTTTTTAGGTAACGGCGTGAAGAGTAGGTGAAGCTTTCATTTTTTAGAAAGATTTCTACCAGACCGTTGGGGGTTAGCTTGAGATGAGAGATCGAGTCGATATTGATGATTTCTGATTGGGAAATTTGGATAAAAGTGGTCGGCAGAATTTCAAGAACTTGATAGAGACGCAAATCAATGGTGTAGGTCTGAGATGCGGTTTCTGCTAGAACCTTCCGATTCTCGATATAGAAGCGTTGAACCTTACCAATCTTAACTAGATAGACCTGATCCTCGATTTTTCCTTTGATTGTTTCTTTTTGGTCAAGATTTTCCGCGAACTCGATGACTTTCTGGACTTTTTCGGTCGGCTGAGGTGCTTGGACAATCAGCTTTTCTTCCTTGTAAGTTTCATTAATCTGTAGTTCTACTTTCATAAATTTCCCTCCCTTTTTCAGTTATACAAGCTTGTGATCACTTCCTGTACACTTTTATTAAACACTATTTTATTTTCAAAAACAAGAGCTTTTGCCTATGTGGAGGGATTTGGAGTCTATGTGGTATTTGCTTTTTCTGGTAGCATCTGAAATATGGTATAATAGCACTAATCAATTTCTAGGAAAACAGATACAGAAAGGGGCTGAAAGATGTCTCATATTATTGAATTGCCAGAGGTGCTGGCAAACCAGATCGCGGCAGGAGAGGTCATTGAACGTCCTGCCAGTGTGGTGAAAGAGTTGGTAGAAAATGCCATTGACGCTGGTTCTAGCCAGATTATCATCGAGATTGAGGAAGCAGGTCTTAAGAAGATCCAAATCACAGATAATGGTCATGGAATTGCCCACGATGAGGTAGAGTTGGCCCTGCGTCGCCATGCGACCAGTAAGATAAAAAATCAAGCAGATCTCTTTCGGATTCGGACGCTTGGATTTCGTGGTGAAGCCCTACCTTCTATCGCTTCTGTTAGTGTCTTAACTCTGTTGACAGCGGTGGATGGTGCGAGTCATGGGACCAAGCTTGTCGCGCGTGGAGGTCAAGTCGAAGAAGTCATCCCAGCGACTAGCCCTGTGGGAACCAAGGTTTGTGTGGAGGACCTCTTTTTCAACACGCCAGCCCGTCTCAAGTATATGAAGAGCCAGCAAGCGGAATTGTCTCATATCATTGATATTGTCAACCGTCTGGGCTTGGCCCATCCTGAGATTTCTTTTAGATTGATTAGTGATGGCAAGGAAATGACACGAACAGCAGGAACAGGTCAACTGCGCCAAGCTATTGCAGGGATCTATGGTTTAGCTAGTGCCAAGAAGATGATAGCCATTGAGAACTCGGATCTGGACTTCGAAATTTCAGGTTTTGTGTCCTTGCCTGAGTTAACCCGTGCCAACCGCAATTATATCAGCCTCTTCATCAATGGGCGTTATATCAAGAACTTTCTGCTCAATCGTGCAATTCTTGACGGCTATGGCAGTAAGCTCATGGTAGGTCGTTTTCCACTAGCTGTCATTCACATCCATATTGATCCTTATCTGGCTGATGTCAATGTGCATCCGACCAAGCAAGAAGTACGAATTTCCAAGGAAAGAGAGCTGATGGCGCTAGTCTCAGAAGCTATTTCAAATAGTCTCAAGGAACAAGCCCTGATCCCTGATGCCTTGGAAAATCTTGCCAAATCTACCGTACGCAATCGTCAAAAAGTAGAGCAGACCACTCTCCCACTCAAAGAAAACACACTCTACTATGAACAAACAGAAGTAACAAGACCGACTCAAGTTGAGGTTTCAGACCATCAAGTAGACCTGACAGAAGAAAGACAGGATTTGACCCTGTTTGCCAAGGAAACCTTGGACCAGTTGACCAAGCCTGCAAAACTGTATTTTGCAGAGAGAAAGCCAGCTAGCTATGACCAACTAGACCATCCAGAGCTAGACCTTGCTAGTCTCGATAAGGCCTATGATAAGCTGGAGCGAGAAGAATCATCAAGTTTCCCAGAACTAGAATTTTTCGGACAAATGCACGGGACCTATCTCTTTGCCCAAGGGCGAGATGGGCTCTACATCATAGACCAGCACGCGGCTCAGGAACGGGTTAAGTACGAGGAATATCGTGAAAGCATCGGCAATGTTGACCAGAGCCAACAGCAACTCTTAGTGCCCTACATCTTTGAATTTCCTGCAGATGATGCCCTGCGTCTCAAGGAAAGAATGGCACTTTTGGAGGAAGTAGGCGTCTTTCTAGCAGAGTATGGAGAAAATCAATTTATCCTACGTGAGCATCCAATTTGGATGGCAGAGGAAGAAATCGAGTCTGGTATCTATGAAATGTGTGACATGCTGCTCTTGACCAAGGAAGTTTCGATCAAGAAATACCGAGCAGAGCTGGCTATCATGATGTCCTGCAAGCGGTCTATCAAGGCCAACCATCGTATCGATGACCACTCAGCCAGACAGCTTATTTATCAGCTTTCTCAATGTGATAATCCCTATAACTGTCCCCACGGACGTCCCGTTTTGGTGCATTTTACCAAGTCAGATATGGAAAAAATGTTCCGACGTATTCAGGAAAATCATACGAGCTTACGAGAGTTGGGGAAATATTAAGAACACAAAAAGCCTTTGTTCCTTTTGAACAAGGCTTTTTAGCTTTTCTAAGGAGGTACTTTGACTGAACATGGGAAACTTGACACGAGGTTTACACTTGCTTGACAAGAATAGTCCTATAAAAATATTGCGAAAACTAAATTAGGTGATTCAATATTTTGTAGAGTTGTCTTTGTCTGAAGGATTCTCAAGACCAATCACTTTATCAAGATAACGTTGTTTGGTTTTGAGAGCCTTGTTGATAGCAATTGCAGAAGCGATTAAGAGAACGAAGGTTAGCCAGATCCAAGCAGTGAATTCGACTGGAAAACTAGAACCGGCTAAAAAGAGATAGATAGCTAAAGCCAATACGAAAATATAAATCACTTGCCAGAGACCAAAGGACTTAACTTCTTTATAGTATTTGTCCTTGTCTTCCTTCAAAATCACTGTCGTGGAAGACTTTTCAGAGTTTTCATCCAGTAGTAGATAGTCAGTTGTCACTTGAAAAATCTTGCTTAATTCAATGACTTTTTCGATTTCAGGAAGAACTTGTCCAGACTCCCATTTGGAGATACTTTGCCGAGAAACATTGATTTGTTCTGCTAGCTTTTCTTGGGACCAACCTTTTTCCTTTCTGAGCTCAAATAGTTTTTCTGCGAGTTTCATGATTCTATCCTCCTTTTTCTACTTCTATCCTAACAATTTTTACTTATAATGAGAATACAATCTCCTGTACTATTTGTCAACCAGAGGGTGCACCTTTTGTTGCAGTCTGTCTTGAGGAAATATGGTATACTAGATAGGCAAAATAAGGGAGAAAAAATTATGTACGAATATCTAAAAGGAATCATTACCAAAATCACTGCAAAATATATCGTCCTTGAGGCAAATGGTATCGGTTATATCTTGCATGTAGCCAATCCATATGCCTACTCAGGTCAGGTTAATCAAGAAACTCAGATCTATGTGCATCAAGTCATCCGTGAGGATGCCCATCTGCTTTATGGCTTTCGCTCAGAAGACGAGAAGAAACTTTTTCTCAGTCTGATTTCGGTCTCAGGGATTGGTCCTGTGTCTGCTCTTGCTATTATTGCAGTCGATGACAATGCTGGCCTAGTTCAAGCGATTGAGACCAAGAACATCACCTACTTGACCAAATTCCCTAAAATTGGCAAGAAAACAGCCCAGCAAATGGTGCTGGACTTGGAAGGCAAGGTAGTCGTGGCTAGTGATGCCCTTCCTGCCAAGGTCGCAGCGCAAGTCAGCGCTGAAAACCAAGAACTGGAAGAAGCTATGGAAGCCATGTTGGCGCTAGGCTACAAGGCAACAGAGCTCAAGAAAATCAAGAAATTCTTTGAAGGAACGACGGATACAGCTGAGAACTATATCAAGTCAGCCCTTAAAATGTTGGTGAAATAGGAGCAGAGCATGACAAAACGTTGTTCGTGGGTCAAAATGACCAATTCGCTCTACATCGCCTACCATGATGAGGAATGGGGCCAGCCCCTTCATGATGACCGCGCCCTTTTTGAGTTGCTTTGTTTGGAGACCTATCAGGCTGGTCTGTCTTGGGAAACGGTGCTAAATAAGCGCCAAGCTTTCAGAGAAGCATTTTACAACTACCAAGTCCAAGGTGTTGCGGAGATGACGGATGCAGAGTTGGAGGCCTTGTTAGACAATCCAGCCATCATTCGAAATCGAGCCAAGATTTTTGCTACGCGTGCCAACGCCCAAGCATTTCTACAAGTCCAGAAAACCTACGGTTCCTTTGATGCCTACCTCTGGTCTTTTGTCGAGGGAAAAACTATCGTGAATGATGTTTCTGACTATCACCTAGCACCTGCTAAAACAGTCTTGTCTGAAAAGTTATCTCAAGATCTCAAAAAACAAGGCTTCAAGTTCACAGGTCCTGTTGCAGTCTTGTCATTTCTACAAGCTGCAGGTTTGATTGACGACCACGAAAATGATTGTGAGTGGAAAAGCAGAAATAAGTGAGTGCAGTCGTCTAACTATCTGAGAAAATAGAAAAAGCTGAGAAATTTATTTCAGCTTTTTGATTATATGCTAGTAATTTTTATAGTGCAGTAAGAAATGTCAGTCCACCTAAGACAACGCCAGCTGAGTTTGGAATAATTAGTATCCAATCCTTCTTAGGTTCTTTTGTCCACCCGTAAATAACCCAAATTAAACAAGATACTGCTGCGGATAAAGGCTGGAATGGTTGAGCTTTGTTGCCTTGTAAATTGGCAAAAATTTGTGGGATGTAGGCGATAAATACAATAATCCCGATAAAGGCTCCAATTGAACCGACAATTTGATTTATTTTTTGTTTAGTCATATACACCTCCTCTAAAAAGATATCATAGAAATAAGCGAAATGCAATAAATTCAGACACAAATTGTAACGAAAACCAATACAAAAGCACAAAAATAGAGAAACTGTCTATTTTTTGTTATAGTCAAAGCGAATGACTTGTTCTTTTGCATCCACATAAGCATGGATGCAAAAGGGAACAATGGCTCTTGGTGTCGCATGGCCGACATTCAGATTATAGACAATCGGGATATTGCTGTCAATAATGTCCAATAGTGCCTCTTTATAGTCGTCATAGAAAGTTTCATCCATAGGTTTTCCGACCAAGAGTCCACTGATGACCTCAAATACCCCAGTTTCTTTCAAAGCCTGTACCATCTTTTTGAAGTTTTCCGGCTCAGGCTTTTCTTCGCTTGTTTCTAACAAGAGAATCTTTCCTTGCCAGTCGGATAAGTCAGGAAAAAGTTTGTACTTTTGGCAGAGCTCCGTGCTGTCTGCGTATAGAGAATTGTCAAAGTTATCATAGAGAGACTCAAGGCAACCACCGAGAATTTCTCCCTCAAACTGAGCATTTCCTTGTAACAAGTCAAAACCAGTATTTGCATGACTGATACGAGCTGTTCCTAGGGCCTTGGGACTAAAGTCAGTTCGTTCCTCATACCAAACGTCGCTAGGGCGGATTTCTGAGATTCTTCCCGTCTCGATCAATTCTTTAAAGTAGTGGAGACTATAGGGCAACATCTTCTTGTCTAATTCACAAATGTCTGCTAGAAAGGATTGCCCATAAAAAGTCTTGACCCCTAGTTTATGCAACATGAGATGATTCATGGTTGTATCTGAGAAGCCAAGAAAAATCTTTTGTTGGATAACCTTTTGGAGCTGGTCGTTTTCAAAAAGGTAGGGTAGCAAGCGATAGGTATCATCCCCACCGATGGCGCATAGGATCATGTCGATGCTATCATCAGAAAAGGCCTGCATCAAATCCTCTGCACGTGCCTCCGGATGGTCCTTGATAAAGTCTAACCCTTTTAGCGAATGGGGCAGAAAGACAGGATTGAGTCCCAAATCCTTGAGACGTTGAATACCCAAATCGACTTCGTGTTTGACAAAATCCTCTCCGATAACACCACTAGACAAACTCACGATACCAATAGTAGAAACCATATCTCATCCTCCTAGAAATTGATTGAGCCTATTTTATCATAAAAGATGGGAGAAAACTATAGGGATTGGGGGTAGAAGTTCTATTGGATATCAAGAAAGCAAGAAAAAAGCAACCGCTAGTGCAGTTGCTTATCGTTTTACTAATCTGTAATCTCACTAGATATGAGTTACTTGGTTAACTCTTGATTATAGGAGAGGGCTAAATCAATCCAGTAAGGAAGTTCTTTTTGACCTTCAATATCTAGGTCTATATAGCCATGATAAGGTCGCCCTCTCATCAATGTAGTACGAGCTCCTGTTCGGGGTAGAACTTGCTTTTCCATTTCTTTGCCAATTCTCACCATAACCAGCTCGTCCTTTCTGGAACTGACTGTAAGAACCATTTTCCCACGAATCATAAAGGCCAGGCCACCAAACAGTTTCTTTTCTTCTAGCTCTTCTTCGAAAATTTGGGGAGGAAGTTTGAGTGCTAGAATTTTTCGAATCTGCTGTGCTAAGGATTGACTATATGCCATAGCGTTTCACTTTTCTTAATAACGGGATGGGCCTGCGCTTGCGCTTCGGATATTGAAGCGTTTCTTGAGATAGAAGCGAAGGGCGAGAAGGGCTGCTCCTAGGACAGCCAAAGGCAGTGGAGCAAGGATTGGATTGAGAGCTGCTGGAAGGAAGCTTGTTGCGAAGAAGACAGCCAACCAGAGAAGCATAGCAGCGAGGATGACGAGGATTGATTTCCAGAAAGGAGGGCGCTGGCTACGATCTATGTCTGGTCCATAATACTGGTAGACAAAGTAGTACATCAAGTAGAAGGCAACACCTCCAACAAGCCCAACCAACAAGAGGGTAATCAAACCATAGCCAATAGCCTGGTCTGTAGAGAAAAAGTTGGTCAGAGCGCTAACCAGTGCAAAGAGACTGGTGATAAAAAGGGCTGAGTCCATAATCATGAGTTTTGGATCATCATTTTCTTTTGGATGCTCTTTTTCATATTGCTCATTGACAGTGAAGCTATGAGCCCAGTGGGTTGGAGCACCGTAGAGGGAACGTGCAGTCGTCCCTTTGGCTTGCTCTTCAAGGATTTTAGGAATAACTTCCTCAAAGACAGCCTTGATTTCAGCGTCAGTTTTGCCATCTTTGATAAATTGTTGGGTAGCGATGTGGATAAACTCTTGGTTTTTCTTAGTTAATTTTTGTAGATCAATCTGAGACATAGGAATTCCTCTTAGAACCATTTTTTATGGATGAGATAGAGAGTGAGTGAAACACTCATAGCAAAGGCGATAAAGACGATTAACCAGAAGGCGTGGGGTTCACCGTTCAAAGGGATTTCATTATCCTTGAAGTTCATCCCGTAGGCTGAGAAGATCATGGTTGGGACAGACATGACAATGGTCACGAGAGCCAGAGTTTTCATGATATTGTTCTGGTTGTTGGAAATGATAGAGGCAAAGGTCTCTGTCATAGAGTGAAGGACATTTCCATAGATATCTGCCATCTCGATGGCCTGTTGGGTTTCAATCAGAGTGTCTTCGAGTAGATCTTCGTCTTCTAGGTATTTCTTGATATTGCTAGTTGCGCTGGTCAATTTCTTAATCACGCGCTCGTTTGTCTTCAGTGAGGCCTTGAAATAGACGATGGTCTTTTCCAATTCCATGAGCTCGATCAGCTCTTCGTTTCGAGTAGACTTGTGAAGTTGACTTTCGATTTGTTCACTCTTACGGTCAATCGAACGAAGGGCTGTCAGGTAAAGTTCGGCGTTGCGGTAGAGAATCTGGAAGATAAAGCGTGAACGCATGAAGGTGTAGAAGTTGCGCAGTCTACGGTTGATAAAGACATCGAGAACTGGGAGAGGTTCCAAGCAGGTAGTGATAATAGTTTCCTCTGTGATAATAATCCCCAGCGGAATCGTAACGTAGTAGGTGCGATTGTTTCTTTCCTCAGTGATGGGAACGTCTACGATGATCAGAGTGTACTCATCTTCGATGGTAATACGGGACATTTCTTCCGCATCGAGTGGTGCTCGAAGGTCGGCAATATCAATGTCAAAGGCGTTGGCGATTTCCAACGATTCATTTTGTGTAGGATTGACGAGATTGATCCAAGTACCCGGTTCAAGCGTGTCGATCTCTTTAAATTCAGTTGTTGTTGAGAGAAAAACTTGTTTCATATCCCCTATCCTTTCCTACTATTCAGTGGTTCATTTTTTGCACCGTACTATTATACTACAAAAACAGCTTTTTGGGTAATAGAATTTCACATTTTTTGGTATAATGGAAAGCAATAATGGACTAGAAAGAACAAAGATGCAAGATAAAATTGTGATTCATGGGGCACGTGCCCATAACTTAAAAAATATTGATGTGGAGATTCCGCGAGACAAGCTGGTCGTCGTAACGGGCTTATCAGGTTCTGGGAAATCCAGTCTAGCTTTTGATACCCTTTATGCGGAGGGGCAGCGTCGTTATGTAGAGAGCTTGTCAGCCTACGCTCGTCAGTTCTTGGGTAACATGGAAAAACCAGATGTAGATGCCATTGACGGTCTCAGCCCAGCTATTTCCATCGACCAAAAAACGACTAGCAAAAACCCTCGCTCGACGGTGGGAACTACGACTGAGATCAATGACTATCTGCGCCTCCTCTACGCACGTGTGGGGACACCTTACTGTATCAATGGACACGGGGCTATCAAGGCTTCTTCTGTTGAGCAAATCGTTGATAAGGTCTTAGAATTGCCAGAACGCCAACGTTTGCAGATTTTGGCCCCTGTCATCCGCAAGAAAAAAGGTCAACACAAGAGTGTCATTGAAAAGATTCAGAAAGATGGCTATGTTCGTGTCCGTGTGGACGGGGAGGTCTATGATGTAACCGAAGTGCCAGAGTTGTCTAAGAGCAAGCAACATAATATCGATGTTGTGGTCGACCGTATCGTCATCAAGGAGGGCATTCGTAGCCGTCTCTTCGACTCAATCGAGGCTGCCCTTCGTATCGCAGAAGGCTATGTGATTATCGACACCATGGACGATTCTGAGTTGCTCTTCTCTGAGCACTATGCCTGTCCAGTTTGTGGTTTTACCGTACCAGAGTTAGAGCCTCGTCTCTTCTCCTTCAATGCTCCTTTTGGTTCTTGCAGTGAGTGTGACGGTTTGGGTATCAAGTTAGAGGTGGATATTGATTTGGTAGTGCCAGATGCCAGTAAAACGCTACGCGAAGGGGCGTTAGCGCCTTGGAATCCTATCTCATCTAACTACTATCCTAACATGCTAGAACAGGCTATGACAGCCTTTGGAGTGGATATGGATAAGCCTTTTGAAGACCTATCAGAAGAAGATAAGAACTTGATTCTTTACGGTTCAGATGGAAAGGAATTCCATTTCCACTATGAGAATGAATTTGGTGGTGTGCGCGATATCGATATTCCTTTTGAGGGAGTTGTCACAAATATCAAGCGTCGTTATCATGAGACTAACAGTGATTACACCCGCACCCAGATGCGCCTCTACATGAATGAGTTGACCTGCGGCACTTGTCACGGCTATCGTCTCAATGACCAGGCCTTGTCTGTCCGTGTGGGTGGCGAGAATGGACCACATATCGGAGAAATTTCAGACCTGTCTATCGCAGACCACTTGGACTTGGTCAGCCGGTTAACTCTATCTGAAAATGAAGCCATCATTGCTCGTCCCATTCTCAAGGAAATAAAGGATCGCTTGACCTTCCTCAATAACGTGGGCCTTAATTATCTGACCCTGTCACGTTCAGCAGGGACCCTTTCGGGTGGAGAAAGTCAGCGCATTCGCTTGGCAACCCAGATTGGTTCTAATCTATCAGGTGTCCTTTATATTCTAGATGAGCCGTCGATTGGTCTTCATCAAAGGGACAATGACCGTCTCATTGCCAGCTTGAAAAAAATGCGTGACTTGGGCAATACTCTCATCGTGGTAGAACATGACGAAGATACCATGCGCGAGGCGGATTATCTGATTGACGTTGGTCCGGGTGCTGGTGTTTTTGGTGGGGAGATTGTTGCTGCAGGAACGCCCAAACAGGTGGCTCGCAACAGCAAGTCTATCACAGGTCAGTACTTGTCAGGGAAACGTGCCATTCCAGTGCCAGCAGAGCGCCGTTCCGGAAATGGTCGTTTTATCGAGGTGACGGGTGCGCGTGAAAATAACTTGCAAAATGTCACGGCCCGCTTCCCGCTAGGGAAATTCATCGCAGTAACGGGGGTGTCGGGCTCAGGTAAGTCGACCTTAATCAACAGCATTCTCAAAAAAGCAATCGCTCAAAAACTCAACCGCAACTCAGACAAGCCTGGTAAATTCAAGACTATTACGGGGATTGAGCATGTCGATCGCTTGATTGATATTGACCAGAGCCCTATCGGACGAACGCCGAGGTCTAACCCTGCTACCTATACGGGAGTTTTTGACGATATACGTGACCTCTTTGCCCAGACAAACGAGGCCAAGATTCGAGGCTACAAGAAGGGTCGTTTCAGTTTCAACGTCAAGGGTGGTCGTTGTGAAGCCTGCTCAGGTGACGGGATCATCAAGATTGAGATGCACTTTTTGCCAGATGTTTACGTGGCTTGTGAAGTTTGCCACGGAACCCGCTACAACAGCGAGACCTTAGAAGTCCACTACAAGGAAAAGAATATCTCGCAGGTCTTGGACATGACCGTCAACGATGCGGTTGAGTTCTTCCAACATATTCCTAAGATTCAACGCAAACTCCAGACCATCAAGGATGTAGGGCTAGGATATGTGACCTTGGGACAACCAGCTACGACCCTTTCAGGTGGAGAAGCTCAGCGTATGAAGTTGGCTAGTGAGCTCCACAAACGCTCGACAGGAAAATCTTTCTACATTCTGGATGAGCCGACGACAGGGCTTCATACCGAGGACATCGCTCGCTTGCTTAAAGTCTTGGCTCGCTTTGTCGACGATGGCAATACAGTCCTTGTCATCGAGCACAATCTGGATGTCATTAAGACTGCAGACCATATCATCGACTTGGGACCTGAGGGCGGTGTCGGTGGTGGAACCATCATCGCAACAGGAACTCCAGAAGAAGTGGCGGCCAATGAAGCCAGCTACACAGGACAGTATTTGAAAGGAACGTTACATCATGAATAAACGTGTACAAGCATTTCTAGCTAAAATGCAAGAAAAAGAACTGGATGGCATCATCATCAACAACCTTAAAAATGTCTATTATTTGACTGGTTTTTGGGGTTCAAACGGAACAGTTTTCATCAGTCGTGACCGCCAGGTCTTGGTAACGGATTCTCGCTATATCATTGCAGCCAAGCAAGAAGTGACAGGTTTTGAGATTGTGGCTGACCGCGATGAATTGACTGTTATTGCAGGCATTGTTAAGGATATGGGCTTGTCTCGCATCGGTTTTGAGGATGAGATTTCGGTCTCTTATTACCACCGTATGCAGGCTGCCTTTGCGGGAATCAACTTGTTGCCACAAACTCAGTTTGTTGAAGCACTCCGTATGATTAAGGATGAGAAAGAGGTCGCGACCATTCGCAAGGCTTGTTCCATCTCAGACCAGGCTTTCCGTGATGCGCTTGACTTTATCAAACCTGGGAAGACGGAGATTGAGATTGCCAACTTCCTTGATTTCCGCATGCGGGAGCTAGGAGCGGCAGGTTTGTCTTTTGATACGATTCTAGCAAGTGGTATCAACTCTTCTAAACCCCATGCCCATCCTATGCACAAACCAGTTGAACTAGGCGAAGCTATTACCATGGACTTCGGCTGCCTGTACGAGCATTATGTGAGTGACATGACTCGTACCATCTACCTAGGCCATGTCAGTGATGAGCAGGCAGAGATTTACAATACGGTTCTAAAAGCCAATCAAGCCCTGATTGACCAGGCTAAGGCGGGGCTAGGTTTCCGCGACTTTGACAAAATTCCTCGTGATATTATCGTGGAAGCAGGCTATGGCGACTACTTTACCCATGGTATCGGACACGGTATCGGCCTCGATATCCACGAAGAACCTTACTTTAGCCAAACTTCTACTGATACGATTAAGGCAGGAATGACCTTGACAGATGAGCCAGGTATCTATATCGAAGGCAAATACGGGGTGCGTATTGAGGATGACATTCTCATCACCGAGACAGGTTGCGAATTATTGACTCTAGCTCCGAAAGAATTGATTGTTATCTAAAAAATGAGATAAATAGTTGACTTTTATATTTTAAAGGTTTATACTGATAGACGAAAACGGTAGGTGAGGCTACCATAGGGATACGGATGACTACCGCAAAGCAGTGGAGACACTACTCGTTGGTCAACAGTCCTGGTCGCGAAGGCCAAGACTAAGCTCATTTCATTGCCCTATGGAGTTAAAGCTTGAACGAAAAACAGATAATTAGTTTTTTTAATCCTGCCATTTTATGGTGGGATTTTCTACTGTTTTAGAACAAGGAAAGGAGACAGACGATGCAAATTGACGATCACCCAGAACCGCACATACACAGCCAATCGCTGATTTGTGTCGTTCTGCCCTTATAAAGTGATTGGTCTCTGTGTATGAAACACATCATTCATACAGACAGGAGAAATCAATGAAAACTACTAAAGAAAGATTAGCAACAGCTATTCACACACCTCTAAAAGAAACTCTATCTTTTTATAAGACAAGTCTAACAGGCTTGACTGAGGAGCAGGTTGAGAAAAATCGTGATCTATATGGTGAAAACACCATCACCAAGGGTCAAGAAGACAGTATCCTCAAAAAGATTTACGAATCTATTATCAATCCTTTTACCATCATCCTGCTGGTCATTGCAATGATTTCCATGGTGACCAATGTCTGGTTGGCGAAACCTGGACAAGAGGATCCGACAACCTCTATCATCATCGTCGTTCTCGTTTTAATATCTGGTGGCATACGCTTTGTTCAAGAATTACGGAGCGACAAAGCTGCGACAAATCTGTCAAAAATGATTGTAAATACAGCTACGGTTATTCGTGAAGGCCAGAATTTAGAGGTCGCGATTGAGGATTTGGTTGTTGGAGATATGGTCAAGTTGAGTGCAGGGGATATGATTCCAGCAGACCTCCTTTTGATTGAATCGCGCGATTTCTTTGTCCAACAGTCTGGCTTGACAGGTGAAAGTGATTCAGTTGAAAAACTGGCCTTGTCAAAAATGAGTCAGTCAAATTTTGACAGCTTGCTAGAAGCAGAAGCGCTTGCTTTCATGGGAACTAACGTGATATCAGGAAGTGCCAAGGCTTTGATTCTAGCGGTCGGTGATGACACTATGATGGGAGAAATCGAGCAGACCCTCAATACCTATGATGAGCCGACCTCTTTTGAGCGGGAGATGAACAGCATCTCCTGGCTCTTAATTCGTTTGATGTTAGTTATGGTCCCCATCGTATTTCTTTCCAATGGTTTGACAGATGGAGATTGGTTAGAAGCTGGCGTATTTGCCTTGAGTGTGGGCGTCGGGCTCACACCTGAAATGCTTCCCATGATTATCACGGCCAGTCTAGCTAAAGGCTCCATTATCATGGCCAAGGAAAAAGTCGTCATTAAAAAACTCAATGCCATTCAAGATCTAGGTGCTATTGATATCCTGTGTACGGATAAAACAGGAACCCTTACCCAAGACGAAATTGTCCTTGAATATCCTTTGGATATACATGGGGATTTGGATTTGTCTGTGTTGAGACGTGCTTATCTCAATTCCTATTTTCAAACGGGATTGAAAAATTTAATGGACCGTGCCATTATCAGTAGAACTGAAAAAGAAGCTAAAGAACACGCTATTCTACAAAATTTGGATACTAGCTTCCAAAAAATAGATGAATTGCCCTTTGACTTTGAACGCAGACGGATGAGTGTCATCGTCAAGGATGAAAACGAAGTTGTTAGTTTGGTAACCAAGGGTGCCCTAGAGGAGATGCTTGCGATTTCAACCCAAGTGGAATATCAAGGTCATATTAGTCCTCTGACGGATGATATCCGAGTGGAAATTTTAAAAGAAGTAGACCAACTCAATCAACAGGGTTTGCGAGTCTTGGGAGTTGCCTATAAAACAGGTCTAAAAGAAGGTTTTGCTTACTCCGTTGAAGATGAAAAAGAGATGATTCTAACAGGATATCTTGCCTTCTTAGACCCACCAAAACCATCAGCAGCACCTGCTATTCAAGCTTTGTTAGAACACGGCGTTCAAACAAAGATCTTGACGGGGGACAATGAAAAGGTGACCCAAGCAGTATGCGAAAAAGTTGGTTTAGACGTTGATCAAATCTTGCTGGGTTCTGATATTGACGCCATGACGGACGAAGAGTTGGCCCAAGCAGTCGAGAAAGTAACCGTCTTTGCCAAACTCTCTCCTGATCAAAAAGCACGAATCATCTTACAAATCAAATCCAACGGACATTGTGTCGGCTATATGGGGGATGGGATCAATGATGCCCCTTCTATGAAAGTAGCCGATGTGGGGATTTCTGTTGACACAGCAGTAGATATTGCCAAAGAAACGGCTGATGTCATTTTGCTAGATAAAGATTTGATGGTGCTTGAAAAAGGTCTGGTTGAAGGGCGCAAAGTCTATGCAAATATGACCAAATATATCAAGATGACGGTCAGCTCTAATTTCGGGAATATTTTCTCTCTTTTAGTATCTGGTATCTTTTTACCTTTCCTTCCTATGGCTCCGATTCACTTGATTGTGTTAAACCTGGTCTACGACCTTTCTTGCATAGCCTTGCCATTT
The DNA here is from genome assembly GCF_003943415.1 of Streptococcus oralis. Lineage (GTDB taxonomy): Bacteria > Bacillota > Bacilli > Lactobacillales > Streptococcaceae > Streptococcus > Streptococcus oralis_BJ. The sequence goes on along the minus strand of NZ_RJPK01000002.1, from coordinate 231,498 downwards.
GATAATGTGGATGAAGACTTTTTGAAACATCCTCATAAGTGGGAGGCTCAGTCTATTACTCGTTTTATGATTTGGATGGGTCCTATTTCTTCTGCCTTTGATATTTTGACCTTTATCTTGCTCTATTTTGTCATTGTTCCAATGGCGACAGGTCAAGCCTATGTCCACGGAGCAGAGTCCGCAACGGGCTTTATCATCTTGTTCCAGACAGGTTGGTTCATTGAATCCATGTGGTCCCAAACCATGGTTATTCATATGCTTCGTTCAGCAAAACTTCCTTTCCTACAAAGTCGTCCGTCATGGTTTGTTCTTGCAACAACCTTGCTAGCAGCTAGTTTTGTGACTTTCCTTCCCTACTCTTCAATTGCGAGCCTGCTTCATTTAACCCCTTTGGAACCAATTTATTTCCTCTTTTTGCTTTTGATAATCATTCTCTATATGATCAGTGTTACAGTAGTGAAACGAATGTACATCAAAAAATTTAAAAGTTGGCTATAAATTGATTTTGTCAAGAAAAAAGTACGAAAATAGCGAAAAAAGTTAAATTTTTTTAAAAATAGGTCGCAAGTCGGATGTTTTTTATGGTATAATAGATTAAACTGATAGTAACATGTAGCGAAAGGGGTAGGCACATGATTAAGATTTATACCGTCTCCAGTTGCACAAGCTGTAAGAAAGCGAAGACTTGGCTCAACGCACACCAGTTAAGTTATAAAGAACAAAACCTTGGTAAAGAAGGGATTACGAGAGAAGAGCTACTTGATATTCTGACAAAGACAGATAATGGAATTGCCAGCATTGTATCATCAAAAAACCGCTATGCGAAAGCTTTAGGAGTTGACATCGAAGATTTGAGTGTGAATGAAGTACTCAACTTGATCATGGAAACGCCACGGATCTTAAAAAGTCCTATTCTAGTTGACGAGAAGCGTTTGCAGGTCGGTTACAAAGAAGATGATATCCGTGCCTTTTTACCACGCTCTGTCCGTAATGTAGAAAATGCAGAAGCACGTTTGCGTGCAGCTCTATAAACATCGAGGCTGGGGTATCTCCTAGCCTTGTTCATTTTTTATCAAAAAATCATGTGAGGAATTATGAAAAAGATAGTAATTGGCGCAGCTACTCTCCTCCTGCTACTTGCAGGATGTAGCCAAAAGAAGGAAACGACATCCAGTTCAAAACATGAATCCGAAACGCTCCAGTCTACTCTGCCAGTTTTGGAAAATGCGGAAAAGAATACGATTGTGACCAAGACTTTGATTTTCCCTGAGTCAGGAGATGGCGTCAAGCAAACGCAAACCATTACCTATAAAGGGAAACAATTTCTAAAATTGGTTATTCGGCAGATACGGCCCTTAAGTGAGGAATTGAAATCCTTTATCGCTGACCACGGTCTTGAAGCTACAAAGAAAGCCTTCGCGGAAGCCGAGGAGAAAGATGAAAGTCTCCAAGAAGCACGTAAGTTAGAGGGTTTTACGGTTGAGACTCAGTTAATCAGCGAGACAGAGATGGAAACTACTACGACTTATGATTTTCAAATTTTAGATGTCAAAAAGGCGGCGCAAGTAGAATATCTAAAGAATATTGGCTTAGAGACTCTTTTGAAAAATGAACCAAGCCAATATATCGAAGATAGAATAGCAAATGGTGCGACAGAACAGTAAGAAAATCCAAATAAATAGATTGACTTAATTGTAGAACGTAAGGAAATATGCTATAATAGTACTATTCTAAGGAAAGAGGGTGTTAGAATGGGATTTACTGAAGAAACTGTACGTTTTAAATTGGATGATTCCAACAAGAAGGAAATCAGTGAAACGTTGACAGATGTCTATGCTTCTCTGAATGAAAAGGGTTATAATCCGATAAATCAAATCGTCGGTTATGTATTGAGTGGAGACCCTGCCTACGTTCCTCGTTACAACAATGCACGAAATCAAATCCGTAAGTATGAGCGTGATGAAATTGTTGAAGAATTGGTGCGCTATTACCTTAAAGGACAAGGAGTCGATCTATAATCTATGAGAATTATGGGATTGGACGTCGGTTCAAAAACAGTAGGCGTTGCCATTAGCGACCCACTAGGCTTCACTGCTCAAGGACTTGAAATCATCCAGATCAATGAGGATCAGGGCCAGTTTGGTTTTGACCGTATCAAGGAATTGGTTGACAGCTATAAGGTAGAACGTTTTGTAGTAGGTCTGCCTAAAAACATGAACAATACCAGTGGACCGCGGGTAGAAGCTAGTCAAGCCTACGGAGCAAAATTAGAGGAACTTTTTGGTTTACCAGTAGACTATCAAGATGAGCGCTTGACGACAGTCGCAGCTGAGCGTATGTTGATTGAGCAGGCTGACATCAGTCGCAACAAGCGAAAAAAAGTCATTGATAAATTGGCTGCTCAGCTGATTTTGCAAAATTATTTAGATAGAAAATTTTAAGACAGAGGAGAAACTATGTCACACGATCACAACCACGATCACGAAGAACGTGAATTGATTACACTAGTAGACGAGCAAGGAAATGAAACCTTATTTGAAATTCTTTTGACCATTGACGGGAAAGAAGAATTTGGTAAGAACTATGTTCTTCTAGTGCCAGTTAACGCAGAAGAAGATGAAAACGGTGAAGTTGAAATTCAAGCTTACTCATTCATCGAAAATGAAGACGGAACAGAAGGCGAATTGCAACCAATCCCAGAAGACTCAGAAGATGAATGGAACATGATTGAAGAAGTCTTCAACAGCTTTATGGAGGAGTAAAAATGTTCAGTGAACATTTTTACCCTTACGCTAAAAATAAAGACCGTAAGTAAGTCTGGGAGACTGTATCAGCCCAACTCCTGAAAATTAGAAGAGTTGGAACGTCCGAGGGATATTTTTACCCCAGTTCCTTTAAATAAGAGAGAACTGGTAAGTCTGGGAGACTGTATCACCCCAATTCCTAAAAATTGGAAGAGTTGGAATATCCAGTGGATATTTTTAGCCCTGCGCTAAAATTCATACTAGCTAGTGATTAGCTAACCAGGTAAGAGGTCGGGATTTTTGTCCCGACCTCGCTTTTTACTTGCAATTATACTTTGTTGTGGTAGTGGAATGTACTTTTGTTAAGGAGATATGCATGTTTGAAGTAGAAGAATGGCTTCATAGTCGGATTGGTTTAAACTTTAGATCTGGACTTGGACGAATGCAGCAAGCAGTGGATTTGCTGGGGAATCCTGAGAAGACTTATCCTATTATCCACGTGACAGGGACCAATGGCAAGGGATCAACTATTGCCTTTATGAGGGAGTTGTTTGTTGCTCATGGTAAAAAAGTTGGTACTTTTACCTCTCCCCATATCATCAGTATCAATGATCGAATTTGTATCAATGGACAACCGATTGCTGATGAAGATTTTATTCGTACAGCTAACCAAGTCAAGGATATGGAAAAAACTCTTTTGGAAACACATGACCAATTGTCTTTCTTTGAGTTGTTGACCTTGATTGCTTTGCTTTACTTTGAAGAGCAGGACGTGGATCTAGTCCTGCTAGAAGTGGGTATTGGTGGTCTGCTTGACACCACGAATGTCGTAACAGGAGAGATTGCAGTTATTACTTCCATTGGCCTAGATCATCAGGAGACCTTGGGTGATAGTCTGGAGGAAATAGCAGAGCAGAAAGCTGGTATCTTCAAGGCTGGAAAGAAGGCGGTCATTGCCAAGCTTGCTCCAGAAGCTGAGCTTGTCTGTCAAAAAAGAGCAAAAGAGTTGGACGTAGCTCTTTATCGAGCGGGGCAAGACTTCACCTTGAAAGATAGTAATTTTTCAAGTAGGCTAGCAAGTTTTTCACGGCTTGAAATCGGTTTGGAAGGTACCTATCAGCAAGAAAATGCCGCCTTGGCTTTACAAACCTTTCTTCTTTTTATGGCGTCAAGAGAGGAAGGTGTCGAAGAAGAGCTTGTCAGACAGGCTTTGAAAGAAACTTACTGGGCAGGTCGATTGGAACGAATTCGTCCGCAAATCTACCTAGATGGGGCTCATAATCTTCCAGCCTTAACTCGTCTGGTCGAGTTTATCCAAGGGAAAATCCAGCAAGGATATCAAGTTCGCATTCTTTTTGGCGCCCTTAAACGCAAGGATTATCAGGGGATGCTAGGCTATCTAACGGAACAGTTGCCTCAGGTAAAACTTAAGGTAACGGGCTTTGACTACCAAGGTTCTTTGGATGAGAAGGATGTGGCGGGTTACGATTTGATTCCTTCCTATGGCGATTTTATCAGCGAATTTGAAGAAAAGGCCAATGACCAGAACTTGCTTTTCGTGACGGGGTCACTCTACTTTATCTCGGAAGTGCGAGCGAGTTTGGTTGGAAGCGATGGGACTAGTTGACCTTCTAGGCTTAAGTTGTTATACTTGAGGTAGGAGGTACATCTGGAAACTGATCCAGCAAATCATTGACAAAAAAGAAAGGAAATCGCTATGAAAACGAAAATATTCACACTTTCTATTGCTTCCCTAGCAATTCTTAGTCTTTTAGCAGCTTGTGGACCTAAGGCACAAGCCCCTACCCAGCAATCTGCTCAGCAACCATCTACTCAACAAGAATCATCTTCTAGCGCTGCTACAAGTGCTAGTCAACCACAGGCGTCCTCAAGTCAGGATACTACTGTAGCTCAACCTACGAACATCGATGGTACCTATGCTGGAAAAGATGAGAATGACCAAATCACTCTTGTTGTAACAGGTAAAACTGGTACATGGACTGAAGTCGAGCCAGATGGAGATAAGGAAATCAAGCAAGTTAGCTTTGAGCCAGAAAATCAACGTGTCATTATCGGTGATGATGTCAAAATTTACACTGTTAATGGTAATCAATTGATTATCGACGATATGGATCGAGAGGCATCTGACCGAGTAGTCTTAACGAAACAATAATCATTAAGTAAAAGTTCCAATGAGATGAAATCCATCTTTTTGGAACTTTTTTCTTGAAAAAGTGGCTGGCTGTTCTTTACTAACTTTTTACTTAAAACGCTTACAAATGTTTGTAAAACTTCTTATAAGGTCGTATACTTATGGTAAATAATCAAATAGCGCAAAGGCGCAGGAGGAAAAGCATATGGCTACATTTTACGTTCCATCAGTTAACCTTATCGGTAAAGGTGTTGTAAATGAAGTAGGTCCGTATATCAAGGAACTGGGGTATAAGAAGGCCCTTTTGGTGACAGATAAGTTCATCGAAGGCAGTGATATTTTACCTAAGGTCCTAAAACCACTAGATGCTGAAGGGATCGAATATGTGATCTTTAGCGATGTGGAGCCAAATCCGACTTGCAAGAACGTCACAGACGGAGTGGCTGCCCTGAAAGAGCATAGTTGTGACTTCATCATCAGTCTTGGAGGAGGATCTCCTCAGGATGCGGCTAGTTGTATCTCTATCATCGCTACAAATGGTGGAAAACCACAGGACTACGAAGGTCTCCACAAGTCTGCTAAAAAAGGGTTGCCAGTGGTTGCGATCAATACAACAGCTGGAACTTCTGCAGAAATTACGATTAACTATGTCATTACTGACGAAGAACGCAAAGTCAAAATGGTAATGGTAGATAAGAACAGCCTCGCCCTTATCTCTGTTAATGATCCAGAACTCATGCTTTCAAAACCGAAAGGATTGACAGCGGCGACAGGTATGGATGCTCTTACCCACGCTGTCGAAGCCTTGGTAACACCAGGTGCTTATAATGTGACCAAGAAACTCTCTATCGGAGCTATTGAACTAATCAAAGAGTATCTTCCTCGTGCTGTGGCAAATGGCCAAGATATTGAAGCGCGTGAGGCCATGGTCAATGCCATCTTCCTCGGTGGTATGAGCTTTAACAATGCTGGTTTGGGCTATGTTCATTCTATGGCTCACCAACTCGGTGCGGTATATAACTTGCCACATGGTGTCTGCTGTGCCATGCTTCTCCCAGTTGTAGAACGTGAAAATGCCAAGCGTGTACCAGAAGCTTTTCGCAATGTAGCCAAGGCCTTGGGACTCCATGTGGAAGGGAAAACAGACCAAGAATGTGCTGCCTACGCTATCGCTGAAATTGAGAAACTGTCTGAAACAGTAGGCATTCCAAAGAAACTCACTGAACTCGGTATCCAAGAAAAAGACTTTGACTTTGACTACCTTTCTAAGAATGCCTTGATTGATGCTTGTGCACCTGGAAATCCATTTATGCCAACCTTGGAAGAAACAATTGCTCTCTACAAAGAACTCTTCTGATTCATAAAGTGAAAAAGAAGCTAAATAATGCTAGGAAGAACTATCATTTTGGTAGTTCTTTTTTTAAAAATTTGCTATTCTAGACATATGAGAAAAATCAAAATCGATGTGGTTGTAGTGCCCTTAAGTGGGCATCTCTTCCCAACCCTGAATCTGCTCGCACCCTTGTTGAAGGATCCCTTGTATGAGATTCGATTATTTACAGGACCACAACGAAAAGTTGTCGCAGAGGAGATGGGATTCCAGGTGATTCCCATTTTAGAAAATTCTGTAGATGAATTTGAGCGCGTAGCCAACAATGAAGGGCAATTAAACCTTATTTCTGCTTATCGACAGTTGTCAGCTAGTCTTGATTTGATCGATGTGGTGTCTGACCAACTAGTGCAAGAGTGGCAGGAAAATCGACCTGATATTGTGATTGCCGACTTCATCACCTTATCTGGGGGGTTAGTAGCGGAACAGTTGGGAATTCCTTGGATAACAACCATGGCGACACAATTTGCCATTGAAACGACAGATGGACCGCCTTGTTTCTTTGGAGGAATGGGCAGTCCAAAGACACCGTTCCAATCTGTCCAGCAATGGCTGGGGAGAAAAGTGACTCGTTTAGGGAAACGAATCGTAACCTTTTTATTGAGAGAACGCTTAAAACGTTACGATTTTAAGCTCTACAATCAAAAAAATCAGGAAACCATTTATTCGCCCTATTCCATCTTGGGAATTGGGATGAAAGAGTTGGAGCTGAAAAGTGGTTTTCCAGAGCACTACCTTTGGGTGGGACCTTTTGGTTCTTCGATTGAGAGGGCAGAGAATTACCCCCTAGATTTGGCTCCTTATGCAAATCATAAGAAAGTCCTCGTATCTTGTGGGACTCAGCTAGCATGGGCCAAAGACAACCTCCTCTACCAGACCCAACAATTGGCAAAAGCCCATCCGGACTGTCACTTCTTTGTAACTCTGGGATTCGGCGGACAAGATTTCCAATGTGAAGAGCTCATGGAGAATGTTTCGGTGGTATCCTATCTTCCCTATAAGGAGTACATTCCCCAGATGGACTATGTCATTCATCATGGTGGTGCAGGTATTTTTTACCAGTGTATCATCTATGGTAAGCCTGCCTTGATTCTCCCCCATGACTATGATCAGTATGACTATGCAGTTCGTGGATTAGAGGCAGGGATTGCCTTAACTGCTAAACGAGAGGATACGGAAGCGATTGAACGTGCCTTTGATGAGTTGTTGGCTAGAGATGACTGGGCAGACTTGAACAAACTTAGTCGTGCAGCTCAAATCTATCAGCCAACAGAGATTCTGAAGAGCGAAATACATCGGCTCTTAGGGGACAAGGAGAAGTAAAAAATGAAGAAAGTATTGGTAACAGGTGCTACGGGCTTTCTAGGCAAGTATGTTGTTGAAGAGCTCAGTCAGCAGAGCTATCAGGTACGCGCTTTTGGACGCAATCCCAAGGCAGGTCAGTCTTTGGAAAATTCCTTAGTAACATTTTTTCAGGGAGATTTGACCAAGCAAGAGGATTTGGCTCAGGCTTGTCAGGGGATGGACATGGTTGTGCATGCGGGTGCTCTTTCTACCGTTTGGGGTCCTTGGGAGGATTTCTATCAGACAAATGTCTTGGGGACCAAGTATGTTCTGGAGGCTTGTCGGGAGGCGGGGATTCAGCGTTTGGTTTATGTGTCCTCGCCTAGCATCTATGCTGCGCCTCGAGATCAGCTTGCTATCAAAGAAAGCGATGCGCCTCAGGAAAATAATCTTAACAACTACATTCGTAGTAAGCTGGCTTCGGAGAAGCTGTTTAAGGATTATCCCGATGTTCCGAGTATTATCTTACGACCTCGTGGGCTTTTTGGGATTGGGGATACCAGTATTTTGCCCCGGGTTCTCAAGCTCAGTCAGAAGATTGGTATTCCCTTGATAGGAGATGGTCGTCAACTGATGGATATGACCTGTGTGGAAAATGTCGCTCTGGCCATTCGCTTGGCACTAGAGGCTACTCAGGCTAGTGGCGAAGTCTATAATATTACCAACGGGGAACCAAGAGCCTTTAAGGACCTAATAGAAGAAACCTTGAGAGGGTTGGGCTATCCGATAACATACAGAAAAGTGCCGGCTCCTCTTCTTTCAGCTATTGCAAGTAGTTTAGAGTTTCTTTATAAGACCTTGAAACTTAAAGGCGAGCCGGCTCTGACACGCTATACCTATTATTTGCTGCGATATAGCCAGACGCTGGACATCAGCAAGGCGGAGCGAGACTTGGGGTATCGCCCTCAAATCAGTATTTCGGAAGGGATTGAACAATATGTCCAAGATTATCGAAAGCATTGATTATTTCCCAGCAGGCTACTGTACTAGCTATACAGGTTTGCTATTCAAGGGAGTCAAGAATCAAAAGATGACCTTTCCAGCAGGTGTTTTTCTTATCAAACACAGAGACAAGGGCTATTTGCTATGTGATACTGGCTATCACTATGATATTAAGACGAAGCTTCGCTATGGTTTTTATCGTCTAGGAACACCTGTTCAAATGACGGAGAAGGACCAGATTTCACATTTACTGAAAGCGAAGGGAATCAAACCAGAAGAAATAAACTATGTCCTTCTATCTCATTTACATCCAGATCATCTGGGAGGAGCTAGCTTCTTTCCTCATGCAACCTTTATCTTGACAAAAGAAGTGTATGAAGTCTACCAAAAACCTAATTTGAAAGACTTGATTTTCAAGGAGTTTTTGCCAGCTTCTTTTGAAGAAAATCTAACTATTATCAGAACTGACCAGCATCACCCGGGATTTCCCTATCGTCCGATTTGTGATCTTTTCGGAGATGGCAGTATCCTAGTAGCTTCTGTTGACGGGCATGCTAGGGGGCAAGCCTGTCTGTACCTTCCAGACTTTAATCTCCTCATTGCAGCAGACCTCTGTTGGGGAATTGACCTCTTACCTTATACCAAGCAGATGCACCTGCTTCCTTCTTTGGTTCAAGATAACAAGGTGGACTATATCAAGGGGACGGAGTTTCTGGAGGAAGTCTTAAAGGCCGGTATCGAGGTAGTTGTTAGCCATGATCCTGTAGAAAGGATAGAGTCAATCTTATATGAAAAAAATAACCTTTCTTAAAACCTTTATCCAAACTCGCTGGCTTTATAACTTCAAATCTCGAGAGGCTTTAGAGAACTACCAGAAAGTGCAATTAGCTAACTATATGGACTTTTTAGAGCGAGAGTCGCCCTATTTTAAAAATGGAGTTCCTAGCGACTTTGACCATATGGACAAGGCCTTTATGATGGAACATTTCAATGAGCTCAACACCCAAGGAGTGGATCGGGATGAAGCCTTGGCCTTGGCTATTGAAAGCGAGAAGACCCGTGATTTCACTGAACTTAAAGGCGAAGTGGCAGTCGGTCTGTCTTCAGGGACATCTGGACATCGGGGCCTCTTTATCACAACAGAGAAAGAGCGAAGTATGTGGGCGGCGGCTATCTTGGCAAAGATGTTGCCCAAAGGTCAACTTTTTGGACACCGCATCGCCTTTTTCCTGAGAGCCGATAATGAACTCTATCAGACCATCAATACGGCCCTCATTCGTTTAGAGTATTTTGATATTTTCAAACATACAGATGAGCATATCGGGCGTCTCAATAGTTACCAACCGACCATTGTGGTAGCACCAGCCTCTATGTTGCTTGAATTGAGCAAGCACCTCACAGCTGGAGAGTTGGCCATTCACCCACAAAAAATCGTTTCGGTGGCGGAAATCTTGGAAGATAGTGATAGGGGACGGATCGCAGAAGCCTTTTCACTATCCATCATTGACCAAGTTTATCAGGCGACAGAAGGTTTCCTAGCCTGCACCTGCTCAGCTGGCAATCTGCATCTCAACGAAGACATTATCTTTGTGGAAAAGCAGTATCTAGATGACCGCCGTTTTTATCCAGTGATTACGGACTTTAAACGAAGCAGTCAGCCTGTTTATCGCTACCAGCTCAATGATATCTTGGTTGAAAATCCGGAGCCTTGTCCCTGTGGCTCCTGCTATACACGGATTGACAAGGTCGAAGGACGTTCTGATGATATTTTCTACTTTGAAGGGCAGGATGGGGGACAGGTGACCATCTATCCAGACTTTATCAGACGTTGCATCCTCTTTGTGGAGAATGTGGGAGATTACCAAGTTAAGCAACATTCCGAGAAATTAGTAGAAGTTTGTCTAAGCCGACGAGATGAGGACGTAGAGACAGCAATTTTAGCACAGTTTTATCTCTTGGCCCAGCAAAAAGAGTTCATAGTTCCTCAAATCCAATTTTCAGATTATCACTGGGATACTAGCCGTAAACTCAAACGTATCCAACGTTTATGAAAGGAAAAAAGACAATGACAGAAGTAACAAGACATGTAGAAGTCGCAGGTTATGGTGTTTGCCTTCCAAAGCATACCGTCCAATTCAAAGACCAAACCCGTTATCGTGTAGTTGAAAATGAAGAAACCCAACTAGATTTGGCAGAAGCAGCTATCCAGCGTGCACTTGAACATGCAAATTTGGATATTAAAGATATCGATTGCCTTGTATCAGCTAGTGCAGTTGGTGTTCAGCCTATTCCTTGTACGGCTGCCTTGATTCATGAGCGCGTGGCAAAAGGACACTCAATCCCAGCTATGGACATCAATACGACCTGTACTAGCTTTATTTCTGCTCTATCGATCATGTCCCACTTGATTGAGGCAGGCGAATACGGTCGTGTCCTGATTGTATCCAGTGAGGTTGGTAGTTTAGGGCTCAATCCCAAGCAAAAAGAAAGTTTTGAACTCTTTAGTGACGGGGCAGCAGCTTTTATTTTCCAAAAAAGCCATCAGGAAAAAGGGGTCATTGCTAGTCTCCAACGTACTTGGTCAGAAGGAGCTCACGATACGGAAATTCGTGGAGGTCTGACTTCTTTTCAACCAAAAGAGTACTCTGAAGCGACGAAAACCAACTATATGTTTGATATGAAGGGAAAGAAAATCCTCCTCTTGTCAGCTCGTAAAATCCCAGTCATGTTTGAAGAGTTTCAAGAAAAGACACAGCTAGCCTTGGGAGATGTGGACTATATCATTCCTCATCAAGCTAGTCGCGCCCTTCCTTTGGTTATGGAAAAGCTAGGTGTAGCTGAGAATCAATACCTCAATCTCGTCACGGACTATGGAAATATGGTGTCAGTCTCTGTGCCATTTGGCTTGGCCTATTCATTGGACCATGGATTGGTTAAAGAAGGAGATATCGTCTACCTTATGGGAACTGCTGCTGGTATGACGGTCAATATGTTGGCTCTCAAACTCTAATACGCATCTGAAAATGGAAGGGCAAGAGTAAAAGGTTGCCATCTCCCCCTGAACTGAGGTATACTAGTAGAAAGATTAGTTTATCAAGCGGCGAGGGAGAATGTTAGAAAAGGAAGGGGATGTATGACAGCTAGAAAAATGCAGCTACTCATGTCCAAGTATGGCTTTAGTATTACCATCATGTTGGCGGAGTTGTTTATCATCTTTGGTTTATTTCTCTATCTAGGGCAGATGGCTCCGATTCTCTGGATTATTCTAGTTATTTTGATGAGTATGGCGACCATTGTATCGATTGTTAATCGATCCATGAATCCAGAAAGCAAGGTGACTTGGCTGTTAGTAGCCTTTGTGCCAGTATTTGGCCCCTTGCTCTATATCATGTTTGGAGAACGCCGTTTATCGAAAAAAGAAATGAAACAGCTAAAGCAGCTCCAGTCAATGGTTGACCGAGAGGATAATAGCAGAGCCCTCCGTTTGGAGTTAAAAGAACAAGATAAGTCGGCTTACGGAGTCATCAAATCCCTCCTCAGTATGGATACGAACGCAGATGTCTATGATCGAACGGACACACAATTTTTTGCCTCTGGTGAAAGCATGTGGCATCAGATGCTAGAGGACCTCAAGAAAGCTGAGAAATTTATCTTTCTCGAATACTATATCATCGAAGAAGGCTTGATGTGGAACAGCATTTTAGAGATTTTGGAAGAAAAGGTAGCTCAAGGAATAGAAGTCAAACTCCTCTATGATGACATTGGTTGTATGGCTACTCTGCCTGGAGATTATACTATCCAGCTTCGTGGTCGAGAGATTGAAGCCCATAAATTTAACAAGGTGATTCCACGTTTGACCGTTGCTTATAACAACCGTGACCACCGTAAAATCATGATTATTGATGGGCAGATTGCTTATACAGGTGGTGTTAATCTGGCGGATGAGTATATCAACCATATCGAACGCTTTGGCTATTGGAAGGATAGCGGTATTCGTCTGGATGGACCGGCAGTCAAGGCTTTTACTAGACTCTTTTTATCAACCTGGTATATCAACCGTGGGGAAATTAGTGACTTTGATCAATACCATCTCGAAAATCAACCTAGAGATGGGATGGGGCTCTGTATTCCCTATAGTAGTGGACCAAAACCCATCTACCGAGCTCAAGTTGGAAAAACGGTCTATCAAAACCTTATCAATCAAGCTACAGACTATGTCTATATCACGACTCCCTATCTGATTGCTGACTATGATCTGACCGAAAGTATCAAAAATGCAGCATTGAGAGGGGTAGATGTGCGAATTGTGACGCCGTATATCCCAGATAAGAAGGTCATCCAATTGGTTACTCGCGGAGCCTATCCAGACTTGCTATCTGCAGGTGTTCGCATTTACGAGTATAGTCCCGGATTTCTTCATAGCAAGCAAATGCTGGTCGATGGAGAAGCGGCTACTGTGGGGACCATCAATTTTGACTATCGTAGCTTGCTCCACCACTATGAAAATGCCGTCTTACTTTATAGAACGCAGTCCATCATAGATATTAAGAGGGACTTCGAGAAGATTTTTAAAGTTTCTCGAGAAATCTATCCCCACACGATCAAAACAAGCTGGTACCAAAGCTTAATCAAGGAAATTGTCCAGTTGTTTGCGCCCATGCTCTAACTATCCACCAAGATCTAGCCCAAGGCTGGATCTTTTTTGTCTTCTTACGAATAGATAAGCAGGAGGATGAAAATGCTAAATCAAGAAGAATATGATTTTATCCTAGAGTTTCAAACAAGCAGTTTACACCGTTTTCGAGAGATTGAACGCTATGCTGAGCTAGATAAGAAGTTAAGGAAATATCAATCCCTAGCTGACATTCCTGTAAGATTTTGATATACTAAAACAGATAAACTTAGAGGAGAAATTGAATGAACGTATACGAGGAAAAAGACGAACAGCTAGAAGAATTTCGATACCAGTATCGGGAACGGCTGGATCAAGAGTCTGAATTTGGACTGGAGCGAGGTAAGAAGAAACGAACTCCGCTTCCATTTTTTAGTATGGCAATTTGGAGTCTGGCTGCTACAGCTGTTTCTGTAATGTTGCCTCTGATCTTTGGTTTGGTGAGCCCCCAACAGATGCAAGATCTTTATACTGGTTGGGCGCTACATCAGAGTGGGCAGATTTACACGGATTATTATGGTTCAAATGGACTGCTTTATTACGTACTAATCTATCTCTCTCAAGGGAGTATTCTTTTTGCTTTGGTGGAGTGGTTGGCCTTGTTCGGAGCTGGTGTTTTTCTATTTAAATCCGCAGATACCTTGACAGGTCAGGGAGAGCAGGCTAGACAGCTTTTGTTGGTTTTCTATCTGCTTGTGGGCAGTCTGGGATTTGGTGGTAGCTATGCAGTTGCTGTGGCCTTGCCTTTTCTATTTTATAGTTTTAGCCTAGTGGCTGACTATCTGGATGATCCAAGTAACGATAAAGGTTTCTTGCGAGTTGGGATGAGTTTAGCATTAGCTTTCTTCCTATCACCTATTCCCACAGCTTTGTTTGCAGCCACACTTGCCTTGAGTTTGTTTGGATTTAATATTGCCCAGCATCGATTTGCTCATGGATTGTATCAATTTTTCGCATCAGCTCTAGGATTTTCTCTCCTTTTTTATCCAATTGGCTATTATACAGTCTTAACAGGAACATTTGGTGATGCGATCAGCCATACCTTGTATCCAATAGATACACTTAGCCTATTTTCAAATGCCAATCTTATGGAGAATGCTGCTTTCTATGGCTTGCTATCCATCGGTGTTGGGATTCTGACAGTAATCTTTTCAGGATTGTTTCAGACCAAGTCAGCCAAACAATTTGCTATCTCAATAGGCGCTAGTTTAGGTTTACTGGTGACTCTTGCTCTGTTAATTCTTTCAAAGGAACCTTTGCATGGCTCACGTTTGGCAGCGATTTTGCCCTTTCTGACATTGTTATTGTTAACCAACATCAAAGAAGGGAATCCTGAACGCATCAGTCGTAGTAGACGAAGAGTCCGCTCTTCATCACTCTTTGGTCGCTACCTCAAGGGAAATTTCTATCTACCATTAGTTGCGATAGTCTATTTACTTTTCCTACCTGTTTTGAGTCGCTATATTTCGCATCCAAGTACTTATCAGGAACGTGAGCAGCTTGCTAGCTTGGTCAAACAGCAAACGAGTTCCGAGGATCGTGTCTATGCTTGGGATAATCGGCCAGATTTCTACCGCGCAAGTGAACGCTTGGCACCAAGCTCTCTAGTGACACCAACACTCTATACTGCAAGCGACGAGAATAAAACGAAACTAGTCAATGACTTGAAAGAAAATCAACCGAAGATGATTTTGGTCAATCAAAAGGTTGCCTTGTGGTCGGATGTAGAGAGCCTACTTAGTGAAAAATACGAGCTTGTTCAGACGGATAGTAAGGAATTCAAGCTTTATAAATCTAAATAACAAATCAATATCTTGTGTATTTTTAAAAATTTTAGAATTTTCAACACAAGATATTGATTTTTCTTTTTAGAGTGGTATAATATCACTTAAGAAGAAAAATAGAAAAGAGCCTGGATATGATTGTATTAGAAGAAAACCTTGCAACCGTTCCCACTTTGTTCGTTGAAAAACGAGATGGTAGACGTGTAGTGTTTGATATAGACAAGATTGACAAAGCTCTCCACAAGGCGGCTGACAAAGTCATGGATGTGACACCCTTGGTTGAAAAACGTCTAAATGGCCTGCTTGAGCGTATTGTTGCGGAAATTCATAGTCGTTTCCCTCAAGGTGTCAAGATTTACGAGATTCAGAATATCGTAGAGCATGAACTCCTTGAAGCTAAAGAATATGCGCTGGCTGAGGAGTATATCACTTATCGGACACAAAGGGATTTTGAGCGCTCAAAAGCGACAGATATCAACTTTAGTATCCATAAACTTCTCAATAAAGATCAGGCGGTTGTCAATGAAAATGCCAATAAAGACAGTGATGTCTTTAATACTCAGCGTGATTTGACAGCAGGGATTGTTGGGAAATCAATCGGACTGCAAATGCTTCCTAAGCACGTAGCCAATGCTCACCAAAAGGGGGATATCCACTATCATGATTTGGACTATAGCCCCTACACACCGATGACCAACTGCTGTTTGATTGATTTCAAGGGTATGTTAGAAAATGGTTTTAAGATTGGAAATGCGGAGGTAGAGAGTCCCAAGTCTATTCAAACTGCAACCGCTCAGATTTCGCAAATCATTGCTAACGTTGCTTCTAGCCAGTACGGGGGCTGTTCAGCTGACCGTATCGATGAAGTCTTGGCACCTTATGCGGAGAAGAATTATCAAAAACACCTCAAGGATGCGGAAGAGTGGGTCTTGCCTGAAAAACGGGAAGATTACGCATGGAAGAAAACGCAAAAGGACATCTACGATGCCATGCAATCTCTCGAGTATGAAATCAACACCCTCTTCACTTCAAATGGACAAACACCTTTTACTTCGCTAGGTTTTGGTCTGGGAACCAATCGTTTTGAGCGTGAAATTCAAAAGGCTATCTTGACTATTCGTATCAAGGGACTTGGTTCAGAACATCGAACAGCTATCTTCCCTAAACTCATCTTCACGCTGAAAAGAGGACTCAACTTAGAAGAAGGTTCACCTAACTACGACATCAAACAGTTGGCTCTTGAGTGTGCAACCAAGCGGATGTACCCAGATGTCTTATCCTATGATAAGATTATCGAGCTGACAGGTTCTTTCAAGGTTCCGATGGGTTGTCGTTCCTTCCTTCAAGGATGGAAAGATGAGAATGGCGTCGAGGTCAACTCAGGCCGAATGAATCTAGGTGTTGTGACAGTCAATCTGCCTCGTATCGCCCTCGAGTCTGAAGGGGATCTGAATAAGTTTTGGGAAATCTTCAATGAGCGGATGAATATCGCGGAAGATGCCTTGGTTTACCGTGTGGAAAGAACCAAGGAAGCAACACCAGCGAATGCCCCTATCCTCTATCAGTACGGAGCCTTCGGTCGCCGTCTTGGAAAAGAAGAAAGTGTTGACCAACTCTTTAAGAATCGCCGTGCGACAGTTTCGCTGGGCTACATCGGTTTGTATGAAGTGGCTACAGTCTTCTTTGGAAACAGCTGGGAAAGCAATCCTGAAGCCAAGGAATTCACACTGGATATCATTCGCGATATGAAACGTCGTGTGGAAGAGTGGTCTGACCAATATGGTTACCATTTCTCTATCTACTCCACACCGTCTGAAAGTCTGACAGACCGCTTCTGTCGCTTGGATACAGAGAAGTTTGGCTCTATTCCTGACATCACGGACAAGGAATACTACACCAACTCTTTCCACTATGATGTCCGGAAAAATCCAACACCGTTTGAAAAATTAGACTTTGAAAAAGTTTATCCAGAAGCAGGTGCGTCAGGTGGTTTCATTCATTATTGTGAGTATCCAGTTCTTCAACAAAATCCAAAAGCCCTGGAAGCTGTTTGGGACTATGCCTATGACCGAGTTGGCTATCTAGGAACCAATACTCCGATTGATCGTTGCTACAAGTGTGACTTTGAAGGAGATTTTGAACCAACTGAAAGAGGCTTTGCTTGTCCAAACTGTGGTAATAGCGACCCTAAAACAGTAGACGTTGTCAAACGTACGTGTGGTTATCTGGGAAATCCGCAAGCGCGTCCGATGGTCAATGGACGCCACAAGGAAATTGCTGCGCGTGTCAAACACATGAACGGTTCAACCATTAAAACAGCCGGACATGAAGTAACAAATTAGAAGGAAATGGGATGGGGAAATACCAATTAGATGATAAGGGACGCGCTCAAGTGACCCGTTATCACGAGAAACACTCTAAAGGTGGAACAGGTAAAAAAGAACGCTTGCTCAACCTCAGAGAACAGTTTTTAAACAAGAACAAGAAAAAATAAAAGTGAGAGTCCGCTCTCGCTTTTCTCTTAATTGGAGGTAAAAATGATACTACGCAGACCAACATTGGCAGATAAAGAAACAGTTTTAGAGATGATGGCAGAGTTTGAACAGACTCAATCAGCCCACGATGGTGGGTTTTGGGATATTGAGAATTTCTCTTACGAGGACTGGCTAGAAACTAGCCGAAATAAAGAAATGGGAATAGGATTGCTGGAAAATCGCGTTCCATCAATTCAGTTCGTTTTATTTGATGAATCAGACCGTGCTTTAGGTTTTTTGAATCTACGGCTGAGATTAAATGAGGGCTTGCTGAATTATGCAGGCCACATTGGCTATTCCATTCGTCCATCTGAAAGAGGTAAAGGTTATGCCAAAGAAGCTCTCCGACAAAGCTTGCAAGTAGCCAAGCAAAAGAATATCAAACGAGCGCTTGTGACTTGTAGCACAGAAAATCCTGCCAGCCGAGCTGTTATCTTAGCTAATGGTGGAGAGTTGGAGGATGTTCGAAATGGAACGGAGCGCTATTGGATAGAGTTGGAGTAGAAGGATGACATGGAATACCCCAAAACCAGGCGAGTGGAAGAGTGAAGAACTCAGTCAGGGGCGTATCATTGACTATAAGGCTTTTAACTTTAAACAGTAGATGTTGTTAAACGAACTTGTGGCTATCTTGGAAACCCACAAGCTCGGCCGATGGTCAACGGACGTCATAAGGAAATTGCTGCGCGTGTCAAACACATGAACGGTTCTACTATGCAAAACAGCAGGACATGAAGTAAGAAATTAGAAAGAAAAAGAATGGGAAAATATCAATTAGACGATAAAGGTAAGGCCTTGGTCCAACGATTCCACGAAAAGCATTCGAAAGGTGGAAGCAGCAAAAAAGACCGAGTAGCTAGCCTTAGAGAACAGTTTTTAAACAAAAAACAAGAAAAAGTGAGAATTGTCTCTCGCTCTTCTTATAGCGGGGAGGGGAATATGGAACTACGCAGACCAACATTGGCAGATAAGGAAACTATATTAGACATGATGGCAGAGTTTGAGCAGAGCCAATCAGCCCACGATGGTGGGTTTTGGAACGCCAACAATTTTGTTTATGAAGAGTGGCTAGAAGAAAATCTTCAAGCGGAAGCGGGACTCAATATTCCTGAAAACTGGGTTCCTGCTATCCAGCTGGTTAGTTTTGACGTAGCAGGCCAGGCTCTTGGCTTTCTCAACCTTCGTCTCCGATTAAATGACTACTTACTAGAAAATGGGGGCCATATTGGCTACTCCATTCGTCCATCTGAAAGAGGTAAGGGTTATGCGAAAGAATCCCTCCGACAAGGTCTACAAGTTGCTAAGGGAAAGAATATTAAACGAGCTTTAGTGACTTGTAGCACAGAAAATCCAGCAAGCCGAGCTGTTATCTTAGCTAATGGTGGGGAGTTGGAGGATGTTCGCAATGGCGTAGAACGTTACTGGATAGACTTGGAGTAGACAGCATGACATGGAATACACCAAAACCAGGTGAATGGAAAAGCGAGGAACTTAGTAAAGGGCGAATCATTGACTACAAGGCCTTTAACTTTGTCGATGGAGAAGGTGTGCGAAACTCTCTCTATGTATCAGGTTGCATGTTTCACTGCGAGGGGTGCTATAATGTTGCGACTTGGTCTTTCAACGCAGGCATTCCTTATACAGCAGAGTTAGAAGAACAGATTATGGAAGACCTTGCCCAGCCCTATGTTCAAGGATTGACCCTGCTAGGAGGAGAACCCTTTCTTAATACAGGAATTCTCTTGCCTCTCGTTAAACGCATTCGAAAGGAATTGCCAGATAAAGACATCTGGTCTTGGACTGGATATACATGGGAGGAAATGATGCTGGAGACTCCAGACAAACTGGAGCTCTTGTCGCTGATTGACATCCTTGTCGATGGACGGTATGATAAAAGCAAGCGTAATCTCATGCTCCAGTTTCGAGGTTCCTCAAATCAGCGAATTATCGATGTGCAAAAATCCCTCAAAAGTGGGCAAGTGGTGATTTGGGACAAGCTTAATGACGGAAAAGAAAGCTATGAACAGGTGAAGAGAGAATGAAGAAAAAAGACCTGATAGAACAACTGGTTTCAGAGATTGAAACGGGAAGAATTAGGACGCTAGGGATCTACGGTCATGGGGCTTCAGGTAAGTCAACCTTCGCTCGGGAATTACATCAAGCCCTAGATTCTACTACAGTAAATTTACTAGAAACAGATCCCTATATCACCTCAGAACGTCACCTGGTAGTACCAAAGCAAGCGCCAGATCAAAAGGTGACAGCTTGTCTCCCAGTGGCGCATGAACTGGCAAGTTTACAGAGAGATATTCTCGCCTTGCAGGCAGGTATGGATGTCTTGACGATTGATGAACCTTGGAAATCCAGTGAAGTCTTGTCTGGTGAAAAAACAATACTGATAGTCGAAGGAATGTCTGTAGGTTTTCTACCCAAGGAACTCTTTGACAAAACCATCTGTTTCTACACGGATGAAGAAACAGAATTAAAGAGGCGTCTCGCTCGAGATACGACTATGAGAAATCGCGATGCTTCCTTTATACTAGCTAGCCATCAAATGAGACGGGAGCAGTATCTGCAATACTACAGAGAAACCGAGTCTAAAGCGGATGTCTTAGTGGATCAATCAGAAGATAAGTTTGAAGTCAACATGACTCGTCTAGTATAGAAGAAAAGATTGAATTTTAAGATCGTAAATCAGTAGTCATAGGAAGATGAAATAGGAAAACAGTTTCATCCCAAAAAAACGAAAAAATGCTCACAAATCCCTTGCAATCGCAGGGGCTTTGTGTTATTCTATTATGGTGCTGTAAAATACAGCCTTAGCTTTGATGCAAGAGGTTGCGACACGCTCGGTTGCATTGCCACGCAACGCGCGTCGGTTTTCTTGTGGAGCTAGCCTATTATCTTAAATAGACGAAAAGGAGAAAAAGATGGCAAACAAAAAAATCCGTATCCGTTTGAAAGCTTACGAACACCGTACGCTTGACACAGCGGCTGCAAAAATCGTAGAATCAGCTACTCGTACAGGTGCACAAGTTGCGGGTCCAATCCCACTTCCAACTGAGCGTAGCCTCTACACAATTATTCGTGCGACTCACAAATACAAAGACTCTCGCGAACAATTCGAAATGCGTACACACAAACGTTTGATCGATATCGTTAACCCAACTCAAAAAACAGTTGATGCTTTGATGAAATTGGATCTTCCAAGTGGTGTAAACGTAGAAATCAAGCTTTAATCCAAAGCTTGAAACCTTGAGCATGAAAAACGCTCGTTAAAAACTTTTTGAATAAAAAATATAGAAAAGGAACTATTTTCTCATGACAAAAGGAATCTTAGGGAAAAAAGTGGGAATGACTCAAATCTTCACTGAAGCTGGCGAATTGATCCCTGTAACAGTTATTGAAGCAACTCCAAACGTTGTTCTTCAAGTTAAAACTGTTGAAACAGACGGATACAACGCTATCCAAGTTGGTTTCGATGACAAACGCGAAGTATTGAGCAACAAACCTGCTAAAGGACATGTAGCGAAAGCTAACACGGCTCCTAAGCGCTTCATTCGTGAATTCAAAAACGTTGAAGGCTTGGAAGTTGGTGCTGAAATCACAGTTGAAACATTCGCAGCTGGAGACGTTGTTGACGTAACTGGTACTTCTAAAGGTAAAGGTTTCCAAGGTGTTATCAAACGCCACGGACAATCACGTGGACCAATGGCTCACGGTTCTCGTTACCACCGTCGTCCAGGTTCTATGGGACCTGTTGCACCTAACCGCGTATTCAAAGGTAAAAACCTTGCAGGACGTATGGGTGGCGACCGCGTAACAATTCAAAACCTTGAAGTTGTACAAGTTGTTCCAGAAAAGAACGTTATCCTTATCAAAGGTAACGTACCAGGTGCTAAGAAATCTCTTATCACTATCAAATCAGCAGTTAAAGCTGGTAAATAATAAAGAAAGGGGAAATCAGTCACAATGGCAAACGTAACATTATTTGACCAAACTGGTAAAGAAGCTGGCCAAGTTGTTCTTAACGATGCAGTATTTGGTATTGAACCAAATGAATCAGTTGTGTTTGATGTGATCATCAGCCAACGCGCAAGCCTTCGTCAAGGAACACACGCTGTTAAAAACCGCTCTGCAGTATCAGGTGGTGGACGCAAACCATGGCGTCAAAAAGGAACTGGACGTGCTCGTCAAGGTTCTATCCGCTCACCACAATGGCGTGGTGGTGGCGTTGTCTTCGGACCAACTCCACGTTCATACGGCTACAAACTTCCACAAAAAGTTCGTCGCCTAGCTCTTAAATCAGTTTACTCTGAAAAAGTTGCTGAAAACAAATTCGTAGCTGTAGACGCTCTTTCATTTACAGCTCCAAAAACTGCTGAATTTGCAAAAGTTCTTGCAGCATTGAGCATCGATTCTAAAGTTCTTGTTATCCTTGAAGAAGGAAATGAATTCGCAGCTCTTTCAGCTCGTAACCTTCCAAACGTGAAAGTTGCAACTGCTACAACTGCAAGTGTTCTTGACATCGCAAATAGCGACAAACTTCTTGTCACACAAGCAGCTATCTCTAAAATCGAGGAGGTTCTTGCATAATGAATTTGTATGATGTTATCAAAAAACCTGTAATCACTGAAAGCTCAATGGCTCAACTTGAAGCAGGCAAATATGTATTTGAAGTTGACACTCGTGCACACAAACTTTTGATCAAGCAAGCTGTTGAAGCTGCTTTCGAAGGTGTTAAAGTTGCCAACGTTAACACAATCAACGTAAAACCTAAAGCAAAACGTGTTGGACGTTACACTGGTTTTACTAACAAAACTAAAAAAGCTATCATCACACTTACAGCTGATTCAAAAGCAATCGAGTTGTTTGCTGCTGAAGCTGAATAATCTAAGGAGGAAATATCGTGGGAATTCGTGTTTATAAACCAACAACAAACGGTCGCCGTAATATGACTTCTTTGGATTTCGCTGAAATCACAACAAGCACTCCTGAAAAATCATTGCTTGTTGCTTTGAAGAACAAGGCTGGTCGTAACAACAACGGTCGTATCACTGTTCGTCACCAAGGTGGTGGACACAAACGTTTCTACCGTTTGGTTGACTTCAAACGTAACAAAGACAACGTTGAAGCTGTTGTTAAAACAATCGAGTACGATCCAAACCGTTCTGCAAACATCGCTCTTGTACACTACACTGACGGTGTGAAAACATACATCATCGCTCCAAAAGGTCTTGAAGTTGGTCAACGCATCGTTTCAGGTCCAGAAGCAGATATCAAAGTCGGAAACGCTCTTCCGCTTGCTAACATCCCAGTTGGTACTTTGATCCACAACATCGAGTTGAAACCAGGTCGTGGTGGAGAATTAGTACGTGCAGCTGGAGCTTCTGCTCAAGTATTGGGTCAAGAAGGTAAATATGTTCTTGTTCGTCTTCAATCTGGCGAAGTACGTATGATTCTTGGAACTTGTCGTGCAACAGTTGGTGTTGTCGGAAACGAACAACATGGACTTGTTAACCTTGGTAAAGCAGGACGTAGCCGTTGGAAAGGTATCCGCCCAACAGTTCGTGGTTCTGTAATGAACCCTAACGATCACCCACACGGTGGTGGTGAAGGTAAAGCACCAGTTGGTCGTAAAGCGCCATCTACTCCATGGGGCAAACCTGCTCTTGGTCTTAAAACTCGTAACAAGAAAGCGAAATCTGACAAACTTATCGTTCGTCGTCGCAACGAGAAATAATTTAAAACTAGTCGCCTAAGCAACTAGGAAATCCGCCAGCTCGGTAGCGCTCCATGTGAGCGCAAGCCGCTGTGGTACAACATTTAAAGGAGAAAAAATAAAATGGGACGCAGTCTTAAAAAAGGACCTTTCGTCGATGAGCATTTGATGAAAAAAGTTGAAGCTCAAGCTAACGACGAAAAGAAAAAAGTTATCAAAACTTGGTCACGTCGTTCAACGATCTTCCCAAGTTTCATTGGTTACACTATCGCAGTTTATGACGGACGTAAACACGTACCTGTTTACATCCAAGAAGACATGGTAGGTCACAAACTTGGTGAATTTGCACCAACTCGTACTTACAAAGGTCATGCTGCAGACGACAAGAAAACACGTAGAAAATAAGGAGAACATAAATGGCAGAAATTACTTCAGCTAAAGCAATGGCTCGTACAGTACGTGTTTCACCTCGTAAATCACGTCTTGTTCTTGACAACATCCGTGGTAAAAGCGTAGCCGATGCTATTGCAATCTTGACATTCACACCAAACAAAGCTGCTGAAATCATCTTGAAAGTTTTGAATTCAGCTGTAGCTAACGCTGAAAATAACTTTGGTTTGGACAAAGCTAACTTGGTAGTATCTGAAGCATTCGCGAACGAAGGACCAACTATGAAACGTTTCCGTCCACGTGCGAAAGGTTCAGCTTCACCAATCAACAAACGTACAGCTCACATCACTGTAGCTGTTGCAGAAAAATAAGGAGGTAACATCGTGGGTCAAAAAGTACATCCAATTGGTATGCGTGTCGGCATCATCCGTGATTGGGATGCCAAATGGTATGCTGAAAAAGAATACGCGGATTACCTTCATGAAGATCTTGCAATCCGTAAATTCGTTCAAAAAGAACTTGCTGACGCAGCAGTTTCAACAATCGAAATCGAACGTGCAGTAAACAAAGTTAACGTTTCACTTCACACTGCTAAACCAGGTATGGTTATCGGTAAAGGTGGTGCTAACGTTGATGCACTCCGTGTGAAACTTAACAAATTGACTGGGAAACAAGTACACATCAACATCATCGAAATCAAACAACCTGATTTGGATGCTCACCTTGTAGGTGAAGGAATTGCTCGTCAATTGGAGCAACGTGTTGCTTTCCGTCGTGCACAAAAACAAGCAATCCAACGTGCAATGCGTGCTGGAGCTAAAGGAATCAAAACTCAAGTATCAGGTCGTTTGAACGGTGCAGATATCGCCCGTGCTGAAGGATACTCTGAAGGAACTGTTCCACTTCACACGCTTCGTGCAGATATCGATTACGCTTGGGAAGAAGCAGATACTACATACGGTAAACTTGGTGTTAAAGTATGGATCTACCGTGGTGAAGTTCTTCCAGCTCGTAAAAACACTAAAGGAGGTAAATAACCAATGTTAGTACCTAAACGTGTTAAACACCGTCGTGAATTCCGTGGAAAAATGCGCGGTGAAGCAAAAGGTGGAAAAGAAGTAGCATTTGGTGAATATGGTCTTCAAGCTACAACTAGCCACTGGATCACTAACCGCCAAATCGAAGCTGCTCGTATCGCCATGACTCGTTACATGAAACGTGGTGGTAAAGTTTGGATTAAAATCTTCCCACACAAATCATACACTGCTAAAGCTATCGGTGTGCGTATGGGATCTGGTAAAGGGGCACCTGAAGGTTGGGTAGCACCGGTTAAACGTGGTAAAGTGATGTTTGAAGTTGCTGGTGTATCTGAAGAGATCGCTCGCGAAGCGCTTCGCCTTGCTAGCCACAAATTGCCAGTTAAATGTAAATTCGTAAAACGTGAAGCAGAATAAGGAGAAGGCATGAAACTTAATGAAGTAAAAGAATTTGTTAAAGAACTTCGTGGTCTTTCTCAAGAAGAACTCGCGAAGCGCGAAAACGAATTGAAAAAAGAATTGTTTGAACTTCGTTTCCAAGCTGCTACTGGTCAATTGGAACAAACAGCTCGCTTGAAAGAAGTTAAAAAACAAATCGCTCGTATCAAAACAGTTCAATCTGAAGCGAAATAATAGACTAGGGAAGGAGAAATTTCAATGGAACGCAATAATCGTAAAGTTCTTGTTGGACGTGTTGTATCTGACAAAATGGACAAGACAATCACAGTTGTAGTTGAAACAAAACGTAACCACCCAGTCTATGGTAAACGTATTAACTACTCTAAAAAATACAAAGCACATGATGAAAACAATGTTGCCAAAGAAGGCGATATCGTACGTATCATGGAAACTCGTCCGCTTTCAGCTACAAAACGTTTCCGTCTTGTAGAAGTTGTTGAAGAAGCGGTCATCATCTAATCAAACCTGAAAGGAGAAAACTGAAATGATTCAAACAGAAACTCGTTTGAAAGTCGCAGACAACAGCGGTGCACGCGAAATCTTGACTATCAAAGTTCTTGGTGGTTCTAAACGTAAATTTGCGAACATCGGTGATGTCATTGTGGCATCTGTAAAACAAGCTACTCCTGGTGGTGCGGTTAAAAAAGGTGACGTTGTAAAAGCTGTTATCGTTCGTACTAAATCAGGTGCTCGTCGTGCTGATGGTTCATACATCAAATTTGACGAAAATGCAGCAGTTATCATCCGTGAAGACAAAACTCCTCGCGGAACACGTATCTTTGGCCCAGTTGCACGTGAATTGCGTGAAGGTGGCTTCATGAAGATCGTGTCACTTGCTCCAGAAGTACTTTAATTTAAAAAAAACAAACTAGTCCCCTAGCTTCAAGCTAGGGTGCCCTTATGGGCGTAAGAAAAATCAAGGAGAAACCTAATGTTTGTAAAAAAAGGCGACAAAGTTCGCGTAATCGCTGGTAAAGATAAGGGAACAGAAGCTGTTGTCCTTACTGCCCTTCCAAAAGTAAACAAAGTTATCGTTGAAGGTGTCAACATCGTTAAGAAACACCAACGTCCAACTAACGAGCTTCCTCAAGGTGGTATCATCGAGAAAGAAGCAGCTATCCACGTATCAAACGTTCAAGTTTTGGACAAAAATGGTGTGGCTGGTCGTGTTGGTTACAAATTTGTAGACGGTAAAAAAGTTCGCTACAACAAAAAATCAGGCGAAGTGCTTGATTAATCACGAAGGAAAGGAGAAGTATAATGGCAAATCGTTTAAAAGAAAAATATCTTAATGAAGTAGTTCCTGCTTTGACAGAACAATTCAACTACTCATCAGTGATGGCTGTACCTAAAGTAGATAAGATCGTTTTGAACATGGGTGTTGGTGAAGCTGTATCAAACGCTAAAAGCCTTGAAAAAGCTGCTGAAGAATTGGCGCTTATCTCAGGTCAAAAACCACTTATCACTAAAGCTAAAAAATCAATCGCCGGCTTCCGTCTTCGTGAAGGTGTAGCGATCGGTGCAAAAGTTACCCTTCGTGGTGAACGTATGTACGAATTCTTGGATAAATTGGTTTCAGTTTCACTTCCACGTGTGCGTGACTTCCACGGTGTTCCAACAAAATCATTTGATGGACGCGGAAACTACACTCTTGGTGTGAAAGAACAATTGATCTTCCCAGAAATCAACTTTGATGACGTTGACAAAACTCGTGGTCTTGACATCGTTATCGTAACAACTGCTAACACTGACGAAGAGTCACGTGCATTGCTTACAGGCCTTGGAATGCCTTTTGCAAAATAATATAGGAGGTAAATCTAATGGCTAAAAAATCAATGATTGCTAAGAACAAACGTCCAGCGAAGTTCTCTACTCAAGCTTATACTCGTTGTGAAAAATGTGGTCGTCCACATTCAGTTTACCGCAAATTTAAACTTTGCCGTGTTTGCTTCCGTGAATTAGCTTACAAAGGACAAATTCCTGGTGTAACAAAAGCATCTTGGTAATTTAAGATATCAAGGGCGTCAAAACTCCAAGTGAAAATAGGAAACTTGACGAAGAAACTGAAGTTTCTAGGAAAGTTTATCTTTTTCACACAGAGTTTAGCCCGGGTTCAGTTGGGCTTGCCAATTTGAACACGAGCTACAGCTTTGGCAAAAAAGACCAATTTTCTTTGGAGCATCGCTCCTGCATCAAATTGCCTATTTTTGCTCTTGCTGTTACGCTCTTTGTATCATGTATTAACTAGCAAGTGCGACTTGCAAACTACTAGTAAGAGGAGAATAAAAAATGGTTATGACTGACCCAATCGCAGACTTTCTAACTCGTATTCGTAACGCTAACCAAGCGAAACACGAAGTACTTGAAGTACCTGCATCAAATATCAAAAAAGGGATTGCCGAAATCCTTAAACGCGAAGGTTTTGTAAAAAACGTTGAAATCATCGAAGATGACAAACAAGGCATCATCCGTGTATTCCTTAAATACGGACCAAACGGTGAAAAAGTTATCACTAACTTGAAACGTGTTTCTAAGCCAGGACTTCGTGTCTACAAAAAACGTGAAGATCTTCCAAAAGTTCTTAACGGACTTGGAATTGCTATCCTTTCAACTTCTGAAGGTTTGCTTACTGATAAAGAAGCTCGCCAAAAGAATGTTGGTGGGGAAGTTATCGCTTACGTTTGGTAATATTTAGCTCCCAATTTCTTTGTGACTCTTCGTTATCGTCTCTTGCCTAACCCAAAGTTATGCCTGCGAGACGATGCCTAGATTCACTTTGAAATTGAAACCTAAATGTTCCTTTAAATCGAGAAATCGATTAAACCCCGTGAAAACTGGCCATTCTGGCCTGACAATCTAACAGGAGAAAATAAACATGTCACGTATTGGTAATAAAGTTATCGTGTTGCCTGCTGGTGTTGAACTCACTAACAATGACAACGTAGTAACTGTAAAAGGACCTAAAGGAGAACTTACTCGTGAGTTCTCAAAAGATATTGAAATCCGTGTGGAAGGTACTGAAGTAACTCTTCACCGTCCAAACGATTCAAAAGAAATGAAAACAATCCACGGAACTACTCGTGCCCTTTTGAACAACATGGTTGTTGGTGTATCAGAAGGATTCAAGAAAGAACTTGAAATGCGTGGGGTTGGTTACCGTGCACAACTTCAAGGAAACAAACTTGTCTTGGCTGTTGGTAAATCTCATCCAGATGAAGTTGAAGCTCCAGAAGGAATTACTTTTGAACTTCCAAACCCAACGACAATCGTTATCAGCGGAATTTCAAAAGAAGTAGTTGGTCAAACAGCTGCTTACGTACGTAGCCTTCGCTCACCAGAACCATATAAAGGTAAAGGTATCCGTTACGTTGGCGAATACGTTCGTCTTAAAGAAGGTAAAACAGGTAAATAATGTTGAGTGGTTGATCTTCAACCACCGACCTATTTTCCAACTTTGTGCATAGCACACGATTTAAAACTAAAGAGGTGAAAACTGTGATTTCTAAACCAGATAAAAATAAACTCCGCCAAAAACGCCACCGTCGCGTTCGCGGAAAACTCTCTGGAACTGCTGATCGCCCACGTTTGAACGTATTCCGTTCTAATACAGGCATCTACGCTCAAGTGATTGATGACGTAGCGGGTGTAACGCTCGCAAGTGCTTCAACTCTTGACAAAGAAGTTTCAAAAGGAACTAAAACTGAACAAGCCGTTGCTGTCGGTAAACTCGTTGCAGAACGTGCAAGTGCTAAAGGTATTTCAGAAGTGGTGTTCGACCGCGGTGGATATCTATATCACGGACGTGTGAAAGCTTTGGCTGATGCAGCTCGTGAAAACGGATTGAAATTCTAATAGGAGGACACTAGAAAATGGCATTTAAAGACAATGCAGTTGAATTAGAAGAACGCGTAGTTGCTGTCAACCGTGTTACAAAAGTTGTTAAAGGTGGACGTCGTCTTCGTTTCGCAGCTCTTGTTGTTGTTGGTGACCACAACGGTCGCGTAGGATTTGGTACTGGTAAAGCTCAAGAAGTTCCAGAAGCAATCCGTAAAGCAGTAGAAGATGCTAAGAAAAACTTGATTGAAGTTCCTATGGTTGGAACAACAATCCCACACGAAGTTCTTTCAGAATTCGGTGGAGCTAAAGTATTGTTGAAACCTGCTGTAGAAGGTTCTGGAGTTGCCGCTGGTGGTGCAGTTCGTGCCGTTGTGGAATTGGCAGGTGTGGCAGATATTACATCTAAATCACTTGGCTCTAACACTCCAATCAACATTGTTCGCGCAACTGTTGAAGGTTTGAAACAATTGAAACGCGCTGAAGAAGTTGCTGCCCTTCGTGGTATTTCAGTTTCTGATTTGGCATAAGAAAGGGGATAAAATGGCTCAAATTAAAATTACTTTGACTAAGTCTCCAATCGGACGCATTCCATCACAACGTAAAACTGTTGTAGCACTTGGACTTGGCAAATTGAACAGCTCTGTTATCAAAGAAGACAACGCTGCTATCCGTGGTATGATCACTGCAGTATCTCACTTGGTAACAGTTGAAGAAGTAAACTAATGAATTTTTAGGGGATGTGGCAATACTCATCCCCTAAAACTAGATATAGTCATCTAAGATGACGAATGTATAGGCGAGTTGATAAGGGAGACAACCTTTTCTCTCTTATCGGCGCTAGCATTTTACAAAAGAGGAGAAAATATAAATGAAACTTCATGAATTGAAACCTGCAGAAGGTTCTCGTAAAGTACGTAACCGTGTTGGTCGTGGTACTTCATCAGGTAACGGTAAAACATCTGGTCGCGGTCAAAAAGGTCAAAAAGCTCGTAGCGGTGGCGGAGTTCGCCTTGGTTTTGAGGGTGGACAAACTCCATTGTTCCGTCGTCTTCCAAAACGTGGATTCACTAACATCAACGCTAAAGAATATGCAATTGTAAATCTTGATCAATTGAACGTTTTTGAAGATGGTACTGAAGTTACTCCAGTTGTTCTTATCGAAGCAGGAATTGTAAAGGCTGAAAAATCAGGCGTTAAAATTCTTGGTAACGGTGAGCTGACTAAGAAGTTGACTGTGAAAGCAGCTAAATTCTCAAAAACAGCTGAAGAAGCTATCACTGCTAAAGGTGGTTCAGTAGAAGTCATCTAGAGAGGTGACCTATGTTTTTTAAATTATTAAAAGAGGCCCTCAAGGTTAAGAAAGTACGATCAAAAATTCTCTTTACGATTTTTATCATACTTGTCTTCCGTATCGGGACTAGTATTACTGTACCAGGTGTGAATGCAAAAAGTCTGGAAGCTTTGAGTGGATTATCCTTCTTGAACATGCTTAGTTTAGTTTCAGGGAATGCCATGAAGAACTTTTCGGTTTTTGCACTCGGTGTGAGTCCGTATATCACAGCTTCCATCGTTGTTCAATTGCTACAAATGGATATTGTTCCAAAGTTTGTAGAGTGGGGCAAGCAGGGGGAAGTAGGACGGAGAAAGATAAACCAAGCGACTCGTTATATTGCGCTTGTACTTGCGTTTGTGCAATCAATCGGAATCACTGCTGGTTTTAATACTCTATCTGGTGCAAAATTATTAACGACAGATCTAACCCCTCAAGTCTTTGTTACGATTGGTATTATCCTGACTGCAGGTACTATGATTGTTACTTGGCTCGGGGAGCAAATCACTGATAAGGGATATGGTAACGGGGTGTCTATGATTATCTTTGCTGGGATTGTGGCTTCAATTCCAGAGATGATTCATGGTATATACGTGGACTATTTTGTCAATATCCCAAGTGATCGGTTGACGTCATCTATTATATTTGTCGTTATTCTCATTATCGCTGTTTTGTTGATTGTTTACTTTACAACATATGTACAACAGGCAGAATATAAAATTCCGATCCAATATACAAAAGTTGCTCAAGGTGCTCCATCCAGTTCTTACCTTCCTTTGAAGGTCAATCCTGCTGGTGTTATCCCAGTTATCTTTGCAAGTTCGATTACGGCAGCTCCTGCGGCTATTCTTCAGTTTGTCAGCGCTATGGGGCTTGATTGGACTTGGGTACGTACAGCACAAGAAATGCTTGCGACAACATCTCCAACAGGTGTTGCCATGTATGCACTGCTGATTATTCTCTTTACATTCTTCTATACATTTGTACAGATCAATCCAGAGAAAGCAGCAGAAAACTTGCAAAAGAGCGGAGCCTATATCCATGGTGTCCGTCCAGGTAAAGGAACGGAAGAGTTTATGTCAAAACTTCTTCGTCGCCTTGCAACCGTCGGTTCCCTTTTCCTTGGTGTGATTTCAATCTTGCCGATTGTAGCAAAAGATGTCTTTGGGCTCTCAGAAGCGGTTGCTTTTGGGGGAACTAGTCTTTTGATCATTATTTCGACAGGTATCGAAGGAATCAAACAGCTAGAAGGTTACCTATTGAAACGTAAGTATGTTGGTTTCATGGACAAAACAGAATAAAAGCAAGACTACTTTTGCTTAGAGAGTGGAGTATGAAGGTCTATCTATAAGAGAGACTTTCGTCTCCCCTCTTCTATTTTGTTTTTAAATAGGAGTTAGAACAGTTTTCTGCTTCTATTTAAATACAAAATAAGGAGATCAGATCATGAATCTTTTGATTATGGGCTTACCTGGAGCAGGTAAGGGAACGCAAGCAGCTAAAATTGTGAAGCAATTCCACGTGGCACACATTTCAACTGGAGATATGTTCCGTGCTGCTATAGCTAATCAAACTGAAATGGGTGTACTTGCCAAGTCGTATATTGACAAAGGTGAGTTGGTTCCGGATGAAGTTACAAATGGAATTGTTAAAGAACGCCTTTCACAGGACGATATCAAGGAAACAGGTTTCTTGTTGGATGGTTACCCACGTACGATTGAACAAGCGCATGCCTTGGACAAAACATTGGCTGAACTTGGTATCGAACTGGAAGGTGTAATCAACATCGAAGTGAATCCAGACTCTCTCTTGGAACGTTTGAGTGGCCGTATCATCCACCGCAAAACAGGTGAAACCTTCCATAAAGTTTTTAACCCACCAGCTGACTACAAAGAAGAAGATTACTACCAACGCGAAGATGACAAACCTGAGACAGTTAAGCGTCGTTTGGATGTCAATATCGCCCAAGGTGAACCCATTATTGCACACTACCGTGCTAAAGGTTTGGTCCACGATATCGAAGGAAATCAAGATATCAATGATGTGTTCAAGGACATCGAAAAAGTATTGACAAATTTGAAATAAAGCGTTTTTCACACTTGCAAAAAATCGCTACAAATGTTATACTGAGATAGTCTGACTTATAATTGTTGTCTCTGTGTTTAGAGGCATCAAATCGAAATTTATGGAGGTGCTTTTGCGTGGCAAAAGACGATGTGATTGAAGTTGAAGGCAAAGTAGTTGATACAATGCCTAACGCAATGTTTACGGTTGAACTTGAAAATGGACATCAGATTTTAGCAACAGTTTCTGGTAAAATTCGTAAAAACTATATTCGTATTTTAGCGGGAGATCGTGTTACTGTCGAGATGAGTCCATATGACTTGACACGTGGACGTATCACTTACCGCTTTAAATAATCGAAAAACTTGGAGGGATAAGAAATGAAAGTAAGACCATCGGTCAAACCAATTTGCGAATACTGTAAAGTAATTCGTCGTAATGGTCGTGTTATGGTAATTTGCCCAGCAAATCCAAAACACAAACAACGTCAAGGATAAGATAGAAAGGAGAAAACATGGCTCGTATTGCTGGAGTTGACATTCCAAATGACAAACGCGTAGTAATCTCATTGACTTACGTTTATGGTATCGGACTTGCAACATCTAAGAAAATTTTGGCTGCTGCTGGAATCTCAGAAGATGTTCGTGTACGTGACCTTACATCAGATCAAGAAGATGCTATCCGTCGTGAAGTGGATGCAATCAAAGTTGAAGGTGACCTTCGTCGTGAAGTAAACTTGAACATCAAACGTTTGATGGAAATCGGTTCTTACCGTGGTATTCGTCACCGTCGTGGACTTCCTGTCCGTGGACAAAACACTAAAAACAACGCTCGCACTCGTAAAGGTAAAGCTGTTGCGATTGCTGGTAAGAAAAAATAATATAGGAGGTAAAAGTCTTGGCTAAACCAACACGTAAACGTCGTGTGAAAAAGAATATCGAATCTGGTATTGCTCATATTCACGCTACATTTAATAACACTATTGTTATGATTACTGATGTGCATGGTAATGCAATTGCTTGGTCATCAGCTGGTGCTCTTGGTTTCAAAGGTTCTCGTAAATCTACACCATTCGCTGCCCAAATGGCTTCTGAAGCTGCTGCTAAATCTGCACAAGAACACGGTCTTAAATCAGTTGAAGTTACTGTAAAAGGTCCAGGTTCTGGTCGTGAGTCAGCTATTCGTGCGCTTGCTGCCGCTGGTCTTGAAGTAACAGCAATTCGTGATGTGACTCCAGTGCCACACAATGGTGCTCGTCCTCCAAAACGTCGCCGTGTATAATCATTGCATTACACTGCTTTTCGTTTAAGAGGGAGTAACTAAATGATCGAGTTTGAAAAACCAAATATAACAAAAATTGATGAAAATAAAGATTATGGCAAGTTTGTAATCGAACCACTTGAACGTGGCTACGGTACAACTCTTGGTAACTCTCTTCGTCGTGTACTACTAGCTTCTCTACCAGGAGCAGCAGTGACATCTATCAACATTGAAGGTGTCTTGCATGAGTTTGACACAGTTCCAGGTGTTCGTGAAGACGTGATGCAAATCATTCTGAACATTAAAGGGATTGCAGTGAAATCATACGTTGAAGACGAAAAAATCATTGAACTTGACGTTGAAGGTCCTGCTGAAATTACAGCTGGAGACATTTTGACTGACAGTGATATTGAGATTGTAAATCCAGATCATTATCTCTTTACGATCGGTGAAGGTTCTTCTCTAAAAGCGACAATGACTGTTAACAGTGGTCGTGGATATGTACCTGCTGATGAAAACAAAAAAGATAATGCACCAGTTGGAACACTTGCTGTAGATTCTATTTATACACCAGTTACAAAAGTCAACTATCAAGTAGAGCCTGCTCGTGTAGGTAGCAATGATGGATTTGACAAATTAACCCTTGAAATCTTGACTAATGGAACAATTATTCCAGAAGATGCTTTAGGGCTTTCAGCACGTATCTTGACAGAACATCTTGATTTGTTTACAAATCTTACTGAGATTGCTAAGTCAACTGAAGTGATGAAAGAAGCTGATACTGAATCTGACGATCGTATTTTGGATCGTACGATTGAGGAACTGGACTTGTCTGTGCGTTCATATAACTGTTTGAAACGTGCCGGTATCAATACGGTGCATGATTTGACAGAAAAATCTGAAGCAGAGATGATGAAAGTACGAAATCTTGGACGCAAGAGTTTGGAAGAAGTGAAACTCAAACTCATTGACTTGGGTCTTGGATTAAAAGATAAATAAAGGAGGAATACATGGCTTACCGTAAACTAGGACGCACTAGCTCACAACGTAAAGCAATGCTTCGCGATTTGACAACTGACCTTTTGATCAACGAATCAATCGTGACAACTGAAGCTCGTGCTAAAGAAATCCGTAAAACTGTTGAAAAAATGATTACTCTAGGTAAACGTGGTGATTTGCATGCACGTCGTCAAGCAGCTGCTTTCGTACGTAATGAAATCGCATCTGAAAACTATGATGAAGCAACTGATAAGTACACTTCTACTACAGCACTTCAAAAATTGTTCTCAGAAATCGCACCTCGTTATGCTGAACGTAACGGTGGATACACTCGTATCCTTAAAACTGAACCACGTCGTGGTGATGCTGCGCCAATGGCGATCATCGAATTAGTATAAAATCATCAATTTTGTTGAGTGTTATGATGATGGAGTCTTGTGCTCTTAGTCTAGCTCTGGTCTACCGCTGGGACTTCGGTCCTAGCGGGAACACTCATCATCATTTGATAGGGTAGACGCTTGTTTACGAAATTGTTTTTTTCTTAAGAACAACTTCGTAAGCAGGCGTTTTTTAGTATTTTCTATGGAAATATGCTATACTAGGAAAAAAGAAAATCAAAAACGTTCAGGTTTTCTAAAAATCGTAGAAATGGGGTATAAGGATGAAGGCTATTATTACAGTGGTTGGCAAGGACAAGGCTGGAATTGTTGCAGGCGTGTCTACGAAGATTGCAGAGTTGGGTTTGAATATTGATGATATTTCTCAAACAGTACTGGATGAGTATTTCACCATGATGGCAGTCGTATCTAGTGATGAAAAGCAGGATTTCACTTATCTACGAAATGAGTTTGAAACTTTCGGTCAGACCTTGAATGTCAAAATCAATATTCAAAGTGCAGCGATTTTTGATGCTATGTACAATATCTAGGAGGTCATCATGGATATTAGACAAGTTACTGAAACCATTGCCATGATCGAAGAGCAGAACTTCGATATCAGAACCATCACCATGGGGATTTCCCTTTTGGACTGTATTGATCCAGACATTGAATGTGCTGCTGAAAAGATTTACCAAAAAATCACAACTAAAGCTGCAAATCTAGTGGCTGTAGGAGATGAAATTGCTGCAGAACTAGGAATTCCGATTGTTAATAAACGGGTATCGGTGACTCCGATTTCTTTGATTGGTGCTGCGACTGATGCGACGGACTACGTCGTTTTGGCAAAGGCACTTGACAAGGCTGCCAAGGAGATTGGTGTTGACTTTATTGGTGGTTTTTCAGCCTTGGTACAAAAAGGCTACCAAAAAGGAGATGAAACCCTCATCAATTCTATCCCGCGAGCTCTAGCTGAGACAGACAAGGTCTGCTCGTCCGTCAATATCGGCTCAACCAAGTCAGGCATCAACATGACTGCGGTTGCAGATATGGGACGCATCATCAAGGAAACAGCTGCGCTATCAGATATGGGAGCTGCCAAATTGGTTGTATTTGCTAATGCCGTTGAGGACAATCCTTTTATGGCGGGGGCCTTCCATGGTGTCGGCGAAGCAGATGTCATCATCAATGTTGGAGTTTCAGGTCCTGGTGTTGTCAAACGTGCCTTGGAGAAAGTTCGTGGTCAGAGTTTTGATGTAGTAGCTGAGACGGTCAAGAAAACAGCCTTCAAGATTACTCGTATCGGTCAACTAGTTGGTCAGATGGCCAGCGAGAGACTGGGTGTTGACTTTGGAATTGTCGACCTAAGTTTGGCACCTACTCCTGCGGTTGGTGATTCTGTGGCTCGTGTCCTTGAGGAAATGGGCCTAGAAACAGTTGGTACGCATGGGACGACGGCTGCCCTCGCTCTTTTGAATGACCAAGTTAAGAAGGGCGGAGTGATGGCTTGTAACCAGGTTGGTGGCTTGTCAGGTGCTTTTATCCCTGTCTCTGAAGATGAGGGGATGATTGCCGCGGTGCAAAACGGTTCTCTAAATTTAGAAAAACTAGAAGCCATGACGGCTATCTGTTCTGTTGGGCTGGATATGATTGCCATTCCGGAAGATACGCCTGCTGAAACCATTGCGGCTATGATTGCGGATGAGGCGGCAATTGGTGTCATTAACATGAAGACAACGGCCGTCCGTATCATTCCAAAGGGCAAAGAAGGCGATATGATTGAGTTTGGTGGTTTGCTAGGAACAGCTCCAGTTATGAAAGTCAATGGGGCTTCGTCTGTCGATTTCATCTCTCGTGGAGGTCAAATTCCTGCTCCAATCCATAGTTTTAAAAATTAATAAAAAAGGGAGAGAATTTAAGTTGAGTTTAAGGATGACTGTGTATACTATAATCATTAAATAAAGATCTCCTAACTTTATTTAATTAGAATCCTAAACTTTTTCATAATAATCTCTTAGGAAAGCTACCATGAGGGTAGCTTTTCTTGTGGGAAAATTACGAGAGTGGACTTTACTGTTGAAAGCCGAATATTTCTTTGTTCCATGATATAATAGAAGAAAATGGAGGATAGAAAATGTCTAAAGTAAGATTGTACTTGGTCCGTCATGGAAAAACGATGTTTAACACGATTGGACGTGCTCAAGGGTGGAGTGATACACCTCTGACAACAGAAGGTGAGTTGGGAATCCATGAGCTGGGAATTGGCTTACGAGAGTCTGGTTTGCAGTTTGACCGAGCTTATTCTAGTGATTCTGGTCGTACGATTCAGACCATGGGAATTATCCTTGAAGAACTGGGCTTGCAAGGGAAAATCCCTTACCGTATGGATAAGCGAATCCGTGAGTGGTGCTTTGGTAGTTTTGATGGAGCCTATGATGGGGATCTATTTATGGGAATCATTCCTCGTATCTTTAAGGTGGACCATGTTCATCAGTTGTCCTATGCGGAGCTAGCCGAAGGCTTGGTAGAAGTTGATACTGCTGGTTGGGCTGAAGGTTGGGAAAAACTTAGTAGCCGAATCAAGGAAGGCTTTGAGTCTATTGCCAAAGAAATGGAAGAGCAAGGTGGGGGGAATGCCCTTGTTGTCAGCCATGGAATGACAATTGGAACCATCGTTTATCTGATCAATGGCATGCATCCACATGGCTTGGATAATGGTAGTGTGACGATTCTAGAATACGAGAACGGCCAGTTTACAGTCGATGCCGTTGGTGACCGTAGCTATCGGGAACTGGGATGTGAGAAGATGGAAGAAAATAAGCATTGATCAAGATAGCTCCGTATAGCCGACCTGATACCCAGCAGTTTGGTTATTTGGGTTAATATTAGCGAGCCAAGTCGTTTGGCTCGCTTTTTTCGTTGTTTAGTTTTCCGATGAAATTGTAATAAATGTCAATCTGAATAATGCGATTACGTTTTGTACCAGTTGGTTTATGAATTACAATCTTGTCAATCAGCTCATTCACTATTTCAACGGTTAATTCTGCAAGCTCTGTATATTTCAAAATTCTCGCCATAAACCTGGAGATATTAAGACTATCTTCTTGTTGTTTGGTGAGTTTTTCGGTTAAGTCAGAAATGGAAGTTTGAAGTTGTTTCTGTTCTTCTTCGTAGCTCTGACTTAACTTCACAAAGCGTTCATCTGAAATTTTACCAAGTAGATTATCTTCATAAAGCTTCTGAATGATATTGTCAATCTCTTTAGAGCGGTGTTCATCCTTTTGGAGTTGCAGTTGCTGGCGTTTATTGTTTTTGCTGAATTGCGCTTGGCTTTGCTGTTCTAACTTTTTCAAAAAGGCTTCTTGGTCGAAGTGGATTTCCTGAATAGTTTGGCGAAGTTTGTCGCTTACAATCTCAATCAGGGCGGATTTTTGAATGTAGTGTGGATTTTCGCAACCATTAATCGGCTTGCGGTAGCCAGAACACTTGTAATGGTCATGATTAAGTCCGTTTTTCTCTTGTGGGCAAAAATAATGCTTTCGCCCACAAGTTCCACAAAAAACTAAACCCGCAAACAAGTTTTCATGGCCAGCCCGATTTTTATACCGTTGATTAGACCGCTTATGACTCCGCATCTTCTGGACAATATCAAAAGTTTCTTGGTCAATTATCGCTTCATGTGTATTTTTGAAAATCAACCAATCCTCCTTTGAGTTATCCACCTTACGCTTATCTTTGTAAGATTTTGTTCGTGTTCGAAGATTGACAGTATGCCCGAGATACTTTTCACGCCCTAAGATAGCGCTTAGGGTTTCCCGCGTCCAAAAATACGGCAAAGTTTCCACATTTGGGCTGGAAGAGATAGACTTCAAACCGATTTCTATTCGGTGGCGGTCTGGTTTAAAAATTTTGTCACTTTCTAATCCTTTTGAAATCTCTGAGAGACTTTTTCCGCTTTTCGCTTCCTGAAAAATCCGCTTCACAACTTCGCTAGCAACTGGGTCAATAATCCAATTTTTAGGATTGTTTGAATCTTTGAGATAGCCGTAAGGTGGGTTAGTAGTTACTCGCTCGCCAGCTCTCGCTTTAGCTTGCACCACCGCCCGAATCTTCTTGCTGGTATCCGCCGCATACATCTCGTCCATTAAACTCTTAATTGGCAAGAAAATAGAATTAGTTTCATTAGGCTTATTCGAATCTACGCCATCATTTAAGGCGATAAAGCGGACATCAAAGCTAGGGAAAGTAATTTCCGTTAGTTGACCAACCTTAATATAAGACCGCCCCAAACGGCTTAAATCCTTAACGATAAAGTTTGAAACTTGTCGATTTTCCACCAATCTAAGTGCTTCCAAAATAGCTGGACGGTCAAAATTTGTGCCACTAAAACCATCATCGACAAACAAAATAGGATTAGGGAGATTTTCTCTTGTAACTACATCAAGCAGAATTTTCTTCTGATTGGTAATTGAGTTACTATCTCCTTCCAGTCCATCATCTTGACTTAAGCGACAATAAACCACTGTAATATCTGAAAGTTTCGAAGTATCTACTTGTCTATAATCTGAAATTGTCAAAGTTCTGTTCATGTGTTTTTCTCCTTTTGGAGTTCACACACCTTATACTTCTATTATACCATTTTTACTACTGTTAAAGTAGTGATTTATCGCTTAAAATCAACCTTTCTAGGACATTTTCAAGATGGCGATTTCCAGTAAAACGATGACGGATTAAGTAAGTCGTTCGACCAATTCGACAAATTTCATCAGCGGTGCGTGAAGCCTGTTTTGAATCCCTATCTTGATTCTTCTGATTCATTATCTATTCCTCCCTTGATATAATCTGGGTATTCTTCAAGTGTTATTACAGTGAATAATTCCCAAAAATTATATAGTTCTTTTTGAATTGCTTTTGAAATCGCCAGCTTTCGCTTGTTATCTGGCACAACCCACAAAACATAGGGAAAAACTTCCTTTTGTCGCTGTTCAATACCTGAGCGATAATATTCAATATATTTTTTACAAGTGTTCACAATTCTAGATAAGCTTTCGGTGCTTCGGTCTATTTCCAGAAAATAATGGTCTTCGTAATCGTGATTGACTAGTTCTAAATAAGCGTCTGGTTTCAAAGTCATTCCAACACCAGAAAGTTTTTGGTAGCTGCGCCAAGAGTTTGGCTCAAAGGAAAAAGTTTCAAGCGATAGCTTTTTTGAATCTCGAACGGTCTCCAGTGTCTCAACAAAGATTTCCGTAATTGCCAAAGTATGTTCAACGTGGTGCTGGGTTGGCTCGTATTTATTTTTATAACGCAAGGTGATACTGTCATCTTGATTTTTAAGGAATTTTAGTCCCTGAAAAGTAATTTGCCAAACATAAGAAGCAGAGCCACGGCGTGCGCCACCAACTCGCCGTTTTAAGTATGAAACCAATCCAGCTTTCTTCAGACTTTGCAGTGTAAAACTAGCTCGGCGAATGGCGGTTTCAAATCGAGCGCTATCCGCAAAAAAGAGTCTGGCTAGTTGGTTGGTGGTGGCATATCTAGCTTGATTTAAAAAGTAAAGAATTTGCGTGTCGATATCTGTTTTGTAATTCCATTTCATCTGTTTTGTTCTCCATTAAAATTTAAAGGGTGTGCTCCCGTAAAATGTGCTTAGTTACGGAGTAAGTCGTGTGAGTAAAAATCCTAAAAAACTTTATTTGTCAGGGGTTGATGAATTTTCTTCATCAACACGATTCGAAGAGCGATTGGAACGCTTCTTGCGCCCTAAATCTGTTAATTTCTGGTTAGAATTTTCATTTTTCGAAGCAGATTTTTCAAAAATATAGTTTTCGAATTGACTTTCAATTTCTGAAATATCTTGTCCGTATCGGCTCAAGCTATTCAAAAATGGTGCACGACTATCTCTAATTTTCGGTTTAGGTGGGTAGGTTTTACCGATAATCCATCGATAAGCATTAGGTGAAACTTCTGTTCTAATATATGCCCAAAATGGCGGTAAGCTATAAAAATCTTCTTTATCAATCTCCAGAGTATATTTTGCCATTTCGCGAGCTTCATCAAGATTTAAGCCAAAAACAATTTTATTCGCAACATTAGATTCAATTCCAGCCTTCAACTGGAGCGACATCTGGGCGAGGTATTGGAAGCCAATATTCCAGCCGACATTAAACTGGCGAGATTGCGAAAGTGCTTCATCCAAGTTAGCGTTAGGGATTCCTAAGAAACTCGGCGTTTCATCAATATAGATAAAGACAGATTGGCGTTTGCTTGGCTCAACCGAAGACTGGCGCAAAATTAACATCCAGAGCATGGAGGTGATTAGGCTACCGATGAGTTTGGCAGATTCTGAACCAATTATCGCTTTATTTAGTGGAATCAATACGATTTTTCGACTTTCGAAGATTTCCACAAGACTGAAATTTGGATTAGTTTGCCCCAACATTGCCCGAAGTTGCGGGCGAAGCAAAAACTGGCGGAATTTATTCAAAATGGGGTTTAACATCTGGTGACGTTGGGCTTCACTGAGTAGCTCAAACCAGTTCCAGAAACTTTCCAGCCCGATTGGGTCTTTTAACTCTTTTAATAGTTTATTTCGAAAGGACTGATTAGTGAGTAAGCTCGGTAGCATGACTAAAGAAGTGTTTGGAATGCGAGCCAGAGTTAAAAAACTGTGTGACAAAATATCCAGCGAGTAAATTCCAAAATGTTCAGGATAAAGCCCTTTAAATAACTCCAGTAGATAGTCTGCGATAACTTCAGGCTCAATACCGTGTTTTGTGAGTTCAAAAGGGTTTATGCCGACAATTCGTTTGGCGGTTGGTGAAATCACCA
Organism: Streptococcus oralis; assembly: GCF_003943415.1. GTDB lineage: Bacteria > Bacillota > Bacilli > Lactobacillales > Streptococcaceae > Streptococcus > Streptococcus oralis_BJ. The sequence goes on along the minus strand of NZ_RJPK01000002.1, from coordinate 189,630 downwards.
CTATATCTTCATCATGTTCAGTCGGAGTGCGCTCTAATAGCTCATGAGTGAGTTGACCCTTTGCATCAACTACAACCATGCTGTGACTTTTCGACTGTATATCTGATAAAATCAAGTGACTCATAGCGGTGGTTTTGCCGCAGCCAGTTGAACCGAGAAAAACGGTGTGTTTTTTGCCAGCTTGTGCTGAAATTTGAATTGGTCTTGATTCGGATTCAACCGTTTGCGCCAGACTTCGCTGAGTTTTTCGATTAATATTGTAGCCCAAAGGTGGCACTACTAATTTAGGGTGAACATTTGGCGCACCTGTAATATTTTCTTCACCAATTGGCAGAAGTAGAAAACAAGCGAGATCTGAAACTCCCAAGCTATAGGGATAAGCCCAAGAAGGTTGCGCTTGATTGAGTTTTTGGATAGCTAATGGTTTTAATTCAATGGTTGCATTTGATTCCATCATGCGAAAACTACTAAGTAGGCTGTCAAAAAATTCCTTTGTTCGCAAAATACTGCGAGATTGGACACCAAGACGAATTTCACACTTAAAAGTAGATTGGTTTAATTTTTGTTTCATCAGCTTTTTGGAGTTTTCGGAAAGCTCTGGAACATTATTTGTAATCACTTGATACCATTTAGCGGATAAATTCGGCAAGTCTTTTGGCTGTGGGCGAGGTGGTGAGCCTGCACCAATGACCAACTGAACGACCACTGTTTCGTCTGGTTGAAGTATTTTTGAAATTGCAAGGCTTGAACGTATCATGTTTACTACAGAGTCCGTTTTTAAAGCATAGTGAGATTCTTTGATGTTCACTAACCTCGCAACCGAAAGTTTTTCGCGTTTAGGAGCTCTTGAAAACTGAATAGTTCGGTGTGATTGAATTAGCTGATGAATATGACGTTTATCTTGTTCTTCCGTCCCCAGAAGATACTGTACGCGGTTTTTAGTCATGCGAACTTCAAAAACAATGCTTTTACGTCGAGTTAGACCGACCAACTGTCCAAGCAAACTTTTGACGTCTTCTTCAGAAAACGGACGTTGCCAGTTCCACTCGCTCCAAGATAGCGCTTCGAATTTTCTTTTCATCTCTACCTCCATTCTTTAGATTTAATAATCCGAAAGGCGAACCAGCCAATGAAAATAACCGCAGTCGTCAAAACTAAGAACCACCAAACTTCCAGAATTAGTTTTACCGCCCAGTTGATAAGCCAAGCACAAGTAACAAATCCAAGAATATATCCCATTAGTTTTTTCATATCTGGTCTCCTTTCTGCCTTCATTTATACAAGAAAATTGGTAAAAAGTTAAATTTCATTACCTTTAGTTTTTAGAGCGATTGGAATGAATTGTAAGCAATGAAACAGTAGTATATTTCAACATGTTTTTTCCTTTTGTCTAGTCTAAACAATCCTTTTATTTTCTTTCAAATTTTCTCAATTCGGACTTTGCAACCAAGAAAAGTTGATTGATTTCTTGCCGTTTTTCCAGAAATTCTGCTAGGGCGATTTTTTCTTCGCTATAGTGCTTTTTGTCTTCTTGTTTTGGTTTTTCGAACCAATCCCAAAGAAATACAGCAACAACGATAATTATAAAAGCTATAAAGTAATCCATCATAAAGCTACCTCATTTCATCTTTTCAGTAGCGTAATAAGTGAACGCTTTTAAAATATAATCTGTATATTCTTTAGCTTCTGGCGTATTTTTGAGTATTTCAGACTGAGTAAGCGCCAGATTACCCACTTTATATAAAATATCGCTAGCGAGAAGCTCCAATACTTGATTATCTGCCATCACTTCACTTAGTGTTTTGGCGACTTCTAACTGATAGGGGCTAACAAGTTGAGAAAGTTCTACTTTTGGGGTAGATTTTTGAATATGATTCATGAGATTTCTCCTTTGATTTTGGTATAATTTATGTTATAAACATTGTCGACTTTGTTTATGATTATAGTGTAACGAATATTTTTATCTCATTCATCAGGTAAAAAATCTCAGAAATCTCAAGGAGAAATCGTGTGACCGAAATTAGATTAGGATGGTTTTGCTATATTTTGCAAAAATCTGAAAAGAAAAAACGAAACCAAGAAGATTTCGTCAATAGTGTTTTAAATAGATTAGTAGGTAAAAATAACCCCAAAATTTCGTTTATTCCAGAAATTAACCGTGTTTCTAGTAACCGCCTTTTTACGGGAGACGAAGAAATTCCAGAATTTTACCGCGAAGCTTTGCCGATTAGTGATTTAGGCTTTCAATCTCAAAGGATAGTTGATATTTTGAAAGATTTAAACCGTGATGAAACTTTCGATTATAAGCAAGCTGTTCTTAAAATCAAATCAACTCTTTTAAACCAAGCCCAAAAAGCTACCGTTGTCTTTGGTAGCAAAAAAATAGAATTACTTAATCATTGCCAAGAAGATGAACTTTACTTAGCAACTCTTTTGATTTTCTTGGTGAATCTTTCGAATATTCCTTCCAAAAACTCTGAAGAATTAAGGCAAGCACAAATCATTAACCAGCACATTTTTAAGTATCTTGAAAATGAGGTTTTATTAATGCCATATTCACATAGAAAAGTTATTGAGGAATCTTTAAAAAGCAAACAGCAGATTTTTTATTTTGATTTATATAAGCCTGAAGCGTTAAACGATAATAAAAATCTCGTTTCACCTACTTTAAAAGTTTTAATTAAAGATTCTATTTCTAAAATGCCAATTATCCAGAATGGTTTAATAATTCAAAACGAAACTATCAACGAACGAATTAGACAGTTTATTGAAGAAAATTTTGAAAACAGCCCAAAATTAACTTTAATTACTGGATTTTGTCAATCTGAAGCAGATTTTTATAAAGCTTTGGATAGATTTTTACCAAAAGAAATTATCAATAAAATTTTTATTGTTAAAAGTTTTGCCTTATCTATAAAAGCCAGTTATGACTATACCGCTTCGAAAATGAAAAATATGATAACCTTAACAGAAAATGTTGTAAATTATTTAGAAAAAAGAGCTTTCACAGCACAAGACAAAACGGAGTTTACTATTGGAATAGGCGAAAATTTAGAGAAAAATGAGCTGGTATTCTTTTGTTTGATGGAACAAAAGTATTTTATGTAAAAAATATTCGGAAATCAGATATAATTCTAATAAAGATATTGAATGTAAGTGTTCTCAAATGAAATCGTAGCGTTTTTATGATAGAATAAGCTGATAAGAAATTAGATTTATATTTGAAATGGAGATACAAAATGAAAAAAATGGTTCGTTCTATTATTGATTTTTTTCCTGATAAAAATCAGTGGTTTAGTTTTGTAGATTACTTTTTATCGTTCAAAGCAATAACATTATTAGGTTTTATCTCTGGATTATTTACTTTAATCATCGATAATACTAATTTTCTAAACTGGATATCGAATCTTTTTAGATATTTAAGTGAATTTAAAATTGAAAAAATATCAAACAAACAACCTACAACTGTATCTGAATTTGTTGGACTATGGCTTATCATTTTTCTGACTGTTATAGTTATTGTTCAATTCTTTTCTTTTATAAAAAAATGGAACGAAGTAAAAGAAAAGAATAAGCTGCTGGAGGAATTGTTGCAATATAGCTCAAGATTAACTCAAAACAACACAATTCATTTAACACATACAGATAAGTCTTTTACTCAATATGAATTTTCTAATTACATCATCTGCGATATACTTAATATAATGAAGGATTTAGAAAACAGTAATATTTCAGAAAATTCATTATATATATCAGATATAAAATTTTTATCAGGGCTTTTATCTACAAAAATGGTTCGTATTTTTGATAAAATTTATTGTAAGGGCTTGAAAAATTTTTTAAAAAATATCTTAAAAGATAATAAGTTTGCAATGAAAAAATTGTTAGGTGGCGAAGTTCATATACGCTTATATTTCTATTCTTCAGATGACGGAGAATTTTTATACTCATCATTTGTAGATGACGAATTGTTCTTTTCTGACAGTAGTCTAAATCATAAAATTTGCTATTCAAAAGATGATGAGAGATTTCAGGAAACTCAAAGTCCTAAAACAAATAAAAAGTTGAATATTGATAAGCACAAAAAAATAATATTCCCAATTGGTAGTGATAATATAACTAATTCAAAAACTGAATTTTATGGATTTATGGAATATGATTTTGGAAACATTTCAATAAGTGAGGAAGAATTTTTAAATAATGAATTTATGCAAAAAACAATAAAATCATTGGGTATTGTAATTATTGAACAACTGAGTTATAATATGAGAGTTGTTCGTGACAATATGAATCGTGTTCGTGAACAGGCACCTATGGAAGACAGTCAACATTCCGAAAAATTTGATTTCCTAAAAACTATTTTTTACAATTTTTAGCATACACAGGAGGAACTTTTAAATGTCAGAAGGAAATACTTTAACTATTGCTGAAGTTAATAAAAGAATGATGGAAGATAATAAGGAATTATTGCGAATAATAGCGAGCGCTCTTTATCCAGCCCATATACAGAGAGATTTTTTACGAGAAGCAAGAAATGAAATAAAAAATATGAGCACAGAAAACCAAGAGTCTTTTGCCTTTAAAGTTCAAGAAAAGGCAATAGAATGGGAAAAAGAATATACAACCATGAAAAGCTATTAATAGTATTTGCGACCCAAAAATTGGGTCTTTTATTTTGTCTAAAATTTCTTCTACAATATAGTCACCCTGCTACAATAGTAAGGAAAGGAGAAATTTTGGCAAATCATCGCAAGAACAAATTAGAAAACAACAAAACCATAACTATCGGCTATGCTCGCGTTAGCTCAACAGATAATCGGCAAGAATTGGGGTTATCTGTTCAAAAAGAAGCACTCGACTTCTGCGATAAACTCTATATCGAAAAAGATTCAGGCGGAAATCAAGAGCGACCGAAGCTTGATAAGGCATTAGAATTAGCCAAAAATTATGCTAAACAAGGGATTAAAACAAATTTTGTCGTATATAAATTGGATAGACTTACCAGAAAGATGTTTCACCTCTCTGCCATTATTGAAGATTTAACCAAACATGGTATTCATCTTCAATCTATTCATGAAAATATTGAAACAGATTCTTTAACTGGAAAGTTCTTTTGTTTGATGTTGGGTTATGTGGCAGAATGGGAGCTTCAAGCTATTTCTGAACGCACTAAAGATGGTCTCCGTAAAGCGAAAGAAAAAGGTGTGAAACTTGGCAATAAAGGAATAGCGAAAGATAAAGAAAAGCAAATTATTGCGCAATACCAACAAAAAGAAATGTCCGTTCGAAATATTGCAAATCAGTTGAATATTTCCACCGCAACCATATATAATGTGCTAAGGCGCAATAGTATTCAAATAAATAGAAAAAATCACCTATAATTGATTGACAAATCCTTAGAAAAATAGTACATTAAACCTATCAACAGTTTTAGCAAACGGTCGTTTGTTAAAACAATCAAAGTTATCAATAAAAATGTTTAAAATGCTGATTTAATAAGGTTTTAGTTGCCTTGTTGAATTGGCATTTTTTATTTTTTCATTGTTTTAGTTGACGACCGTTAACTAAAACACGCTCAAACCCTATTGTAGCAGGGATTTTTTGAGTAAAAATGAGAAAGGGGGTATTTCGTATTGAAAGATACGATTTTTAAAGATGCTACAAATACTTATGGATTTTATTAAGGAGAAAGTATGGGTTTAATTTTTATAATTGCAATTATTGGTGGGATTTTATGGTTCATCAGAAAATCATCTATTGATAAATATACTCAGAAGCAAGAATTAGCTACAAAAATTCTCGAAAAAGCTAATAGATTGCGTTTAGAGAATCTTGCGGATATTAACGAACTCAGCGGACAAATGGCTTCGGCAGACCGTGAGCAATATATCAGCTTAACTCAAGCAAGAGAGTCAACTGAAGCATTTATAAGAGAGCTTGAAAACTGTATCGGTTGTTTGCAGGATATATTAAAATGGCGACCAGAACCATCAGGTGGGCGTCTCGAAATCCAAAATGCTATTTTTGCCTTACAACGACAAACTGGCTATACTTTGGAAGAATTGGCGCAAGAGTTAGGGGTCAAATAGTGTAGAAAGAGGTTTTATTATGGGAAATGTTAATGCTTGGGTTTGTGCTTGCGAAAGAGAGCGTGGAGCTGGAAATAAATGTGAACATTGCAAGCATGCTATTGTGAATGATTTCAGCAATCATATGTGTCAATACTACGGCCAATGTCAAAAGAAATTTGGTTGGTGATAAATATGGTTAAACTAATCCGAAAACTCATTTCAGCAACTATTGAATGTCCTATTTGTGGACGAAAAACAAGCGACCGACCAGAACGGTGTAGTCATTGCGGTAATAAACTATAGGAGCATAAATATGACTGAAAAATGTACAAAATGTAATGAAGTTTTATGGTTTTATGCGGAAGATGCCGCGCGTGGTAAAGTAATAAAAGTTTGTAAAAATCCTAAATGCACGATGTATAATTTTAAAGTCTCCTTTAGTGAACGATAATTGAATATATGAAAAAGACGGCTCATTTGAACCGTCTTTTAACTCGCTTATAAGATGTGTGAACTCAGATTATTTAGAGTGCTGAGTGTCAAGCTGTCTATAGGAGCTATTTTTTATTCGGCTTAGCAAGAGTGTTTTCGGAGCCAATCTTTCTTGACAATGGAGGGGAAAAGATTCTTTCTCGTCTTTCAAATTCCCCCAAAAATGGTATAATAGTAACATCATAAAATTGGAGAAATAGCATGAGTTTTTACAATCATAAAGAAATTGAGCCTAAGTGGCAGGGCTACTGGGCGAAACATCATACATTTAAGACAGGAATAGATGCCTCAAAACCTAAGTTCTATGCTCTGGACATGTTCCCTTATCCATCAGGAGCTGGATTGCACGTAGGACACCCAGAAGGTTACACAGCAACGGATATTCTCAGCCGTTACAAACGTGCGCAAGGCTACAACGTCCTTCACCCAATGGGTTGGGATGCCTTTGGATTGCCTGCAGAGCAATACGCCATGGATACAGGAAATGACCCGGCAGAATTTACAGCGGAAAATATTGCCAACTTCAAACGCCAAATCAATGCGCTTGGCTTCTCTTATGACTGGGATCGTGAAGTCAACACAACAGATCCAAACTATTACAAGTGGACTCAGTGGATTTTCACCAAGCTTTACGAAAAAGGCTTGGCCTATGAAGCCGAAGTACCAGTAAACTGGGTGGAAGAATTGGGAACGGCCATTGCCAACGAAGAAGTGCTTCCTGATGGAACTTCTGAGCGTGGTGGCTATCCCGTTGTCCGCAAACCAATGCGCCAATGGATGCTCAAAATTACGGCCTATGCAGAGCGCTTGCTTAATGACTTGGATGAGTTGGATTGGCCAGAGTCTATCAAGGATATGCAACGCAACTGGATTGGGAAATCAACTGGTGCCAATGTAACTTTCAAAGTGAAAGGGACTGACAAGGAATTCACCGTCTTTACTACTCGTCCTGATACTCTTTTCGGTGCGACCTTCACAGTCTTGGCTCCTGAGCATGAACTAGTAGATGCCATCACAAGCTCAGAGCAAGCTGAGGCAGTAGCAGACTACAAACACCAAGCTAGTCTCAAGTCTGACTTGGCTCGTACCGATCTTGCCAAGGAAAAAACAGGGGTTTGGACGGGCGCTTATGCCATCAACCCTGTCAATGGCAAAGAAATTCCAATCTGGATTGCCGACTATGTTCTTGCTAGTTATGGAACAGGTGCTGTCATGGCTGTGCCTGCCCATGACCAACGTGACTGGGAATTTGCCAAACAATTTGACCTTCCAATCGTCGAAGTACTTGAAGGTGGAAACGTTGAAGAAGCTACCTACACAGAGGATGGCCTTCACGTTAATTCAGACTTCCTAGATGGATTGAATAAAGAAGATGCTATTGCTAAAATTGTAGCTTGGTTGGAAGAAAAAGGCTGTGGTCAGGAGAAGGTTACCTACCGTCTCCGCGACTGGCTCTTTAGCCGTCAGCGTTACTGGGGTGAGCCGATTCCAATTATTCATTGGGAAGATGGCACTTCAACGGCTGTTCCTGAAAGTGAATTGCCACTTGTCTTGCCTGTAACCAAGGACATCCGCCCTTCAGGTACTGGTGAAAGCCCATTGGCTAACTTGACTGACTGGTTGGAAGTGACGCGTGAAGATGGTGTCAAAGGTCGTCGTGAAACAAACACTATGCCACAATGGGCAGGTTCAAGCTGGTACTACCTCCGCTATATCGACCCACATAACACAGAAAAATTGGCCGATGAGGATCTCCTCATACAATGGTTGCCAGTAGATATCTACGTGGGTGGTGCAGAGCATGCCGTTCTTCACTTGCTTTATGCTCGTTTCTGGCACAAATTCCTCTATGACCTCGGTGTTGTTCCGACTAAGGAACCATTCCAAAAACTCTTTAACCAAGGAATGATTTTGGGAACAAGCTACCGTGACCACCGTGGAGCTCTTGTAGCGACTGACAAGGTTGAAAAACGTGACGGATCCTTCTTCCATGTGGAAACAGGAGAAGAGTTGGAGCAAGCACCAGCCAAGATGTCTAAATCCCTCAAGAATGTGGTTAACCCAGACGACGTGGTGGAACAATATGGTGCTGATACCCTTCGTGTTTATGAAATGTTCATGGGACCGCTTGACGCTTCGATTGCTTGGTCTGAAGAAGGTTTGGAAGGAAGCCGTAAATTCCTTGACCGTGTTTACCGTTTGATTACAGGTAAAGAAATCGCTGCGGAAAACAATGGTGCTCTTGACAAGGTCTACAATGAAACAGTCAAATCTGTCACTGAGCAAATCGAGTCTATGAAATTCAACACAGCCATTGCTCAACTTATGGTCTTTGTCAACGCTGCTAATAAGGAAGACAAACTCTATGTGGACTATGCCAAAGGCTTTATCCAAATGATTGCCCCATTTGCACCTCACTTGGCAGAAGAACTCTGGCAAACAGTTGCAGCAACAGGTGAGTCCATCTCTTATGTGGCTTGGCCAGCATGGGACGAAAGTAAATTGGTTGAAGACGAAATCGAAATCGTCATCCAAATCAAAGGAAAAGTCCGTGCCAAACTCATGGTCGCTAAAGACCTATCACGTGAAGAATTGCAAGAAATTGCTCTCGCTGACGAAAAAGTTAAAGCAGAAATTGACGGCAAGGAAATCGTGAAGGTGATTGCAGTACCTAATAAACTCGTTAATATCGTTGTTAAATAACGAGTTTATTAGCCCTATCTGCCACTTTCAATAGTCCACTGGACCATTGAAGCCAACTAAACTCGTTAATATTGTTGGGAAATAAAATATAAATCCTTCAGAGTAGAATCTGGGGGATTTTTTGAATTTTTTCATGAAAGTATGATATACTATGTGCAATTATAAAGTTTGAAAAGCAAAACAAGGGGAAAGCTATGCCAGTAAATGAATATGGTCAGATGATTGGCGAATCTGTGGTTGGCCACACAACAGGTAAATTACCTGATATTGATTTCTTAGAAGGGCGCTATGCTCAGATAGAGGCTCTTTCGGTGGAGAAGCATGCGGAGGATTTACTAGCTGTTTATGGTCTAGATACTCCTCGGGAGATGTGGACCTACCTCTTTCAGGAGCCAGTGGCAGATATGGAGGAGCTGGTTACCGTCTTAAATCAGATGTTGGCTCGTAAGGACCGTTTTTACTATGCGATTATAGACAAGGCAACTGGTAAGGCCTTGGGAACTTTTTCTCTCATGCGAATTGACCAGAATAACCGAGTAATAGAAGTGGGTGCCGTCACCTTTTCACCAGCACTTAAGGGGACAAGGATAGGAACAGAGGCCCAGTACCTTTTGGCACGCTATGTTTTTGAGGAGCTCAACTATCGTCGCTATGAGTGGAAATGCGATGCTCTAAATTTGCCATCCAGACGAGCTGCGGAACGTTTGGGCTTTGTCTATGAAGGAACCTTCCGTCAGGCAGTCGTTTATAAGGGGCGTACGAGGGATACGGATTGGCTCTCTATGATTGATAAGGACTGGCCTCAAGTCAAAGCTCGTTTGGAAATGTGGCTGGCTCCTGAAAATTTTGACAAGAATGGACGGCAGTACAAGAGTTTGAGAGAAATCTAAGAGGTGCTGACATGATTACCGTTAGAAAGCAAGAATTAGTAAATATAAATGATGTTTTGCATCTCTATCAGGCAGTCGGTTGGACAAATTATACCCATCAACCTCAGATGTTGGAGAAGGCCTTGTCTCATTCATTAGCGATTTATCTGGCACATGATGGCGATGCCGTGGTGGGCTTGGTCCGTTTGGTCGGAGATGGTTTCTCATCGATTTTTGTCCAGGATTTGATCGTTTTGCCTAGCTATCAGCGCCAAGGGATTGGTAGCGACTTGATGAAAGAGGCTTTAGGTGACTTCAAAGATGCCTATCAAGTCCAACTAGTGACCGAACAGACAGAAAAAAACTTGGGATTCTATCGTTCTCTGGGATTTAAAACCTTATCTACTTATGATTGCACAGGAATGATTTGGGTCGATCGAAAAAAATAAAAATAATTTTTTTTCTTAAGTAAAGTTTAAGTCTCCTCGTGTATTATATAGTCATTAAATAAAGACCTCCTAATACTCTTCGAAAATCTCATCAACCTTCGTTAGAGTCGACTTAGCTAACTATAGTTATGCTTGCGTCTATCTGCCTAGTCTGATTTCGATTTTCATTGAGTACCCTTTATTTAATGAAATCCTAAACTTTTCTTTTTCATCATAATCTCCTAAAGAAGTCACCCAATCAGGTGGCTTTTTTGTGACTTGAGAAAGGAAATTTCATTTGGAAAAAATTTTTCTAAAAAAATGATAAATCAGAAAAAAGTTAAGGTAATTTTAAGTCTCCTCGTGTATCATATAGTCATTAGATAAAGACCTCCTAACTTTATTTAATGAAATCCTAATCCTTTCTTTTTCATAATAATCTCCCTAAAGAGGCCACCCAATCAGGTGGCTTTTTTGTTTGTAGGCTGGATTTTTGCTATAATAGGAATATGAGTAGAATTTTAGATAATGAGATAATGGGGGATGAGGAGTTAGTGGAACGTACTCTCCGTCCCCAATATTTACGTGAATATATCGGTCAGGACAAGGTCAAGGATCAGCTTCAAATCTTTATCGAAGCAGCGAAGATGCGTGATGAGGTGCTGGACCATGTTCTTTTGTTTGGTCCTCCAGGACTTGGGAAAACAACTATGGCTTTTGTCATTGCCAATGAACTGGGAGTCAATCTCAAGCAAACTTCTGGTCCTGTTATCGAAAAAGCAGGTGACTTGGTAGCGATTTTGAATGATTTGGAGCCGGGAGATGTCCTCTTTATCGACGAGATTCATCGCTTGCCCATGTCTGTGGAGGAAGTTTTATATAGTGCCATGGAGGACTTCTACATTGATATTATGATTGGTGCAGGGGAAGGTAGTCGCAGTGTCCATTTGGACTTGCCACCTTTTACCTTGATTGGCGCGACGACCCGTGCGGGTATGCTCTCAAATCCTCTGCGAGCACGTTTCGGGATCACAGGTCATATGGAATACTACGCTCACGCTGACTTGACAGAGATTGTTGAGCGGACGGCAGATATTTTTGAAATGGAAATCACCCATGAAGCAGCTGCTGAGCTGGCTTTGCGTAGTCGAGGAACTCCTCGTATTGCCAATCGTCTCCTTAAGCGCGTGCGCGACTTTGCTCAGATAATGGGGGATGGCTTAATCGATGATGTCATCACTGATAAGGCCTTGACCATGCTAGATGTAGACCATGAAGGATTGGACTATGTGGACCAGAAAATCCTCCGCACCATGATTGAGATGTACGGTGGGGGTCCTGTCGGTTTAGGAACTCTTTCTGTTAATATTGCCGAGGAGCGTGATACGGTGGAGGACATGTACGAGCCCTACCTCATCCAAAAAGGTTTTATCATGCGGACACGGTCTGGACGGGTTGCAACGGCTAAGGCCTATGAGCATTTGGGCTATGAATACAGTGAGAAATAATCCATTCTAGTCGAAAGAAAGGAATACTGATGATGTCGATATTTTTGCTACTTCTTATAGCCTTACCTTTAATATTTCTATTATTAATCCTGTTCGCATTTATAATGAATAAAAAAATCGGATTTAGCATGCTTTTCTTGCTTTTTATGGGACTCGTATTCTATATTTATAATAGTTATTATACTCTACAGCCAGGACAAAGTGTTAAAATACATGTAGGTATAGCAAACGAAGCACTAGATCCTCGGACAGAACTCTATCTAGTAAAAAAAGATACAAGTGAACTACTTTTAACTGGACAAAAAATCTGGACACTTAGAGACAGTGACTTGTGGTATGATGTTGGGGAACAGCGTATCTCTCGTAGTAAAGTTAATGAAGATAGAGAAATTGTAAAGGAATATGTTGATAATAGATCTTCAAATGATTTATATATTAGTGAAAAGGGTTTGATAGCAAGGTATAAGGGTGAGAATGTATTTTATGCGACTAGTAGCGAACCGTTTGATTTTACCCTCACTAATGTAGGTAACGAGCTAGTTACTTTTACAACCCATGTAGTTTATCGATGAAAACGGAGTAACTATGCTTATCAGACAAGATCTTTTACAAGCTATCCAATTAAACACAGATTTGATGAAAATCTTAACCATCATCCGAGACCTTGGTTTGAAAGACTCGTGGTTGGTGGCAGGTTCTGTTAGAAATTTCATCTGGAATCTCTTGTCAGACAAATCCCCTTTTGACCGTGAAACGGATGTGGATGTGATTTTCTTTGATCCAGACGTTTCTTATGAGGAAACAGTATCCCTAGAGAACAAGCTGAGAGAAGATTTCCCTCAGTATCAGTGGGAGTTGAAAAATCAGGTCTATATGCATCAGCACAGTCCCCACACTGTGCCCTATACGAGTTCTCGTGATGCCATGAGTAAATATCCTGAGCGCTGTACGGCGATAGGGCTTCGCTTGCATGTCGACGCAACTTTAGAGTTCTTTGCACCTTATGGTTTAGAGGATATTTTAAAGTTTCAAGTTCATCCGACTCCTCACTTCTCAGAAAATGAAGACCGAATGAAACTCTATCAAACACGATTATCCAAGAAAAATTGGCAAGAAAAATGGAAAAACCTCACTTTCTCAAATCTTTGAAAAGAAGTTAGTGACTTGATTACATAAGAATTCTATATGTGGTTTGTAATCATCACAAGATAAACAGAGAAATCTAAAGGTACAAAAAATTATATACTCAATAAGAAAAATTCATTCAATCTATCATAGCTAACAAAGATACCGAATTTGTGAGATTGAGTGAGAAAAACATCTATTAAGGCTATCCTTATTGTTCTTGGAAGATAAGACTTCTGGGAAATTATCCCAAGTAACTAACTTGAGCTTGAAAATTGGCATGTAAACGCTTTTGAAAAGTCGTAAATTATGATACAATGTTTAGAGAAATTACTGAGACGAGGATTTAGAAAATAATGAAAGTACATTTCACAAATTTATTTGGGCAAGCATCAACGAGTGTGGCCTTAATGGCACAGAACAATGTCATGAAAATTGTTCGAGAGTTTGGGGTTAATGAGCTGGGAATCTATTTTTATGATGCAAGCCATGAACCGTGGGAAGAACTGAACTCGCGGATGGATGGGATTGTCGCGGGGGTATCTTATGGAGATGTCGTTTTTTTCCAATCTCCTTCATGGAATAGTGTTGAATGGGACAATCACTTGATAGAAAAGTTAAAGCTTTCTCATGTAAAAATGGTGATGTTTATCCATGATGTTCAGCCATTAATGTTTGAGAGCAATTATTATCTTATGAAGGCCCACATTGACATGTACAACAAGTGTGATGTGGTGGTAGTACCATCAGAACAAATGTACCAGAAACTCGTTTCAGAGGGATTAACCGTCAAGAACTACGTTGTTCAAAAACTTTGGGATCTTCCCCATGGTTTGGAACTCTATACTCCAAAATTTGAGAAAAAATTAATCTTCTCAGGAGACCCATCTCGTTTTCCACATATTGTTGACTGGAAACACAGTACCCCCCTTCATGTTTATGCTACGAGAGCAGAGGGAGTAGATTATTCCAAAGTCCACCTTGAAGGTTGGCGAACTCAGCAGGAATTATTGTTGGAGTTGTCTAAAGGAGGAGGATTTGGCCTAGTATGGGGAAATTCCGAAAATCCTGCGGAAGAGCGTGACTACTACAAAGAAAATGTTTCTTATAAGTTGACAACTTATCTGGCTGCAGGTATTCCTGTGGTTGTGCCAGACTATCTTTCTAATGCGGACTATATCCGTGAGAAAGATTTGGGCTTTGTCGTGTCCAGTTTGGAAGAAGCTAGCCGCGTGGTTCAGGAATGTACGGCAGAAGAGTATGATCAAATGGTTACAAGAGCAAAATATACAGCTTACTTAATTAAAAATGGTTATTTCACAAAGAAATTGTTTATTGATTCCATGATGCTCTTAGATTAGTCAAAAGTCGGTCATCGGTTTACCACATTCAGATTTAGAAAGGCAAAATTTCAAGTCGAAGTTAGCCATCTTAGATAACTAGTTTTTTATCAACTGTAATGGGTTGATGAAAAACCACATCTTGGAGGGAACCAATTTGGTTCTCTCCTTTTTGTTAGACGCTTGAAGCTGAGTCCATGTACCTATAAATTTAGACGTAAGAAAATATCCCCAAAACTATCTAGCTTTTTTTGGGGGAAAAGTCATATATGGAGGGGGAGAGGATTACAAAATCATCACCAAGGTCCCAATCGTAATCAGTATACATCCAATGATTGTTTTAAACGTCAGGACATCCTGTAGAAAGAAAAAGGCTAAAACGAGTGTAATGACGAGACTAAACTTATCGACAGCAGATACCTCAGTCGCATTGCCCATCTGCAAGGCTTTGTAGTAGCAGAGCCAGGAGGCACCTGTTGCCAAACCAGACAGGATGAGAAAGAGCCAACTTTTTCTACTGATGTTGACAATCTCAGTCTGACTATTGGTCAAGAAAACTATGGCCCAAGCCATAAGGATGACGACGACTGTACGAATGGCTGTTGCTAGATTGGACGGAACTCCCTCAATCCCAATCTTGGCTAAAATAGAAGTTAAGGCTGCAAAGACAGCAGATAAAAGTGCGAAGAAAAACCACATGATAACTACCTCCTCTCTCTATTATAAGTAATCGAATCCTACTTGTCAGTTCTCAAGTGAAATCTTACTCTGATGGCATTTTAAAAAACTATACCAATTTTTATGCTTGACAAGTGATAAAAACAAGTATATACTGTCTTTGCTGGTTCTGTAAAAGAAAAATCAGACTATACCAATTTAAGGGGAAAGCACAGCTGGTCTGTGTCGTATATACTATGTGTGGAATTGTCGGTGTTGTTGGAAACACAAATGCAACTGATATTTTGATTCAAGGGCTTGAAAAGCTTGAATACCGTGGCTATGATTCTGCGGGAATTTTTGTCCTAGGTGGTGCTGAAAATCATCTAGTCAAGGCTGTTGGTCGTATCGCAGAATTGTCTGCTAAAACTACCGGTGTTGAGGGAAAAACTGGTATCGGACATACGCGTTGGGCGACTCATGGTAAACCAACTGAGGACAATGCTCACCCACATCGCTCTGAGACTGGACGTTTTGTCTTGGTGCACAATGGAGTGATTGAGAACTACCTTGAAATCAAGGAAGAATACCTTGCAGGTCACCACTTCAAGGGGCAAACAGATACGGAAATCGCCGTTCACTTGATTGGGAAATTTGTTGAAGAAGATGGCTTGTCAGTTCTTGAAGCCTTCAAAAAAGCTCTTCACATCATCCGTGGTTCTTATGCCTTTGCCTTGATTGACTCTGAAAACCCAGATGTCATCTATGTAGCTAAAAATAAATCACCACTTTTGATTGGTCTTGGACAAGGCTATAACATGGTCTGCTCAGATGCCATGGCTATGATTCGTGAGACCAACCAATATATGGAAATTCATGACCAAGAGTTGGTCATTGTGACAGCAGATAGCGTCGAAGTTCAAGACTATGATGGCAATCGCCGTGAGCGTGCTAGCTATACTGCGGAGCTAGACTTGTCAGATATCGGTAAGGGAACTTACCCTTACTATATGCTCAAGGAAATTGACGAGCAACCAACGGTTATGCGTAAACTCATCCAAGCCTACACAGATGAGGCAGGTAAAGTTGTCGTTGACCCAGCTATCATCAAGGCTGTTCAAGACGCAGACCGTATCTACATCCTTGCAGCTGGAACATCTTACCACGCAGGATTTGCTTCTAAGAAGATGCTGGAAGAATTGACAGATACACCAGTTGAACTTGGAATTTCATCTGAGTGGGGCTACGGCATGCCACTTCTCAGCAAGAAACCACTCTTTATCTTTATCAGCCAGTCTGGTGAAACAGCGGATAGCCGTCAGGTTTTGGTCAAGGCCAATGAAATGGGCATCCCAAGCTTGACCGTGACAAACGTGCCAGGTTCAACTCTTTCACGTGAAGCCAACCATACCATGCTCCTTCACGCGGGTCCTGAAATTGCCGTAGCATCAACTAAGGCTTATACAGCGCAAATTGCAGCTCTTGCCTTCCTTGCAAAAGCAGTCGGAGAAGCAAATGGCAATGCTAAAGCACAAGCCTTTGATCTGATTCGTGAGTTGTCTATCGTGGCTCAGTCTATCGAATCAACTCTTTCTGAGAAAGAAACCATTGATGCCAAGGTTCGAGACCTTCTCGAAACAACTCGTAACGCCTTTTATATCGGACGTGGTCAAGACTACTACGTAGCCATGGAAGCAAGTCTCAAACTTAAAGAGATTTCTTACATCCAGTGTGAAGGCTTTGCGGCAGGAGAACTCAAGCACGGAACCATTGCCTTAATTGAAGAGGGGACACCTGTCTTGGCCCTCTTGTCAGATCCAGTCCTTGCCAACCATACTCGTGGAAATATCCAAGAGGTCGCAGCCCGTGGTGCCAAGGTTCTCACTATTGCAGAAGAAAATGTTGCTAAAGAGACAGACGACATCGTCCTTACGACCGTCCACCCTTACCTCTCACCAATCTCAATGGTCGTACCAACGCAATTGGTTGCTTACTTTGCAACCCTCCACCGTGGTCTCGATGTGGACAAACCACGTAACCTTGCCAAGTCAGTAACAGTAGAATAAGCAAAAAAAGTCTAGTCTGCCATAAGTAGGGTATAATGTAAATATATAACAAATCGGAATTTATAGGGATTTGTATTGAAAAACACATTTGCAACTGCAAGTTGACATATTTCCATATTTTAATGGTGGCTATGCAACCAACGAAATTGTTATGATTGTATCATAAAAGAAAGGAGTGTTGTCAAATGAACATGGCAGACAGAATACAATATTTAAGAAAAACTAAAGGAATATCACAAGAAGAACTTGCTGATAAGGTAGGTGTTTCAAGACAAGCTGTTTCAAAATGGGAAAGTGAACAAAGTACACCTGAGTTAGAAAAAGTAATTATAATGAGTGATTATTTTGGTGTTACTACAGATTATATTTTAAAAGGAATTGAACCCGTAGTAGATAAAGAACAAAAAAATAGAGAATTTGCGAGCAAGGTACTTTATATCTCATCAACAGCCTTTATTGCTATTGGATTGTTTTGTGCATTTGCTGAATGGTATGAAAAACAAACAATGGAAGCTATTTTGGGAGCAATAATTATTCAAGTGGTAGGAATTGTTGGATATTTTATCGCAAGAATATTATCGGAAGAAAAAGCACCGTTTTATGTGAATTGGCTTAATATAATTGGAATTGCTTTTATGCCTACTTCTATGGCTACTGGTTTTATTTCATTGTTGATTTTCAAACAGGGGTGGGTTGCGCCATATCCTATAGGAATATTTCACACTTTGAATTTTATATTAGTTCTATTTGTGATTTTGATTACAAGTTATATTATTTTGAAAAAACAGATAAAATAGCATTTTCTCACCCCTGTATTGTATACTCTAAGGAAAAGAAAATGAAGAAGAAAAAAATATTATTGCTATGCTGATTGGTATCGTCTTATCTGGTTCTTTCTTGATACGAACGGTCTTGATCCATCAGGCGAGACAAGCGAAAAAGCAAAACATGGAACGGATTGCTGCTGTGCAAGAGACGGTTCAGTCTCAAGATCAAAAGAAAGCTGAAGAGCAGAGAGAACAATTTAAAAAGGCATTTGATGGTGTAGATAAAACTTCCATTCTAATGAAAAACTATGATAGCCACACACCGATTAATGGGGACTACAGTTTTGGTACAAAGGATGGCGTGTACTACCTAGTAGAATTAAAAACAGGTGAGAAAGTAGCTCTGGAAGGTGTGGACAAGGCCTTTCCATTGTCGATCAAAAACGAGGACGAAAATAGCACGGAGCTTGCACTGGTTGTCCGCAAAGATCAAGCCTGGTATATGATTGATACAAAGGGCGAGACGATTTACACTTTTGAACAAACAGAATTGACAGAAAACTCGAAGTTGACTTTGAAAGATAATAAACTACAGGTAGAATAAACTAAAAAGTCTAGTTGATCTAGGCTTTTTCTAATGAGTCTAGGACAACAGTCTAACCTTAAATATAAAAAGCGAACAAAACGAGTTATCTGACACTCAGAATTCTGTCTTGTTCGCTTTTTTTCTAATCTATCGATTTTAAAAATTTATAATAAAGAATTCCTAAAATCAAAATCTTTTTGTCTCAGATACTTTTCTAATGAGCGAATGTATTGCAAATAAAACTGTTTAGTGCTACCTTGCCTACTGGGTTAGAATCCGCGTTATTTCAAGAAACTGATCCAAGCTTAGCAAAGGTTTGGAGCGTTTTATGTTGCATCTACCGCTTGGTTCTATGCCACATAACCAGGTTCTGAGAGCTATTGAACTCTTTGGCACGCAAGTGGCGCCGAAAATACGTGCTTACTTTGCCATGAAAGAGGGGTTATAAAAAAATCCAATCGGCTTGATAGAAAATCTATATCAACTCTCTTTTGAAAAATAGATGAAAATAAAGTGAATCTTTGAAAGGCTAGTAATATCAAGCTTTTCAGGGATTTTTTTCTTTATAGATATAAAAATTTCCAATCGAGTTGATAGTCAATATATATTGGGAAAAGAGGAAAAGGAGTGGTAAGATGGTTTCAATCCAAATGGAAGGAGAAAGGTATGGCAAGTAAAAGAGATCTAGTCTTTAGAGCGATTCGAGGCGATGAAGTGGAAAGAGTTCCTGTGGGATTTTGGTTTCATTTTGTAACACTCGAAGAAAAGGGGCAGGGGTTAAACAATCCACGTATCTTTCAAAAAAGTGTTGATGGGCATCGTAACTATGTGGAAAGGATTCGTCCTGATTTTGTCAAAATTATGAGCGACGGTTTTTTCCTTTATCCAAGTAATGTCTATAGTCCTAAGGTTTCAAGCATTCAGGAGCTGATTTCTATTGAGTCAATTGGTGAGGAACACCCATGGATTCAGCAACAGGTGGAAGTGATCCAAGCGATTCGAGAGACCTTTACCGAAGAGATTGCTTCTTTCTACAATATCTTTTCACCGATCTCCTACCTCAAGCGCTGGTTCCGTACAGAAGCTTCTCAAGGAGATGGGGAAGTGGCTGATCTATTGCTTGAAAATCCTGAGCAATTCAGAGCGCTTCTAGATGTGATTGCAGGAGATATTGCTATCCTAACTCAGAAAATCATCCAGCAAGGCGGTGTTGACGGGATTTACCTCAGCACCCAGGAAATTCAAGATGGGCGCATCACACCAGCACTCTACCAAACCTATATCGAACCGAGCAATATAGCAGTTTTAAAGGCGGCTAATCAGGTTGGTGGGACCAATATCCTCCATATCTGTGGTTTTGAAGGTGCGAGCAATGATGTGACGATATTTAAGGACTATCCAGCGCAAGTTGTCAACTGGGCGACCCACCATGAGGATGTTAGTTTGACACAGGGTCAGGAGTTGTTTCGAGGCAAGGCCGTTTTAGGTGGATTTGAAAATGGCAAGAAAAGCTTGATTTATCAAGGTTTCAAGGTGGAATTGCAAAATGAAACAAGGCGGTTGCTGGCTGAAGCTGGTAGTAAAGGCGTTCTTCTGGGAGCTGACTGTACTGTTCCAGATGACTTTAACTTAGAGAGGTTGGACTGGATTCGGCAGGCAGCTGTTCTCTAAAAGGAGGAGCTATGAAAAGTAAAAGATGGGGTATCTTTATTGCAGTTGTCGGTTTGCTGGCTTTGGTTGCCATAAGCGTCGTAAAAAATGGCCACTGCAAAAATGGAGAGAGATGTCGTGGAGTTCAGGGTTTTTCCAAGTCCAGTCTGCCCTTTCTACGCTCGAATGATATCGCAAGCAGTTTATTAGTTGAAAAAGTAAGAAATGGAGAATAAGAATGTCAGAAAAAAAAGAATGGGTTTTAAAATCATTTAAAGGTGAAAAGGTTGATCGTGTGCCAGTTGGCTTTTGGCACCATTTTACATCCGAAGACGAATGGCTACACGGTTTCTCAAATCCAGCCATTATCGAGAAGAATATCGAGGGGCATAAGCGCTTTATCCGAGAAGTTCAGCCGGACTTTATCAAACTTATGAGTGATGGCTACTTTGCTTATCCCAATCCAGCGATTGCCAAAGGAAAATCACTTCAAGAATTGGCGGCCATTCAACCACTCGGACCAGATCACGCTTGGATAAAAGAGCAGGTTGACTTGGTTAAGAAAATCAAGCAAGAGTTCACAGAAGATATCGTTGCGATTTACAATATTTTTGCTCCTGTGACCTATCTCAAGTGGCTACTAGGGGAAGTGTCTGGCGGAGATGACCTCATTGCAGATTTTTTGGTGGAAGATCCTGAAGCCCTTAAGAAGGTGTTGGATGTGATTGCAGAAGATATTGCTAGTCTCAGCCGAGCTGTCATCAAAGAGGCTGGTGCTGACGGAATCTACCTCAGCGTGCAAAGTATCCAAGATCAACGAGTGTCGGCAGCAGATTATCAAGCTGTCATTGCACCTAGCGAGATAACTATTCTAGAAGCGGTTAGTGCTGTTGGTGGTGTCACGGTTCTTCATATCTGTGGCTACGAGGGAGCGCGAAATGATATTCACCTTTTTGCAGACTATCCAGCCCAAGTCTTTAACTGGGCTGTAGGACCAGAGGGAATCACTCTCAAGGAAGGTCGTGAGATTTTCAAGGGACGTACGGTTCTTGGAGGATTCGAAAATGGTAAGACAGGCTTGCTGTATACTGGTAGCAAGGATGCCATTCAGGCTGAGGCGAGAAAACTAGTTACAGCAGCTGGGGAACAGGGCTTGGTACTTGGGGCAGATTGTACCATTCCAAGTGATATCGCAGTTGAACGTATCCAGTGGGTGAGAGAAGCGCTTGAAAACTAAAGGAGAAAAAGATGAGTAAAAAAGCATGGATTATTGGTGGAGTAGCAGTTGTTGCAGTAATTGGGGCAACGATTATCGGGAGAAGTTTAGTTGGCGCTCCAGCCAAGGAGGGAGAAACGGCTTCGTCTGCTGAAGTCATAACCTTGAAGGTTGCCCATACACAAAACTACGTACCTTATGACTTTGTCAATGAAAAAGGGGAATCAGATGGTTATGAAGTAGCTGTTTTGAAGGCTGTTGATGAGAAGTTGGCAAACTATAAATTTGAATATACGGGTACCAGTGATGACGACCTTCTGATTGGTCTGGAATCAGGCAAGTATGACATTGGAACCAAGGGAGCTTGGTACACAGATGAACGAGCTAAAAAGTTTGTCATTCCATCTGAACCAGTCGGAGCGAGCATTATTGGATTTACGGTCAGAAAAGAAGATGAACAGAAATACAAAACCATTGATGACTTTGCTAAGAATAAAGGAAAATTGGTACCCATCTCTCCACAGAATGCTCAATGGAATGTTATCACCAGCTACAATGAAAAACATCAGGACGCACCGATTGAGCTAACAGCAGCAGAATCCTTTAAAGTAGCAGATGCCTATGCCTGGGTCTTAGAAGGACGTTATGATGCCTTCTTTGATATCAAACTGTCCTTTGAAAAAGCAGTTACCGCAGAAGATGGCCCTTACCACCAATATGCGGATAAACTCAGCTGGTTCCCATACAAGGGCATTCCAACTTATCCCTTGATTCACCGTGATGAAAAGGGTGAGAAATTCGCTAAAGAATACGAAAAAGCAATCAAAGAGTTGAAAGAAGATGGCACGCTTGCTAAGCTATCTCAGCAATACTTTAAAGAAGATGTCTTTAGTTACGTAGACAAAGACTAGACCAGAAATTCCAAGACTAGAAAGGGTTTTGCATGGTTTCTTATGATTTTTCCAAGGTCTTTCAGTTTTTGCCAACCTTATGGCAGGCACTTCCTATGACCTTGTCCATTCTCTTTTTTACCACTCTTCTTGGTTCCCTTTTTGGAGGTCTCTTGGCCTGGGCGCAAGTAGGAGAAGACAAGAGTTTTGCAGCGATTTCCAAAGGCTATATCTTTACCCTTCGTTGTACACCGCCGATTGTCTTGCTTTTTCTAGTCTTTTATGGCTTGCCAGAATTTCTGAAATGGTGGCTTGGTTTGGATATCAACAACTGGTCTAAAACTATTTTTGTTCTCCTGACGATGATTCTCTTGTTTGCCGCTATTGTTGCAGAGGTTTTCAAGGCGAGCTATCAAGCTATTCCAAAGGGGCAGACAGAGGCCGGGCTTAGTATTGGTTTGACTCCAAGTCAGACTTTTTGGAGAATCATTTTCCCCCAAGCTTTTCAAGTTGCTCTTCCCAATATAACGACTGCTATTCTCAATCTCATGCGGGATGCTGCCTTGGCTTATACGATTGGTTTCGTTGATGTTATGGGGGCGGGGAATCTCTTGATCAGTCGCAATTTAGGGAACTACTCTCTGGAAACCTATACGGCAGTTGCGCTTCTTTACTGGGGGATTGCCTTGGTTATTTCTAGCTTGAGTCGTTTGCTTGAGAAGTCTTTGGAAACAAAAGGGAGGTAAGAAATGGATATAGACTATATTGTAAAGACCTTTCTGGAGACCTTGAAGGGTGTGCCAATCACCTTGATTATCATGATTGTGGCTATGGTCTTAAGCTTTTTACCGGCTCTATTTTTAGCCTTGGGGCAGATCCACAAGATTCGAGGGGTGAGGAGTTTTTCTCTGGTCTATCTGGCTTTTATCCGAGCGACTCCTCCGATTTTATTGATCCTCTTCTTTTATAGTTTGTTTCCAAGTTTGCTGAATCAATTTTTCAAAAGCATAGGAAGTGACTTTGATATTTTCAAGCTTGATCCTCTCTATTATGCTTTTATCATTTATAGTTTGATGACGGTCGGGAGTTTGTCGGAGATTTTGCGTTCAGCTATCTTGACGGTGGACAAGGGACAACTAGAGGCAGCGCATGCGATTGGGCTGACTACGACCCAGGCCTATCTAAGGATTGTTTTTCCTCAAGCCTTGCGCTCAGCCTTGCCTAACTTGGCCAATCTGGTGATCAATATCGTCAAAGGGACCTCCCTGGTCTTTGTTATGACTATCAAGGATATCACCGCTATTGCTCGTGTGGAAGCGTCCTACGGCTACCAGTATTTTGAGTCTTATTTTGTGATCTTTTTGCAGTATATTTTGATCTGTGGTTTGATTCAGTGGTGCTTCTCCCTACTGGAAAAAGGCTATGTGAAAAAAGAAAAAAGTGCAAAAGCATCTAGCGTGCGTTTTGTATAGGAGGACAGGATGTTACAAGTAGAACATATCGCAAAAACATTTGGTGAGAGGCAGGTGCTGGAGGATGTCAATCTCCAGGTCAACCAAGGGGATGTAGTCGTCATTTTAGGACCATCAGGTTCGGGGAAAACGACCTTTCTCCGTTGTCTCAACCACTTAGAAAAAGCTGACAGTGGCCGTTTGACCTTGGCAGGAAAAACCTATGACTTGGCAAAATTTAGCAAGAAAGACATTCTAGAAATTCGCCAAAAAACAGCCTTTGTTTTCCAACACTACAATCTCTTTGCAAATAAAACTGCTCTGGAAAATATTCTAGAAGGTCTAATCGTGGCTCGTAAAGTTCCCAAGGAAGAAGCGCTCAAACGTGCAGAATCTGCCTTGGAAAAAGTTGGTTTACTTGCCTATAAGGACTACTACCCTTCCCAGCTTTCTGGGGGACAACAACAACGAATAGGAATTGCGCGTGCCATTGCCGTCAAGCCAGAGGTGATTTTACTCGATGAACCAACATCTGCACTAGACCCTGAGTTGGTTGGAGATGTCTTGGATCTTTTGAAACAACTGGCAAGAGAAGGTGTGACCATGGTGGTCGTCACGCATGAGATGGGATTTGCAAGAGATGTTTCCAACCACGTCATTTTCATGGATGGAGGCCGTATCGTAGAGGAGAATAATCCCCACGATTTCTTTAGTCGTCCGCAGGAAGAACGAACCAAGCAGTTCCTGGCTCGTATCTTATCAGATGCTAGCTATAGTGTAGAATACATGATTTGATAGATAAGTGCATTATGAAAGTAACTTATGAAGCAAAGTTCCAACTATAAACTATGGGAAAAGGTGTCAGCTTGAAATGACTTTCAGAAAAAGCTAGGTTTTAGACTTAGATTGGCTATTTGAGATGATTTGAGGTACTTTTCGTACACTCAAGTGGGCAATCTTATTTTAGATTTTTCATTTCTCAAAAAACTTAAGAAAAATTTAAGCTAGGAGGTGTATACTAAGCTCATAAGTTAAGAAAAACTTAACTTAAACTCCTAAAACTTTTTCATAATAATCTCCCTATAAAATAAAGTCGCCCAATCAGGCGGCTTATTTTTGTCTATCTGTAAGCAGGGGCAGTAACTTAGCAATAGAAGAATAGAGGGAAATATGGTATAATGAAACGATAGATTTTTGAATAGGAATAAGATCATGTTTGGATTTTTTAAGAAAGATAAAGCTGTAGAAGTTGAGGTTCCAACACAGGTTCCTGCTCATATTGGCATCATCATGGATGGGAATGGCCGTTGGGCTAAAAAACGGATGCAACCACGGGTTTTTGGTCATAAGGCAGGGATGGAAGCCCTCCAAAAGGTGACCAAGGCAGCTAATAAGATGGGAGTTAAGGTCATCACGGTCTATGCCTTTTCAACGGAAAACTGGACGCGCCCAGATCAAGAAGTCAAGTTTATCATGAACTTGCCAGTTGAGTTTTATGATAACTACGTCCCTGAATTGCATGCAAATAATGTTAAGATTCAGATGATTGGGGAGACAGATCGCCTACCTAAGCCGACTTTTGAAGCTTTGAAAAAAGCAGAGGAATTGACTAAGAACAATACAGGCTTGATTCTCAATTTTGCGCTTAACTATGGTGGTCGTGCTGAAATTACGCAGGCTTTTAAGAGCTTGGCTCAGGAAGTTCTAGATGCCAAAATCAATCCTGGTGATATTACAGAAGATATGATAGGGGATTATCTTTTCACACAACGCTTGCCAAAGGATTTGCGAGATCCTGATTTGATTATCCGTACGAGTGGTGAGTTGCGTTTGAGTAATTTCTTGCCATGGCAAGCAGCCTATAGCGAGCTTTACTTTACGGATACCTTGTGGCCTGATTTTGATGAGACCTCTTTGCAGGAGGCTATTACGGCCTATAATCGTCGCAATCGCCGTTTTGGAGGAGTTTAGGAGAAGATATGACCCAAGATTTACAAAAGAGAACATTGTTTGCGGTATTGGCCCTGGCTATTTTCCTTCCAGTCTTATTTGTGGGAGGACTCTTGTTGCAGATAGGGATTGGCTTGTTAGCGATGCTAGGCGTCCATGAACTCTTGCAGATGAAAGGGCTAAAGACCATGACCATCGAGGGCGCCTTGACCCTCTTTGCGACCTTCGCCCTCACAATCCCCTTAGAAAATTATCTAACTTTTTTGCCAGTTGATGGGAATGTGGTTGCTTACAGCGTTTTAATTACGATTATGCTAGGGACCACCGTTTTCAGTAAAAGCTATACGATTGAAGATGCAGTTTTCCCGATTGCTGTGAGCTTTTATGTTGGTTTTGGCTTCAATGCCTTACTAGATGCTCGGGTGGCAGGTTTTGACAAGGTGCTTCTGGCCCTCTTTATCGTCTGGGCGACAGATAGCGCAGCTTACCTGACAGGGATGAATTTTGGCAAGCATAAGTTGGCGCCAAGAGTTTCTCCCAATAAGAGCATTGAGGGCTTTATCGGTGGTATTCTAGGTGCGGTACTGGTAACAGCAATCTTCATGCTAGTAGATAGCACAGTTGCTCTCCCTTATGGGATTTATAGAATGAGCCTCTTTGCCATCTTCTTCAGTGTGGCAGGTCAGTTTGGTGACTTGATTGAGAGTGCTATGAAACGCCATTTCGGTGTCAAGGATTCTGGGAAATTTATCCCGGGGCATGGTGGTGTGTTGGATCGCTTTGATAGTATGTTGATTGTGTTTCCAATGATGCACTTGTTTGGCCTCTTCTAAAGAAAGGAATATTGAATGATTGGATTGCTAACCTTTATCCTAGTTTTTGGGATTATCGTGGTGGTGCATGAGTTTGGACATTTTTATTTTGCCAAGAAATCAGGCATTTTAGTCCGTGAATTTGCTATTGGTATGGGCCCCAAGATTTTTGCCCATATCGGTAAGGACGGCACTGCTTATACCATTCGGATCCTTCCTTTAGGAGGGTATGTTCGTATGGCTGGTTGGGGTGATGATGCGACGGAGATCAAGACAGGAACCCCGGTCAGTTTAACACTTGCAGAGGATGGTAAGGTCAAACGAATCAATCTCTCAGGGAAGAAACTGGATCAAACAGCTCTCCCTATGCAGGTAACCCAGTTTGACTTTGAAGACAAGCTCTTTATCAAGGGTTTGGTCTTGGAAGAAGAAAAGACTTTTGCAGTGGATCACGATGCAACAGTTGTTGAGATAGATGGAACCGAAGTGCGCATTGCCCCTCTGGATGTACAATATCAAAATGCTTCTATCTGGGGCAAGCTCATCACCAACTTTGCAGGTCCTATGAATAACTTTATCTTAGGTGTTGTTGTTTTTTGGATCCTAATCTTTTTGCAGGGTGGTGTTAGAGATACGCAGACCAATCTCTTTCATGTCATGCCAGAGGGAGCTTTGGCTAAGGTGGGAGTAGCTGAGACTGCTCAAATCACCAAGATCGGCTCGCATGAAGTTAAGAATTGGCAAGACTTGACCCAAGCTGTGGAAGCAGATACTAAGGATAAGACTGCTCCGACCTTAGATGTGATTATTTCTGAAAATGGTAGCGAAAAACAAGTCACTGTGACTCCAGAAGAAAATCAAGGACGTTATATTCTCGGGGTTCAGCCGGGGGTCAAGTCAGACTTTCTATCTATGTTTGTTGGTGGATTTACGACAGCTGCTGACTCAGGACTTCGTATCCTTTCGGCTCTGAAAAACTTGATTTTCCATCCAGATTTGAACAAACTCGGTGGTCCCGTTGCTATTTTTAAGGCAAGTAGCGATGCTGCTAAAAATGGTCTTGAGAACGTCCTCTATTTCCTAGCCGTGATTTCCATCAATATCGGGATTTTTAACTTGATTCCGATTCCGGCTTTGGATGGTGGAAAGATTGTGCTCAATATCCTAGAGGCTATCCGCCGGAAACCCCTTAAACAAGAAATTGAAACCTATGTCACCATGGCTGGTGTAGTTATCATGGTTGTCTTGATGCTAGCTGTGACCTGGAATGACATTATGCGACTCTTCTTTTAGATAATCGAGGAATATTATGAAACAAAGTAAAATGCTAATCCCAACGCTTCGCGAAATGCCAAGCGATGCTCAAGTTATCAGCCACGCCCTTATGTTGCGTGCTGGTTATGTTCGTCAAGTTTCTGCTGGTGTTTATTCTTACCTACCACTCGCTAACCGTGTGATTGAAAAGGCTAAGAATATCATGCGCCAAGAGTTTGATAAGATTGGTGCGGTGGAAATGTTGGCTCCTGCCCTTCTCAGTGCAGATCTTTGGCGTGAATCAGGTCGTTATGAAACCTATGGTGAAGACCTTTATAAACTGAAAAATCGTGAAAAGTCAGACTTTATCCTAGGTCCGACACACGAAGAAACTTTTACAGCTATTGTTCGTGACTCTGTCAAGTCTTACAAGCAATTGCCACTCAACCTTTACCAAATTCAACCGAAATACCGTGATGAAAAACGTCCACGTAACGGACTTCTCCGTACGCGTGAATTTATCATGAAAGACGGATATAGTTTCCATGCTAATTACGATAGTTTGGATGTGACTTATGACGAGTACAAAGCGGCCTATGAACGAATTTTCACTCGTAGTGGCTTGGACTTCAAGGCCATCATCGGTGACGGTGGCGCCATGGGTGGTAAGGATAGCCAAGAATTTATGGCCATTACACCAGCCCGTACAGACCTCGACCGCTGGGTTGTCTTAGATAAGTCAGTTGCCTCATTTGATGAGATTCCTGCAGAAGTGCAAGAAGAAATTAAGGCAGAATTGCTCAAATGGATGGTTTCTGGTGAAGACACCATTGCCTACTCAAGTGAGTCTAGCTATGCAGCTAACTTAGAAATGGCAACAAACGAGTACAAACCAAGCAACCGTGTCGTTACTGAAGAAGAAGTAACTCGCGTCGAAACTCCAGGTGTTAAATCCATCGATGAAGTGGCAGCCTTCCTTAACGTGCCAGAAGAGCAAACGATTAAAACTCTCTTCTACATGGCAGATGGTGAGCTTGTTGCAGCCCTTCTAGTTGGAAATGACCAACTCAATGAAGTCAAGTTGAAAAACCACTTGGGTGCAGATTTCTTTGATGTTGCGAGCGAGGAAGAAGTAGCAAATGTTATCCCAGCTGGTTTTGGTTCACTTGGCCCAGTTGGTTTGCCAGAGAATGTGAAAATCATTGCAGACCGTAAGGTGCAAGATGTTCGCAATGCTGTTGTGGGGGCTAACGAAGATGGCTACCACTTGACGGGTGTGAACCCAGGTCGTGATTTCACTGCAGAATATGTAGATATCCGCGAAGTTCGTGAGGGTGAAATTTCACCAGACGGACAAGGTGTCCTAAACTTTGCGCGTGGTATCGAGATCGGTCATATTTTCAAACTCGGAACTCGCTACTCAGCAAGCATGGGTGCAGATGTCTTGGACGAAAACGGCCGTGCGATCCCAATCATCATGGGTTGTTACGGTATTGGTGTTAGTCGTCTCCTCTCAGCCGTTATAGAGCAACACGCTCGCCTCTTTGTTAACAAAACGCCAAAAGGTGAATACCGTTACGCTTGGGGAGTTAACTTCCCTAAAGAATTGGCACCATTTGATGTGCACTTGATTACTGTCAATGTCAAAGATGAAGAAGCGCAAGCCTTAACAGAAAAATTGGAATCCAACTTGATGGGAGCTAGTTACGAAGTCTTGACAGATGACCGTAACGAACGTGTCGGAGTCAAATTCAGCGATAGCGACTTGATTGGGTTGCCAATTCGCATTACTGTTGGGAAGAAAGCAGCTGATGGTATCGTAGAAGTCAAGATCAAGGCGACTGGTGACACCATCGAAGTTCATGCAGACAACTTGCTCGAAACCCTTGAAATCCTAAGCAAGAAATAAAACTATAATCAGAAGAAAAACAAGGCAAAAATGTAACTAGTTTTTACCTTGTTTTTTCTGTATAATGGGAAAAATGAGTAAATGAAGAGGTAAAGCTATGCTAAAATTTCCAAAGGATTTTGTCTGGGGTTCCTCCACTTCTGGACCACAGACAGAAGGACGAGTGCCAGGTGATGGTAAAGGAGATAATCTCTGGGATTATTGGTATCAGGTGGAGCCAAACCGTTATTACAATGGGATTGGACCTGACAAAACATCGACCTTCTATGAAAACTGGGAAAAGGATATTGAGCTTTTGGTAGAGACTGGTCATACAGCCTTCCGAACTTCTATCCAGTGGTCTCGTATTTCCCCGCAAGGTCGTGGAGAAGTCAATCCTCAAGGGGTGACTTTCTACCGTCAGGTCTTTGAAGCCATTAAGGCCAAGGGGATTCGTCTCTTAGTCAATCTCTATCACTTCGACCTGCCATTTGCCCTCCAAGAAGACGGCGATGGTTGGGAAAATAAGGCGACCATCAAGGCTTATGAAGACTATGCTCGTTTTTGTTTTGAAACTTACGGTGACTTGGTGGACCAATGGATTACCTTCAATGAACCCATCGTCCCCGTAGAATTTGGTTATTTTTATGATGCCCATTATCCTCACAAGGTAGATGCTAAGGCGGCGGTTAAGGTTGCTTATCATACGCAATTGGCTAGCAGTCTTGCGGTTAAGGCCTGTCATGAGATTTTGCCTGATTCTAAGATTGGGATTGTCCTTAACTTGACACCAGCTTACCCACGTAGCCAGCATCCCGCGGATGTCAAGGCTGCTCGCATTGCGGATCTCTTCCAAGCACAATCTTTCCTAGACCCGTCTGTCTTGGGAGCTTATCCAGAAGAGTTAGTGGAAATTTTAGCTGAGCATGATTTGTTACCAGAGTACACTGTTGAAGAGTTAGAACTCATTCGCGAGAATACAGTTGATTTCCTTGGAGTCAATTACTACCAACCTTTGCGCGTTATGGCGCCGCGTTTTGCTAAACATCCAGACAGTCCCCTCTTGCCAGAACATTTCTATGAGCCTTACGTCATGCCAGGCCGTAAAATCAATCCTCATCGCGGTTGGGAAATCTACGAGCAGGGGATTTATGATATCGCTCAAAATATCAAAGAAAATTATGGTAATATTGAGTGGATGCTGACCGAAAATGGCATGGGTGTTGAAGGGGAAGAAAAATTCCGTCAAGATGGGATGATTCAAGATGATTACCGAATTGACTTTGTCAAAGGGCATTTGCGTGAACTCCATCGTGCCATCGAAGATAGTGCTAACTGTAAAGGTTACTTAATCTGGACCTTTATTGACTGCTGGTCATGGCTCAACAGCTATAAAAACCGCTATGGTTTGGTTGAGCTTGACTTGGAAACGCAAGAACGCCGGCTGAAGAAATCAGGCCACTGGTTCAAAGAGCTCAGCGACAATAATGGATTTTAAGAATAAAAAGAGTGAGATGCCAAGTGAGACGTCATCTCACTTTTTAATATGTGACTACGGATCAGTATAGTTTTATCTACTATAAGTATGATAAAACCTTTCCATCTAAATCGCAAGGAAAATGGTACTGGCTATATATTTTCTTTAATTATGGTAAAATAGTAAGAGAATAATGTGAGGAAAATGAATGTCAAGCAAGTTTGAAATTTTAATGAACCAACTAGGAATCTCTGATCAACTGAAACAGGATCCTGCTCTCGTTGATGCAAGCATTGAGCGTGTCGTGGTTCATAAAATTAGTAAGGTATGGGAATTTCATTTTGTATTTTCTAAAATTTTACCGATTGAAATTTTTCTAGAGTTAAAGAAGGGGTTGAGTGAGGAATTTTCTAAGACAGGCAATCAAGCTGTTTTTGAAATCAAGGCTCTTTCTCAAGAATTTTCTAATGAACTCTTGCAGGCCTACTATAAGGAGGCTTTTTCTGAAGGTCCGTGTGCTAGCCAAGGATTTAAGTCTCTTTATCAGAATCTGCAAGTTCGTGCGGAGGGAAATCAACTCTTTATTGAAGGTTCAGAGGCGATTGATAAGGAGCACTTTAAGAAGAATCATCTTCCTAATTTGGCAAAGCAACTCGAAAAGTTTGGTTTTCCAGCTTTTGTATGCCAAATAGAAAAGAATGATGCTCTTACAAAAGAGCAGGAGGAAGCCTTCCATACGGAGAATGAACAGATTGTTCAAGCTGCCAATGAGGAAGCGCTCCGAGCTATAGAGCAACTGGAACAAATGGCCCCTCCTCCAGTAGAAGAGAAATCGACCTTTGACTTTCAGGCTAAAAAAGCTGCGGCCAAGCCAAAGCTAGATAAGGCAGAAGTTACCCAGATGATTGATGTGACGACTGAGGAAAATCGTTTGGTCTTTGAAGGGGTGGTCTTTGATGTCGAGCATAAAGTGACCAGAACAGGTCGTGTCTTGATTAACTTTAAGATGACGGACTATAGTTCAAGTTTTTCAATGCAAAAATGGGTTAAGAATGAAGAAGAAGCTCAGAAGTTTGACCTCATCAAGAAAAATTCTTGGCTTCGTGTTCGTGGGAATGTGGAGATGAATAACTTTACACGCGATTTGACCATGAACGTGCAGGATGTGCAGGAGGTTGTTCACTATGAACGCAAGGATTTGATGCCAGAAGGTGAGCGTCGGGTTGAGTTTCATGCTCATACCAATATGTCAACCATGGATGCTTTACCAGAGGTTGAAGAAATCGTTGCGACAGCTGCTAAGTGGGGACACAAGGCGGTTGCCATCACGGACCATGGGAATGTCCAGTCCTTCCCACATGGCTATAAGGCAGCTAAGAAAGCTGGAATTCAGCTAATCTATGGAATGGAAGCCAATATCGTTGAAGACCGCGTTCCTATCGTTTATAACGAAGTAGAGATGGACTTGTCGGAAGCGACCTATGTGGTCTTTGACGTGGAAACGACGGGACTTTCAGCTATTTATAATGACTTGATTCAGGTTGCGGCCTCTAAGATGTACAAGGGAAATGTCATTGCCGAATTTGATGAATTTATCAATCCAGGACATCATTTGTCAGCCTTTACTACTGAGTTGACTGGTATTACAGATGATCATGTCAAAAATGCCAAACCACTGGAACAAGTTTTGCAAGAATTCCAAGAATTCTGTAAGGATACGGTCTTAGTTGCCCACAATGCCACCTTTGACGTTGGCTTTATGAATGCCAACTATGAGCGTCATGGTCTGCCTAAGATTAGCCAGCCAGTTATTGATACGCTGGAGTTTGCTAGAAACCTCTATCCTGAGTATAAACGTCATGGTTTGGGGCCTTTGACTAAGCGTTTTGGTGTGGCACTGGAACACCACCACATGGCCAATTACGATGCGGAAGCTACTGGCCGTCTGCTTTTCATCTTTATCAAAGAGGTGGCAGAAAAACATGGTGTGACTGATCTGGCTAGACTAAATATTGATCTGATTAGTCCAGACTCTTATAAAAAAGCTCGGATCAAGCATGCGACCATTTATGTCAAGAATCAGGTGGGGCTGAAAAATATCTTTAAACTGGTTTCTTTGTCTAATACTAAGTATTTTGAAGGGGTGCCACGGATTCCGAGAACGGTTCTAGATGCCCATCGGGAGGGCTTGATTTTGGGATCAGCTTGTTCGGAGGGTGAAGTTTTTGACGCAGTTGTTTCCCAAGGTGTGGATGCGGCGGTTGAGGTGGCCAAGTATTATGACTTTATCGAGGTCATGCCACCAGCCATCTATGCGCCACTGATTGCCAAAGAGCAAGTCAAGGATATGGAGGAGCTCCAGACCATTATCAAGAGTTTGATAGAGGTCGGGGACCGTCTTGGCAAGCCTGTACTGGCTACGGGAAATGTTCACTATATCGAACCGGAAGAAGAAATTTACCGTGAAATTATCGTCCGTAGTTTGGGCCAGGGGGCTATGATTAACCGAACCATCGGTCACGGTGAACATGCCCAACCAGCTCCTCTTCCGAAAGCTCATTTTAGAACGACTAATGAGATGTTGGATGAATTTTCCTTCCTGGGAGAGGATTTAGCACGCAAATTGGTTATTGAAAATACCAATGCCTTGGCAGAAATTTTTGAGCCTGTTGAGGTTGTTAAGGGTGACTTGTACACACCTTTCATTGACAAGGCGGAAGAAACGGTCGCCGAGCTGACCTATAAGAAAGCTTTTGAGATTTATGGCAATCCGCTGCCAGATATTGTTGATTTGAGGATTGAAAAAGAATTAACCTCTATTCTGGGGAATGGATTTGCCGTGATTTATCTGGCTTCCCAGATGTTAGTGCAACGTTCCAATGAACGGGGCTACTTGGTTGGTTCTCGTGGGTCTGTTGGGTCCAGTTTTGTTGCGACTATGATTGGGATTACGGAGGTTAATCCTCTCTCTCCTCACTATGTCTGTGGTCAGTGTCAGTACAGTGAGTTTATCACCGATGGTTCTTATGGTTCAGGTTTTGATATGCCCAATAAGGACTGTCCAAACTGTGGCCATAAACTCAGAAAAAATGGGCAGGATATTCCGTTCGAGACCTTCCTTGGTTTTGATGGGGACAAGGTTCCCGATATTGACTTGAACTTCTCGGGAGAAGACCAGCCTAGCGCCCACTTGGATGTACGTGATATCTTTGGTGAGGAATATGCTTTCCGTGCAGGAACGGTTGGTACGGTAGCTGCCAAGACTGCCTATGGCTTTGTCAAGGGCTACGAGCGGGACTATGGGAAGTTTTATCGTGATGCAGAGGTGGAACGCCTTGCTCAAGGTGCAGCTGGTGTCAAGCGGACAACAGGACAACACCCGGGGGGAATTGTTGTTATTCCTAACTACATGGATGTCTACGATTTTACGCCTGTCCAGTATCCAGCGGATGACGTGACGGCTGAATGGCAGACCACCCACTTTAACTTCCACGATATCGATGAGAACGTCCTCAAACTCGATGTGCTGGGACATGATGATCCGACCATGATTCGAAAATTGCAGGACTTGTCTGGGATTGATCCTAATGAAATCCCTATGGATGATGAAGGCGTGATGGCCCTCTTTTCTGGGACGGATGTACTTGGGGTGACGCCGGAGCAAATCGGAACGCCGACGGGCATGCTGGGAATCCCAGAGTTTGGAACAAACTTTGTACGTGGGATGGTAGACGAAACGCATCCGACGACCTTTGCGGAATTGCTTCAGTTGTCTGGATTATCCCACGGTACCGATGTGTGGTTGGGAAATGCCCAGGATTTGATCAAGCAAGGAATTGCGGACCTATCAACCGTTATCGGTTGTCGGGACGACATCATGGTTTACCTCATGCATGCGGGTCTCGAGCCTAAGATGGCCTTTACCATCATGGAACGGGTACGTAAGGGATTGTGGTTGAAGATTTCCGAAGAGGAGAGAAATGGCTATATCGAAGCCATGAAGGCCAATAAGGTGCCAGAATGGTATATCGAATCCTGTGGGAAAATCAAATATATGTTCCCCAAAGCCCATGCGGCAGCCTACGTTATGATGGCCTTGCGCGTGGCCTACTTCAAGGTTCACCATCCGATTTATTATTACTGTGCTTATTTCTCTATCCGTGCCAAGGCCTTTGATATCAAGACCATGGGTGCGGGCTTGGATGCTATCAAGCGTAGAATGGAAGAGATCGCTGAAAAACGGAAGAATAATGAAGCCTCTAATGTGGAGATTGACCTCTATACCACTCTTGAGATTGTCAATGAAATGTGGGAACGTGGCTTCAAATTCGGCAAACTCGATCTCTACCGTAGTCAGGCGACAGAGTTCCTCATTGATGGGGATACCCTCATTCCGCCATTTGTAGCTATGGATGGTCTGGGAGAGAATGTTGCCAAGCAACTGGTGCGTGCGCGCCAAGAGGGCGAATTTCTCTCTAAAACGGAACTCCGCAAACGTGGTGGACTTTCCTCGACCTTGGTTGAAAAGATGGATGAAATGGGTATTCTCGGCAATATGCCAGAGGATAACCAGTTGAGCTTGTTTGATGAGTTGTTCTAAAATATAGAAAGAGGTTTTTATGAAACTTACCATTTCCGCTCAGGATAAGCCAGCGCAAAAGATGTTTGATTACCAGCTGGATTTTGACCCTGATACGATTTTGAAAATGACCGCTTTGATTTGCGGCACGGTGGCAGCAGTTAGCCTGCTGTCCTTGTTTAAAGAGAAATAACAATAGAAAAGAGAAAACAAAATGGTTTTACCAAATTTTAAAGAAAATCTAGAAAAATATGCTAAATTGTTGGTTGCGAACGGAATTAACGTGCAACCTGGTCATACCTTGGCTCTCTCTATCGATGTGGAGCAGCGTGAGTTGGCGCATTTGATCGTGAAGGAAGCTTATGCCTTGGGTGCATATGAGGTTATTGTTCAGTGGACAGATGATGTCATCAACCGTGAGAAATTCCTTCACGCGCCGATGGAGCGTTTGGACAATGTGCCAGAATACAAGATTGCTGAGATGAACTATCTTTTGGAGAACAAGGCTAGCCGTCTTGGAGTTCGCTCCTCTGATCCAGGTGCCTTGAACGGTGTGGACGCTGACAAGCTTTCAGCTTCTGCCAAAGCGATGGGACTTGCTATGAAGCCAATGCGTATCGCAACTCAATCCAACAAGGTTAGCTGGACTGTAGCAGCCGCTGCTGGGCTTGAGTGGGCTAAGAAAGTCTTTCCAAATGCTGCGAGCGATGAGGAAGCGGTAGATTTGCTTTGGGACCAAATTTTCAAAACTTGCCGTGTCTACGAAGAAGATCCTGTTAAGGCTTGGGAAGAACATGCAGCCAACCTCAAGAGCAAGGCAGATATGCTCAATAAAGAGCAATTTTCAGCCCTTCACTACACAGCGCCAGGGACAGATTTGACACTTGGCTTGCCAAAGAACCATGTTTGGGAATCAGCAGGAGCAATTAATGCTCAAGGCGAAGGATTCTTACCAAATATGCCAACAGAGGAAGTCTTCACCGCGCCTGACTTCCGCCGTGCAGATGGTTATGTAACCTCTACAAAACCACTTAGCTATAACGGAAATATCATCGAAGGGATTAAAGTGACCTTCAAGGATGGTCAAATCATTGATATTTCAGCTGAGAAGGGTGATCAGGTCATGAAAGACCTCGTCTTTGAAAACGCGGGTGCGCGTGCCTTGGGTGAATGTGCCTTGGTACCAGATCCAAGCCCAATTTCTCAGTCAGGCATTACCTTCTTCAACACCCTTTTCGATGAAAATGCGTCAAACCACTTGGCTATCGGTGCAGCATATGCGACCAGTGTTGTTGGTGGTGCAGAGATGAGCGAAGAAGAGCTTGAAGCTGCGGGCCTCAACCGTTCAGATGTCCACGTGGACTTTATGATTGGTTCAAATCAAATGAATATTGATGGTATCCGTGAGGACGGTAGTCGTGTGCCAATCTTCCGCAATGGAGACTGGGCTATTTAAGGAGAAGCTATGCTTGGAAGTATGTTTGTTGGTCTCCTAGTGGGACTCTTGGCAGGTGCTTTGACCAATCGTGGAGAGAGCATGGGATGCTTTGGAAAAATGTTTCTCGGCTGGATTGGTGCCTTTCTGGGGCATCTGCTCTTTGGAACTTGGGGACCAATTTTAGCGGGAACAGCTGTTATTCCCGCCGTTTTGGGAGCCATGCTTGTCTTAGCTATCTTCTGGAGACGAGGAAGTTAGTTCCTTAAATCTGAAATGAAAAGGAGGTTGGTCATTGAGCCAGCCTCCTTTTGAGTGTGATATAATAGTTCTATGAGATTAGATAAATTTTTAGTTGCCTGCGCAGTAGGAAGTCGGACGGAGGTCAAAAACTTGCTTAAGGCTGGGCGCGTGACGGTAAATGGTAAAAAGGAAAAGTCAGCTAAACTGCAGATTAATGAAGAAAGAGATGAAATTCGTTTTGATGGCCAAGTGCTGGAGTACGAGGAGTTTGTCTACTACATGATGAACAAGCCCCAAGGAGTTATTTCAGCGACTGAGGATTCTAAACATAGAACAGTGTTGGACTTGTTGGATGATTTGGCGCGGACCAAGGAAGTTTTTCCAGTGGGGCGCTTGGATATTGACACGCATGGTCTTCTGCTCTTGACTAATGACGGCCAGCTGGCCCATGCGTTGCTTTCGCCTAAGCGTCATGTGGAAAAGTCCTATTTGGCACAAGTAAAGGGGATTATGACCCAAGAAGATGTGGAGACATTTACCAAGGGCATTCCTCTCAAAGACTTTACCTGTCAGCCTGCTAGACTGGAGCTTGTATCGGTAGATCCAGAAAAAAATCAAAGTCTGGTTCGTGTGACCATTGCAGAAGGGAAGTTTCATCAGGTTAAACGCATGGTGGCATACTGTGGTAAGGAAGTCGTGGACTTACAACGTTTGACTATGGGAACACTGATTTTAGACGAGAACCTGAAAAGGGGTGAGTGGCGTCGCTTGACCAAGGAGGAGTTAGAGGAGCTCCTTGCTAGTATTGCTTAAGTTAATTTATTTTAGTAAAAAGGTGAGGAGAATGTCCTTGCCTTTTTATGTTTTTCGGTTGCTTCATTTGTGAAAAGAGTTATAATAGACAGTAGAATAAAAGGAGGAATCTATGAACGCGATTCAAGAATCATTTACA
The DNA here is from genome assembly GCF_003943415.1 of Streptococcus oralis. GTDB lineage: Bacteria > Bacillota > Bacilli > Lactobacillales > Streptococcaceae > Streptococcus > Streptococcus oralis_BJ. The sequence goes on along the minus strand of NZ_RJPK01000002.1, from coordinate 151,221 downwards.
GATAAACTATTTGCCAACTATGAAGCAAATGTCAAATACCAAGCGATCGAAAATGCTGCTAGTCACAATGGAATTTTTGCAGCCCTAGAGCGTCGCCAAAGCCATGTTGACAACACGCCTGTTTTCTCATTGGATTTGACCAAGGACAAGGTGACTAACCAGAAAGCATCAGGTCGTTGCTGGATGTTTGCGGCCCTCAATACTTTCCGTCATAAACTCATTTCTCAATACAAACTGGAAAACTTTGAATTGTCACAAGCTCACACATTCTTCTGGGACAAGTATGAGAAATCTAACTGGTTTTTGGAGCAAGTCATTGCGACTGCAGACCAAGACTTGACGAGCCGTAAGGTTAGCTTCCTACTCCAAACCCCTCAACAAGACGGTGGTCAATGGGATATGGTCGTTGCCCTCTTTGAGAAATACGGTGTCGTTCCTAAGTCAGTTTACCCTGAGTCTGTTTCATCTAGCAGCAGCCGTGAGCTCAATGCCATCCTTAACAAATTGCTCCGTCAAGATGCTCAAATCTTGCGTGATTTGTTGGCTTCTGGTGCAGACCAAGCGACTGTTCAAGGCAAGAAAGAAGAGCTCTTGCAAGAAATCTTTAACTTCCTTGCTATGTCTTTGGGACTTCCCCCACGTAAGTTTGACTTTGCTTATCGTGATAAGGATGATAACTACCAAAGCGAAAAAGGTATCACACCACAAGAGTTTTACAAGAAATATGTCAATCTTCCTCTAGAAGATTATGTTTCTGTTATCAATGCCCCAACTGCTGAAAAACCTTACGGTAAATCATATACAGTTGAGATGTTGGGAAATGTCGTCGGTAGTCGTGCAGTTCGCTATATCAACGTTCCAATGGAACGCTTGAAAGAATTGGCGATTGCCCAAATGCAAACAGGTGAGACCGTTTGGTTTGGTTCTGATGTCGGCCAACTCAGCAACCGCAAAGCTGGAATCCTTGCGACTGATGTTTATGACTTTGAATCAAGCATGGATATTCAACTCATTCAAGACAAGGCTGGACGTTTGGACTACAGCGAAAGCTTGATGACCCACGCCATGGTCTTGACAGGTGTTGATTTGGATGAAAACGGCAAGTCAACCAAGTGGAAGGTTGAGAACTCTTGGGGAGACAAGGTCGGTACAGATGGTTACTTTGTTGCCTCAGATGCTTGGATGGACGAATACACCTACCAAATCGTTGTTCGTAAGGAATTACTAACAGCAGAAGAACAAGCTGCTTATGAAGCAGAGCCAACCGTGTTAGCACCATGGGATCCAATGGGAGCCTTGGCAGAATAAAGCATAGAGAAAAGAGGTTAGGGGAATCCTAGCTTCTTTTTTAAGTTCTTCTTAAAGTTGCGATAGATGATGCTTGCCAAGGGAGTTCTTCTTATTTTGAGTCTTTAAGTGACAGAGAAAAAGATATGTGTTATTATAGTAGTACAAAAGGATATCGGAGTAGAAATGAAGTATTTAAGCAGTCAAGACATCAAGGAACGTCAACGAAACATCAGCGATATTAAACCCTACAAAACAACCAAGGAAATTGTCGTTTCAAATATATTTACCTTCTTTAATGCCATGAACTTGGCTCTGGCAGTTCTGGTAGCCACAACCTTGCGATTTGAAAATATGCTCTTTTTAGGTGTGATTGCTATCAATACAGCCATCGGTATTTTCCAAGAAGTGCGTTCAAAAAATGCTTTAGAAAAACTAAGTTTGCTTGGTAAAAGTAAGTACAGGGTCAATCGAGATGGGAAAACAATTGAGATTGACCCAGAGGATATTGTTCTAGGCGAGTATCTGCATCTCAATCTGGGAGATCAGGTGCCTGTAGATGCAGAAGTGCTTGAAGGGAATATTGAAGTTGATGAGTCCTTGCTGACTGGCGAGAGTGATTCGGTCTTTAAAACGGTTGGTGATAAGCTGATGAGCGGAAGCAATGTCGTCAGCGGTACTTGTCTGGTTACGGCGACGGCGGTCGGTCCCGATAGTTATATCAATAAGCTTGCAAAATCCAGCAAGGAATTCAAAAAATATCCTTCTCAACTGCGCGACTACATGGATAAGATTTTAAAAATCGTCTCGATTTTGTTAGTGCCAGTTGCCATTCTGCTCTATGTCAGAGGTTTTAGTCTAGGGAGGACTTATGTTGAGATTGTCTTAGGAAGTTCAGGTGCCTTGGTCGGCATGATTCCAGAGGGTTTGATTCTCCTAGTCAGTGTGTCTCTGGCGGTAGCAACCATGAAGCTGGCTAAAAAGAAGGTTCTGGTGCAGGAGCTATACTGTGTGGAAACCTTGGCGCGTGTAGATGTTCTTTGTTTTGATAAGACAGGAACCATCACGACTGGTAATATGAAGGTCCAAGAAATGGATGATAAGCTAGCAGAGAAACTGTCTTCTTATCTAGCTTATTTTGAGGATGAAAATGCGACGTCGCGGGCTCTGAAGACTTACTTAACCTGTGAGAAAAAGTGGGAAGTTCAAGAAGTTGGTGCCTTTTCAAGTAAAAACAAGTATTCCTTTGTCCAAGTAAAAGATGGTGGGACCTATTTCTTCGGGGCTTATGAGTTTCTAGGCTTTACTCAACCGATGGATCCTTACTATGAACATCTAAAACAACAAGGTTTTCGAATCTTATCGCTTGCTCATAGCAAGGACCAAATCACGACTCCAGCCAATATGGAACTACTAGGGCACGTCGTTCTATCAGATGAGATCAAGGACAATACCAAGGACACCTTTGACTATTTCGAATCTCAAGGTGTTGAAGTAAAGATTATCAGTGGTGATAATCATGTGGCTGTATATGGGGTGGCTCGTAAGGCAGGATTTAAAGAATCAGCCCGTGCGATTGATATGACCAAGGTTAGTGATGAGGACTTTGAAAGAGTGGTCTTGGAACACGATATCTTTGGGCGCGTGACACCTGAGCAGAAGCAAAAGATGGTGACCGTTTTGCAAAATGCTGGGAAAACAGTTGCTATGAGTGGTGATGGAGTCAATGATGTTCTGGCTCTCAAGAAAGCAGACATCAGCTTTGCTATGAATGGTGCTACGAGCGCAGCTAAAAGTGTCTCCAACATCGTCTTTCTCACAGATGATTTTGCAGTATTTTATGATATCTTGATGGAAGGTCGCCGTGTCATCAATAACATCCAAAAGGTCGCCTCTCTCTTTCTAACAAAAACCTTCTTCTCCATCGTTTTTGCTATTTTAAGTGTGATATTTGGTTTGGAATTTGCCTTTATCCCCATTCAGTTTACAATCATTTCAGCTATTACGATTGGGATTCCATCCTTCTTCCTAACTTTTGAGTCCAATAAAGAGAAGGTTAGCACTCATTTTATGCGAGATATTTTAATCAATGCGGCGATTGGTGGTGGCATTCTGGTTGCTAGTGTTCTCCTGACTAACTTCTTTATCACTGTCCCAGGTCAGGTCAAATTTATTTGCTTCCTCCTTGCTTTGATCAATGGTCTGTGTCTAGTTGCCAAGGTCAGTCTGCCATTTAATCGATACAAGCTACTCTTGCTCACGTTTTTGAGCCTTGGAGCCCTTGTTGGCGTACTTGCCAATACCTTTATCCTGCGAGGAGCTTTTGTGCCTCTAGAAACCACTCAAGTACTCTATGTAGCCATCCTAGCAGTGGTGATTGGGAGCCTGCATTATCTTACTAGGAGAAAAAGTTGATACACAAAAAGAATCAGGATTTGATCCTGATTCTTTTTTATCTATATTCTCGATGGCTTGAATTACATGATACCAAGGAAACGAGCTGCAATACCTACTGCAAAGAGAGCAAGGATGATTGCGATTGGTGATACTTTTTTCTTAAGCAACCACATGCAGAGGAAAGTAAGGAGAAGTCCCATCAATCCTGGAATCAATGAGTTCAACTGACCTTGAAGTGTTTGTGGTTGAACGCTATCCAAGCTCAAACCACTAAGAGCCTGACCAAGAATTCCTTTCAATTCAGCACCTGATACAGGTCCTTCTGGGAAGTTGATGTAGGCACCTTCAGCCAATTGTTTACCTGGAAGGTTAACAGTAAAGTTGATAGATACCCAACGTTGTACAAGAACGGCAAGGATGAACATACCGAGGATAGAAGCTCCTTTAGTGATGTCTTTCAAGATACCACCAGACATGTCTTTAGTGATTTCAGATCCAGCTTTGTAACCGAACTCTTGTGTATACCATAGGAAGGCCATACGGATAGCATTCCATCCGAAGAAGAAGAGAAGGGGACCAACAATGTTACCAGATGCAGCAAGTGATGCACCAAGAGCTCCAAGGATAGGGCGAACTGTAAACCAGAATACTGGGTCACCGATACCAGCAAGAGGTCCCATCATACCGATCTTAACCCCTTGGATAGCCGCGTCATCGATTTCAACACCGTTAGCGCGTTCTTCTTCAAGTGCAAGAGTAACCCCCATGATTGGAGCAGCTACGTATGGGTGAGTGTTAAAGAACTCAAGGTGACGCTCAAGAGCAGCCGCTTGGTCTTCTTTTTTAGTGTACAATTTTTTGATGGCTGGGATCAATGAGTAAGCCCAACCCAAGTTTTGCATACGTTCGTAGTTCCAAGAACCTTGAAGGAATTGTGAACGCCACCAAACTTTTTGACGATCTGATTTTGATAATTGAATTTTTTCAGCCATGATTGTTCCCCTTTCTAGTAGTCTTCTAGGATATCACCGATTGGGTCGTTAGAAGTCGCAACTCCGCCGCCACCGTTTCCACCTTGTTTTGTAAGGTTAAGGTAGATGAAGGCAAGGGCAACACCGATGACACCAAGGGCAATCAAAGTCAATTGAGAAATCGCTGCAAGTGCAAAACCGATTGCGAAGAATGGCCATACTTCACGAGTTGCCATCATGTTGATAACCATAGCGTAACCAACGGCAACGACCATAGCACCACCGACAGCCATACCACCATTCAACCATTCTGGCATTAGGCCAAGAGCGTCTTGAACAGCGGAAGCTGGGATAGCGATAAGGAAGGCTGCAGGGATCGCGATACGAAGACCCTGAAGAATAAGAGCAAAGTAGTGAGCGCGTTCAACAGCCGCAATGTTTCCTTCTTTTGCAGCTGCGTCAGCTGAGTGAACCAAGGCAACTGAGATTGTACGAACAATCATTGTCAAGAAAAGTCCAGCTACAGCAAGAGGGATAGCTGTGGCTGTTGCGACGGCGATACCTTCAGTAGTAAAGTTACCACCTTTGATCAAGATGATCGCTGCGGCAACAGATGCAAGAGCAGCGTCAGGAGCTACGGCAGCTCCGATGTTTGCCCAACCAAGGGCGATCATTTGAAGAGATCCACCAAGCATAACACCTGCTTCAAGGTTACCTGTTACAAGTCCGATAAGGGTACATGCAACGATTGGTTGATGGAATTGGAATTGGTCGAGGATACCTTCAAGACCTGCAAGGAAGGCAACAACTACAACCAAGATAGCAGAAATGATTGAAATATCTGACATGGTTTTATTCCTTTTCTATTTAGTTTTAATAAAGTACTTAATCCTGTTTTCAAAAATGATAAAACAGAATAAAATTATTGGACGTTCGCTTTGTTAATCAAGTCAAACAAATCCTTTTTCGTGTCGTTTGGTACTTTACGTACATCAAATTCAACACCGAGGTCACGCATTTTTTCAAATGTTGCAACATCATCTTTGTCCATAGACAAGACGTTATTGATCATTGTTTTACCTGTTGAGTGGGCCATAGAACCAACGTTAAGGGTCTTGATTGGCACGCCACCTTCGATGGCACGAAGGGCATCTTGAGGTGTTTCAAACAAGATAAGAGCATGTGTGTTACCAAAACGAGGATCTTTTGCAACCTCAATCAATTTTTTGATTGGTACAACGTTGGCTTTTACTCCGTTAGGAGCAGCTTGCTTGATCAATTCTTTACGCAACTCGTCGTTTGCAACGTTATCTGAAGCAACGATGATACGGTCTGCTTTTGAATCTGGTGTCCAAGCAGTTGCAACCTGACCGTGAAGGAGACGAGTGTCTAGACGAGCAAGGTTGATTTTCAGTTTACCGTCACCGATAACTGTTCCTTCTGGAATAGCAGCTTGGGCAGCAGGAGCAGCTGCAGCAGTGGCAACTTCCTCAACTGGGTTAAGCTCTTCAGGGAGAGCCTTGATGCCATCTTTGGCTTCTTTAATGATATTCGCAGCGACTTTATCCACACCTGCATTCGCGTCCATAAGGCGCTCTGTGTAGGCTTGGATCAACATCGGCAAGTTAAGCCCTGTGATGATGGCAAACTTACGCTCAGGATTTTCTCCCATCACGCGGCTAGCTTGGTTGAATGGAGATCCACTCCAAAGGTCAGCCAATACTAGAACCTCATCTTCTGCGTCAAATGCAGCCACAGCGTTGTTGAATTTAGCGTAAAGATCATCTGGACCTTCGTTTGGCATAAAGGTTACAACTTGAACCTTTTCTTGTTCACCAAAGATCATAGATCCGGACTGATGAATACCCGCAGCAAATTCGCCGTGGCTCGCAATAATGATTCCGATACTCATTATTGTCATTCCTCCTTTAAAATGTTTGACTGTGTGTTTAAGAAAACTTTAAGCCTAACTTTAAGTATAAACCGTTTTCAAACAAAAAGCAACCATTTCTTATAAATATGTGTTGATTTTCAATGAAAACTCGTTTACAAAATGTTAATATATAAACATTTTGTGGAAATGTATGAAAAAATAAGAGAGTAATTTAATATAAAAAAATGAAAACAGGCCGATTAATTGAAAAATTGTGAAAATCAAAAAAGCTAGCACAAGCTAACTTTTTGAGCGTTAAGCGTTATAGGAATAAATCTTGTAGGGTATGGGCAACACCATCTTCATCATTTGTCAGAGAGAGTTGCTCATCAGCATATGGTAGCAAATCGGGATTGGCATTTTTCATGGCATATCCTTTGCCTGCAAAAGCCAGCATTTCGGTGTCATTGTGTTCATCTCCAAAGGCAATCAGGTCTTTTTTGTCACGGTTCATAACATTGAGCAAGTATTCTAAAGCAAAGGCTTTGTTGACCCCTTTTGGTGTACATTCGAGAATGTTAAGAGGGCCTCCCCAGGTATTGATTGCTAGTTGGTGTTGGTAAAAACGATTCATCTCATCTGCTAGTGCGTATTTATCATCGACTCTTGTTTGCAAAAGGATACAGTTAGGGTCCTTGGTTACCAATTCAGATTTGAATTGATTTTCTGGTTGGAAATTTTCTACACCAAATAGTTTGGGATTGGCAATTTCTTCATTAGGAGCCGTGATATAAAATTTCTTGCGGTATTCTCCTGCAATAAAGTCGGCTTGGATATCCTCTTTGTGTTTGACCATGTCTAAGAGGTATTTTTTGTCCAAGGTCAAGCACTTTTCGTGTTCCCAAGTCTGCCCTGGTAGATGGGTAAGGGAACCGTTGAAGTTGATCATAGGTGTGTGCAACTCTAGTTCCTGATAAAATTCTTTTGCCATACGGTAAGGGCGCCCAGTAGTGATGATGACATGGTGGCCTTTTTCAGCAACTCGTTTAATTGTGTTTCGAGTAAAATCTGAAATCTTACTCTCTGAGTTGAGCAGGGTTCCGTCCAAATCGACTGCGATAATTTTTTTAGTCATATAAACCTTCCTAGTACATTCCAGATAAGATGTCTACTATTATATCAAAAAGAAAGAAGAAAAACAGACTCAAAACAAAAAATAGAAATTTCATTTTGTTAAATAAATCAAACAAACATATTGAAAAGGTGAATAATAAATGTTATAATACTCATATTGTTCGTAAAAAAACAAAAGGAGATTAAACATGGACAAACTATTTAAACTAAAAGAGAACGGAACAGATGTTCGTACAGAAGTTCTCGCTGGTTTAACGACTTTCTTTGCAATGAGTTACATTCTCTTTGTAAACCCACAAATGCTTTCGCAGACTGGTATGCCTGCTCAAGGTGTCTTTCTAGCAACGATTATCGGTGCGGTAGCTGGTACCTTGATGATGGCTTTCTATGCTAACTTGCCTTACGCTCAAGCGCCAGGTATGGGATTGAACGCCTTCTTTACATTTACAGTTGTATTTGGGATGGGCTATACTTGGAAAGAAGCTCTTGGTATGGTCTTCATTTGTGGAATTATTTCACTGATTATTACCTTGACAAATGTTCGTAAAATGATTATCGAATCCATTCCTACAACACTTCGTTCAGCTATTTCGGCTGGTATTGGTGTTTTTCTTGCTTATGTAGGGATTAAGAATGCTGGTCTCTTGAAATTCTCAATCGATCCAGGTACTTATACTGTAGCAGGTGAAGGAGCAGATAAGGCTCAAGCTGCACTTACTGCAAACTCAGCAGCTGTTCCAGGATTGGTAGACTTCAATACTCCAGCAGTATTGGTGGCTCTTGCAGGTCTGGCTATTACCATCTTCTTTGTTGTTAAAGGCATCAAAGGTGGAATTATTCTTTCTATTTTAACAACGACTGTCCTTGCCATTGCTGTTGGTGTTGTGAATTTGTCAGGGATTGACTTCGCTAGCAACAATCTTTCATCAGCGGTTAATGATTTAGGAACTTTGTTTGGTGCTGCTCTGGGTTCAGAAGGTTTAGGATCTTTGATTTCAAACACTTCACGTTTACCAGAAACCTTGATGGCTATTCTTGCCTTCTCACTAACGGATATTTTTGATACAATTGGTACTCTTATCGGTACTGGTGAAAAAGTTGGTATCGTTGCGACAAGTGGGGAAAACCATGAGTCAGTTAAATTGGACAAGGCTCTTTACTCTGACTTGGTGGCGACTTCAGTAGGTGCCATTGCAGGTACTTCAAACGTTACGACTTATGTTGAGTCTGCGGCGGGTATCGGTGCTGGTGGACGTACTGGTTTGACGGCCCTAGTTGTTGCAATCTGTTTTGCTCTCTCTAGCTTCTTTAGCCCACTTCTAGCGATTGTTCCGACAGCTGCAACAGCGCCAATTTTGATCATCGTCGGAATCATGATGCTTTCTAACTTGAAAAACATTCCTTGGGATGATATGGCTGAAGCGGTTCCTGCCTTCTTCACATCTATCTTTATGGGATTCAGCTACTCTATCACACAAGGTATTGCTGTTGGTTTCTTGACTTATACCTTGACAAAAGTTGTCAAAGGTCAAGCCAAGGATGTGCACGTGATGATTTGGATTTTGGATGCCTTGTTCATCCTGAACTATATTAGCATGGCGCTATAAGCTATAAATGGTATAATAGAAAAAGGGGAGTCTCCCCTTTTTATTATAAGGAGGTACATCATGAAGAAAAAAGGTATCTGGCAAGAAATTCTGGATAGAGGAATATGGGTGTTGATTTTTTTAATAGGATTGGTGTTATCCCAACTTCCTTTAATTTTATCTGCCCTTTTATCTGCTAGACAATTCCCACTCCTCCAGTCAGGACTCTTGGTGGCTTTGCTGTCGGTTGCTATTCTAACTGTTTTTATCTTTAGTGCGCGAAAAACAGAGATTGCGACCTTCAATCTTTCTTTTTTCAAGGCAAAAGATCTGGCCCGCTTGGTTTTGAGTTATTTGGTTATTTTCACAAGTAACTTATTCGGCTCTGCCTTGCTTCGTCTGATGAATGAATCTACGACCAGCAATCAATCAACTATTAATAATCTGGTTCAGAATAGCTCGCTGATTTCCAGTTTTTTCTTACTGGTTCTGATTGCTCCTATTTGTGAGGAAATATTGTGTCGTGGAATTATCCCTAAAAAGATCTTCCGCGGGAAGGAGAAGTTGGGTTATCTTGTAGGTGCAGTCGTCTTTGCCTTGCTCCACACACCGACCAATCTGCCTTCTCTCCTTATCTATGGAGGAATGTCGACAGTTTTAACTTGGACAGCCTACAGAACAGAACGTTTAGAGATGTCGATCTTGCTTCATATGATTGTCAATGGTATTGCCTTTTGTTTGCTGGCTTTACTGGTTTTGATTAGTCGAAATGTAGGCTTACCTTTCTAGACCATTTCCTTACTTGGAAAAGATGAATGCTGGCGTATCCATCTTTTTCTTTTTATGGTAAAATAGAGAAATAATGTGGTGAAAAACCTTGAGGAGTGACCCTATGTCCAATAAAGCTAGTCAGGCAAAAACAGCCATTTGCGGAATTATCAATGTAACCCCAGATTCCTTTTCGGATGGTGGGCAGTTTTTTGCTGTTGATCAGGCTCTCCAGCAAGCCCGTAAATTGATAGCTGAAGGAGCAAGTATGCTAGATATCGGTGGAGAATCGACTCGCCCTGGAAGTAGCTATGTTGAGATAGAAGAAGAAATCCAGCGTGTTGTCCCAGTTATCAAAGCTATCCGTGAGGAAAGTGATGTCCTCATTTCTATCGATACTTGGAAAAGTCAGGTGGCAGAGGCTGCTTTGGCTGCTGGCGCCAATCTGGTCAACGATATCACTGGTCTCTTGGGTGATGAAAAAATGGCGGATGTGGTTGCTAAGGCTGGTGCGCAAGTAGTCATCATGTTTAATCCAGTCATGGCGCGACCTCAGCACCCTAGCTCGCTCATATTTCCTCGTTTTGGTTTTGGACAATCATTTACAGAGAAAGAGTTAGCTGACTTTGAAAAATTGTCAATCGAAGATTTGTTGAAGGCTTTCTTTGAACGAGCTTTGGCGAGAGCGGATCAAGCTGGGATTGCAAAAGATAAGATCATGCTGGATCCAGGGATTGGTTTTGGTCTGACTAAGAAAGAAAATCTACTCCTTCTACGTGATTTGGACAAACTACACCAGCAAGGCTATCCAATCTTTCTTGGTGTTTCGCGCAAGCGGTTTGTCATCAATATCCTAGAAGAAAATGGTTTTGAAGTTAATCCTGAGACGGAAGTTGGTTTCCGCAATCGGGACACGGCTTCGGCTCATGTAACCAGTATCGCTGCGAGACAGGGGGTCGAAGTAGTGCGCGTGCACGATGTGGCCAGTCACAGGATGGCGGTTGAAATTGCGTCAGCCATTCATTTGGCAGATGATGCGGAAAATTTAGATTTAAAACAATATAAATAAGATGAAAGAAATTGAAAACAATCAGTGGATTGCCCACTACCGGACGGACCAACCGCATTTTGGTTTGGAGCGAATGGTAGAACTCCTAGCCCTGCGAGGTAATCCCCATCTCAAACTCAAGGTCATCCATATCGGAGGGACCAATGGCAAGGGTTCGACCATTGCTTTTTTGAAAAATATGCTGGAAAAGCTAGGTCTGAGAGTTGGTGTTTTCAGCTCGCCCTATCTCATTCATTATACAGACCAGATTAGCATCAATGGGGAATCCATCCCAGAAGTGAAGCTAGAAGCCCTGATGGCAGACTATGAGTCTTTGCTTGAGGGGGAGAAGGGCGCTGTTTTACAAGAAACGACCGAGTTTGAGATTATCACTGCCCTAGCTTATGATTATTTTGCCACTGAAAAAGTAGATGTGGCCATCATGGAAGTCGGTATGGGTGGCCTTCTGGATAGTACCAATGTTTGCCAGCCAATTTTAACAGGAATTACGACCATTGGACTGGACCATGTAGCCCTACTTGGTGACACCTTGGAAGCCATAGCAGAGCAGAAGGCTGGTATTATCAAGCAAGGCATTCCCTTGGTGACAGGTCATATTGTTCCAGAAGCCCTGGCTGTTATTGACCGCATTGCGGAAGGGAAAGATGCACCGAGAATAAGATATGAGAGAGATTATCAAGTCAGTCATCAAGAAAGTGTGGTGACGGGTGAAATCTTTGATTATAGCAGTTCTGTCAGACAAGGTCGCTTTCAAACAGGTCTGCTTGGTTTGCATCAGATAGAGAATGCGGGGATGGCGCTTGCTCTCCTAGACACTTATTGTCAGGAGATTGGGCGAGAATTAGCAAGTAATGACTTGGTTGCTCAAGCTTTGAAAGAAACTAGATGGCCAGGGCGTTTGGAGGTCGTGTCTAGTAACTCCTTGCTGTTTTTAGATGGGGCCCACAATCCTCATGCTATCAAGGCTTTGTTAGCAACCTTGCAAGAACGCTTTGCGGATTATCATAAGGAAATCCTCTTTACTTGCATCAAAACCAAGGCCTTGGACGATATGCTGGATTTGCTAGAAACGCTGCCAGATAGTCAATTGACTTTAACCCATTTTGACGATAGTCGGGCGACGGATGAAAGCGTGCTGAAAGAGATAGCCAAGTCTAGAAATCTCAATTACCAAAGTTGGCAGGATTTTCTAGAGCAGAAATTGACAGATAAAAATGAAGAGAAACAAACAGTTAGGATTGTCACGGGTTCCTTGTATTTCTTGAACCAAGTGAGAGCCTACCTGATGGAGAGGAAGAACGAGAATGGATACACAAAAGATTGAAACGGCTGTAAAAATGATTATCGAGGCTGTTGGTGAGGACGCTAACCGCGAGGGATTACAGGAAACACCTGCTCGTGTAGCCCGTATGTATCAAGAGATTTTTTCAGGTCTTGGTCAAACAGCGGAGGAATATTTGTCAAAATCCTTTGAGATTATTGATGACAATATGGTAGTGGAAAAGGATATTTTTTTCCACACCATGTGTGAACATCACTTCTTGCCCTTCTATGGGAGAGCGCATATTGCCTACATTCCAGATGGTCGTGTGGCAGGCTTGTCTAAGCTAGCCCGTACGGTTGAAGTCTACTCTAAAAAACCACAGATTCAAGAACGGTTGAATATCGAAGTGGCCGATGCCTTGATGGAGTATCTGGGGGCTAAGGGAGCCTTTGTTGTCATTGAGGCAGAGCATATGTGTATGAGCATGCGTGGTGTTCGAAAACCAGGCACTGCAACCTTGACGACAGTAGCTCGTGGTCTATTTGAAACAGATAAGGACCTCCGAGACCAGGCTTATCGTTTAATGGGACTATAAAAAGAATCCGCTTCATGCGGATTTTTCTAGAAAGGACTAGTTATGGATCAACTGCAGATTAAAGATTTGGAAATTTTTGCCTATCATGGTCTTTTTCCTAGTGAGAAAGAATTGGGGCAGAAGTTTGTTATTTCCGCAATCTTATCCTATGATATGACCAAGGCAGCGACAGACTTGGACTTGACAGCTTCTATTCATTATGGGGAACTTTGTCAGCAGTGGACGACTTGGTTTCAGGAAACCACTGAGGACTTGATTGAAACGGTAGCCTACAAACTAGTAGAGCGTACCTTTGAGACCTATCCTCTTGTCCAAGAAATTGAGTTGGAACTCAAAAAACCTTGGGCTCCAGTGCATTTACCGTTGGATACCTGCTCGGTGATCATTCACCGTCGTAAGCAGCGGGCCTTTATCGCCCTAGGAAGCAATATGGGGGACAAGCAAGCGAACTTGGAACAAGCTATTCATAAACTGCGGACTCGAGGCATCCATATTCTCAAAGAGTCTAGTGTCTTAACGACGGAGCCTTGGGGTGGTGTGGAACAGGATAGTTTTGTCAATCAAGTGGTTGAGGTGGAAACCTGGCTACCAACACCAGTCTTGTTAGAAACATTATTAGCCATTGAGTCAGAGATGGGACGGGTTCGAGAGGTGCATTGGGGACCACGTTTGATTGATTTGGACTTGCTCTTTGTGGAGGACCAAGTCATTTATACAGACGACCTCATCTTGCCTCACCCTTATGTAGCAGAACGCCTCTTTGTCCTTGAGTCTCTGCAAGAAATAGCTCCCCATTTTATTCATCCAGTACTCAAACAGCCGATACGCTACTTGTATCAAGAATTGAACAAATAGAAAAAACTCTAGTTCCTCAGCAGTTTGCGCCGAGAAGCTAGAGTTTTTAAAATAGGTCATTTTCTTCAGGAAGGAGGATGGTTTCTTTCCCGTCCATGTCTAAAACAAGAACCCGAGGAGGGTAAAGAGGGTCGAAGGGATGATTAAAATCAAAGTCGATACTAGTCGGCAGGTGCTGACTAGAGAAATGGAAGGTAATGGTCCCCTCGTTGTTTAGTAGTTGAAATTCGAGTTCCTCTTCTAATTCAAAGACGTTTTTCAAAAAATGATCGATAATAAACCATAAAGAGTCGATAACATCGTCAGGCAAGCTGGTCACAACGCCAAAACTGGCAGAACGTCTCTGAGTATTTGTAAAAGCCATAAACATTCCCTCCCTCCTTTTATTTTTCCTTATCATACAGCAAAACATCCCAAAAATCAAGAAATCGTACTCGCTTTTTCAAAATGGGAATAGGTTGTGAAATTTTTTCAAAGTTTCTCTAAAAAATACTTGAAAGTGTTTACAATAAGTGATAAAATGGAGTAAGCAGATGTATGAAAGCGAAATTTTCAATATAGAAAGGAAACAGAATGAACACAGATGATACAGTAACGATTTATGATGTTGCCCGTGAAGCTGGGGTTTCAATGGCAACTGTTAGCCGTGTAGTGAATGGTAATAAGAACGTCAAAGAGAATACTCGTAAAAAAGTTCTAGAGGTGATTGATCGTCTTGACTATCGTCCAAATGCGGTAGCGCGTGGCTTGGCCAGCAAGAAAACCACGACAGTTGGTGTTGTGATTCCAAATATTACTAATGGCTATTTTTCAACCCTAGCCAAGGGGATTGATGATATTGCAGAGATGTATAAGTACAATATCGTCCTAGCCAACAGTGATGAAGACGATGAAAAAGAAGTTTCAGTAGTTAATACTCTCTTTTCAAAACAGGTTGACGGGATCATTTTTATGGGCTATCACTTGACTGAAAAGATTCGTTCAGAATTTTCTCGTTCTCGGACACCAGTTGTCCTTGCAGGAACGGTGGATATCGAACACCAGTTGCCAAGTGTTAATATTGACTACAAACAAGCAACGATTGATGCAGTAACTCATTTGCTTCAGGAAAATGAAAAGATTGCCTTTATCAGTGGACCACTTGTTGATGATATCAATGGTAAAATTCGATTGATTGGTTACAAGGAAGCTTTGAAAAAGGCAGGAATCCCTTATAGCGAGGGCTTGGTATTTGAGTCTAAATACAGCTATAATGATGGCTATGCCTTGGCAGAGCGCTTGGTTTCTTCACAGGCTACAGCCGCGGTTGTGACAGGTGATGAATTGGCTGCGGGTGTGTTAAATGGCTTGGCAGATCACGGTATTTCTGTACCGGAAGAGTTTGAAATCATTACGACAGATGATTCTCAAATTGCACGATTCACTCGTCCAAACTTAACGACAATTGCTCAACCTCTATACGACCTTGGTGCTATCAGTATGCGTATGTTGACCAAGATTATGCATAAAGAAGAGTTGGAAGAACGTGAAGTTCTCCTGCCTCACGGTTTGACAGAACGTCGTTCGACACGAAAACGCAAATAGAAAAAATCAGGGAATCGAGAAGATTTCCTGATTTTCAATTTTAACCTTCCATGTAATTGCGAAGTTCTTGTCCTTTTAGTCCCGCGTTGATAGCAATCAATAATTTGAGGCGAGCTTTTTGAGCATTGAGTTCTTTGACAAAGAAAACGCCAGACTCTTGTAATTGAATTCCTCCGCCTGGATAGGCGTAAACGGGTTCTGCAATTCCGTTAAAACAACGTGAAACCAAGGCGACTGGAATGCCTTTTTGGAGGAGACTTTCTAATTTTTGAGCTGTTTCTTTGGGTACATTACCTGCTCCAAAAGCTTGAACGACTAATCCATCTAGGTGATCTAGGTCAAGCATATCAATCAGCTCATCTGTCATACCTGCATAGGCCGAGATGATGGGAACCAGACCTTGAATATGTTCGAGATCAAAACGGACACGAGGCTCAGCTGTTTTAAAGTAGAGGATTTCTTGCTTCATGATGAGACCAAGTGGTCCGTGTGTTGGAGTTTGGAAGGTACCGACGTTGGTCGTATGGGTTTTGGTAACATACTTTGCTGCGTGAATCTCATCATTCATGACGACCAGCACACCCTTGTCGGCTGCTTTATCATCACTGGCAACTCGTAAAGCACTCAGATAGTTATAAACTCCATCGCTACCGAGTTCGTTTGAACTACGCATAGCTCCTGTTAGAACGATGGGCATGGGCGGAATTTTCATGGTATCAAGGAAGTAGGCAGTTTCCTCTAGCGTATCTGTCCCATGTGTGATGACAACTCCATCGTAGTGGTCTGCTTCCTCTTTAATTTTATGATAGAGCGCAAGCATATGCTTGGGTTTGATATGGGGACTTGGCAGGTTAAAAAGGTCTAGGGCATAAACCTCAATCCCT
Organism: Streptococcus oralis; assembly: GCF_003943415.1. Classification (GTDB taxonomy): domain Bacteria; phylum Bacillota; class Bacilli; order Lactobacillales; family Streptococcaceae; genus Streptococcus; species Streptococcus oralis_BJ. The sequence goes on along the minus strand of NZ_RJPK01000002.1, from coordinate 134,954 downwards.
TCAAGCGGATTGGAAACATGGTTCATGGGATTTTCCTGGCTAGTTACAACGGCACCAGTGGCGTCAGCTTGCATGGAAATAGTTCCACCTGTATGTAAAACAAGGATTTTCTTAGGCATGAATTACTCACTCTTTCTGAAATGTGGTATAATCATTGTAACACAAAAGGGGAGAATGGGATAGGATGGAAGTCAAAGCTGTTTTTTTTGATATCGATGGAACGCTAGTCAACGATCGTAAGAGTGTTTTGAAATCCACTAAGGACGCGATTCGGATTGTGAAAGAACAAGGGGTACTTGTCGGAGTGGCGACAGGACGGGGGCCTTTCTTTGTCAAGGAATTGATGGAGGATTTAGATCTGGATTTTGCAATAACTTATAACGGACAATATATCTTTAACAAAGAAAAAGTCTTATTTGCTAGCCCGATTGCCAAGTCAAGTCTGCGTCAACTGATTGCCTATGCTAAAAAGGAGCGAAAAGAAATCGCTCTTGGAACCGAGCATGCTGTTGTTGGTTCGAAAATTATGTCATTTGGTCTCGGATCCTTTTCACAGCTGGTTAGCCGTTTCATTCCAACTGGCTTAACAAGAACCGTTAGCCGTTCCTTTAATCGAATGGTCAGCAAGGCAGTTCCTCAAAAGGAAGATGATCTACTTCGTTTGATCAATGAACCAATCTATCAAGTGTTAATGCTGATGACACCCGAAGAATCTGAGAAAGCTGCAAGTGATTTTGACGACTTGAAATTAACTCGAAGCAATCCTTTTGCTGCAGATATCATCAACCAAGGGAACTCCAAACTAGAAGGCATTCGCCGAGTTGGGAAAGAGTATGGCTTTGATCTCAACCAAGTCATGGCCTTTGGTGACTCAGACAACGACCTGGAAATGTTGGCAGGTGTTGGTATGTCAGTCGCTATGGGAAATGGCAGTAGCAGTGTTAAAGGAGTTGCCAAGCACATTACAGCAAGTAACCAACAAGATGGCATCCACAAGGCGCTCGAGCACTTTGGTGTTTTGGCTTCAGAAAAAGTGTTTGTCAGTCGGGACTACCACTTTAATAAAGTCAAGACCTTCCATCACATGATGGATGAACGAACTCAGGAAGAACCACAGGCATGGGATATTGAAGGGGCGACCCATCGTGCAGACTTTAAAATTGAAGAATTAGTAGAGTTTGTCCGCGCGGCAAGTTCTTCGGAGGAAGAATTCCAGCAGTCACTTGCAAGCATGCATGCGGCACTTGATAAGGCAGCCGAAAAGGTGAGGCAAAAAACGCCTGCCCAAAAAGATCTAATCGGGCAGGTTGATGCCTTAATCGATACACTGTATTTTACTTACGGCAGTTTTGCCCTGATGGGAGTGGATCCAGAACGCATCTTTGATATTGTGCATGAGGCAAACATGGGGAAGGTGTTTCCTGATGGAAAAGCCCATTTTGATCCAGTTACACATAAAATCTTAAAACCGGATGACTGGGACGAAAAATATGCTCCAGAACCTGCTATCAGAAAGGAACTGCAGCGTCAACTCAAGGCTTATGAGCGACATAAAGAGAGAAATAAGTAAGAAAAAAGGGAGCCTAGCAGGCTCCTTTTGTGTTCCTATAATGTTTTTTCTTGTTCTCTTACGACCAGTAAGTCGACTTTTGCATGGCGGAGAATGTACTCAGATGAAGAGCCAACCAAGAGGCGTTCAAAGGCATTAAGACCTGTTGCACCGACGAGAATCAGGTCAACATTTTCTGCGTCTGGAATGGTACGGGCAAGGAGGGTTTTCGGATTTCCCATTTCGATGACGATGTGAATATCCGTCACGCCCGCATCTCTCGCACGCTTTTCGTACTCCTTCATCAAACTTTCAGCGTCGACTTGGAGTTCTTCGTAAACTTCAGCATCAAAGGTGGACACGCTTTGAAGAGCGCGTGTGTCAATAACATGGGCGATGGTGAGTTTGGATTCGTTGCGTAGAGCAGTGTAAACACCTTTGACGAAAGCCAAGTCTGCCTCTTTAGAACCATCAATTGCAACCATAACATTTTGGTAACGTTGTGCCATAATGAAACCTCCTGAAATTTTCTTACTTTTATTGTAATCCTTTTCACTAAAGAAGTAAAGTAAAAATCATATTTAAATAAATATTATCGGAGATTCGATTTGGTGGAGATATGTTAAAATAAAAGAAAACGGGATATTAGGAAACATAGTGAAGGGACGAGAAAGTATGAAAGAGTCTGTTCAAGCTTCTAAAAAAATAAGTCTTCTTTATCATGGAATTATCCTTGCATCACTTGTAGGAGAAGTAGTGATGCTTTGGCAGCTGGAAAGAGTCGTGCCTATTCTCTATCCAGGTTTTGTTGGATTTCTTCTCTTTCACCTAGTCTACCACATCATTTTATTTGTGATTGCAAAGAGAAGTGGTCGCTTGGACTATTTGATCCCGTGGGGGCTCTTTCTCATGTTTAATCTTTTGTATGATTCCTTTTTAGCATTGGTCTTTCTAGGTTTGTCTTTTGGTATGTGAGAAATGATTCTTCCTTCTAGTTATTTAGACGGTGAGAACCTAGTCGTTGTAAGTTTTTTCTTTGTTTGCTCATTTCAGGAAACTTGTCGCAATCCCTTTCTAGTGGTATAATGTTACTATCTCGATGAATTGAGGAAACAAGATGAAAGAATATAACAAGTCTAGTAAGTTAGAGCATGTTGCCTATGATATCCGTGGCCCTGTTTTGGAAGAAGCTATGCGGATGCGAGCAAATGGTGAAAAGATTTTACGCCTGAATACAGGAAATCCAGCAGAATTTGGCTTTACAGCACCAGATGAGGTCATTCATGATTTGATTATGAATGCGCGTGATAGTGAGGGGTATTCTGACTCCAAAGGGATTTTCTCAGCCCGTAAGGCCATCATGCAGTATTGTCAACTGAAGAACTTCCCAAATGTGGATATTGATGATATTTACCTTGGAAATGGTGTCAGTGAGCTGATTGTTATGTCCATGCAAGGGCTTTTGGATAATGGCGATGAGGTCTTGGTGCCTATGCCAGACTATCCTCTCTGGACAGCCGCGGTCAGCCTAGCTGGGGGAAATGCCGTTCACTATATCTGTGATGAAGCTGCAGAATGGTACCCAGATATTGACGATATCAAGTCAAAAATTACTTCCAATACCAAGGCTATCGTCCTTATCAACCCAAATAACCCAACTGGAGCCCTTTATCCTAAGGAACTCTTGCTGGAGATTATTGAGATTGCTCGTCAAAACGATTTGATTATCTTTGCGGATGAGATTTATGACCGTATGGTGATGGATGGGCATGTACACACGCCTGTGGCAAGCTTGGCACCAGATGTCTTCTGTGTCAGCATGAATGGTCTGTCAAAATCCCACCGTATCGCTGGTTTCCGTGTAGGTTGGATGGTCTTGTCTGGGCCTAAAACCCATGTTAAAGGCTATATCGAAGGTCTCAATATGCTGTCCAACATGCGCCTTTGTTCTAACGTTTTGGCCCAGCAAGTCGTACAAACATCACTAGGTGGGCACCAGTCAGTGGACGAATTACTCCTTCCTGGTGGTCGTATCTATGAGCAAAGAAACTTCATTTACAATGCTATTCAAGATATTCCAGGTTTGTCTGCGGTCAAGCCAAAGGCGGGTCTTTATATCTTCCCTAAAATTGACCGCAATATGTACCGCATCGATGATGATGAACAGTTCGTCCTTAATTTCTTGAAACAGGAAAAGGTTCTCTTGGTTCATGGTCGTGGTTTTAACTGGAAGGAACCAGACCATTTCCGTATCGTTTACCTCCCACGTGTGGACGAATTGGCGCAAATCCAAGAAAAGATGACTCGTTTCTTAAAACAGTATCGTAGATAAGGGCTTTCATAGGAAAAGCTAGAAAACATTTGCTTGGAGCTATTGACAAAAGTGGCAGAATCAGATAGAATAGTAAAGTATGTTTAGTAACTGATCACTTTATAGCCGGCTAAACGAATACAAAATCTATGAGGAGGTATTCATCGTGAAACGTACTTATCAACCAAGTAAACTTCGTCGTGCGCGCAAACACGGATTCCGTAACCGTATGTCAACTAAAAACGGTCGTCGCGTATTGGCAGCTCGTCGTCGTAAAGGACGCAAAGTTTTGGCTGCATAATCCAAACGAATTCAACAAAGAAGTCAGTAGGAACTCGAGTCTACTGGCTTTTCTTTTTTCCTATAATATCAGTCTGTAAATACTTTATATTTTTTCTGAAATAATGTATAATGTTTCATATACTATAAAAATGGAGAACAGTTATGAAGAAATCAAAAGCCCTCCTACTAGGGGCTGGAATTTTAAGTGCAAGCTTCTTGATGGCGGCTTGTAGTTCGGCACAATCAAATACAGATAAAACCTACTCTTATGTATTTGCAAGCAATCCAGATACATTAGACTATATCACTTCAACACGTGGCTCGACCTCTAGCATTACGACAAACTTGATTGATGGTTTGTTGGAAAATGATAAGTACGGCAATCTCGTCCCTTCTATGGCAGAGTCATGGACTGTATCAAAAGATGGTTTGACCTATACCTACAAAATCCGCCAAGGGGCTAAGTGGTATACCTCTGAAGGAGAAGAATACGCTGAAGTGACAGCTCATGACTTTGTGACGGGTCTCAAGTATGCAGCGGATAAAAAGGCTGAGAACTTGTACTTGGTACGGGATTCGATCAAAGGTTTGGCAGATTATGTCGAAGGGAAAACATCTGACTTTGAGACGGTTGGAGTCAAGGCAGTGGACGACTATACTCTCCAATACACCTTGAACAAGCCGGAGTCTTATTGGAATTCAAAGACAACAGGAGGAATTTTGAGTCCTGTCAATGAAGCCTTTTTGAAATCTAAGGGAGACGATTTTGGAAGTGTTACTCCATCTAGTATCTTATCCAATGGGCCATACTTGTTCAAGTCTTTCACTTCAAAATCTTTAATTGAGTTTGAAAAGAACCCTAATTACTGGGATAAGGACAATGTCAAGATTGAGAAGGTAAAACTTTCCTTCTATGATGGTTCAGACCAAGATAGTTTGGCTCGAGGATTCTTAGAAGGCAATTACACAGACGGACGTATCTTCCCGACAAGTTCTGTCTTTGACCAGCTGAAAAAAGGGAATGAAGATAAGATTACCTATACTCCTCAGGATGCTGTGACTTTCTACTATCTCTTCAATGTCAACCGTCAAAGTTACAATCAAACCATGAAACAGACGGATAAAGAAAAAACAGATTCGCGTCTAGCTATGCAAAATAAAGACTTCCGTCAGGCGATTAACTTTGCCTTTGACCGTCATGCCTACGCTGCCCAGACAAATGGAGAAGATGGAGCTGACCGTATCCTTCGAAACACTGTCACACCAAGCAACTTTGTTCAAATCGGTGGAAAGAATTTTGGAGATGCTGTCAATGAAAAGATGGTCAACTATGGTTCAGAGTGGTCAAATATTAATCTGAATGACGCGCAACCTGCTTTCCTGAATGCTGATAAAGCCAAGGCAGAATTTGCCAAAGCCAAAGAAAGTTTGCAGGCAGAAGGTGTGACCTTCCCTATCCATTTAGACATGCCGGTAGACCAGACTGCCAAGTTGGATGTACAGCAAGCAAGTTCTTTCAAGCAGACGGTTGAGGAGACACTTGGATCAGATAATATTGTTATCGATGTGATTCAATTGTCTCCAGACGAGAAAGACAATGCAACCTTCTTTGCTGACACAGCTGAACAAAAGGACTATGACATCGATATTTCGGGCTGGAGTGGAGATTACTCTGATCCTAAGACATATCTTGACCTCTTGGATCCAGACTCTGGTTCTCAGTTAAAAAATCTTGGCCTGACTCCAGGGAAAGACAATGATGTCAAGGAAAAAATCGGTCTCTCTACCTACAAGAAGTTGTTGGACACAGCAGACAATGAGGTTGAAAATACTCAGACTCGCTATGAAAAATTTGCTGAAGTTCAAGCTTGGCTAACAGATAGTGCTCTCTTTCTGCCAGTTCAAAGTGGAGGAGCTAATCCAATATTCCGTAAGACTGTACCGTTCACAGGAGCCTTCTCATTTGTCGGACACAAAGGGGATGCGGATAACTACAAATACCTTGAGTTGCAAAAAGAACCCGTGACTGCGAAACAGTACCAAGAACTTTATGAAAAATGGCAAAAAGAAAAAACTGAGTCCAATAAAAAAGCTCAGGAAGATTTAGCTAACCACATTCAATAATATTCCTAGTCATGCTTTTTAGTTAAGCATAGTGGCTGGATTCAGAAAAAGGCCCCACCAGACGCTTTTTGGTTCTGGTAGGGCCTTTTCTTTATTCTTTTAAGTGATAAGAGTAGCTAGCGACAACGACGTCTTCATGCCATCTGAGAGCGTATTTTAGTTTGAGGCTCATTTGATTGTGCAGGATATTTTGCCAAGGCTTGTTAGGGATAAACTGTGGGACAAGGACTGTAACGGTGTAGTTTTTTTGCTTAGCTTCTTGGGCGATTCGCTTGACATACTTAACGCTAGGGGTGATGATGTCGCGGTAGCTGGTATTGATATTCTTCAGAGTGATATTTGGGAAGTAATCGGCAAATTCCTGAAGGATTTCTTGGTCTTTTTCAACCGTTTCTTTAGTAGAAATGTGCATGGCTAACACTTCGTCACCGATGCTTTGAGCGTAGTTAATGGCTCCGACACTTACTCGAGTAACATTTCCTACTAGGACAAGGACAAGGTTGCCGTCGTAAGTGCGTTTTTCAATTCCTTCATAGAGTCGTAGTTGTTTTGCCACTTTTTGGTAATGGTTGTGAATGGACAAAAAGAGGAAGGTTAAGACTAGGATAATTGGGAAGAAAGGCCAGATATCACCCAGTCTGAAGAGGAGTAAAATGAGGACAATGGCATAACAAATGATGGCCCCAAGGATATTAGCAAAGGCAGGTTTTAAGAAGTTTGCTCCTTTTTCCTTTTTCCAATGGCGAATCATTCCAGTCTGAGAAAGAGCAAAGGGGACGAAGACCCCGATAGTATAAAGAGGAATCAAGCGTTCAGTATTCCCGTTAAAAATGAGAAGAAGGATCATAGCCCCGAAGGCCAGAGTTAAGATACCGTTGGAGTAGCCGAGACGATCCCCCTTTTCCATAAAGAGATGGGGCATGTACTTGTTTTTAGCCATATTGTAAGCTAGCATAGGGAAGGCTGAAAAGCCAGTATTTGCAGCTACAGCTAGAATTAAGGCTGTTGAGAACTGGAAGAGATAGTAGCTAGCATGACCAAAGAATGAATCACCAAGAATGCCCTTGGCCATTTGCGAAAGGATGGTTTCTCCGTTTTGAGGCGTGATGCCCATCCAGTAGTTTAGGAAGGTGATGCCTGCAAAAAGAAATCCTAAAATCAGCGACATGATGGTTAAGGTCTGAGCAGCATTCTTTTCTTTCGGAGTTTTGAAAAATGGTACCGCATTTGAAATAGCCTCAACCCCTGTCAGAGAGGCCGAACCGCTGGTAAAGGCTCTCAATAGGAGAACGATGGAAAGGCTCGGAACAGTTTGTCCAATGGTTGAAGTCGCCTGATAGTTTAGGGAACCTGTAAATAGTTGAAAGAATCCATAAAGCAAGAGAAAGACGGTACTGAAGATAAAGAGGTAGACGGGAATCATCAGAGAGCTGGCAGATTCTTTCAATCCTCTTAAATTCAAGAGCATGAGCAGGCAGACTAGGAAAATAGAGATATGAAGATTGTAGGGATGGAGGGCAGGGATGGCTGCTGTAATAGCATCAGCTCCAGACGCAACGGATACGGCTACTGTCAGCATATAGTCAACAAGGAGGCTGCCCCCTGCAATCAAGCCTAGTTCAGGGGAGAGATTTTCCCGAGTGACCATATAAGCCCCTCCACCTTGAGGATAGGCATGAATGATTTGACGATAGGAAATAGTCAAACTAGCGAGCAGTAAGAGGACAAAAATACCGATAGGGAGGCTCCACCAAATGGCGAGAGGAGAGAGGCTAACTAAAACGAGAATGACTTGTTCAGGTCCATAGGCAATAGAAGACAGGGCATCACTGGATAACATTGCAAGTGCCTGCATTTTTCCAAGTAATCCCCCTTCGCCGTCTGTGAGAGACTTGAGTGGTCGACCGATAAAGGTATATTTTAATTTTCTAAACATTTTCTTTTCCTTTGCTGAAAATTTCAATAAGTGTTATTATACTGCTTTGAAAAAAGGCAGTCAAGGGAGAATGATTGGTATTAGAATATTTTTACAAGCCGAGGAATGCTATTTTTGGTATAATAGATGGAAGAAAATGAGGTTAGAAGAGATGATTTTTGATACGCACACACATTTAAATGTAGAGGAATTTGCAGGACGTGAGGCAGAAGAAATCGCCTTGGCTGCTGAGATGGGCGTAACTCGGATGAACATTGTTGGTTTTGACAAGCCGACCATTGAACGGGCCCTAGAGTTGGCAGATGAGTATGAGCAACTCTACGCAACTATTGGCTGGCATCCAACGGAAGCAGGGACTTACACAAACGAGGTCGAAGCTTACTTGCTTAAAAAGCTAAAACATCCCAAGGTTGTTGCCTTGGGTGAGATTGGCCTGGACTACCATTGGATGACAGCACCTAAGGAAGTGCAGGAACAGGTTTTTCGTCGTCAGATTCAGCTGTCTAAGGACTTGAATTTGCCTTTTGTGGTCCATACCCGTGATGCGTTAGAAGATACCTATGAGATCATCAAGAGCGAAGGTGTTGGTCCTCGTGGTGGGATTATGCACTCATTTTCAGGCTCTCTTGAGTGGGCTGAGAAGTTTGTCGAGCTTGGCATGACCATTTCTTTCTCAGGAGTGGTGACCTTTAAGAAAGCGACGGATATTCAGGAGGCTGCGCAGAACTTGCCTTTGGACAAAATCCTCGTCGAGACAGATGCGCCTTATCTGGCACCTGTTCCCAAACGTGGCCGAGAAAACAAAACAGCCTATACACGCTATGTGGTGGACTTTATCGCCGACTTGCGTGGGATGACGGCAGAAGAATTAGCTACTGTGACAAGTGCCAATGCAGAGCGTATTTTTGGGTTGGAAAAATAATCATGAAAGAAAAAATTTCCCAAGTCATCGTAGTCGAAGGTCGCGATGATACGGCCAATCTCAAACGTTATTTTGACGTAGAGACCTATGAGACACGAGGATCGGCAATCAATGATCAGGATATAGAACGCATTCAGCGCCTGCATGAACTGCATGGAGTCATTGTCTTTACAGATCCTGACTTTAACGGTGAGCGCATTCGTCGCATGATTATGACGGCCCTTCCGACAGTTCAGCATGCCTTTCTCAAACGAGATGAAGCGGTTCCCAAGTCCAAGACCAAGGGACGTTCTCTGGGAATCGAACATGCTAGCTATGAGGACTTGAAAACAGCGCTGGCTCAGGTGACAGAGCAGTTTCAAAACGAGAACGAGTTTGACATCAGTCGCAGCGACTTGATTCGCCTTGGTTTCCTAGCGGGAGCAGACAGTCGTAAGCGCCGAGAATATCTGGGGGAAACCCTCCGCATCGGCTATTCCAATGGTAAGCAACTCCTCAAGCGGTTGGAGTTGTTTGGAGTAACTATGGCAGAAGTGGAAGAAGTGATGACTAAGTATTCAGACTAGTGGAGTCAGAAATGAAAAAAGTAATTATTACGGGTGGTAACAGTGGTATTGGATACCAGGCTGCTAAACAGTTAGCTGAAAAGGGCTGGTCGGTAACTCTCTTTTGTAGACGGAAAGAAGCTGCCGAGCAAGCCTGTGAGAAAATTTGCCAACAAACAGGAAATCTACATGTAGATTATATTTTGGTTGATCTATCTGATATGAAGAGTGTCAGGAAAGCAGTGGAACAGTATATTCAAAGAGAAGACTCTCTAGACGTTCTAATTAACAATGCAGCTGACTTTGATTTGTCAGTCAAAAAGCCCATCCTGACTAAGGATGGTTTAGAAAAGCAATTTGCGACCAATGTTGTTGCACCCTTCCTACTTTCTTTCCTATTGAAAGGTTTGTTGGAAAAGTCAGAGAGTGGACGGATTATTAATATTTCTTCTCAAGGGCTGATACTCTATCCTTTCATGAAACTTGATTTTGAAAATTTAGCTGGTCAAAAATGTTACAGTCCTGCCAAGACCTATTATCAAAATAAACTGGCCTTGTTGATGCTGTCACTTTATATGCGAGAACATTGGGAAGGCATCAAAATTCACGCAATTCGTGTGACCAATGTCAAAGTAGATATGAGCCGCTACAATCACCTCAACACTTTTATGAAAAATCTGTATAAAATTAAGTCAAAATTTTCGATTAGCCCTGAAGAAATGGCCAAAGTTTACACGGTCTTATCTACAGAAGAACTCTATGAAGGATTTTTGTATGACGAGAAATGCAGGGAAGTAAAAGCAAATGTATCTGCTTACGAAGAAGAGGAGCAAGAAAAACTCTATTCTTTGCTTGAGCACCTGACTTTTTCAAGAGACAATCCATAAAGGATGAGAAAAATAAATTTCATGGGCTGCTTCAATAGTGGAAGGAAATTCAGATATCTAAATCTGTTTGGAGTGACCTTGGCAGAAGTGGAAGAGGTTATGAAATCTTATGATAATAGTTGAGCAGACCTCAAAATGCATGGAGAATGTGTTACAATAGAGGTACTTAGATTTATTTTGATAGCGTTCAAATAGAAACTTATAAGGAGAGAGCAAAATGAAAATCCGAGTTGATAGAGATTCTGTCTGTATGGGTGATGATGTATTACCTCATGAGGTAGAATTTGAAGTTCCGGAAGACATGACGGTGAAAGATTTTTTTGATTTTCTAGAAATGGAATGTTACCTACCTTCTGTCCAAGGGAATAATGTTGCCTGGGAACTTCGTAATAGAAACGGGGAACACGGAGTTTATTTCACCAAAACACGAGAAATCATTCATCCAGATGCACTCCTAAAAGAAATGGTGGAAGGATTTGATGGAACACCCTTATTTGTTTTGCTCTATCATTATACTCCAGAAGCTTACTATATTAGAAAAGAGAATAAATGAGAATTGCAGATTATAGCGTGACCAAGGCAGTGCTGGAGCGTCACGGTTTTACCTTTAAAAAGTCCTTCGGGCAAAATTTCCTGACGGATACCAATATCCTTCAAAAAATCGTGGATACAGCTAAAATTGATGATCAGGTTAATGTCATCGAAATCGGGCCAGGTATTGGTGCCTTGACAGAATTTTTGGCTGAGCGTGCGGCTCAAGTTATGGCCTTTGAGATTGACCACCGTTTGGTGCCGATTTTGGCAGATACCCTGCGTGATTTTGACAATGTAACCGTAGTCAACGAGGACATTCTCAAGGTCGATTTGGCGCAGCATATTCAGAATTTTAAAAATCCTGACCTGCCAATCAAGGTAGTAGCCAACTTGCCTTACTATATCACAACGCCTATTCTCATGCACTTGATCGAGAGTGGAATTCCTTTTAGTGAGTTTGTGGTCATGATGCAGAAAGAAGTGGCAGATCGTATTTCTGCTCAGCCAAATACCAAGGCTTACGGTAGTTTGTCGATTGCAGTTCAGTATTACATGACAGCCAAGGTTGCCTTCATCGTGCCTCGTACAGTATTTGTACCAGCTCCAAATGTGGATTCGGCTATCTTGAAAATGGTGCGCCGTCCAGAACCTGCAGTAGCAGTAACTGACGAGAACTTCTTCTTTAAGGTTTCCAAGGCTAGCTTCACCCATCGTCGTAAAACCTTGTGGAATAACCTGACAGGTTACTTTGGCAAGACTGATGACGTCAAGGAAAAGTTGACCAAGGCTTTGGATCAAGCAGGTTTGTCTCCAAGTGTACGTGGAGAAGCACTAGGCTTGGAAGAATTTGCTAGTCTTTCAGATGCGCTTAAAGGACAAGGACTCTAAGATGCAGGGACAAATCATTAAAGCCTTGGCGGGCTTCTACTATGTGGAGAGTGAGGGTCAAGTTTACCAGACACGCGCGCGTGGGAATTTCCGTAAAAAAGGGCACACGCCTTATGTCGGAGATTGGGTAGATTTTTCTGCGGAGGAAAATTCAGAAGGTTACATTCTCACGATTCACGAAAGGAAAAACAGTCTGGTTCGCCCACCTATTGTTAATATTGACCAAGCTGTGGTTATCATGTCGGCTAAGGAGCCTGATTTTAATAGCAATTTGCTGGATCGTTTCTTGGTTCTTTTGGAGCACAAGGGCATCCATCCCATCGTCTATATTTCTAAAATGGATTTGCTGGAAGATAGGGAAGAATTAAGTTTTTTCCAACAAACCTATCGTGCTATTGGTTACGACTTTGTGACTAGTAAGGAGGAGCTCTTGTCTCTGTTGACAGACAAGGTTACGGTCTTTATGGGGCAGACAGGTGTTGGGAAGTCAACCCTTCTCAATAAAATCGCACCGGACCTCAATCTTGAAACAGGAGAAATTTCAGATAGTCTTGGTCGTGGTCGTCATACCACTCGAGCTGTGAGTTTTTACAATCTCAATGGGGGTAAAATCGCAGACACGCCAGGATTTTCATCGCTGGATTATGAAGTGTCAACGGCTGAAGACCTCAATCAGGCCTTTCCAGAGATTGTCAGTGTCAGTCGAGACTGTAAATTCCGTACTTGTACCCATACCCATGAGCCGTCCTGTGCAGTCAAGCCAGCTGTCGAAAAGGGTACCATTGCAACCTTCCGTTTTGACAACTACCTGCAATTCCTCAGTGAGATTGAAAATCGCAGAGAAACCTATAAAAAAGTCAGCAAAAAAATTCCAAAATAAGGAGAAACCTATGTCTCAATACAAGATTGCTCCGTCAATTCTGGCAGCAGATTATGCCAACTTTGAACGTGAAATCAAACGTCTAGAAGCAACTGGGGCTGAATATGCCCATATCGATATCATGGATGGTCACTTTGTACCTCAGATCAGTTTTGGTGCAGGTGTGGTTGAAAGCCTTCGTCCTCATAGCAAGATGGTCTTTGATTGCCACTTGATGGTGGCGAATCCTGAGCATCATCTAGAGGACTTTGCGCGTGCAGGGGCAGATATCATCAGTATCCATGTAGAAGCAACGCCTCATATCCATGGTGCCCTCCAAAAAATTCGCTCTCTTAGTGTCAAACCTTCTGTTGTTATCAATCCTGGTACGCCTGTCGAGGCGATTAAGCATGTCCTTCACCTAGTTGACCAAGTCTTGGTCATGACGGTTAACCCTGGCTTTGGTGGTCAAGCTTTTCTGCCTGAAACCATGGACAAGGTTCGTGAGTTGGTTGCCCTTCGTCAGGAAAAAGGTTTGAACTTTGAGATCGAAGTCGATGGTGGGATTGATGATCAAACCATTGCTCAAGCCAAAGAAGCTGGAGCGACCGTTTTTGTAGCAGGGTCTTATGTCTTTAAGGGAGATGTCAATGAACGAGTGCAAACTCTCAGAAAACAATTGGACTAGGATTGCCGTTTTTGCAGGCGGAGATCGCGGTCATTATCGGACAAATTTTGATTGCTTTGTCGGTGTGGATCGAGGCTCGCTTTGGGTCTTGGAAGAAGATCTGCCTCTCACTCTAGCAGTTGGAGATTTTGATTCGGTGACTGCAGACGAACGTCAGTTGATTCAAAAGCGTGCCCAGCGCTTTATCCAAGCCCAGCCAGAAAAGGATGATACAGATCTGGAATTGGCTCTCTTAACCATCTTTGAGCAAAATCCCCAGGCTCAGGTGACTATTTTTGGAGCTCTTGGTGGTCGAATTGACCATATGCTGGCCAATGTTTTTCTACCTAGCAATCCCAAGTTGGCACCCTATATGCGCCAGATAGCGATTGAGGATGGGCAAAATGTGATTAGCTATTGTCCAGAAGGGACCAGTCAGCTAGAGCCCCGTTCAGACTATGACTATCTAGCCTTTATGCCGGTTCGGGATAGCCAGTTGACCATTCTCGGTGCCAAGTATGAGCTGACTGAGGAGAATTTTTTCTTTAAAAAAGTGTACGCTTCTAACGAATATATAGATAGGGAAGTTTCGGTAACTTGCCCAGATGGCTATGTCGTCGTGCTGCATAGTAAGGACAGGAGGTAGGATGGAGACTGTATTATTACTATTATTAATTGCCAATCTAGCTGGGCTCTTTCTGATTTGGCAAAGGCAGGACAAGCAGGAGAACTATCTGACCAAGAGTTTAGAAGACCAGGCAGATCATCTTTCAGATCAATTGGATTATCGTTTTGAACAAGCCAGGCAAGCCAGCCAGCTAGATCAAAAAGATTTGGAAGTGGCTGTCAGTGACCGTTTGCAAGAAGTGCGAATGGAGTTGCATCAAGGTCTGACTCAAGTTAGACAGGAGATGAACGAGAATCTCCTTCAAACCAGAGACAAGACCGACCAACGCCTCCAAGCCTTGCAAGAATCAAATGAGCAACGCTTGGAACAAATGCGCAAGACAGTCGAGGAAAAGTTGGAAAAGACCTTACAGACACGCTTACAGGCTTCCTTTGAGACGGTTTCCAAGCAACTGGAGTCTGTCAATCGTGGCCTGGGAGAAATGCAGACAGTTGCCCGTGATGTCGGAGCCCTCAACAAGGTTCTCTCAGGAACCAAAACGCGAGGAATTCTGGGAGAATTGCAACTGGGGCAAATCATCGAAGACATCATGACGCCAGCCCAGTACGAACGAGAATACGCAACGGTTGAAAACTCTAGCGAGCGAGTAGAGTATGCCATCAAGTTACCCGGGCAAGGCGACCAGGAAACCGTCTACCTGCCAATTGACTCCAAGTTTCCACTGGCAGATTATTACCGCTTAGAAGAAGCCTATGAAGCAGGTGATAAGGATGAAATCGAACGTTGCCGTAAGTCACTCCTAGCCAGTGTTAAGCGTTTCGCCAAGGATATCAAGAGCAAGTATATAGCGCCACCTCGGACAACTAATTTTGGAGTCTTGTTTGTTCCGACAGAAGGTCTTTATTCAGAGATTGTTCGCAATCCTATCTTCTTTGATGATTTGAGACGGGAGGAGCAGATTATTGTCGCGGGTCCAAGTACCCTATCAGCCTTGCTTAATTCCCTATCAGTTGGCTTCAAAACCCTCAATATCCAAAAGAGTGCCGACCATATCAGCAAAACTCTTGCCAGTGTCAAGACCGAGTTTGGCAAGTTCGGAGGCATTCTGGTCAAGGCACAAAAACATCTCCAACATGCCTCTGGCAATATTGATGAATTATTAAACCGTCGCACCACAGCTATTGAGCGGACGCTCCGTCACATTGAGTTATCAGAAGGTGAGCCTGCGCTTGATCTACTCCATTTCCAAGAAAATGAGGAAGAATATGAAGATTAGTCACATGAAAAAAGATGAGCTGTTTGAAGGTTTTTACCTGATCAAGTCAGCTGACCTGAGACAGACGCGTGCTGGGAAAAACTACCTAGCCTTTACCTTCCAAGACGATAGTGGCGAGATTGAAGGGAAACTCTGGGATGCCCAACCTCATAACGTTGAGGCCTTTACCGCTGGGAAAGTAGTCCACATGCAGGGACGTCGAGAAGTTTATAACAACACTCCTCAAGTCAATCAAATTACTCTCCGCCTGCCTCAGCCTGGCGAACCCAACGATCCAGCTGATTTCAAGGTTAAGTCGCCAGTTGATGTCAAGGAAATCCGTGACTACATGTCGCAGATGATTTTCAAGATTGAAAATCCTGTCTGGCAGCGTATCGTTCGCAGTCTCTACACCAAGTATGATAAGGAATTCTACTCCTATCCAGCTGCCAAGACCAACCACCATGCCTTTGAAACGGGTTTGGCCTATCATACAGCAACCATGGTGCGCTTGGCAGATGCCATTAGTGAGATCTATCCTCAGCTCAACAAGAGCCTCCTTTATGCTGGGATTATGCTGCACGACTTGGCCAAAGTTTTAGAGCTCAGTGGTCCGGATCAAACTGAATACACAGTGCGAGGCAATCTCATCGGCCATATAGCCCTCATCGATAGCGAAATTACCAAGACAGTCATGGAACTCGGCATCGATGATACTAGAGAAGAAGTGGTGCTACTGCGCCATGTCATCCTCAGTCATCATGGCTTGCTAGAGTATGGAAGTCCAGTCCGTCCACGCATTATGGAGGCAGAGATTATCCATATGATTGACAATCTAGATGCCAGCATGATGATGATGTCAACAGCTCTGGCTTTGGTGGACAAAGGAGAGATGACCAATAAAATTTTCGCTATGGACAATCGTTCCTTCTATAAACCAGATTTAGATTAATAATTTAAGAAAAACGAGCATTTTTTACGCAATAATGTTCGTTTTTTTATGTGAATATGGTATAATGGATAAAATATCAAAATTAAATGGAATGGTAAATAAAAATGAAATTAAGAAGAAGTGATCGGATGGTTGTCATTTCCAACTATTTGATTAATAATCCATACAAACTAACCAGTCTCAACACCTTTGCAGAAAAGTACGAATCTGCTAAATCATCGATTTCAGAGGATATCGTGATTATCAAGCGTGCCTTTGAGGAAATCGAAATCGGCCATATTCAGACTGTGACTGGAGCAGGTGGTGGCGTTATCTTTACACCATCAATTTCTAGTCATGAAGCTAAAGAAATGATTGCAGACTTGCGTGACAAACTTTCAGAAAGTGATCGTATCTTGCCGGGCGGCTATATCTATCTGTCTGATCTGCTCAGTACACCTGCCATTTTGAAAAATATTGGGCGTATCATTGCCAAGAGCTTTATGGACCAAAAAATCGATGCCGTTATGACAGTAGCAACAAAAGGTGTGCCACTCGCAAATGCAGTTGCCAATGTCCTCAACGTTCCATTTGTCATTGTGCGACGTGACTTGAAAATCACTGAAGGTTCAACGGTCAGCGTCAACTATGTATCAGGTTCAAGCGGTGACCGTATTGAGAAAATGTTCCTTTCAAAACGCAGCCTCAAGGCAGGCAGTCGTGTCTTGATTGTGGATGACTTCCTAAAAGGTGGTGGAACTGTCAACGGGATGATTAGTCTCTTGCGTGAGTTCGATTCTGAATTGGCTGGTGTCGCAGTCTTTGCAGACAATGCCCAAGAAGAACGTGAAAAACAGTTTGATTACAAGTCACTCTTGAAAGTAACCAATATTGATGTCAAGAACCAATCCATCGATGTTGAGATTGGAAATATCTTTGACGAAGACAAATAAGAGATAGAACTAAAGGTTGGAACGATTGTCCCAGCCTTTCTTTGCAAACAGAATAGAAGGATGCTTATGAAAACACCATTTATCAGCCGTGAAGATTTAGAAACAATTGTTGCAGAGTTCCCGACTCCCTTCCACTTGTATGACGAGAAGGGGATTCGTGAAAAAGCAAGAGCAGTCAACCAGGCCTTTTCCTGGAATAAGGGATTTAAAGAATATTTTGCAGTCAAGGCCACTCCAACCCCAGCCATCTTGAAAATCCTCAAAGAGGAAGGTTGTGGTGTGGACTGTTCTAGTTATGTAGAGCTCTTGATGAGTCATAAACTTGAATTTGCAGGTTCTGAGATCATGTTCTCTTCTAACAATACCCCAGACCAAGAGTACGCTTATGCGCGTGAATTGGGCGCAACCATTAACTTGGATGCCTTTGAAGACATTGAACATCTGGAGCGTGCAGCAGGCATTCCAGAAATCATCTCTTGTCGTTACAATCCTGGTGGTGTTTTTGAACTGGGGACAGACATTATGGACAATCCTGGAGAAGCCAAGTTTGGCATGACCAAGGACCAGCTTTTTGAAGCCTTTGCGATTTTGAAGGAAAAAGGAGCTAGGACTTTTGGGATTCATTCCTTCCTAGCATCCAATACCGTGACCCATCTCTACTATCCAGAGTTGGCCCGTCAGCTCTTTGAATTAGCTGTGGAAATCAAGGAAAAATTGGGCATTTCGCTGGACTTTATTAACCTTTCTGGCGGAATCGGTGTTAACTACCGCCCAGACCAGGAGCCAAATGACATTGCTGTGATTGGTGAGGGGGTGCGTAAGGTTTATGAAGAAGTCCTTACGCCGGCAGGTCTTGGGCAGGTCAAGATTTTCACTGAATTGGGCCGTTTTATGTTGGCACCGCACGGGGTTCTTGTCACAACAGTCACCCATAAAAAGAAAACTTATCGTACCTATCTAGGTGTGGATGCATCAGCAGTCAACCTCATGCGCCCAGCCATGTATGGAGCCTACCACCATATCACCAATCTGACCCATCCAGACGGACCAGTTGAGGTCGTAGACGTGGTCGGTTCACTCTGTGAAAACAATGATAAATTTGCCATTAATCGCGAACTACCTCATACAGAAATCGGTGATTTGCTGGTGATTCATGATACAGGTGCACATGGATTCTCCATGGGTTATCAGTACAATGCCAAACTGCGTTCAGCGGAAATCCTCTATACCGAAGAAGGTAAAGCCCGCCAAATCCGCCGTGCAGAGCGTCCTGAGGACTATTTTGCAACCTTGTATGGTTTTGATTTTGAACCCGATCATTAAAAAAATGAAAATGAAAGTGAAAAACAGATTGCTTTCTAAAAAATAGACAAAAATCTTGTTTTTCCCTCAAGTCGTGATATAATAAAACTATAAAACGGTTTCAAGGAAGGTGACGATATGTCTGAAGAAACAATTGACTATGGACAAGTGACAGGAATGGTGCATTCGACAGAGAGTTTTGGGGCGGTAGATGGTCCTGGGATTCGTTTTATTGTCTTTTTGCAGGGTTGTCACATGCGTTGCCAGTACTGTCATAACCCTGATACATGGGCTATGGAGACCAATAAATCACGCGAACGGACAGTAGACGATGTCTTGACAGAAGCCCTTCGCTACCGTGGTTTCTGGGGAGACAAGGGAGGAATCACTGTCAGTGGTGGAGAGGCTCTCTTACAGATTGATTTCTTGATTGCCCTCTTTACCAAGGCCAAGGAAAAAGGAATCCACTGTACCTTGGATACCTGCGCCCTTCCATTCCGTAATAAACCACGTTATCTCGAAAAGTTTAATAAACTCATGGCTGTGACAGATTTGGTTCTCTTGGATATCAAGGAAATCAACGAAGAACAGCACAAGATTGTCACTAGCCAAACCAATAAAAATATCTTGGCCTGTGCCCAGTACCTATCAGATATTGGGAAGCCTGTTTGGATTCGCCATGTGCTGGTTCCGGGATTGACAGATAGAGATGAGGATTTGATTGAACTTGGTAAATTCGTCAAAACCCTCAAAAACGTTGACAAATTTGAAATCCTACCTTATCACACTATGGGAGAATTCAAGTGGCGTGAACTTGGGATTCCATATTCGCTCGAAGGAGTCAAACCTCCAACAGCGGACCGTGTTAAGAATGCCAAGGAATTGATGGATACAGAAAGTTATCAAGACTATATGAAACGTGTACATGGATAAAAAGAAGCCTGATGGAAACATCGGGCTTTTGTGATGCAAAAAGACTTAGCCTTTCAGCTAAGCCTTTTGAGTCTTATCTAGATCGTTGTTTGCCAGAGTTGCGGTTTTTCTTTTTCTTATTGGTCGTGATCGCTTGAGCCTGCTTAGGAGTCACATCTTTTCTTGCACCTGCAGAAGGGCTGACTTTCGGAGGGTTCTTTTCGTATTCTTCACGTACTTTTTGACGAAGTTTTGGACGAACGACATAGTTGACGATAAATTGTTGGAGAATCATCATGAAACCACCGACAACCCAGTAAAGCGTCACACTAGCTGGTGAGAAGAGGGAGAAGACCACAATCATGAGTGGGCTCATGTAGATCATTTTCTTGAGCTGTTCTCTTTGCATCTCATCTTCTACGCCATGAAGCGAGAGGATTGATTGGAGATAGTAGAGGACACCAGCAAAGGCTACGAGGATCATACTTGGTGAACCAAGTTCGATACCCAAGAAGGTAGAGCTAGCTACCCCTTCAGTGTGCTGGGCTGCAAAGTAGATAGCAGAGAAGAAAGGCATTTGGAGCAAGATAGGGAAACATCCGACGCCTCCTAGCATGCTGATACCATGTTCTTTTTGGGCGGCAAAGAGAGCTTGTTGAGCCTTAAGTTTTTCTTCTTGAGTTGTTGCTTCTTTGAGACGTGTTTGATGTGGTTCAAGCACGTGTTTGAGGGCGTTCATCTTTTCAGAGTGAAGCGTCGCTTTCCACGATTGGTAGATACCGAGTGGCAAGATAATCAAACGCACGATAATGGTGACGATGATAATCCCCATCCCAAAACCAAGTCCCATATCATTAGCAAAGTATTTGATGGCCTCTGCCATAGGCGCTCCGATGGTGTTCCAGATAAATCCAGTCGGTTCTCCAGTCGTTTTATCAACAGAAACACAGCCTGTCAAGATAAGTAGCATAGCCACTCCCATAGCAGAGAGGGCAAAACGTTTAATAGATTTCAATGTTTTCATTCCTTCTTTAAAAATTATACCTTTCTATTCTACTGTTTTTTTGTAAAATATACAATAGTTCTGGAGACCTAATTTGCGACTTTGAAGTCTGAATAGGATGAAAAGTTGCTCATCTGCACATCCAGATAGGTGACTTTTGAGAAAGGTGTAGGGCCTTTTCGGATTTCTTGGATAAATTTCGCCATGGTAGCAGAGGAGTCTGTCTGAGCGAGAATTTCCACTGTACCATCGTCGTTATTCCAGACACGACCAGTGATGCCACCGATTTCAAGCGCTAGAGTATAAACACCCCAGCGAAAACCAACACCCTGCACCCTACCTTGGGCAATCATTCTAACCTTTTGCATACTAACCCCCTTTAATTGTGTTATAATGTTTCTATGACTATTATAACCTCAAAAGCCAATTCTGTGGTGAAAAATGCCAAGAAATTGCATCAAAAAAAATATCGAAAGTCTGCCTATTTGATTGAAGGTTGGCACTTATTCGAAGAAGCTGTTCAAGCAGGAGTAACGATTGAGAAAATCTTTGCCCTAGAAAGTCACCGAGATCAGTTAGCTGCTTTTCCTCAAACTGTCTGGATTTCAGAGGAGATTTTGCGGGATTTGGCAGATACGCAAACTCCTCAGGGCATTGTCGCAGTTATTCAAAAAGAAGAAGTGGGACTGCCTGATCTTCGTCAGGGCAAGTTTCTATTTTTAGAAGACGTTCAAGATCCTGGCAATGTGGGTACTATGATTCGGACTGCGGATGCTGCAGGTTTTACAGGGGTTATTGTCTCAGACAAGTCAGCAGATATATACAGTCTCAAGACCCTGCGTTCCATGCAAGGCAGTCATTTTCACTTGCCCATCTATCGGATGTCTCTTGCTTCCTTTGTAGAAGAGGCTAAGAAGACTGCTATGCCCATTCTAGCAACGACCTTATCCAAAGAATCCAAGGACTATCGTGAGCTTTCTACCCTAGAAGATTTTGTTTTAGTCATGGGAAATGAAGGGCAGGGGATTAGTTCTATCATGGCTGAGAGTGCTGACCAGCTGGTTCATATTGGCATGAAGGGTCGAGCAGAGAGTCTCAATGTTGCCATTGCCGCAGGCATTTTGATGTTTTATTTCAGCTAATTTATAAAAACTTTGTTATAATCAAGACATATTTATAGAAAAAGGAGAATCAGAATGAATCAAACAATTATTCAAGAACGTTCAGGTCTCAATCAATTTTACGCTAAGGTTTATGCCTTTGTGGGGCTTGGGATTGGTCTATCAGCTCTGGTGTCAGCTTTGATGTTGACAGTCTTTCAGTCCCAATTGATCTACTTTTTAATGCATGGCCGTCTCTGGTTGATGATTGCAACTTTTGCAGAACTTGGTCTGGTCTTTGTTGCAAGTAGCATGGCTGCAAAAAATAGCCCAGCAGCTCTGCCAGTATTTTTAGTTTATTCTGTTTTAAATGGATTTACGCTTAGTTTTGTCGTAGCCTTCTATACACCTGGAACCGTCTTATCAGCCTTTGTATCCAGTGCCCTTCTTTTCTTTGTCATGGCGGCAATCGGGATTTTCACCAAGAAAGATTTGAGTGGAATGGGACGAGCTCTGATGGCGGCGCTTGTTGGCCTCATCATTGCCATGATTGTGAATATTTTCTTGGCTAGTGGCTTCTTTGACTACATGATTAGTATTGCCATGGTTTTGGTCTTCTCAGGTTTGATTGCTTGGGATAACCAAAAGATTCGCTATGTTTATGAGCAGTCAAGAGGACAAGTAGCGACAGGTTGGGTCATTTCAATGGCGCTCAGCATCTATCTAGACTTTATCAACCTCTTCCTTAGCATCTTACGAATTTTTGGTCGAAACGATTAAAAGTCTATAGAGTCAGTGTTCCAAAGAGCACTGACTTTCTCTTATTTACCCTTTTCTTTTCTTGGAAATAGGTGTATAATGCTTTTAATTAATTTTTTGAGGAGTAGCTTATGAAGAAAAGTTTTATCCAGCAACAAGAAGAAATTTCCTTTGTCAAAAACACTTTTACCCAGTATTTGAAAGATAAGTTAGAAGTTGTCGAAGTTCAAGGTCCTATCTTGAGTAGGGTCGGCGATGGGATGCAGGATAACCTTTCAGGTGTTGAAAATGCAGTAACTGTGAAGGTCTTGCAAATTCCAGATGAAACCTATGAGGTCGTTCATTCACTTGCTAAATGGAAACGCCATACCTTGGCTCGTTTTAGTTTCGGTGAGGGTGAGGGTCTATTTGTTCACATGAAGGCCCTTCGTCCAGACGAAGATTCACTTGATGCTACCCACTCTGTTTATGTAGACCAGTGGGACTGGGAAAAAGTGATTCCAAACGGACAACGCAATGTCGCTTATCTCAAAGAAACAGTTGAAAAGATTTACAAGGCTATTCGTCTGACAGAGCTAGCAGTAGAAGCTCGCTATGATATCGAATCGATCTTGCCAAAACAAATCACCTTTATCCATACAGAAGAGTTGGTAGAACGTTACCCAGACTTGACACCAAAAGAGCGTGAAAACGCAATCTGTAAAGAGTTTGGTGCAGTCTTCTTGATTGGTATTGGTGGCGAGTTGCCTGACGGGAAACCTCATGACGGTCGTGCACCTGACTACGATGATTGGACAACAGAGTCTGAAAATGGCTACAAGGGATTGAATGGGGATATCCTGGTTTGGAATGAACCTCTTGGCTGTGCCTTTGAACTTTCCTCAATGGGGATTCGGGTAGATGAAGACACGCTTCGTCGCCAAGTTGCCCTTACAGGAGACGAAGATCGTCTGGAGTTGGAATGGCATAAGGCTCTGCTTAACGGCCTTTTCCCATTGACAATCGGTGGGGGTATCGGACAGTCTCGGATGGCCATGTTCCTTCTTCGTAAGAAACACATTGGAGAAGTTCAGACCAGTGTCTGGCCTCAAGAAGTCCGCGATACTTACGAAAATATCTTGTAGAGAATCGAACCGCAAGGTTCGGTTTTCTTTCTCTTTTTGCCTATAATTTGGTATAATAAACGGTATGAAAATCGTATCAGGAATCTATGGAGGGCGTCCCCTCAAGACGCTAGAAGGCAAGACGACTAGGCCGACATCTGATAAGGTGAGAGGAGCTATCTTTAACATGATAGGTCCCTATTTTGAGGGTGGTCGTGTCTTGGATCTTTATGCAGGCAGTGGCGGTCTGTCTATTGAAGCTGTGTCAAGAGGCATGTCCAGTGCTGTCTTAGTGGAACGGGATCGAAAGGCACAAGCTGTCATCACTGAAAATATCCAGATGACCAAGGAAGTTGGAAAATTTCAATTCCTCAAGATGGATGCGGAACGAGCTCTGGAGCAGGTATCTGGACCCTTCGATCTCATTTTTTTAGACCCTCCCTATGCCAAGGAACAAATCGTTGCAGATATCGAAAAAATGGCAGAAAGAAACCTTTTCTCCCAAGAGGTCATGGTTGTCTGCGAAACCGATAAGTCTGTAGAACTCCCAGAAGAAATCGCCTGCTTAGGCATCTGGAAGGAAAAAATATATGGGATTAGTAAGGTGACAGTTTATGTCAGATAAAATTGGATTATTTACAGGTTCATTTGATCCGATGACAAATGGACATCTGGATATCATTGAACGTGCCAGCAAACTCTTTGATAAGCTCTATGTCGGGGTTTTCTACAATCCCCACAAACAAGGCTTTCTCCCCGTTGAAAATCGCAAACGAGCAGTTGAAAAAGCTGTGGCGCATTTAGGTAATGTAGAGGTGTTGGCTTCTCATGACCAACTAGTCGTCGATGTCGCAAGAAGACTGGGTGCTAAAACTCTTGTCCGTGGCTTGCGGAATGCTACAGACTTGCAATATGAGGCTAGTTTTGACTACTACAATCATCAACTGGCTCCAGAGATCGAGACTGTCTACCTATATAGTCGCCCAGAGCATCTCTATATCAGCTCGTCAGCCATGAGAGAGCTCCTGAAGTTTGGTCAGGAGATTCAGCAATATGTCCCAAACAGTGTCGTGGAGGAATTAGAACATGAAGAAAAAAACTAGATGGCCCTTATATGTCATCCTAGCACTAGTATTGACGTTTTTGGCCTTTGTAGTACCTTTACCTTACTACATAGAAGTTCCAGGTGGAGCGGAAGATATTCGTCAAGTTTTAAAAGTCAATGAAACAGAAGATACGGAAGCAGGAGCTTACCAGTTTGTGACAGTCGGTATTCAGCATGCAACCCTGTCGCATCTTGTTTATGCTTGGCTGACTCCATTTACGGATATTAGAAGCGCTCAGGAGACAACGGGTGGCTCTACTGATGCAGAGTTTATGCGGATCAATCAGTTCTACATGCAAACTTCTCAAAACATGGCCAAATATCAAGGTTTGAAGACGGCAGGCAAGGATATCGAACTCAAGTACCTAGGAGTTTATGTCTTGACCGTGACGGACAATTCAACTTTTAAGGGTATTTTGAATATTGCGGATACAGTGACGGCTGTTAATGATAAGACCTTTGACAGTTCCAAGGACTTGATTGATTATGTCAATTCTCAAAAACTAGGAGATCCAGTCAAGGTAACCTACGAAGAAGACGGAAGAGTCAAGACTGCTGAAGGTAAAATTATCACTCTTGAAAATGGGAAAAACGGAATTGGGATTGGTTTGATTGACCGTACGGAAGTGACTAGTGACGTTCCGATTCGCTTCTCCACAGCTGGTATCGGTGGGCCAAGTGCCGGTCTCATGTTTAGTCTAGCTATTTATACCCAGATAGCAGATCCAGGTCTGCGTAATGGTCGTATCGTAGCAGGTACGGGAACCATTGATCGCGATGGAAATGTTGGCGATATTGGTGGAATTGACAAAAAAGTAGTTGCAGCCTCTCGTCAGGGAGCCAACATCTTTTTTGCTCCTGACAATCCAGTCACCGAGGAAGCGAAAAAAGCAGATCCCAATGCGAAAAGCAACTATGAAACAGCCCTAGAAGCTGCTAAAACAATCAAGACAGAGATGAAAATCGTGCCCGTTAAAACCTTGCAGGATGCGATTGATTATCTTAAAAACAATCCCTAATCTGTAGAAAAATCGAAAACTAGCGCACAAGCGGATAAGATGATATAATAGTCAAATGGTTCAATTATTATTCACTTTAAGTAGTCATATGCTCTTTATTTATTTGAGTTTTTATCTTTTGAAAGATCTTGTGAGATGGGAAAAGGTTTTAAAAGTGACCGCTATTAACACAAAAAAAGTTCGTTTGTTGGTAGGCTTCTTTAGTATTGTAATGGGCTACATCTTGAGTTCATTCTTTATCAGTTTGTACCAACTGTGGCAAGAAGCACTTAGAGGACTATTATAAAATCAAAAGTAAAGGAAACAACTATGGAAAAAATTGTGGTTCAAGGCGGAGATAATCGTCTGGTCGGGAGTGTGACCATCGAGGGAGCAAAGAATGCAGTCTTGCCCTTGTTGGCAGCGACTATTCTAGCAAGCAAGGGTAAGACAGTCTTGCAGAATGTTCCAATCTTGTCAGATGTTTTCACCATGAATCAAGTGGTTCGAGGTCTGAATGCCAAGGTGGACTTTGATGAGGAAGCTCATGTTGTCGAGGTCGATGCGACTGGAGATATCACGGAGGAAGCTCCGTATAAGTATGTTAGCAAGATGCGGGCATCGATCGTTGTCTTGGGACCAATCCTTGCTCGTGTAGGCCATGCCAAGGTATCCATGCCAGGTGGTTGCACCATTGGGAGTCGTCCGATTGATCTCCACCTCAAGGGTTTGGAAGCTATGGGGGCTAAGATTACCCAGACAGCTGGTTACATCGAAGCCAAGGCCGAACGTCTGCACGGCGCTCATATCTACATGGACTTTCCTAGTGTCGGCGCAACACAAAACCTGATGATGGCAGCGACTCTAGCTGATGGTGTGACAGTGATAGAAAATGCTGCGCGTGAGCCGGAAATTGTTGACCTTGCTATCCTTCTTAATGAAATGGGAGCCAAGGTCAAGGGAGCTGGTACCGAAACAATTACAGTGACTGGTGTCGAGGAACTCCATGGAACAACTCATAATGTGGTACAGGACCGTATCGAAGCTGGAACCTTTATGGTTGCGACAGCCATGACTGGTGGCGATGTCCTCGTTCGAGATGCAGTCTGGGAGCATAATCGCCCCTTGATTGCCAAACTTCTTGAAATGGGAGTTGAGGTGACGGAGGAGTCGGAAGGTATTCGTGTCCGTTCTCAACTGGAGAATCTCAAAGCTGTTCATGTAAAAACCTTGCCACACCCAGGATTTCCAACAGATATGCAGGCGCAATTTACAGCTCTGATGACTGTCGCAAAAGGGGAATCAACCATGGTGGAAACTGTGTTTGAGAATCGCTTCCAACATCTGGAGGAAATGCGTCGTATGGGCTTGCACTCGGAGATTATCCGTGATACAGCTCGTATTGTCGGAGGACAGGCTTTACAGGGGGCAGAAGTTCTATCAACGGACCTTCGTGCCAGCGCGGCCTTGATTCTGACAGGTTTAGTAGCGCAAGGGGAGACAGTTGTCGGTAAATTAGTCCACCTTGATAGAGGTTACTACCGCTTCCATGAGAAGCTAGCTCAGCTAGGAGCGAAGATTCAGCGGATTGAGGCAAATGATGAAGAAGAATAAAAATATACGTTATGTAGTCCGTCACTTACTGTTGATTTTTATCGTACTCTTGCTGGGACTCCTTGCTTTAGGAATCGGCTTAATGATTGGCTACGGGATTCTAGGAAAGGGACAGGATCCATGGGCGATTTTGTCTCCAGCGAAATGGCAAGAATTGATTAGTAAATTTACAGGAAATTAGGCTGGGAGACCAGTCTTTTTCTAGAGATATAAGGAGAGATATGGACAAGAAAACAAGACAAGCTCTGATAGGGCTACTCATATTCTTACTATTATCTGCTGGTAGCTATTACATCAAGCAGATGCAGTCAGCGCCAAACACCCCTAAAACTAAGGTTAGCCAGAAAAGACAAGCTTCAGAAGCTCCTAATCAGGAGTTGGCAGAGAGTGTCTTAACCGAGTCAATCAAGAACCAAATAAAAGGTGGTCTAGAATGGAATGGGGCAGGTGCCTTTGTCGTAAATGGCAATAAAACCAATCTAGATGCCAAAGTTTCTAGCAAACCCTATGCGGATAATAAAATAAAACCGGTTGGAAAAGAAACAGTTCCAACTGTTGCCAATGCTCTCTTATCCAAAGCGACTCGGCAGTATAAGAATCGTGAAGAGACTGGAAATGGATCTACTTCTTGGACGCCACCAGGATGGCATCAGATTAAGAATCTAAAGGGGACCTATACACATGCAGTTGATAGAGGACACCTGCTGGGCTATGCCTTGATAGGTGGTTTGGATGGTTTTGATGCCTCTACCAGCAATCCCAAGAACATTGCAGTCCAGACAGCTTGGGCCAACCAAGCGCAGGCTGAGGATTCGACAGGCCAGAACTATTATGAGAGTTTGGTTAGAAAAGCCTTGGATCAAAATAAGAGGGTTCGTTACCGCGTGACACTCCACTATGCGACAAATGAGGATCTAGTTCCATCCGCTTCACAAATTGAAGCCAAGTCTTCAGATGGTGAATTGGAATTCAACGTCCTAATCCCAAATGTTCAAAAGGGGATCCAGCTTGATTATCGAACGGGTCAAGTCACGGTGACAAACTAGAAACAATCTACAAAAGAACAAAAATTGCTCCCTTGTCTGTTAGTGATAAGGGAGCGATCGTGCAAATTAGAAAATAATGTGATTCCTAGGCTAATTTATGATATAATGGAACACAAGATACTATTTTAGGAGAAAGACCATGGAAGACCCGAGCAGTCAGGATTTGTTACTGCAATTTGTACTTTTAGTTGTATTGACCTTTTTAAATGCCTTTTTCTCAGCCACCGAA
Organism: Streptococcus oralis; assembly: GCF_003943415.1. GTDB lineage: Bacteria > Bacillota > Bacilli > Lactobacillales > Streptococcaceae > Streptococcus > Streptococcus oralis_BJ. The sequence continues at coordinate 106,512 of NZ_RJPK01000002.1, read as the reverse complement.
ATGGCGATGGTGTCACTAAATCGTGCCCGAGTAGAGCAAAAGGCAGAAGAGGGAGACAAACGTTACGGTCGTTTGTTAAAGGTACTTGAAAATCCTAATCACTTTTTATCAACGATTCAAGTTGGTATCACCTTGATTACCATCTTGTCAGGGGCCAAATTGGCGGATACCCTTGGACAAGTGATCGCATCTTGGATGGGAAGCGGAGAGACGGCTTACGCCATTGCAAGTTTTCTCTCTTTGGCAATCTTGACCTATATCTCCATTGTTTTTGGTGAGCTCTATCCTAAGCGGATTGCCCTCAATCTGAAAGATGCTTTGGCGATTCGAACAGCACCAATTATTATTGGTCTTGGAAAGATTGTAAGTCCCTTTGTCTGGCTGTTATCTGCTTCAACTAATTTATTGAGTCGTGTGACGCCAATGACCTTTGATGATGCTGATGAAAAGATGACACGTGATGAAATAGAGTACATGTTGACTAAGAGCGAGGAAACCTTGGACGCAGACGAAATCGAGATGTTACAAGGGATTTTCTCTCTAGATGAGCTGATGGCGAGAGAAGTCATGGTTCCTCGGACAGATGCCTTTATGGTGGATATTCAGGATGATAGTCAAACTATTATCCAAAGTATTCTAAAGCAAAATTTCTCACGTATTCCTGTTTATGATGGGGATAAGGACAATGTGATTGGTTTGATTCATACCAAGCGTTTGCTAAACGCTGCCTATGCAGATGGCTTTGAAAATATTGTCTGGAAGAAGATCTTACAAGATCCACTCTTTGTCCCTGAAACTATTTTTGTGGATGACTTGCTAAAAGAATTGCGAAATACCCAAAGACAAATGGCCATTTTGCTCGATGAATATGGTGGTATGGCTGGTTTGGTAACTCTGGAAGATCTCCTAGAGGAAATCGTCGGCGAAATTGATGATGAAACGGACAGAGCAGAAATCGAAGTCCATCAAATCGGTGAGGATACCTATATTGCACAAGGAACCATGAATCTTAACGACTTCAACGATTACTTTGGCGTTGAACTAGAAAGCGATGATGTGGATACTATCGCCGGTTATTATTTGACGGGTGTTGGTACGATCCCAACAACTGAAAAAATTAGTTATGAATTGGTCAGCCAAAACAAACAAATCGTCCTAACCAATGATAAGGTGAAAAATGGGCGTGTTACCAAGGTAAAAGTTCAAATCACCGAATTAGAACCCGAAGAAGAAATCGAGTAAAACAGTGATTTTCGTCACTGTTTTTTTATTCGCCCTAAATTCGCCCCAAAAGATTTTCAAAGTTATCCTTATTTATCCGAAAAAAACAAAAAAGCCCGATTTTTTGGGCTTTTCATTTGGTTAATTCCTGTTATTTCAGGTACTGAAAGGCGGTAGACGGATTTGAACCGACGATCAAGCTTTTGCAGAGCCGTGCCTTACCACTTGGCTATACCGCCTCAACGTTTAATATTATACCTTGAAAATGATTCTACGTCAATAGTTTCTTAATCGAAAATCCAATTTAGAAGCTTGTCCTTTCTGACTGGGTAGAAAAATGGGGAGAGGAAACCTGAAAATCAGGCTTTATGGACATTAGGTTTGCCTTATGACTCGATAAATAGCAAACAAAGAATAAAGAAATTTGACAAATGAAAGTTTTTTGTGGATACACGCCTAAATATTCTGAAAATTCGTTTACTTTTTGAGAAATCTATGGTATAATTGGCAATAAGCCTAAATTTTTTAAGAGGAGTTACATACATGAAAAAAAGTAGAGTATTTGTTACAGCAGGGATTGCTTTGCTGGCAACTGGCGTTCTCGCTGCTTGCGGTTCTTCAAAATCATCTGATTCAACAGCTCCAAAATCCTATGGTTATGTTTATACAGCTGATCCGGAAACTTTGGATTACCTCATTTCAGGGAAACAAAGTACTAAGGTTGCCACTTCAAATGGTATCGATGGTCTCTTCACAAATGACAAGTATGGGAACCTAGTCCCTGCAATTGCAGAAGACTGGTCAGTTTCAAAAGATGGGTTGACTTATACCTACAAGATTCGTAAAGGTGTTAAATGGATGACATCTGATGGCGAAGAATATGCTGAAGTGACAGCGAAAGACTTTGTAAATGGCTTGAAACACGCAGCTGACAATAAATCAGCAGCTAAGTATCTAGCAGAAGATTCAGTTAAAGGTCTAGCTGACTATATAGCTGGAAACAATAAAGACTTTGCTTCAGTCGGTGTAAAAGCGGTTGATGATTATACCCTTGAATACACTTTGAACAAACCCGAACCATACTGGAACTCTAAGATGGCCTACTCAATCTTCTGGCCATTGAACGAAGAATTTGAAAAATCAAAAGGATCTGACTTTGGTAAAGCGACTGACCCTACATCATTGCTTTACAATGGACCATTCTTGCTGAGAGGTTTGACTGCTAAGTCATCTATCGAATTTGTGAAGAATGAAAACTATTGGGATAAAGATAATGTTCACATTGATAAAGTAACACTTGCCTACTATGATGGTTCAGACCAAGAATCAATTGAACGTAACTTTACAAGTGGAGCTTATAGCTATGCTCGTCTTTACCCAACAAGTTCAAATTACTCTAAGGTAGAAGAAACATACAAAGACAATATCTACTACACTCCATCAGGTCCTGGTATTGGTGGTTTGGGTGTGAATATTGACCGTCAAGGTTATAAATACACTTCTAAGACAACTGACGAAGAGAAGACTTCTACTAAGAAAGCTCTTCTTAACAAGGACTTCCGTCAGGCCTTGAACTTTGCCTTTGACCGTACTTCTTACTCAGCGCAAATCAATGGTAAAGAAGGTGCTCCTCTTGCAGTTCGTAACCTCTTTGTGAAACCAGGTTTTGTCTCTGCAGGCGAAAAAACTTTCGGTGACTTGGTAACTGAAAAGATGGCTACTTACGGTGATGAGTGGAAGAATGTAAACTTTGCGGATGGTCAAGATGGACTCTTCAACGCCGATAAAGCCAAAGCTGAATTTGCCAAAGCTAAAACTGCATTGGAAGCAGAAGGTGTGAAATTCCCTATTCACTTGGATATTCCAGTAGATCAATCATCTAAAAACTATATTGCACGTATTCAATCTTTCAAACAATCAGTTGAAACAGTACTTGGTGAAGAAAACGTAGTTATCGATATCCAACAAATTACTGCAGATGAACTACAGAATATTACTTACTACGCAGCTAGCGCAGCGGCAGAAGATTGGGATCTCTCAGGTGCTGTTGGATGGAACCCAGACTATGAAGATCCATCAACTTACCTTGATATCTTAAAAACAACGAATGCTGAACAAACAAAAACATACATGGGTTATGAAGGTGCAGGTAACGCTGCAGCAGCTCAAGTTGGTTTGAAAGACTACGATAAGCTAGTTGATGAAGCTGCTAAAGAAACAAGCGACTTGAATGTTCGTTTTGAAAAATACGCGGCTGCTCAAGCTTGGTTGACAGATAGCTCACTCTTCTTGCCAGCTATGTCATCAAGTGGTGCTGCACCAATCATTTCTCGTGTTGTACCATTCACAGCATCATACAGCCAGTCTGGAGATAAGGGCTCAGATGTATACTTCAAGTATATTCAGTTACAAGACAAGGTTGTAACAAAAGTTGACTATGAACAAGCTCGTGAAAAATGGCTCAAAGAGAAAAAAGAATCAAACGAAAAAGTTCAAAAAGAATTGGCTAATCACGTTAAATAAATAACTCTCAAGAGAACTTTCTCTCCATGAGGAGAAGGTTCTTTTGGGATTTTAAAAGGAAACGATATGAAGAAATATATTTTTATGCGTGTATTGCGTTCATTGGTGTCTATCTTCTTGGTGACAACCTTGACCTACACGATTATCTATACGATGGTTCCGCGAAAACTGATTTTCAAGCAGGATACCAACTATAACAAGATTGCAACGACGCCTGATAAACGGGACAATTATGAAAATACTGTTTATGAGCGGATGGGCTATATCGAGTATTACGATACCAAGGAGTTGCAAGAAAAAGCGAGCACAATGGACTCATCTGTAACAGTGGATGCCAATGATACTAATAAGGCAATTTACGAAAAATACATCAACAAACTAGGGAATGGTTGGACACTCGGTGTATTCTCAGAAAGTGGTCAATTCTATGCTACGCGTGAAATTCCAATTTTTGAACGTGTTTTCAAATTCTACTCGAACTTGCTCGACATTGATCATACAAACAAGATTCAAGACCCTGAAAATCCAAACTTGGAACGCTATCTTCGTTTTGAAAATGACCCTGCTATTGGTTGGTCATTGGTTGGTTCAGGTACAAAACATAAATACCTTTTGTATTTCAATAATCAATTCCCATTTGTACACCAAAACTTTGTGAACATTAACTTGGGAGACTCTTACCCAACTTATGCGAACACACCAGTGCTTCAAGTTATCACACAGGGTCAGGGACAAACCAAGACATCAGAAGTTCAATTCCCTACGGGTAAAAAGACTTCCTCTGTAGATATTTACTCTCGTACCTACAAGTCACCAAGTCAAGCAGATGCGCGTGAGGTAGCTAACTATGGTAAAGACGATCCATATACAGCTACAGAAAGCAATTATCAATATCCATCAATGATTGCAAGCTCGGCTGTTGCTGGTTTGATCGGTTTGATTATTTCTTATGCTATCGCAATTCCTCTTGGATCTGCTATGGCTCGCCACAAGAATACTTGGATTGATAGTTTCTCTACAGGTGCTCTAACCTTCTTGCTTGCCCTTCCAACGATCGCTTTGGTTTACATCGTGCGCTTGATTGGATCATCTATCGGTCTGCCAGACTCATTCCCTATCTTGGGGGCTGGAGATTGGCGTTCCTATGTCTTGCCTGCAGTCATTCTAGGTTTATTGGGAGCACCAAGTACAGCTATCTGGATTCGTCGTTATATGATTGACTTGCAATCTCAAGATTTCGTTCGATTTGCTCGTGCAAAAGGACTGTCTGAAAAAGAAATTTCAAATAAACACATCTTTAAAAATGCCATGGTTCCTTTGGTTTCGGGTATTCCTGGTGCCGTAATTGGAGTTATTGGTGGTGCAACATTGACAGAAACAGTCTTCGCCTTCCCAGGTATGGGTAAAATGTTGATCGACTCTGTTAAGGCATCCAACAACTCAATGGTAGTTGGTCTCGTCTTCATCTTCACATGTATTTCTATCTTCTCACTCTTTGTAGGAGATATCTGGATGACCATGCTTGATCCACGTATTAAATTAACAGAGAAAGGAGGCAAATAATGTCAACAATCGGAAAAGAAAAATTTCAGTTCGTAAAACGTGACGATTTTGCCTCTGAAACAATTGACGCCCCTGCCTATTCATACTGGGGTTCTGTATTTAGACAATTTCTAAAGAAAAAATCAACAGTCATTATGTTGGGGATTTTGGTAGCCATTATCCTGATGAGCTTTATTTATCCAATGTTCTCAAACTTTGACTTTAACGATGTAAGTAAGGTCAATGACTTTTCTGCTCGTTTTATCAAGCCCAATGCTGAACATTGGTTTGGTACAGATAGCAATGGTAAATCCTTGTTTGATGGGGTTTGGTTTGGTGCGCGTAACTCTATCCTCATCTCTGTAATTGCAACTTTTATCAACCTTGTAATTGGGGTTATTGTTGGTGGAATCTGGGGAATTTCAAAATCTGTAGACCGCATCATGATGGAAGTTTATAACATTATTTCAAACATTCCATCTCTCTTGATTGTCATTGTCTTGACTTACTCAATTGGTGCTGGTTTCTGGAATTTGATTTTTGCCATGAGTGTGACAACTTGGATTGGGATTGCTTATATGATTCGTATCCAAATCATGCGTTACCGTGACTTGGAATACAACCTTGCTTCTCAAACACTTGGAACACCAACCTTTAAAATCATCGTTAAAAACATCATGCCGCAATTGGTATCTGTTATTGTTTCTACGATGACCTTGATGTTGCCAAGCTTCATCTCTTATGAAGCCTTCCTTTCCTTCTTTGGATTGGGATTGCCTGTAACAGTGCCAAGTTTGGGACGTTTGATCTCAGATTACTCACAAAACGTTACGACCAACGCTTACTTGTTCTGGATTCCGTTGACAACCTTGATCTTGGTATCCCTATCTCTTTTCGTTGTTGGTCAAAACCTAGCGGACGCTAGTGATCCACGTACACATAGATAGGAGTAGACATGACAAAAGAAAATAATGTAATTTTGACTGCTCGTGATATTGTCGTGGAATTTGATGTTCGTGACAAAGTTCTGACGGCTATCCGAGGAGTTTCTCTGGACCTGATTGAAGGAGAAGTTCTTGCCTTGGTAGGTGAGTCCGGTTCTGGTAAATCTGTTTTAACAAAAACCTTTACAGGGATGTTAGAAGACAATGGACGTATTGCCCAAGGAAGCATCGACTATCGTGGACAAGACTTGACTGCTCTTACTTCTAACAAGGAATGGGAGAAGATTCGTGGTGCTAAAATTGCGACCATCTTCCAAGATCCAATGACAAGCTTGGACCCAATCAATACAATCGGTAGCCAAATCACTGAAGTTATCATTAAACACCAAGGGAAAACAGCTAAGGAAGCCAAAGAAATGGCAATCGACTATATGAACAAGGTCGGAATTCCAGACGCTGAAAAACGTTTTGACGAGTATCCTTTCCAATATTCTGGAGGGATGCGCCAACGTATCGTTATTGCGATTGCCCTTGCCTGTCGTCCAGATATCTTGATCTGTGACGAGCCGACTACGGCCCTTGACGTAACCATTCAAGCGCAAATCATTGATTTGCTTAAAACCTTGCAAAATGAGTACCATTTTACCATTATCTTTATCACCCATGACCTTGGTGTGGTAGCAAGTATTGCCGATAAGGTAGCAGTTATGTATGCTGGTGAAATTGTAGAATACGGTACTGTTGAGGAAGTCTTCTACGACCCACGTCATCCATACACTTGGAGTCTCTTGTCTAGCTTGCCTCAGCTTGCTGATGATAAAGGGGAATTGTACTCTATCCCAGGAACACCACCATCTCTTTATACTGAGTTGAAAGGTGATGCCTTTGCCCTTCGTTCAGATTATGCGATGCAAATTGACTTTGAAGAGAAAGCACCTAAGTTTTCAGTCACTGATACCCACTGGGCTAAGACTTGGTTGCTTCATGAGAATGCTCCTAAAGTTGAAAAACCTGGGGTCATTGCAGATTTGCATGACAAAATTCGTGATAAAATGGGCTTTGCTCATCTAGAAGACTAGGAGGAAGGAAATGTCTGAAAAATTAGTAGAAATTAAAGATTTAGAAATTTCCTTCGGTGAAGGAAGTAAGAAGTTTGTGGCGGTTAAAAACGCCAACTTCTTTATCAACAAAGGAGAAACCTTCTCTCTTGTAGGTGAGTCTGGTAGTGGGAAAACAACGATTGGTCGTGCCATCATTGGTTTAAATAACACTAGTAAAGGTGAGATTATCTTTGATGGCCAGAAAATCAATGGGAAAAAATCTCATAAGGAATCAGCAGACTTAATCCGTCGTATCCAGATGATTTTCCAGGACCCTGCAGCCAGCTTGAATGAGCGTGCGACAGTTGACTATATCATCTCTGAAGGTCTTTACAACTACCACTTGTTTAAAGATGAAGAAGATCGAAAAGAAAAAGTTCAAAAGATGATTCATGAAGTTGGACTTTTGAAAGAACACTTGACCCGTTATCCACACGAGTTTTCTGGTGGTCAACGTCAGCGTATCGGGATTGCCCGTGCCCTTGTGATGGAACCTGATTTCGTTATTGCGGATGAGCCAATTTCAGCCTTGGACGTATCAGTGCGTGCGCAAGTTTTGAACTTGCTCAAGAAGTTCCAAAAAGAGTTGGGCTTGACTTATCTCTTTATCGCGCATGACTTGTCAGTTGTTCGCTTTATCTCAGATCGTATCGCAGTTATCTATAAGGGAGTTATCGTCGAAGTGGCGGAGACAGAGGAATTGTTTAACAATCCTGTCCACCCATATACTCAGGCGCTTCTATCTGCTGTACCGATTCCAGATCCAATCTTGGAACGCAAGAAGGTCTTGAAAGTTTACGATCCTGACCAACATGACTATGAGACAGATAAGCCATCTATGGTAGAAATTCGTCCAGGTCACTATGTTTGGGCTAACCAAGCGGAAGTTGCTCGATACAAAGAAGCACTTAAAAAATAAACAGATTAGGAGAGGACCGAAAGGTCTTCTCATTTTTAATAGAAAAATTCCCCTTCTACTAGCTTGTAAAAGGGGAATTGTATTATAATTAGAGTTTAGACCAAGTGCGTTTCATAAAGAGTAGCAAAATGGGGTATATCTCTAAGCGACCCGCAATCATTGCAAATGAAAGCAGGATTTTAGAGATGGGACTAAAGATGGCAAAACTAGAGGTTGTACCTAGAATAGGTCCGATATTGTTAAAACAGCTGAAGACAGCACTGGTCACGACTAGAAAATCATTGCTATCAAGACTGACGATAAAGATGAGAGAGAGTATAATCATCACGTAGATGGCAAAATATTTAAGAATCTTGTGCTGGGTATCTTTATCAATCACGGTTTTATTGACATGTAGAGTCAAGACACGGTGAGGGGATAAAATAGATAAAATCTGATTTTTGGCAATTTTTGTGAGGATGAGTCCACGGATAATTTTGAGACCACCTGCAGTTGAACCAGCTGAGCCACCGATTCCCATGAGGAAGAGGAGGATAAACTGGGAGAAGAGAGGCCAGTTGGTAATATCTCCGTAACCAAAACCTGTTGTCGTGATGATATTGGAAACCTGGAAGAGAGCCATCTCAAAACTCTTAGAGACACCTTGGTAAAGGTGGAGGGTATTGAGAGTAATCAAACCTGTAGACACGAGGACAATAATGACATAAGCCCGCAGTTCTTCATCTCCAAAGAAGGCCCTGACCCGACGGAGCATGAGGTAGTAGTAGAGATTAAAGTTAACCCCAAAAACCAGAACTCCGATACTAACTAGATAGGTGATGAGTGAGCTACCATAGTGGGCAATTCCATCGTTGTAGACGGTGAATCCTCCTGTACCAGCTGTTCCCATAGCGATGACAAAACTATCATAGAGAGGCATGCCTGCTAGGTAGTAGATAACCACAAAAAGGGAGAAGAGAGCCAGATAAAGCAGATAGAGAATCTGGGCAGTGTTTTTTAGCTTGGATACGACCTTGCCAAAGACAGGCCCAGGTACCTCTGCTTTCATCACCTCCAAGTGACTATTCTTAGCATTGTCCATAATAGCAAGCGCAAAGACGAGTACTCCCATCCCTCCAATCAAGTGGGTAAAGCTTCGCCAGAAGAGGAGAGAACGACTGAGAGCTGAAACATCGTTCAGAATAGTAGCACCAGTCGTTGTGAAACCAGAACTAATTTCAAAGAAGGCATCGATAACACTTGGGATTTGTCCTGAAAAGACAAAGGGGAGGCTACCAAAGAAAGACCAGAGAATCCAACAGAGGGCAACGATTAGGACACCCTCCTTGGCATAAATCCGTTGATTTTTTGGTTTTCGTAAGACTCCCAGCCCACCGAGAAGGACTAAAATTCCAATCGTTGTAAAGAGAGCTGTGAATACTTGACTGGATTCTTGGTAATAGATCGCTACACTCACAGGCACTAGGAGAAGAACAGCCTCAATCAAGAGAAGTTTTGAGAGGAGGTAACGAATCATACTTTTATTCATTTTTTACCTCTCAATCAAATCATAAATTTTGGTGATGTTCGGCAATAAGGTCGTCACGAGCAACTTGTCTCCTACCTCAAGCATATCTTCTCCAGTAGGGAAGATTGTTTTTCCTTTTCGGATAATGGCTGCGATGAGAACCCCTTTTTTCAATTTCAACTGTGATAGAGGTTTGGCAGTCATTTTATTAGCTTCCTTGATATGGAATTGGAGGGTTTCAATTTGACCGTTTGCTAGATGGTGCATGGCTTGAAGGTCTGAGTACTGAGCGTTTACTCGACCACGGATAAAGTGCATAATGGTATCCACTGCGATGATTTTGGGTGTGATGATACTTGAAAAATCAGGCGCATGGATAATTTCTAGGAGGCTGGTCCGGTTGACCTTGGTGATATTCTTATGGACGCCAACACGGTCAAGAAACATAGAAGTGATGATATTTTCCTCATCAACTCCAGTCAATGTTGCGACTGCATCATAGTGGGGAGCACTTTCTTCTAGTAATATGTCTTTTGCAGTTCCATCTCCCTGAACAATATAGAGATTAGGGAATTTTTCACTAAAGAAACGAGCTCTTTCAGGATTAATTTCGATAACCTTGATATCAATGCGACTGTCTTTTAAAATGCCAAGTAGATAATAAGCAATTTTTCCAGCTCCAACGATAAGCAAACTTTTCACTGCACGCGATTTGAAATAGTTGTGGAAAAGCATCATATCTACACGATTTCCCGTAACAAAAATCCGATCCTTGTCCTGGATGGTAACATCACCACTTGGAATCATGAGTTGATGGTCTCTTTCCATAGCACAGACAATGATATTGCCAAATTTTTTACGGAAGTCTGAGATTGGCATTTGACAAAGACCGCTAGAATCTTTGATAACAAACTCCATCAGGCTGACACGACCTCCAGCAAAACGCTCAACTGAGAGGGCATTAGGGAAATCGATGATATTTGAGATGGCACGGGCTGCTAGGAGTTCTGGATTAACTATAAGTGAAAATCCAAGAATATTTTTCTCTTTAAAATAGGCATTAGAGTATTCAGGATTTCGCACCCGAACGATGGTTTCTTTAGCGCCCATTTTTTTGGCAAGAACTGCTGAAATCATGTTCACTTCATCGTATTCAGTTAGAGCGATAAAGATATCACACTCTTGGACACCGGCTTGCTCTAAGATAGTAAAGTCGGCACCATTTCCAAGGAGTCCCATGATGTCAAAGCGACTGACAATATGGTTGAGGACAGCCTCATCTTGTTCTATGAGGACAACGTCATGTTTTTCTGCAACTAGTGAACGACAGAGGGCAAAACCGACTTTCCCTCCACCAACAAGGACAATTTTCATATAAAAAACCTACTTTTTCATGATGTAACTATCATACCCTTTTTTAGTAAAAAATGCACTTGTCAAGGCGATTTTTAGGGGGAGAAAGGGCTTTTTCAAGTTTTTGAAGATAAATATGCTTAACTTCTATAACAACGTCTCTGACTTGAAGTGATTTTACTCTTTTACTATCCCTTTTCAGAAATGGAATGACCGAACATGAAAATATCATCAAAAAAAGTAAAAAAATCAAGTCGTTTCTATTGACATTGATTCTGAAAGTGTTATACTAAGAAAGTAGTTTCGCTGATTTACTTCAGACCTGTTGTGAGGTAAGTTAACGATGCCTTAACCACGCTGTTTGCTGAGCTTGACTCCGGGCAGTGTGGCTATTTTTTTGCAATGATAAAAGGAAGCCAATTATGACAAATCACATTGTTTTATTTGAACCTCAGATTCCACAAAATACTGGGAACATCGCGCGCACCTGTGCTGCGACTAATTCTCCCCTCCACATCATCAAGCCAATGGGCTTTCCCATTGATGATCGCAAGATGAAGCGAGCAGGTTTGGATTATTGGGATAAGTTAGAGATTCATTTTTATGATAACTTGGCAGACTTTATGTCTCAGATGAAGGGAAAACTCTATCTGATTTCGAAATTTGCAGAGAAAGTGTATTCTGAGGCAGATTTATCAACTGACGAAGACCATTATTTTCTTTTTGGCCGTGAGGATAAAGGCTTGCCAGAGGACTTTATGCGTGAACATCCAGAGAAAGCTCTCCGTATCCCTATGAATGATGAACATGTTCGCAGTCTCAATGTTTCCAATACGGTCTGTATGATTGTCTATGAGGCTCTTCGTCAGCAACATTTTGCTGGTTTGGAGCTTGTTCATACTTATGAAGTTGATAAATTGAAATAAACAAAACGCTTGCAAATGCAAGCGTTTTTTGTTATGATGAAAAGGTCTTCAGGGCAGGGTGAGATTCCCGACCGGCGGTAAATTTGACTAGCTATTTTGGCTTACTCTTCGTTGTCTTGTCTCGATATACTTTAAGTATTATCTTCGACTGCGACGCCTAGATAAATCTAAAATATCTTAGCCAAATAAGTCCGCGAGCGCAAGCTGATGTGGTGCGATTCCACAACCGACAGTATAGTCTGGATGGGAGAAGACGAAAGAATAGCTTTGTCTGTTCTGATGAGTTTATAGATAAATTGCAACCGCTTGCTCAACAGAGTGAGAGGGAACTTTTGGGATATAAAAAGTGAGAATAGATAGAGGGACCCTTTCCAACTTCTTCTGATTTTATAGAAAATTGGAGGAACCTGTTATGACAAACACACGTCGACTTTCGACCATTGCGATTTTATCAGCCATTTCATTTGTGCTGATGTACTTTGACTTTCCGCTCTTGCCAGCGGCGACCTTCCTCAAGATTGAATTTAGTATCTTGCCAGTCCTTGTGGGCTTGGTGGTGATGGATTTGCCAGCTGCACTAGGAATCCTCTTGCTTCGCTCACTCTTGAAGTTGCTTCTGAATAGCCAAGGAGTGAACACCTACATTGGTTTGCCAATGAATATCGTAGCTTTGGGAGTTTTTGTTATCGCTTTTGGCTTGATTTGGAAAAAGGAACGTAGCACTCTTCGTTTCCTACTAGCATCTCTAGCGGGAACCATCGGATTGACTGCTGCGATGTTGGTTCTCAACTATGTTTATGCTGTTCCTTTGTACGCGCAGTTTGCTAACTTTGATATTGGAAAAATTTTGGGACTTTCCAACTACCTCATGACCATGGTATTACCTTTTAACTTGATTGAAGGTGTAATCTTTGCCGTTTCATTCTGGTTGTTATACGTCCTCTTGAAATCAACCTTAAAACATTATGAGAGATAAACAAACATCTTTAATGAAGGGCAGTTTTGCCCTTTTACTTTTCGTCCTTCTTGGCTATATGGTTAAGTTCTATCCTGAAACGCTGGTCGGTTTTGATCAACCGATTCAGACAGCTATTCGTGGGGACTTGCCAAGTTATTTGACAGTTCTGTTCCGTGCCCTTACGCATTTGATTGATATCCCGGTGATTATCACCTGGGTTGCCATTGCAGCCTTTATCTTTTATCGTAAGCAGTGGAAGATAGAAAGCTACTTCATGGCGGGTAATCTAGCCTTAGCCGGTCTTTTAATCGTGACCTTTAAAAATATTTATCAGCGCCCACGACCAGCTATCTTACACTTAGTCGAGGAGAAGGGATTTTCCTTCCCAAGCGGACATTCTCTGGCTGTAACCTTGATGGTAGGCACTCTGATTGTCATTCTCAGTCAACGGATTAAAGATCCGGTTTGGAGAAAAATTGTGCAAATCGTCCTTGGCTTCTACCTGGCCAGTGTGCTTCTATCTCGGGTCTATCTGGGAGTTCACTACCCATCAGATGTTCTTGGCAGTTTCTGTGTGGGCTTGGGAGTCTTGTTTATCGAGTTTCCCTTCTATGACAAACTCCGTTTCCAATGGCGATTTAAAGGCAAGCAGAAGTGAGTATCAAATTCCTTTGAGGAGAAAGAAATGAAAGTCAATATAACAGATCTCCATCCGACTCAACTATACTTATCAGAAAAGAAGTTACAAGATATCCAGATGCTTTATCAGCCGGAAGAAATGAGCAATGTTGCTCCAATCAGTATTCTTGCGTTCGGAGATTACTTGTTAATTACAGATGGGTATCACAGGGCTTATCAGGCTTTATTGGCAGGTAGGAATACGATTTCTGCTGAGTGGGATAGAGATGGTGGCGACGAACTGTATCATCTCTATGCGCAAGCTTGCGAGGAAAGAAAGATTTACTCTGTCTTTGATTTAAAAGACCGTATCCTAGCTCAAGATGAGTATGAAGCAAAATGGTATAACTGGTGTGATGGTTTTAATCAAGCAGCAACTCTTTTATTGAAAAGGAAAGCAGATGAAACAGACCCTGCAAATAGGTGATGCATTGTGTCTTGTTCCTTTTTATACTGAAATTAGTCTAATCTAACTTGTTTTTTAACTAAAAATCTGATAAACTAAGTAGTAATTGAATAGGAATCCGCAAGACTAGTAACTCAAGGGAAGTATATCAGGGAGGAGAGCCGTGACTGCAAGCTCTCTATATGAAAGCTGGGTGAATTCACTTGCGCATGGATTTAGAAATGAAGGTCTGACTTGTCAGATGAAAACGGATGGTACCGCGTGTCAACGCTCCGAGTGGAGTTTTTGGCATGTGGTTTTCTTTTTATCTACGAGAGACTGATGGAGGAATTATGTCAACTATTGAAGAACAATTAAAAGCGCTTCGAGAAGAAACGCTGGCTAGCTTGAAGCAGATTACTGCTGAAAATGAAAAAGAGATGCAAGACTTACGTGTCTCTGTCCTTGGTAAAAAGGGTTCGCTTACGGAGATTCTTAAAGGGATGAAGGATGTCTCGGCTGAGATGCGCCCAATCATCGGGAAACACGTCAATGAAGCGCGTGATGTCTTGACAGCTGCCTTTGAAGAAACGGCAAAGCTCTTGGAAGAAAAGAAAGTTGCAGCTCAACTAGCAAGTGAGAGCATCGATGTGACACTTCCAGGTCGTCCAGTTGCGACTGGTCACCGTCACGTTTTGACACAAACTAGTGAAGAAATCGAAGATATTTTCATCGGGATGGGTTACCAAGTCGTGGATGGTTTTGAAGTGGAGCAAGACTACTACAACTTTGAGCGTATGAACCTTCCGAAAGATCATCCAGCCCGCGATATGCAGGATACTTTCTACATTACAGAAGAAATCTTGCTTCGTACTCACACGTCTCCGGTTCAGGCTCGTGCCATGGATGCCCATGATTTTTCAAAAGGTCCTTTGAAGATGATTTCGCCAGGGCGTGTGTTCCGTCGTGATACGGATGATGCGACCCACAGTCACCAATTCCACCAAATCGAAGGCTTGGTTGTTGGGAAAAATATCTCTATGGCTGACCTTCAAGGAACGCTTCAGTTGATTGTGCAAAAAATGTTTGGTGAAGAGCGTCAGATCCGTCTGCGTCCATCTTACTTCCCATTCACAGAGCCATCTGTTGAGGTGGATGTTTCCTGCTTCAAGTGTGGCGGAGACGGCTGTAACGTATGTAAGAAAACAGGTTGGATCGAAATCATGGGTGCCGGTATGGTTCACCCACGTGTCCTTGAGATGAGTGGTATCAATGCAACTGTGTACTCTGGTTTTGCCTTTGGTCTTGGTCAAGAGCGTGTAGCCATGCTCCGTTATGGTATCAATGATATCCGTGGCTTCTACCAAGGGGATGTCCGCTTCTCAGAACAGTTTAAATAAGATTGAAACCTGAAACACAGTCCGATACAGTCGCTCACATTTCATATAGCTAAAAAAGAAACGACTGACTCGAAGAAAAAGAAAGGAATTGAAAAGGTCTTACTTGGTGGGATCTTACAATCAGAATTATGTTAGTATCTTATAAATGGTTAAAAGAATTGGTGGACATTGATGTGCCATCACAAGAGTTGGCTGAGAAAATGTCAACTACAGGGATTGAGGTAGAAGGTGTCGAATCACCGGCTGCTGGTCTCTCAAAAATTGTTGTCGGTGAGGTCTTGTCTTGCGAAGATGTGCCAGAAACTCACCTTCATGTTTGTCAGGTTAACGTTGGCGAAGAAGAAGCTCGTCAAATCGTTTGTGGTGCCCCAAATGTGCGTGCTGGTATCAAGGTGATGGTGGCTCTTCCAGGAGCTCGCATAGCTGACAACTACAAAATCAAAAAAGGAAAAATCCGTGGTTTAGAGTCGCTTGGGATGATCTGTTCACTTGGTGAATTGGGGATTTCTGACTCAGTTGTGCCAAAGGAATTTGCAGATGGCATTCAAATCTTGCCTCAAGATGCTGTTCCTGGGGACGAAGTCTTTTCTTACCTAGACTTGGATGATGAAATCATCGAACTTTCTATCACACCAAACCGTGCAGATGCCCTTTCTATGCGGGGCGTAGCGCACGAAGTAGCAGCCATCTATGACAAGGCAGTTAGCTTTAAAGAGTTTTCTCTTGCAGAAACAGACCAAGCCGCTACAGATGCTCTTTCTGTCAGCATTGACACAGACAAGGCACCTTACTATGCAGCTCGTATCTTGGACAATGTGACGATTGCACCAAGTCCACAATGGTTGCAAAATCTCCTTATGAACGAAGGCATCCGTCCGATTAACAATGTCGTAGACGTGACCAACTATATCCTACTCTACTTTGGTCAACCTATGCATGCCTTTGACTTGGATACCTTTGAAGGGACTGACATCCGTGTACGTGAAGCACGTGCTGGTGAGAAATTGGTGACCTTGGACGGTGAAGAACGCGAGTTGGAAGCAAATGACTTAGTCATCACTGTTGCTGACAAGCCAGTCGCCCTTGCGGGTGTCATGGGTGGTCAAGCAACAGAAATCTCTGAAAAATCTAGTCGTGTTGTCCTTGAAGCTGCTGTTTTCAATGGCAAATCTATCCGTAAGACCAGCGGTCGCTTGAATCTTCGTTCTGAGTCGTCTTCTCGCTTTGAAAAAGGGATCAATGTGGCAACAGTCAATGAAGCCCTTGATGCTGCAGCTAGCATGATTGCTGAGCTTGCAGATGCGACGGTGCGTAAAGGTATCGTTTCAGCAGGTGGGCTTGATACCTCTGATGTGGAAGTTTCTTCTACTCTTGCAGACGTTAACCGCGTCCTTGGTACGGAGCTTTCATATGCTGATGTCGAAGATGTCTTCCGTCGTCTTGGCTTTGACCTTTCTGGTAATGCAGAATCATTTACCGTCAGCGTACCCCGTCGTCGCTGGGATATCACCATCGAAGCGGACCTCTTTGAAGAAATCGCTCGTATCTATGGTTATGATCGCTTGCCAACTAGTCTTCCAAAAGATGACGGTACAGCAGGTGAATTGACTGCGACACGAAAACTTCGCCGTCAAGTTCGTACTATCGCTGAAGGGGCAGGCTTGACAGAAATCATCACCTACGCTCTAACAACTCCTGAAAAAGCAGTTGAGTTTACAGCTCAACCAAGTAACCTTACAGAACTCATGTGGCCAATGACTGTGGAACGTTCAGTCCTCCGCCAAAATATGATCTCAGGTATTTTGGATACGGTGGCCTACAACGTGGCTCGTAAGAACAAAAACTTGGCACTTTATGAGATTGGAAAAGTCTTTGAACAAACAGGCAATCCAAAAGAAGACCTACCAAATGAGATCAACAGTTTTGCCTTTGCCTTAACCGGCTTGGTTGCAGAAAAAGATTTCCAAACAGCAGCAGTTCCAGTTGATTTCTTCTATGCTAAGGGAATCTTAGAAGCGCTCTTTACTCGCTTGGGACTCCAAGTAACTTATACAGCAACAGCTGAGATTGCTAGCCTTCACCCAGGCCGTACAGCCGTGATTTCACTCGGCGGCCAAGTTCTTGGTTTCCTTGGCCAAGTGCATCCAGTCACTGCTAAGGCTTACGATATTTCAGAGACTTATGTAGCTGAACTGAACCTTTCAGCCATCGAAGCTGCGCTCCAACCTGCTGCCCCATTTGTGGAAATCACGAAATTCCCAGCAGTCAGCCGTGACGTGGCCCTACTCCTCAAGGCAGAAGTGACTCACCAAGAAGTTGTGGACGCTATCCAAGCTGCAGGCGTGAAACGTTTGACAGATATCAAACTCTTTGACGTTTTCTCAGGTGAGAAATTGGGACTTGGCATGAAGTCAATGGCCTATAGCTTGACCTTCCAAAATCCAGAAGATAGCCTGACCGATGAAGAAGTAGCTCGCTACATGGAAAAAATCCAAGCATCACTCGAAGAAAAAGTGAATGCAGAAGTGCGTTAAACCATCAATCCATCCTTCGGGGTGGATTTTTGCTTTTCAAAATGACAATTCAGGATCAAAAATGAACAATTGGGGAGTAAGAGCACCTGTATGCACTTTAATGGGCTATAATTGTTCTATCACTTGGGTACTCAAAAACTTTAGAGAGTTTAGTTTTTAAGGAAGGATGAACAAGATAAAAATGTACATAAATCCTTGTAAAGGCTATCAAAAAGGAGTATAATAAGTGCAACATATTTCGGAGGTGGAAAATGCTAGAAGTAAGAAATCTAGAGAAAAGTTTCGGTTCCAAGCAAGTCTTGTTTGGTGTCGATTTTCAGGCAAGTCCAGGACGAATTTTGGGACTGGTCGGGAAAAATGGTGCTGGGAAAACAACGATTTTCCACAGTATGTTGAAATTTTTGGACTATCAAGGAGAGATCAGTCTGGATGGGCAGGAGATTCGTCAGGAAACCTACGCTCGGATTGGCTATCTGCCTGAGGAACGTAGCCTCATGCCCAAATTGACAGTCCTTGAGCAAGTTCGTTACTTGGCTACTCTAAAGGGCATGGATGCTAAGGAGATCAAGGAAAAACTCCCTCAATGGATGGAAAAACTGGAAGTGAAGGGTAAATTGACCGACAAAATCAAGAGCCTCTCCAAAGGGAATCAGCAGAAAATTCAGTTGATTATCACCCTAATCCATGAACCAGATTTGATTATATTGGATGAGCCTTTTAGTGGTTTGGATCCAGTCAATACTGAGTTGCTCAAGCAGGTCATCTTGAAAGAGAAAGAGCGTGGTGCGACCATTATCTTTTCTGACCATGTCATGACCAATGTTGAGGAACTTTGCGATGATATCCTGATGATTCGTGATGGGCGTGTGGTCTTGCATGGACCAGTTCAGGATGTTCGCAATCAATATGGGAAAACACGTCTTTTTGTTTCAAGTGAACGAAGCAAGGAAGAATTGGAAAAACTTCCTCATGTCAAACAGGTGAGCTTAACCAAGCAAGGCAGTTGGAAATTAATCCTCGATGATGAGAGCGCTGGAAGGGAACTCTTCCCAATCCTGACTCAAGGTCAGTACATCGCGACCTTTGACCAACAAGCTCCAACAGTCGATGAAATCTTTAAACTAGAATCAGGGGTGGAAGTATGAGAAATATGTGGATTGTAATGAAGGAAACCTATCTTCGACATGTCAAGTCGTGGAGTTTCTTCTTTATGGTGATTTCGCCGTTCCTCTTTTTAGCCTTATCTGTAGGAATTGGCTATCTCCAAAATTCTTCTATGGCCAAGAATAGCAAGATAGCAGTAGTAACAACAGTGCCATCTGTGGAAGAAGGGCTCAAGGGTACTAATGGTATCAACTTTGATTATAAGGATGAAGCCAGTGCCCAAGCTGCTGTCAAGGATGAGAAAATCAAGGGTTACCTAACTATTGATCAAGAGGATAGTGTCATCAAAGCCGTCTATCACGGTGAAACTTCTCTTGAAAGTGGCATCAAACTAGCTGTAACCAATAAGTTAAATGAACTGCAATACCAACTCAATCGCTCAGCAGCCAATTTGTCTCAAGAACAGGAGAAACGCTTGAGTCAAACTGTTGACTTTACTGAGAAGATTGATGAATCTAAGGAAAACAAAAAAATTGTTCAAACCATTGCGGCCGCAGGGCTTGGTTTCTTCCTTTATATGATTTTGATTACTTATGCTAGCGTCACTGCTCAGGAAGTAGCCAGCGAGAAAGGAACCAAAATCATGGAAGTGGTCTTCTCTAGTATCAGAGCTAGTCATTATTTCTACGCTCGCATGCTGGCTCTGCTTCTTGTGATTTTGACCCATATTGGGATTTACGTCGTGGGTGGACTTGCTGCCATTCTGCTCTTTAAAGATATCCCTATCTTGGCACAATCTGGTATTTTAAACCACTTGGGAGAGGCCTTCTCGCTCAATACCTTATTGTTTGTCTTGGTTAGTCTCTTTATGTACGTTGTTTTGGCAGCCTTCCTAGGATCCATGGTTTCTCGCCCTGAGGATTCAGGAAAGGCCTTGTCGCCGTTGATGATCTTGATTATAGCAGGATTTGTGGGGGTAACTTCTCTAGGTGCCGCTGGTGACAATTTAGTTCTGAAAATTGGTTCCTACATTCCTTTCATTTCGACCTTCTTTATGCCATTTAGAGCTATAAATGGTTATGCAAGTGGTCTGGAAGCTTGGATTTCTCTTGCCATTACGGTTGCTTTTGCAGTCACTGCAACAGTCTTTATCGGACGTATGTATGCCAGCCTAGTCCTTCAAACGGATGATTTGGGAATCTGGAAAACCTTTAAACGTGCCTTAGCTTACAAATAGGAGAGCCTCGCAAAAGCGAGGTTTTTCTAGATGTTAAACACCGAAATCGGTAAAAATATTTTTCATATCTATTGACTTTTAGTAGTAAAATTTGGTATGATAGTAGACGGTATTGTTTACCCCATTTGTAAGGCCCCGGAACCTTTCAAATACCCCGCGGACCGGAACATCCGCCCTGTAAACAAAAACGATATTCATATAGGAGAAATCATGAACAAAACTACATTCATGGCTAAACCAGGCCAAGTAGAACGCAAATGGTACGTTGTTGACGCAACTGATGTACCTCTTGGACGCCTTTCAGCAGTTGTTGCTAGCGTACTTCGCGGAAAAAACAAACCAACATTCACACCACACACTGATACAGGTGACTTCGTAATCGTTATCAATGCTGAAAAAGTTAAATTGACTGGTAAAAAAGCATCTGATAAGATCTACTACACTCACTCAAACCACCCAGGTGGATTGAAACAAATCTCTGCTGGTGAACTTCGTTCTAAAAATGCAGTACGTTTGATCGAAAAATCAGTTAAAGGTATGCTTCCACACAATACTCTTGGCCGCGCTCAAGGTATGAAATTGAAAGTATTCGTTGGAGCTGAGCACACTCACGCTGCACAACAACCAGAAGTTCTTGATATTTCAGGACTTATCTAAGGAAAGGAACAATAAAGTATGTCACAAGCACAATATGCAGGTACTGGACGTCGTAAAAACGCTGTTGCACGCGTTCGCCTTGTTCCAGGAACTGGTAAAATCACTGTTAACAAAAAGGATGTTGAAGAGTACATCCCACACGCTGACCTTCGTCTCGTTATTAACCAACCATTCGCAGTTACTTCAACTGTAGGTTCATACGACGTTTTCGTTAACGTTGTAGGTGGTGGATACGCTGGTCAATCAGGAGCTATCCGTCACGGTATCGCTCGTGCCCTTCTTCAAGTAGACCCAGACTTCCGCGATTCATTGAAACGCGCAGGACTTCTTACACGTGACTCACGTAAAGTTGAACGTAAGAAACCAGGTCTTAAGAAAGCTCGTAAAGCATCACAATTTAGTAAACGTTAATTCGAGAGAATTACAATACATACAAAGAGCACCTTTCGGGGTGTTCTTTTTTATCGACACTTTGTAGATTTATAATTGGGAATCTCGTTGAATGGTATCAGGTAAATGAAAAATTCGGCGATCATATCCTATTTCTTCGTACTTTAGTCTAATACCTATAATGTAAAAAACTCTAGCTATCAGGTAGTTGATAGTTAGAGTTTTTTTCTATTCATATGATTTAATGAGATTAAATAAGGCTTCTACTTCTGATGACAGTGTAGCTGATTTGAGATAAGCATAATAAACTGTAAATGTTATCTGGTCCTCCGGTATTAGAGGGATTTTTATTAAATCATCATCTTCATCAGAAAGTGCGATATCAGCCAGTAAACTAACGCCAATCTCTTTCTTTAAAAGTTCTTTAAGAATGACAATGTCATCAGTCTTAAAGAATATTTCTGCCTTGTTTTGATACTTTTGATTAAGTAGCTCAAAAGCTTTCAGGTGAACAAAGTGTTCGTCTAAAAGTATAAAGGATTGATCTACTAATTCTTCAAAAGTGAGGGAAAGAGCAGTAGCAAGAGGATGGTTCTTAGATAAAACGACATACAGTTCTTTATGAAAGAGTTCATGTGTCTCTATTGAAGGATGATTGAGTGGTTCAATCAATCCGAGTAAGCTCGCATCTAGTTCTCCCCTAAGGAGAAGATTTAATAATTCTACGGATCCACCACGAATAGGACGTACCTTTTTTAAAAAATCAAATTCAGTTTCTTTATTTAAGACAGAGAAAAGATACTGAATGATAATAGGAGGGAATCCTACAGTGGAGCAATGCGCCAAAGAGCGATTAATTTCTTTGCGAGTAGAAATGACCTCAGGTAAAATCAGTTCTGTATGCTTCAGAAGGATTTGTCCTTGAGGAGTTAGTTTGAAGGAACGATGCGAGGGATCATGGTGAATCAATTTGCAATTAAAAGATTCCTCTAAGCGCTTGATGGCATAAGAAATAGATGGTTGGCTGACTTTATGTTGTTTTGCTACTTCCGTATAGGATTGAAGCTGGCAGAGGTCATAAAAATATTGTAGATCTTTTAAATTCATATGGGCTCACACTTTCATTAGTTGGAGAAGGAAAATAAGTGGAAATCACCAGATAAATACTTTCTATCCGTATCCTACAATTTGACTATACGAGTATTCACCGGTTAAAATGTAAGTGAGTCAGGGATATCAAAGGTTATCTAAGATACTTTCAAAAATGACCAACATCTTTTCTCGTTTATCAATAGGGAGCTGTTTAATCTTCATGTTGATTCTTTTGAGTGAAAGATTGTTGGTCGTATCAGAGGTTGATTCAAGGCTATCAAAATTGAAAAATTCCTCTGGAGTCATCTCTAGGGCGACAATCACTTTTTCAAGACTGTGAATGGTCAGATTCACATTTTGGTTTTCAAGTTGATTGATATACTTAAGCCCAAGTCCTGCTTGTTCCGAAAGTTCTTCCTGGCTCATTTTTTTCTGTGTTCGAAAATATTTCACTTTTTGGGAAATATATTGTTGTAAATAGTTTTTATTCGTCATATAAATAGAATACAAGTTTTGCATGACAAAAAAACATCTTAAAAAATACAAAGTATTGCATAACAAACTTATATGATATTTATTTTAATTCGGATTGCCAATTTGTATGATTAGTTTCTTTTGCTCGAAACTTTTAGTAAAGAGTGATCATTGAGAGCTTTATGAGTTCAGAATTTTATAAAATATAACAACTTAAAGTGTCATTAATAATGGTGTTTTAAGTATAAAAGAGCTTATTAGAAAATTGTTCTCGTAGACTCATTATAACATATGCGTACACAATTGTATTTTTCAAACAACAAAGTTTTCCAAACGATTCGTTTTAAGTGGTATAATAGAAGTAAAAAGGAGGTTGCACTATGATTGCACATGATATTTTAAACAACCCTTTCCTCAATAAAGGTACTGCCTTTACCTTAGAGGAGCGAAAGGAACTAGGCCTTATTGGTTTACTGCCACCGTATGTTCAAACCATTGAAGAACAAGCGGCGCAAACTTATGCGCAAATGCAAACAAAAGCCAATGATTTGGAAAAGCGTCTTTTCCTAATGGAAATTTTTAATACCAACCGGACTCTTTTCTATTACCTCTTTTCTCATCATTTGGAGGAATTCAATCCAATTGTATACGATCCAACCATTGCAGATACCATTGAAGGCTATAGTGACCTCTTTGTAGATCCCCAATATGCGGGATATCTTGATATCAATCATCCTGAAAATATTGAAGCCACTTTGAAAAATGCTGCTGGGAATCGCGAGATTCGTCTCATTGTTGTAACAGATGCAGAAGGAATCCTTGGAATTGGAGACTGGGGAACAAATGGGGTAGATATTTCAGTTGGGAAATTGATGGTCTACACGGGTGCTGCTGGAATCGATCCTTCTATGGTCCTTCCTTTAGTTATTGATGCAGGGACTAACCGTGAAGAACTTCGTAACAATCCTAATTACTTAGGAAATCGTCATGAACGGGTTCGTGGTGATCGTTACTACGACTTTATTGACCAATTTGTTCAAACAGCCGAACGTCTCTTTCCTAAACTCTACCTTCACTGGGAAGACTTCGGCCGCTTGAATGCTGCCAATATTCTTGAAAAATACCGGAAACAAATTCCGACCTTTAATGATGATATTCAAGGCACAGGAATCGTTACCTTGGGTGGTATCTTTGGTTCACTGGATATTAGTGGTGAAAAATTAACAGATCAAGTTTATCTCTGCTATGGTGGTGGTACTGCGGGTGCAGGAATTGCCTCTCGTGTTCTTCGTGAAATGGTGAGTGAAGGTCTTTCTGAAGAAGAAGCGTATAAACGTTTCTTTATGGTTGATAAACAAGGTCTTCTCTTTGATGACATGGATGACCTAACTCCTGAACAAAAACCCTTTGCTAAGAAACGTGCTGACTTTAGTAACGCAGACAAGTTGACTGACCTGCTTGAAGTAGTAAAGACTGTGAAGCCAACCATTCTTGTAGGAACTTCTACTCAGCCTAATACCTTCACTAAAGAAATAGTAGAAGCTATGTGTGAAAATACAGAGCGTCCGATGATCTTCCCTTTGTCAAATCCAACCAAACTAGCAGAAGCTAGTGCCAAAGATTTGATTGAATGGTCAGATGGAAAAGCTTTTGTCGCAACAGGAATTCCTGCTGATACAGTTTCTTATAAAGGTGTCGACTATGTGATTGGTCAAGCCAATAATGCCTTGATTTACCCAGGTCTTGGTCTAGGTATGCTGGCTTCTGAAGCAAGTCTTTTAACTGATGAAATGATTGGAGCAGCGGCTCATTCATTGAGTGGTATTGTCAATCCAGGCCAACCAGGAGCTCCTGTTTTGCCGCCGTTCAAGTATGTAGCAGATGTTTCTATTAAAGTAGCAGAAGCAGTCGCTAAAAAAGCACAAGAGCAAGGTCTTGCACGCGCTAAGGAAACAGATATGGTCAAAGCCGTTCGTGATTTGAAGTGGTATCCAGAGTATAAATAATTCATTGCTGCTGTCTATCCTTCACTAGCGACAGATTTGTATGGGCTGTGGACTTAAGTAATTTAGAAAGGATACCTATGTCACTCTTTTTAACCTCGATTACGAGTATCATTCCGATTATCGCTATCATTGTTTTGGGGTATATTCTTCAGGTGAAGGGATGGTTTGGAGATGCCTTTGGACCTAACCTATCTCGTTTAATCATGAATGTAGCCTTGCCAGGTCAATCTTTGTGTCGGTGATGAAATACCTAACGCTAGATAAGCTAATCAGTCTTTCTGGAGGCCTCCTTTATACTTTTGTAGCATTTAAATTGGGATATATCGTAGCTTATATTGCAGTTGTGCTTTTCAAGGTTCGTCCAGGACGGCGAGGAACCATGATTAATACCTTTGTGAATGCCAATACTATTTTTATTGGTTTACCTTTAAACGTTGCTCTTTTTGGGGATCAGGCTCTTCCATATTTCTTAATTTACTATATCACCAACACGATTTCCACCTGGACATTGGGCGTGTATTTGATGACGAGTGACAGTAAATCGGGTCAAAGCAAGGAGACAAGTAAATTTGACTGGAAGAAATTGCTACCAGCTCCGCTTGTAGGTTTTCTTGTGGCTCTACTATTTTTGATTCTTCGAATCTCTATTCCAGATTTCGCAACGAATACCTTAACCTATGTTGGAAATATCGTCACTCCCCTATCTCTGATTTATATTGGTATCGTTCTTACAAAGGCAGGCTTGAAAACTATTACTTTTGATAAAGATACAATTGTCACCTTAGTTGGACGCTTTATCCTAGCTCCTCTAATCATGCTTCTTGTATTGAAGTTCTTTGCACCAAATATGGCGACAGTAGAATTTAAGACCTTTATGATTCAGTCTGCTACACTAGCTTTAGCTGTTCTCCCAATCCTTGCTAATCAGGGAAAAGGAGATGTGGAATTCTCTACGAATGTAGTGACTCTAAGTACGGTTCTATTTATCGTTGTTATTCCAATATTACAAACTTTATTAGGATAAGAAGGAAGAGGATAGGATTGAAAGTTATGCGTTAAGAAATTCCCCTATTTAAAAAATATTGATTCAAGTTTTATGAAATGAATCAGTAGATAACGTTCTGAAAATCCTTGATATTGTGCTGTTTTTAACCCAACTGAAACCCATACTTTTCAAACCAGATCTTAAGAAAGCTCGTAAAGCATCACAATTTAG
Source organism: Streptococcus oralis (assembly GCF_003943415.1). Classification (GTDB taxonomy): domain Bacteria; phylum Bacillota; class Bacilli; order Lactobacillales; family Streptococcaceae; genus Streptococcus; species Streptococcus oralis_BJ. Next base: position 80,346 of record NZ_RJPK01000002.1, on the reverse strand, counting down.
TAAACGTTAATTCGAAAGAATTACGATACTTACAAAGAGCACCTTTCGGGGTGTTCTTTTTGTACTTTCATACTTAAATTGGTGCAATTGACATAGTTGTTGCGATTTTAGTCGCTTACAAATGTGGTTGCAACCTGACAGAGTCAGTTGCCTCAAAACGTTAATCAATACGATACTATCAACGTTTCAAAGCACTCAAAAGTTTACCTTATGGGTGCTTTTTTCTGTACTTTCTACAAAAGTTTGCCCTAAATTTACCCTATCCAGCAGATAGGGGGTCTACATTAGAAGTATTGACATAAATCTGAGTTGTATCGCTGTGCGTTAGTGCTCCAGAAGTTTCCTTAAGCGCCACTCCAGCTCGTTTTTCTGGTCTGGCGCCTTGAATATTATGCTTACCCATAGTATTTTGTGTTATAATGTAGAAACTATATAGAGAACAAAAGAATCTCTTCAAATTCTGTAGATTTCACTTTGTGTAAACATGAGAAAATGTTGAATGTAGATAATGATGGGAGAGGATTTGAAATGATAAGTTTAGAGTTGCTGTCTGAAGAAAATAGTCTAGATGTATATGCTTTTGAAAAAGAAAATCGGGAGTATTTTGAGCGAAATTTACCTCCTAGACCAGCTAACTATTTTGATTTAGAAGGTTTTAAAGAAATTACAAGGGAATTGTTAACGGAACAAACGAATCGTGATGTCTATATGCATCTTATTAGAGATTCGCAAGGCGTTATGGTCGGGAGAATCAATTTAAGTGTCTTAGAGAGTGATCGAAATACAGCAGAACTCGGGTATAGGATTGGGGAAAATGTTAGCAATTTAGGTTATGCCAGCGAAGCGGTTAAACTCGTTTTAGAAAAAGCCTTCACGACTTATGGTTTCAATAGAATCATTGCAGGAACGGCAACGGGTAATCTAGCCTCTCAGAGGGTGCTTTTAAAAAATGGCTTCACCTTTAGTAGAATGATAGAAAATGACTTACAAATTCATAATGAGTGGGTTCATACAGCAATATTTGAGATAAGGAGACCATAATATCATCAATTCCAGTCTATTGAAAAGGTTAATGGAGTTATAATCTTTCCAGACATTCAAGAATTTTCTCTTGGATGTCTTTTTTGTTCAGAATAGATAAGTGGTGCTGTTTAAACTTGTTTTTCCCAGTGGACAATCGTTCACTTTTTTTATATAATAAAACTAAACTAAATTGGTTGAGTTTTGAAAGTGTAAGCTCAACCGTCGATTTATCTTTCTAAGGGAGATAATGTTCATTAAAGCATCACACTAGGAGGTGAAGTATTGTATCAGCCAGAAAAGCTCAAGGCTCGGAGAAAAGAGCTAAAACTGACGCAAAAAGAGATTGCAGAGCAGCTTGGGATTAGTTTTCAGGCTTATTCAGCTTGGGAGCGTGGCATCAAGGAACCGTCCCAGGAGAAAGTTGCTCAGCTGGAGAAGATTTTAAAAGTAGCAAAAGGATATTTCACCCAGATTGAGATTGTCCGTCTTTATAATAGCTTATCTAACAAAGGGAAGGAAAAGGTTGTTCTTTATGCTCGCAACTTGGCTCAAGAGGAACAAATTCAGAAAGTGGCGACCATGCCAGAGCGTCTCTACGAGTATCATGTCTATGAACGCATGTCAGCAGGGATCGGGGCTTCGGTATATGACGATAGAAATTTTGATACCGTCTACTTTAATGAAGAGCTAGCCCATGATTTTGCTTCCTGGGTATCTGGGGACTCCATGGAACCTAAATATCAAAATGGTTCCGTGGCTCTGATTCGGGAAACAGGATTTGATTATGATGGGGCGGTTTATGCAGTGGTTTGCAACAACCAGACCTATATCAAACGGGTTTATCGTGAGGAAGATGGCTTGCGTCTGGTCTCTATCAATCCCAAATACAAGGATATTTTCATCTCCTATGAGGAAGATCCTCGAATTGTGGGGATTATCGTTGGGAATTTTGTGCCAATGGAGGGCTAGCCTATGGGCTACTTTGATTATTCCAGAGAGCCCAAAAGTGATATTGCCTTTGTCGATATGAAATCCTTTTATGCCAGTGTCGAGTGTGTGAAAAGGGGATTGCATCCGCTGAAGACCTCACTTTGTGTCATGAGTCGCGCGGATAATTCAACTGGTCTTATCCTAGCCTCCTCTCCCATGTTTAAGAAGATTTTTGGCAAGTCAAATGTTGGTCGGGCCTATGATCTGCCTTTTGATATCAAAACGCGCAAATTTTCCTATTACAATGCTCGAAAGCAAGGCTTGCCAACTGACTCAGACTATGTTCGCTACATCGAAGATTGGGCCCAAGTTACCTTGATTGTCCCTCCTCGGATGGATGAGTACATCGCAGTCAATATGGAAATCCAACGAATCTTTCAAAACTATGGTAGCCCAGATGATATTTATCCCTACTCTATCGATGAGGGCTTTATCGATCTGACCAGTTCGCTCAACTATTTCATCCCAGACAAGAGTCTCTCTCGCAAAGACAAGCTGGATATGCTTTCTGCTCGTATCCAGAGGGATATTTGGAGGCAGACAGGGATCTACTCTACGGTAGGTATGTCCAATGCCAATCCCTTACTGGCCAAGTTGGCACTGGATAATGAGGCCAAACACACCCCGACCATGAGGGCCAATTGGTCTTATCAGGATGTGGAAGAGAAGGTCTGGGCCATTCCCAAGATGACGGACTTTTGGGGGATTGGCAGGCGGATGGAGAAACGCTTGCATGCTCTGGGGATTTTTTCCATCAAGGAATTGGCAACCAGCAATCCCGACCAGCTAAAGAAAGTTCTGGGTCAGGCTGGCTTGCGTTTGTGGTTTCATGCTAACGGGATTGATGAGAGCAATGTTCATAAGCCCTATAAAGCCAAGTCCCAGGGATTGGGAAATTCTCAAATTTTACCGAGAGATTACGTGAAGTTACGGGATATCGAAATTATTCTCCGAGAAATGGCAGAGCAGGTGGCTATTAGATTGAGAAGGGCGGGAAAGAAAACAACCCTTGTCTCTATCTATCTTGGTTTCTCTAAACAGGAGGTCAGGCCGTCTATTCACACACAAATGAAGGTCGAACCTACCAATAATACGGCTATCTTAACGGATTATGTTTTGAAGCTATTTCATAATAAATACACTTCTGGAGCGGTCAGAAGTGTCGGAGTCAATTATTCAGGATTTGTGGATGAGTCCTTTGGCTTGATTTCCCTCTTTGATGATGTTGATAAGCTAGAAAAAGAAGAAAGGCTCCAGACAGCCATTGACTCCATTCGGAAACAATTTGGTTTTACCTCCCTCTTAAAGGCCAATGCACTGGAAGAAGCCTCTAGGAGTCTTGCCAGAAGCAAGCTGATTGGGGGGCATTCTGCTGGAGGATTAGACGGACTAAAATGATTGATCGTTCTTATTTACCCTTTCAATCTGCGCGTGACTATCAAGATCCAGGGATGCAGAAGTGGATGGGCTTTTTTCTCTCAGAGCATACCAGCTCGCTTAGCGAAGAAAAAAAACGTGTTGATTTTTCGACGAATTTGAATTTAGTTGAGAAGCTACTCTTGCTTTCTCAGCTTTATGTTGGTCAATTGAAGGGATGTTTTGTTGTCAAGGAAAAGAAACAGAAAACCACTATCATTGGTGAAGTGAAAGAGTTGTCCTCTAAAACCTTATCTATTAGAACAAACGAGGGATATAGGCTGATAGAGGTTGCAGATGTTTTAGAAATTCAACTGTGGGAGGAGGAGATTGATGATTAGAAAAGAGATGCATGAAAACAAACTGCAGATGGACTATCCCTTGAACTCAACTAGCTTTGAAGATACGAGAAGAAGAGCAACTTCCATCGCAAGAGATAGTCATATAAGAAAAAAGCTTTATAGTTTTTGCTGACAATTTCCTTGAAATCGTAGTTGAATTTGAAAACACATATCCTCAATGATTATCTTATTTATAGATGTATACCAGAACATCCATGTAAATTTATGGATGTTTTTTTATTTTATAGATAGAAAAAGAGAAGACCATTTGGTCTTCTCAACGGGGGAACTGAATAATTAGAAAGAATCAATCAAGGAGGGTTATTAGTCTTTGAAATTCTTTTGGAAGATGAGGAGAGACAAGATAGAAGTGATGGCTGCCAAGAAGAGGAAGGCAGTTGCTTCTTGTTCCCCAGTTGCAGGGAGTTGTCTTTCCTTGTCTTGTTTAACTGTAGTTGTAACAGGAACTTTTTCATCTTTTGCTGGTGAATTGTCTGTTACGACTGGAGTAGTCTCTCTTGGTAGAACATACTCAGGAAGAGTCACAACTGGTGGCGCTTCTGTACCAACTGAGCTTTGTTTGCTACCTACCTCAATCACTCGCTCTTGAGCTGGAGTTGCTTCTGTTTGGACAACCTTGCGCTTGTCACCGTCTACTTCAACATACTCGACTAAGAGACCGTCCTTACCTTCTGATAGAACCTGCTCTTTTCCTTTGTCTAATTGGGCATTTTCGCGACGGATAGTCTTGAACGGCACTGGTTTATTGACAATTTCCAAACTCGGAAGTGTAAAGACAAGGTTCTTAACTCCTTCCTCAGGAGATGAAGAAGTGATTGGTTTTTCTGGTTGAGCTGGTAGAGGGTGCTCAGGAAGAGTCACAACAGGTGGCGCCTCTGTTCCTACTGAACTTTGTTTAGTGCCCACCTCAATCACTCGCTCTTGAGCTGGGGTTGTTTCCGTTTGGACAACCTTGCGCTTGTCACCGTCTACTTCAACATACTCGACTAAGAGACCGTCTTTACCTTCTGATAGAACCTGCTCTTTTCCTTTGTCTAATTGTGGGTTTTCGCGACGAATAGCCTTGAACGGCACGGCCTTAGTGACAATTTCCAAACTTGGAAGTGTAAAGATAAGTTCCTTGACCCCTTCCTCAGGAATTGAAGAAGTCATCGGTTTCTCAGGTTCAGCCGGTTTTTCAGGTTCAGCTGGTTTTTCAGGTTCAGCTGGTTTTTCAGGCTCAGCTGGTTTTTCAGGTTCAGCTGGTTTTTCAGGTTCAGCCGGTTTCTCAGGTTCAGCCGGTTTCTCAGGCTCAGCCGGTTTCTCAGGCTCAGCTGGTTTTTCCGGTTCAGCCGGTTTCTCAGGCTCAGCCGGTTTCTCAGGTTCAGCCGGTTTCTCAGGTTGAGCAGGTTGTTCAGGTTGAACTGGAGTTTCTGGTTGAGCAGGTTTTTCCGGTTCAGCTGGCTTCTCAGGCTTAGCTGCTTCAAGCTTGCTAATTTGTTCAAGAGCGGATTCTAGCGCTTTATTAACTTCTTCTTGAGTCTTGGCCTCTTGAATTGCAGCAATTGCTTGGTTTGCAAGTTCAATTAATTTCTTCTTAGCTTCATTGTTAGAACCAAGCTCACCGACTTTTTTCTCGATGGCTTCTGTCAAGCTAGCCATGGCCTTATTGTATTCGATTTCCGGCTGTTTCGGTTCAGCAGGCTGTTCTGGACTAGGTTCTTCGTCAGGTTTTTGGTAGTTTTCGTCCTTGCTTAGGATATCTTGCAAAGTACTTACTGTCAACATAACATCCTGAGCATCTACAGTTTCAGCGCTGAGTTGATTTCTCAATTTGTCTAGATTTGCTTGGAAAGCTTTGCGTGCAGTAGCCGTATTTTTCAAGCCTGCTGGGTCAAAGTTAGCCAAATCGTCCTTCCATTTAGTGATGGATTGGAGAAGCTCTTCTTTGCTGTAGAGTTCGCTTCCTTCACCACGAGTGATGAATTGATCCACCTGGATACCGATATTTCGAGACAAATCGTTTCGATCAGGATCTAGTTGAAGGGTGACTGCGTGCAAGTTTTCGTCCAGACCTTTTAGGCTAACCAGAGTTTGATTGCCTTGACGTTGGGCTGCATGACCGCTAAAGTATTTCTTGCCATCAATAGTCGAAGCATTTCCCATGCCATCTTGGTAAGGAACTTCTTTACCATCTAGGAAGACTTTGTAGATACCGTGACCCGGATCTACAAATCCCTTGATGTCAAGTCCAGTACCGTAGAAGTAGGCTGTTACAGTTGTCTTTTTCTTTTGTTCGTCAGTTAAGCGACCAAAGGAAACCCAAGACTCCGTTTTTTGGTACTTGTCTGCCGAATTGGTTTCATGGTTCCAGCCAGAACTGTAATCCAACTGACTAGCTTGGTCATCATAACTTGTTTGGTCCTTGATCAGCAATTCAGCTTTCATCACTTGGATGGTTGCATCGGTAGCGAAACCGAGCAGGGCACCATCAGTGACAGAAGTGAGCTTGGCTTTGAAATCAAAGACAGAGTCGGCTTGTTCTGTAAAGTCAATCGTTGGGATGGTCACAGTCTTTTCTGTTTCTCCATCTTTAAAGGTCACATCTTGAGTTGTATCTTGGTAAACTTTACCGTGAACCCCAGTTCCAGGTTCTGTGATAAAGCGAACAGTAGCAGCTCCCTTGCTTCCACCAACACGTTTAATCTTAACAGTGACTGGTTTTCCTTTTTCGACTTCGTAGTTAGTAGACTCGAGTTCAAACATTCCCTTGCTATCATTGTTTAGGGTGTAGATCCCTTCTGTAGCAATTGGTTCGCCTGTTTTGTTTACAAGGGTAATAGTATGTTGGCCAGGTGCTAAATCGCCTGTCTCAAAGACTTTTTGGCTGCGCTTACGGCTAGCATTCTTAGTTTGCACATCCGCAACCTTTTGACCATCAACGTAGACGGACATTTCTCCATGACCTGGATCGACCGTAGAGACGACATAGGCCTTGGTTCCTGTGAAGGTATAGCTTACTTTGGCATCTTTTTGATTGGTCCACATAGAAGTGCCACGAACACCTTCAGATTCATTGTACCAAGTTGTACCGGCTGTATCCGCTGTTGTATTTGAGTGGTATTCAAGTCCAAGAGGGTAGCCGTCTGTCTTTTCGATACTACTTGGCGTTTTGTAGACAGAGAAGTTGGTCAAGATTGGTGTAGCTTGTGCTCCTGTGATGGTCACACGGATTTTTTGTGCCTCTACAGGCTTACCTTGGATCAAGCGACGGTAACCAACAGTTGAACCTTCCCCGTAAGTCACCCAGCGTCCGTTGATTTCAACTTCAATCTTGAAACCAGAGATACGTTGACCTTTAGCGATATCTTCTTTGAGTTCGACAACGTCAAAGCGTCTCTTTTGGCCCAAATCGACTGTAAAGCTACCAGTTGTGGCATCATTTGAGAGCGCCCAGCTGGTGTCATCTTTACCGTCTGTGAGGTGGCTTTCCTTGTAGAGGTGGTTCTGACGAGTAGAACTTGCTGTTACAGTGGCACCTTTGGCAAAGTCAGTCGCATACATTTGGTCTAGGGTTGCCTTGAACTCTTTCAAGCGAGCCACATCCGCATCGGCGAATTTTCCTTCTTTATTTGGTGGAATATTGAGAAGGAGTGGGGTTCCACGACCAACAGACTTGAAGTAGATGTCCATCAGCTCTTTGAGTGATTTCGGCTGTTGATTGTCATGGTAGAACCAACCAGAACGGATCGAAACGTCAGCTTCCCCTACAGAGTACATATCACCATCTGGGTCACCGTGGTTGAGGTATTCATTTTTCACATCGTCTGTGATATTGGCCTTTTTGACTTTATGCCATACAGGGTCCCCTGCGATACCCCGTTCATTTCCAATCCAGCGAACGCTTGTCGGTTGAGCAGAGAAGATAGCAATATCTCCTTCAGCTTCTTTGATATATTTGAACCATTCATCAAAGGTATAGGTTACTTTTTGGGCACCGCTACCACGCGCTCCGTCCATCCAAACCTCGATGAATTTCCCTTTATTTCCGTATTTTGGATTTCCAAGGATTTCTTTTAGTTGGTTGAGATAGTATTGGTTGTATTCTTTTTCGGTTGCAACATGGTATTTTGGATGATTGGCATCCCATGGTGACAAGTAAACACCCATATTCATGTCATACTTGCTAGCAGACTTGGAAACTTCTTCGAGAAGGTCACCCTTTCCATCTTTCCATGGGCTAGCAGCTACGGTATGATTCGTATACTTAGAAGGATAAGCAACGAAACCGTCGTGGTGTTTAACCACCATAATAGTCCGTTTGAAGCCAGTTTCCTTCAGGGTACGAATCCATTGGTCTGTATCCAAGTTAGTTGGATTGAAGTATCGAGGGTCCTCTTTTCCATTTCCCCACTCGGAATTAGTATAAGTGTTCATTCCGTAGTGGATGAAGGCTGCCAATTCTTCCTTGTGGTAATCGAGTTGGGCCTTGCTTGGAAGAGGTCCATGATTGCCAATCTCAGTTTCTTTATCTTCTGGATGAGCAACTGGAGGAGCCGGAGTTGTTGGATTGGCTGTATCAGCGATTGGCTCGTATTCAAAGACGACTTCATTCACCCCTTTTTGCTGGATAGTTGCTTCCAAGCTAGCCTTGACTGGACGGTAGCCAGCAATGTCTCTTGCATGGAAGGTGTTGACAAAGGAAACGTCGTACTCTTGACCGTCATTGTTATCAACTGTCACCTCAGCTAGTTCAGTACTTGTTCCTTTTTGACGGTAGTAAACTTTAAAAGAACCTTTATTGACTTTATAAACCACCTTGATAACACGGGTTCCAGGAGCTGTTTTGCTAACGACATTGTGGTTCCACTCGTCTTTTAGTTGCTTCTGAATCTCAACTCCATCAATGGAAACAATCTGGTATTTTTCTAGATTTTGCTTGTAGAATTCGGTTGGAGTGATTGCTTTCTTGAAATCATAGTCAAAGCCAGTTCCCACTTCTGTTTTGTCTAAGAAAGTATCGTTTTCTTTAACTGTATTGCCTGCTTCGTCCACGTGTTGGATAACGACACGTCCGTAATCAATTCCCTTGACTAAAGTAGCGATACCGCTCTCATCAAAGGAGTACTGATTTTCTCCGATGACAGCTGTCTTATTTCTAAGCATTTCACCTTCGGGTGTAAAGTAATAACGTTTGCCATTATCACCTTGATACCAGCCCTTGACACCATATTTGTCAATAATATCTTTGACCCATTTGAGTTGTTCAGGAGAGAGGACAAGTCCACCACCAAAGCGGTCTTTCTCAGGAACACCGTTGTCAACCGTTCCGTGTTGGTGTACGCCGATGACTTTTCCATCACCATTGATAATTCCACCACCAGACAAACCAGATACAGAAGTGGTTTGGTAAGTGATGCCAGTAGCTCCTTTGTCATCATAAGGATCAACGGATTTTACCTTGCCGTCAGCTTTATAGAGTTGTCCAGCTACGATAGGCTGTTTGAGTTCTTTTGAGCTTGAGTCAGTTGGATAACCAATCGTGCTGACAGGATCCCCTGCTTTGTAAGTCTTATGCTCAGCGAGTGGTACAAAAGTTGCTGCTTTATTTGGGCTTGCAATTTGTACAGGGACAGGCGCTACAACTGCAGCCAAGTCATTCTGATATCCCTTGCTAAACTCTTCTTTGTTCCAGAAGTGGATATCTTTCTCTTGGAAGAGTGTGGTATTTCCTGAATTTGGCTGAGAATTCTTAACAGGAGCGTTGGATCCTAGATTGTAATAGAAGCGCGCAGAATCTCCGCCGCGAACATGGCCTTCTTTATCTAAAAAGTTATGAGCAACTGTCAAGAAAACGTTAGGCGAAACAAAAATACCAGAACCAGAAACGATGTATCGTTGAGCTCCACCATTATAAATGCTGTAGACCATAGTGGCAGCAGTTGCGGGTTGTCCCTCGTAGTTGATGTGTTTGAGGTCTAAACCGCCATTAATGATGGCACGGTTTCCGTTCTCAGCTTCTTTTGGAGCTTCTTCCTTGTCCTTTAGAATGCTCTTAGTTTCTACTTTTGGACTAGCTTTCTGGTCAACGATAGTTTTTGTATCGAGTTCTTTGACAGGTGTGTCTGGATAGGCACGATCCGGAATTTCTTCAGGGAGCAAGTCAGCACTGTTGGTATCGGCAGCAGGCGTTTCTTGTTTTTCAGCTTCTACACGGCCTTCTTTTTTAGCTGGTTCAGCCTTGCCTTCTTCTATATCTGCGACTTGTTTAATTTGCTGATCTAAATTGGATGTCGTGGCAGGAGACGTTTCGTCTGCACGCACGGATCCAGAAGCAAAAAATGCTAGTCCAACCATGACCGAGGCAACTCCAACGGTCAGTTTCCGAATGCTAAACGTTTGCCCTTTTTCAAAAAGGTATCGATTCATAATATACTCCTAGTTTTTAGAAAGGCAGTCAGCTACTGCCCGAGCCCAAGTCTGACTTGGTTACAACTTGATTTAATGAAAAAACTCTCTGATAATTTGTAAGCCACCTTACCTCCTGCTTATAAAGCGCTTTCATTTTAAGATAAAAAATTTAAAAGGTCATTTCTCCTTTAAAATGACTGAAAACTTTTAATATAACAAATATACTAAATTAATGAAAGAATTGCAATAGCAAAAAACAAAAAAATAAATATAAATTAAAGAAAATCAGTTACTTTTTAAAGAAAAAACGCATCCTTTCAGGGCTCAAACTAAATGAAAGGACACGTTTTAAAAAGAAATTAGAGTATCTTTTGGAGAGACTCTTGGATGGTTTGGGGGTCTGTTTTGGAAGAGAAGCGCTCAAGAACTTGCCCATCTCGGCCAATGAGAAACTTAGCAAAATTCCATTCGATTCGTTTTCCTAGCGGGCCAGATTTCTGGTCTTTTAGCCAAACATAAAGAGGATCTGCTTCCTTGCCGTTGACCTTGATCTTGGCAAAGCGAGGGAAAGTGGTCTGATAGTGTAGGCTGCAGAAGTTATTGATTTCCTCTGCGCTGCCGGGTGCTTGTCCCATAAACTGATTGCAAGGGAAATCTAGGATTTCAAAGCCCTGATCTTGATAGCGTTCATAGAGGTCTTGGAGTCCCTGGTACTGGGGCGTTAAACCACATCCAGTAGCAGTGTTGACAATCAAGAGAATTTTACCACGATAGCTCTCTAGGGGAGTCGCTTGGTTGCTTTGGTTTAAAACGGAAAAATCATATATACTGGTCATTTTTCTATATTCTCCTTATGCATTCCTGATTCAGAGTGTTTCATCTCGTGTTCCGATAAAAAGGCATAGGTCATGGTTCCAAAGATGGCTCCAATTCCCAAACCTAAGACTAGTAAAGGGAGCGTTTTATCGAACTGGAAGAGATTATCCCAAAAGGTATCGAGGGGAAGATGCTGAACAAAGAGTTTGTGAAAGGCTGATAAGACAAATAAGCCAATTGGAATGCTGAGGAATACACCCCAACTACGAACTTTGATTTGACTTTTGCTGTAGCTTTTGTGATGGATTTCGGACTGGTCATCCTTGTCTAAATGTAAGTCGTGAATTGCTAGTCTCGCCCTAGATGAGAGGATGAAGATAAGTCCAAAATAGAGGTAGGGCATGGCATCTCGAACCAACTCTATGAAGCGTCCAAATAGGAGATAGAACAAGAAGAGTAGGAGAGAGGAATATACAATTTGGATCAAGGCACGGGCACCTGCCCTGTAGATTATCTCTTGGCGACATTCATCAAAGGGGCCTTGTATGTGAAAGAATAGTTTGAGTAAGCGAGTGGTGAAATCTTCTTTTTTCATGGGAGTAATCTCCTAAATGAGCGATTTTTGATTGACTTCTTTAAAGAGTTGATAGAGAGTATAGAAGTAAACCAAACTAAAAATGATACAGATTATTAGAAATACCAGGTATCTCCAATCCATAGGATTTGTTAAAAGTTGTGGAAAGGATACGAGGATAAAACAGAGAGATGCGTTTAGAAGACGTATTTTTTTTGATTGGATTTTCTGGAATCTCTGTCCCTTGTTCAATACAGGAAGGAATAAAAGAAAGATAATCAAGAAAGGATGCTCAATATGTCCAGAAAGTAGGAAAAAGGTAATAAAGATACTGATAAAAACATGACTGATCAGTAGTCTAGCTAGTGATTTCATAAGGCACCTCCTAGTCGTCTTCTTGGTCTTTCTTGGCTTTTGCAATGCGATGGGAGATGGCAGTTTGTACTATTAATCCGAAGAAAAAGGCAGCTAGAATAGTTTGAACAAAATTCTCTGTATTTAAAAGAGAACTAAGATAATTCTTGCTATCATCTGTGAGAGTATTAAGAAATGGTATTCCAAAGAACATACCTAGCCCATAGATTAGACCGGCTTTTAGACCAGGAAAATGTAGCTGTTTGCTTTCTTTAGGGCTTAGCATTTCGGGGTCAATGGCTGTGATGCCTGTTTTCTTGGTTTGGGAGACCACATAGAGAGCAGAAATCATCGAAATGACGAATACCACAAGAGGATAGCCGATAGCGACAATTTGCGGGTATTTATAAGCAAGGACAAAGGGAATGAGATTGCCAAATGTCATCAGATAAAAGAGGACAATAAAGACCTGATTTCCGATACGATCGGCCTCGCGCCGTTTGTGTTCGTCAAGGGGACCAGAAATACCGTATATGCGTTTAATGAGTTTTTCAGTGAGAGTTTCTTTTTTCATGAGTTTGCTCCTTTTTTAAAAATTATCCTCCCAAAAGAGACTATTGAGGTCAGTTTGGAGGCTGCGGGCGATATTGAGACAGAGTTCCAGGGTTGGATTGTACTTGTCATTTTCAATCATGTTGATGGTCTGTCTCGAGACACCGATATCTTTGGCGAGCTCAAGCTGGGAAATACCTAGTTCCTTGCGGAATTCTTTGACACGATTCATAGGGTCTCCTTTCTGATATGTCGCATATATTTGACTATATTATATTCTTTTGGAGGTGAGGTGTCAAGTATATATGACATATTTTTGAGAATTTTTTTCGAAGAAACTTAGCCTTGTCTGACAAGTGCAAGCTGGTCAGATTTGTGGTAAAATAGATAAGATATGACAAAAGAATTTCATCATGTAACGGTCTTGCTTCATGAAACGATTGATATGCTTGACGTGAAACCTGACGGTATCTACGTTGATGCGACTTTGGGTGGAGCAGGCCATAGCGAATATTTATTAAGTAAATTGAGCGAAAAAGGGCATCTCTATGCTTTTGACCAGGACCAGAATGCCATTGACAATGCGCAAAAACGTTTGGCACCCTATATCGAAAAGGGGATGGTGACCTTTATCAAGGATAATTTCCGTCATTTGCAGGCACGTTTGCAGGAGGCTGGTGTCCAGGAAATTGATGGAATTTGTTATGATTTGGGAGTGTCCAGTCCTCAGCTGGATCAGCGTGAGCGTGGCTTTTCTTATAAAAAGGATGCGCCACTGGATATGCGGATGAATCAGGAAGCTGGTCTGACAGCCTATGAGGTGGTCAATCATTATGACTATCATGACTTAGTTCGGATCTTTTTCAAGTATGGTGAGGATAAGTTTTCTAAACAGATTGCCCGTAAGATTGAGCAAGCGCGTGAGGTGAAACCAATTGAGACAACGACGGAGTTGGCAGAGATTATCAAGTCGGCCAAGCCTGCCAAGGAACTCAAGAAAAAGGGGCACCCTGCCAAGCAGATTTTCCAGGCTATCCGAATCGAAGTCAATGATGAGCTGGGTGCGGCAGATGAATCCATCCAACAGGCCATGGATATGCTGGCTTTGGATGGGAGAATCTCGGTCATTACCTTCCATTCGCTGGAAGACCGCTTGACCAAGCAACTATTTAAAGAAGCTTCAACAGTGGAAGTTCCCAAAGGCTTGCCCTTCATTCCAGATGACCTTAAGCCCAAGATGGAATTGGTATCCCGTAAGCCAATCTTGCCAAGTGCCGAAGAGCTAGAAGCCAACAATCGTTCGCATTCAGCCAAGTTGCGTGTGGCCAGAAAAATTCACAAGTAAGAGGAAAAACATGGCAGAAAGAATCGAAAAAACAAGCCAGTTATTGCAAACGAAGTTTAAAGGTTTTTCACGTGTGGAAAAGGCCTTCTATGTTTCGATTGCTGCAACAATGATTATCCTAGCAATTAGCGTTGTGTTTATGCAGACCAAGCTATTACAAGTTCAGAGTGAGTTGACCAAGGTCAATGCTCAAATCGAAGAAAAGAAAACAGAGCTCGACGATGCCAAGCAAGAGGTCAATGAATTGATTCGTTCAGAACGTTTGAAAGAAATTGCAAACTCCAAGGATTTGCAGCTGAATAACGAAAATATCCGAGCAGCGGAGTAAGAAATGAAACAGTGGAAAGAAAAAATCATCCGTTATGCCGTTCGTAATCGTAAATCTCCAGAAGAAAACCGCAGAAGAGTAGGAAAAAGCCTGAGTTTATTGGCTGTCATACTCTTCGCTGTCTTTTTGGTCAACTTTGCGGTCATTATCGGAACGGGTAGCAAATTTGGCAAGGACTTGGTCCAAGAGGCTAAAAAGGTTCACCAAACAACCAAGACGATTCCTGCAAAACGGGGAACTATCTATGATCGTAATGGAACACCTATTGCAGAAGATGCGACTTCTTATAATATCTATGCCGTTATTGACAAGACCTACAAGTCAGCAACAGGAAAAATTCTCTATGTAGAGGATTCTCAATTTAATAAGGTAGCTGAAATTTTCCATAAGTATCTGGATATGGAGGAGTCCTATGTCAAAGAACAACTTTCTCAGCCAGATCTAAAACAGGTATCCTTTGGTACTAAGGGAAATGGGATTACCTATGCCAATATGATGGCTATTAAAAATGACCTCAAAACTGCTGGTGTTGAGGGAGTTGACTTTACGACGAGCCCCAACCGCAGTTATCCCAATGGCCAGTTTGCTTCTTCCTTTATCGGTTTAGCGCAACTCCATGAAAATGAGGATGGCACCAAACGTTTGATTGGGACATCTGGATTGGAGAGTTCTTTAAATAGCATTCTAGCGGGTACAGATGGGATCATCACCTATGAGAAGGATCGTCTGGGAAATATTGTTCCAGGTACAGATCAAGCTTCCCAACAAACAGTAGATGGAAAGGATGTGTACACAACCCTTTCTAGTCCCTTGCAATCCTTTATGGAAACACAGATGGATGCCTTTCAGGAAAAGGTAAAAGGCAAGTATATGACGGCTACCTTGGTCAGCGCTAAGACAGGGGAAATCCTGGCTACGACCCAACGGCCAACCTTCAATGCCGATACCAAGGATGGCATTACAAAAGACTTTGTCTGGCGTGATATCTTTTATCAAAGTAACTATGAGCCAGGATCGACCATGAAGGTGATGATGTTGGCCTCGGCTATTGATAACAACACCTTCCCCGGTGGCGAATACTTTAACAGTAGTGAATTGAAAATAGCAGATGCGACTATTCGAGACTGGGACGTTAATGAAGGTTTGACTAGTGGTGGCACCATGACCTTCTCTCAAGGTTTTGCCCACTCAAGTAACATCGGGATGACCTTGCTTGAGCAAAAGATGGGCGATGCGACATGGCTGGACTATCTTAACCGCTTTAAGTTTGGGGTGCCGACCCGTTTTGGTCTGGCAGATGAGTACACAGGTCAATTACCTGCGGATAACATTGTCAATATTGCCATGAGTTCATTTGGACAAGGGATTTCTGTTACCCAGACCCAGATGCTTCGTGCTTTTACAGCTATTGCCAACGATGGGATTATGTTGGAGCCGAAATTTATCAGTGCCCTCTATGATCCAAATGACCAGTCTGTCCGTAAGTCTCAAAAGGAAATCGTCGGAAACCCTGTGTCAAAAGCGGCTGCGTCCTCTACTCGGGAGCACATGGTCATGGTCGGAACAGATCCTGTCTATGGTACCATGTACAACCATAACACAGGAAAAGCAACTGTCAATGTTCCAGGTCAGAATGTCGCCCTGAAATCAGGGACTGCTCAGATTGCCGATGAGAAAAATGGGGGTTACCTGACAGGTGAAACCAACTATATCTTCTCTGTTGTGTCGATGCATCCTGCAGAAAATCCTGACTTTATCCTCTATGTAACGGTGCAACAGCCAGAGCATTATTCGGGTGTTCAGCTGGGAGAGTTTGCCAACCCAATCCTTGAGCGAGCTTCTGCTATGAAAGAATCCCTCAATCTTCAGTCAACTGCCAAGAGCTTGGATCAGGTCAGCAAGACGACAAGCTATGCTATGCCAGCTACCAAGGACTTTACGCCGGGTGACCTAGCAGAAGAATTGCGTCGCAACCTTGTCCAACCAATCGTTATCGGAACAGGAACCAAGATCAAGGAACTCTCGGTTTCTGAAGGAGATAATTTGGAAGCCAATCAGCAGATCTTGATTTTGTCTGATAAGGTCGAAGAAATGCCTGATATGTATGGCTGGACAGATGAAAATGTGCAAACATTTGCCAAATGGCTGAATATAGAAGTCGAGTGGGAAGGTAGTGGCAAAACGGTCAAAAAACAAAGTGTCCGTGCCAATACAGCCCTCAAAGACATTAAAAAAATGAAAATAACTTTAGGAGATTAAGATGATTAGTTCCATTAGTGCTGGAGTTCTAGCCTTTCTATTGACCTTGATAGGTATTCCAGCTTTTATCCGATTTTATCGAAAAGCACAGATTACGGGTCAGCAGATGCACGAGGATGTCAAACAACACCAAGCTAAAGCTGGGACTCCAACCATGGGAGGTCTTGTCTTCCTTATCGTTGCAGTAGTGGTGAGTTTTCTGGTTGCTCTCTTTACCCAACAATTGACCAACAATGTCGGCATGATTTTGTTTATCTTGGTTTTGTATGGTTTGGTAGGCTTTTTGGATGATTTTCTCAAGGTCTTTCGTAAAATCAACGAAGGGTTGAATCCTAAGCAAAAACTTGCTCTCCAGCTGCTTGGAGGAGTGATTTTCTACCTCTTTTATGAGCGTGGTGGTGACATGCTTTCAGTTTTTGGCTACCAAGTTCATCTGGGTATTTTCTATATCTTCTTTGCCCTTTTCTGGTTAGTTGGCTTTTCAAATGCGGTGAACCTGACGGACGGGATCGACGGCCTAGCAAGTATTTCAGTGGTGATTAGCTTATCGGCCTACGGTGTGATTGCTTATATGCAAAATCAACTGGATATCCTTCTTGTGATTCTTGCTATGATTGGTGGCTTGCTAGGCTTCTTCGTCTTTAACCACAAGCCTGCCAAGGTCTTTATGGGAGATGTGGGAAGTTTGGCTCTAGGTGGGATGTTGGCAGCAATCTCTATGGCTCTCCACCAAGAATGGACCCTCTTGCTGATTGGGATTATCTATGTCTTTGAGACAAGCTCTGTTATGATGCAAGTTACTTACTTCAAACTTAGTGGTGGAAAGCGTATTTTCCGTATGACACCTGTCCACCACCATTTTGAGCTTGGAGGATTCTCAGGCAAGGGCAATCCTTGGAGCGAGTGGAAGGTTGACTTCTTCTTTTGGGGAGTTGGGCTTCTAGCAAGTCTCTTGACCTTAGCCTTTTTATACCTACTGTAAAACTAACTTTTGATGACAAAATAAAACAGGATGAAGGTGATCTTCATCCTGTTTTTGTGCTTAAAGGTTAGTTGGAGTCATCCTTTCTCCCTTTTAACATAAAAGTGGCTGTAAGGGCTAGGCTGAGTCCTGCTAAGAAGAGGAGTGGGTTGGACGCTTCTCCTGTCGCTGGAAGTTGTGCTTTAGGAGAATGATTTCCAGTTTTCGCAGGGATCGGACTAGCTGAAAGTTGTTCAGCCTCGTGTGCTATGGTTTCTACATCTGAACCACTTGGTTTTTCCTCTGTGTTAGAGGTTGTTCCAGCAGCTTGATAGACGACAGCATAGGTACTGAAATGACTAGTGATGAATTCTGCCTTTCCTTCTCGAACGTCGAAATCAAGGGCTTGCAACTCCTTGGTCGGAGTAATATAGTAGACCTTTTCTACGTTAGCTGAAATAGGCAAGCGAACCAAGACAGAGCCTTTTGGCTGCAAGCTATGATCGGTTGGATTTTTAAGTTGTAGGTCGTAAGCATCATAGGTCTTGCCAAAGAGTTCTTGAGCTAAGACACGTCGGCTGGAAACGTGAGAAATTCCTTCTAAGTCAGTGACTCCACCAATGATTTCCACTCCAGTTTCCTTATCTTTTAAGACTTGAACTGGATAATCAGGAAGGCTAAGGGTTGGAGCAGTCTGATTCCCACTAGTTCCGATAGGTTTAGTATATTCAGGAATTTCAACAGTAGGAGCTTCTTGTTCTCCCGAAGTTCCGATAGAATCAGTATATTCAGGCTTTTCAACTGTAGGTGGCACTTCTTGACCCGCAGTTCCGATAGGCTCGGTGTATTCAGGAATTTCAACAGTAGGAGCTTCTTGTTCTCCCGCAGTTTCGATAGGATCAGTATATTCAGGCTTTTCAACTGTAGGTGGCTCTTCTTGTCCTGCAGTTCCGATAGGATCAGTATATTCCGGAATTTCAACAGTAGGAGCTGGTTCGTCCCCCTTGCTTGTAGTTGGCTGCTTCTCATCAACCTTCTTCTCATCTTTTTTAGTAAAGACGGCTACGACAGGACTACTTGTGGTAGTTCCTTGAATGGCATAAGCTTCAATCGCTTTTCCAGTTTGTCGATCAGTAGCCTCAGGGATTGGGATTTGAACTTGCTTGTCTTGGATTGATAGCACGGTCTGATCCCCACTTGTAACCAGATGCGTTTCGTCCACTTTGCGCAATACCAGAGGATCTTTGACACCTGGGAAGGTTACAGCGATGGCTTCCCAGTCTCCAGATGGTAGGCTTAAGGAAATTTCTTTGTCGTTTTCCTTGAGAGGAGCGATACTTGGACTATCTATACCAACAGCAGGGGCTTTGATAATATCAAAGGAGTCTAGAGAAATTTTCTTGCGGCCTTCTGGCGAATCTGGGTCAACTTGTAATGTCAGGGTGTGCGGACCGTCAGTAAGATTTGTAAATTCGCCAATAAAGGCTCTCTTTTCAGTTGCACCTGAAGTATAGAAATCTAGGCTTGGCATTTCTTTGCCATCTAGTGTAACACGTGCTCGTCCAAGGGCAAGGCTCTTCAAACCATAGATACGAATGCCCGTCCCTGTAAAGGAAATGGTTGCCTGAGCTTCTGAAGCTGCACTAGAGTCGCTGTTGTTGATGTCAGCGTATTTTTCCGTACCTCCGTAGAGTTCAGGGTCAGACCAGTCCTTAAACTGGGAACCGTACTGGACGCGAGGGTCGCGATCATCCATCTTTTCAATCGTGTTGCCTGTTCCTGCTAGGATCTTGAAGTAATCTAATGAAATTTTCGAGCGTTCACTACCACGTCCTTTGTGCTCACGTTTAACGCTAAGAGTCAATGTATGAGGTCCGTCTGATAATCCTGTGAAGCGGCCGATGAGACTTCCTTTTTCAGTTGCCCCAGCAGTATGAAAATCAAGCTCACCGACTTCTTTGCCATCAATTTTAGCAGTAGCAAGACCTAGTTCAGACGATTTTAGTCCATAGATTTCGATACCAACGCCAGTGAAAGGAATGGTGGCAGTGATGTCTTCGTCTGTGTAGTCCCCTTTTGAAAGGTCAGCAAATTTCTCTGTTCCTCCAAATAATTCTGAGTCTGCCCAGTTTCCAAAGGCAGCTCCGTACTGGATACGGCCATCTCGGTCATCCATCAATTCACTAGGTGTTTCTACAGTTGCTTGTTCAGACACTTGTGTGGAAAGTTCGCCCAGCATCGCCTTGACGGTATAGGTGTAGGCGAGTTGAGGATCCAGCGATCGGTCAATAAAGTGGGTTTGATTGGTTACAAATTCTCTAGTTGCAGAGGTTTGGTCAGATTCATCTTTTACTTGTCTTTGGATGACATAGTGGGTAGCGCCTTCTACCTGATTGAAGGTGAGTTCGGCAGTGACTCCATTTTGTCGAACTGCTGTCAGACTGGTTACACGACCAGGGAAGTGTTCAAAGGTAATGACGTCACCTTTTTGCGTTGCTAGTTGGATGCGATTGTTTTTAAGAGTCGTTGCCTTGACTGGTTTGCCATTGACCTTGATCTGACTGGCTTCGATATTTGGATAGTCTACAACCAGGTCTCCACCGACATTTGACAGGAAGGACAAGCTTTGCAAGTTCTTATCTTTCCACTTCATGCTGACTTCAAAGTTTCCTCGGGCAATCAAACCAGAAACTTGACCGTCTTTCCAAGCATCTGGAAGGGCTGGCAATGGAGCAATATAGCCAGTATGAGATTGGAGGAGCATTTCTGCCATCCCACTGGTTGCTCCAAAGTTTCCATCGATTTGGAATGGTGCGTGGGTATCCCAAAGGTTTTCTAGGGTTGAATACTTGAGCTGTTCGGCGAGTAAACGATGGGCGCGGTTACCGTCCAGCAAACGAGCCCAGAGGTTGATTTTATTAGCCTTAGACCAACCAGTCCCACCATCTCCACGGTGGTTGAGGGTAGCACGCGCAGCCTCTAGGTATTCAGCCTGGTCCTTGCTAAAGAGCGTACCTGGGAAGAGACCAACTAGATGGGAAACGTGGCGGTGGTTGTTTTCAATGCCTTCGTTGGTGAATTGTGGGCTGTCTTCTTCGTACCATTCCTTGATGCGGCCCTCATTGTTGATATGAAGTGGTTTTAGTTTGTCAAATTTAGCCTTGACCTCTGTGACTAAGTCTTGGTCGACTTTCAGATGGTTAGCGACTTCCATGTAGTCGTGGAATAGCTGCCAGACTAGCGACTGGTCAAAGGTATTTCCGATGGTGATGGTCCCGTGTTCTGGTGAGTAGGATGGAGAAGACACCCAACGATCACTGGCCTGGTCATAGTGCAAGAAGGAGTTCCAGAACTTAGCGGTTTCCTTGAGCATAGGATAAATCTTTTCTTTGAGATAAGTTTCATCCTTGGTGAATTTATAGTAGTCATAGACGTTCTGCATCATCCAGGCATTAGCTGCTGGCGACCAACCCCAATAGTAATTCCAACCAGGAGTTGTCCAGCCAAATGGTGTTGCTTGAGTGTGAACCAGCCAACCATTTTCTTGTCCGTCTTTGGATTCGATACCAGCGTATTCTTTGGCAGCGATACGACCATAATAGCGCATATCGTCAATGTAATTAATCATTGGCTTGGCAGTTTCAGCAAGGTTGCTCATGTAGGCTGGCCAATAGTTCATTTGCAAATTGACATTGAGGTGGTAGTCAGCGTTCCAAGGTGGATTGTCTACGGCATTCCAGACTCCTTGTAGGTTGGCAGGAAGGGCATCCGTCTTATCACGAGACGAACTAATCAGTAGATAACGACCATATTGGAAGAATAGTTCTTCCAGTTTTTGCCCTTTGCTAGGGTTATAGCTTTGAAGGGCCTCTTTTGTCGTTTGAGCAGTCTTGCTTCCACCTAGATTTAGTTTAACGCGATTAAAGAGACTTTGATAATCCTTGATATGGTCCTTTTTAAGTGTCTCGTAGTCCTTGGCCTTAGCTGCTTTTACAATCCCTTTAACCGTATTTTCGAGGTCGATGTCTTTTCGATAGTTGGTTTTAGGATTTTGAGCAAAGTTTGTCTTGGCGCTGAGATAGAGGGTTGCATAGCTTGCACCTGTGACGGTTAGAGTCTCATTCTGAACAGTGACTTTTCCATCCGTTTTAATTCCTAAATAGGATGCAAATTTGAGGCCGTTATCTTTGACAGTTCCTTTTAGAAGGATTCCATTTTCATCTGTAGTAACATGTCCGTTCTTATAGTTGGAATATTCCCAAGAGTAGTTGCCATTAGCAAGCAAGTCTTCTGTCAAACTGTTCCAAAGGGTAAAGTCAAGTGTCTTGTTTCCTTTTTTGGTCAAGTGGGTCACAGTGACATCATCAGGATAGCTGGAGAAAGTTTCGCGTTTGAAGGTGGTCCCATCTTGGGTGTAAGAAGTTGTAGTTGTGGCTTCTGTGATATCCAAACCACGATGATAATCTGTTACTGTATCCAGCCCTTTTTTCTGGTTATTGAAGACCATGAAGATATCACCAAAGGCTAGGTAACGTCCATACTGGGCGTTGTTTGGTCCAACTAGATTTTGTTCAGCTAGCTGTTTTGCTTTTTGGCGGTCACCAGCTTCAAGGGCTTTACGTATCTCTGCTAAGACCTTGTAGCGGTCCTTGTAGTTTCCTCCGTTATAGTCGGTGCTATCGGGTTGTGGTCCTCCAGACCAGAGGGTCTTTTCGTTGTACTGGATTCTCTCTTCCCCAATCAGACCGAAAACCTTGGCTCCCATCTCTCCATTTCCGACAGGGAGGGCTTGTTTTTCCCATCCATCATAGGAGGGAGCTGTTGGCTGATCGTAGTTGAGTTGATAGTTTTCTTGCTTTGTCACCGGTTGATCTGCTTTTTCAGGTTCCTTATTTTCTTTAGCTTCTACAATGGCTTCTTCACTAGCTTGACTATTTGTTGTCTGAGTCTCTTCGGCTAGCTTGCTTTCGGAAACTACTGGACTCTCGGTTAGAGACGGATTTGTAGTTTCAGTAGCTTCAACTGCTTTGGGTTCACTATCAGGCTTAGTAATAGCTTCGACAGAGGTTGGTTCAGTTTGCTTGACCTCAACACTGTCTGCGGAGACAGTGTGGTTGACTAGAAAAACAGCCCCCAGTAAAACAGAAGCAGTCCCAACCGTCAGTTTGCGAATGCTATAGCGACAGGATTTCTCCCAAAAGTGTTTTTTCATAAAAACCTCCGTTGTTTATCCGAAACCGCTTACATTTTATAAAGCAGTTCCTTTTAATTTGTTTCTATTTATCTCCTCACCTCCCATTCTAATGGTCGTTTAGCATTTGTCAAGAGGTTTTTGGTGAAAAACATATTTGAGATTGCTTTTTCTTAAAAAAGTAGAAGAAAGAGAGGAAAGGGTGGAATTATTCGTAATTTCATAGTTCAATCTGATTTTAAGACTAGCTTAGAATTGGCTTAACCCCTTCTTGAAAGCGTAAAACAAACTAGTCAGGAAAGTCACTTTATGGTATAATATAGAAGACTCAAAAAGAAACAGGAGAAAAAGAATGGATTTACTTTTAGCAATTATCTTGATTGTGCTAGCTTTTCTAGGAGGAGCTCTTGGAGGGATGTACTTGGTTCGTAAGCAAATTGAAAAAGAATTTGCTGACAACCCACGTTTGAATGCTGAGGCAGTTCGTGCTCTCTTGAGCGCAAATGGTCAAAAACCAAGCGAAGCCAAGGTACAACAAGTTTACCACCAAATTATCCGCCAACAAAAAGCAGCTCTTGCTAACAATAAAAAGAAATAAAAATAAATAGGAAAAGTCTGGGATGAAAATTCCAGACTTCTCACTATGTTCAATAGTTCTCAAGGATAAGACTTTTTCCTTGCATTCTATTGATATTTGATTATGATTAAGAGAGAGGCAGTTGCCATTCTATCAAGCTGTCTGTCCGTTCATTTAGGACAAGTAATCATGATGAACTATCAATCAGAAAAAAGACTAGAAAGAAGACTATATGGATAATCGACCAATTGGTTTTTTGGATTCGGGTGTCGGGGGCTTGACCGTTGTTCGTGAGCTCATGCGCCAGCTTCCCCATGAAGAAATCGTCTATATTGGAGATTCGGCGCGGGCGCCCTATGGTCCCCGTCCTGCTGAGCAAATCCGTGAATATACTTGGCAGTTGGTCAACTTTCTCTTGACCAAGGATGTCAAGATGATTGTCATTGCTTGTAATACTGCGACTGCGGTCGTCTGGGAAGAAATCAAGGCGAAACTAGATATTCCCGTCCTAGGTGTGATTTTGCCAGGAGCTTCGGCAGCTATCAAGTCCAGTCAAGGCGGAAAAATCGGTGTGATTGGAACCCCTATGACGGTACAATCAGATATCTATCGTCAGAAAATCCATGATTTGGATCCAGACTTACAAGTGGAAAGTTTGGCCTGTCCTAAGTTTGCTCCCTTGGTGGAGTCAGGTGCCCTGTCAACCAGTGTAACCAAGAAAGTGGTCTATGAAACCCTGCGCCCCTTGGTTGGAAAGGTGGATAGCCTGATTTTGGGGTGTACCCATTACCCACTCCTTCGCCCCATCATCCAAAATGTCATGGGACCTAAGGTTCAGCTCATCGATAGTGGGGCAGAGTGTGTACGGGATATCTCGGTCTTGCTCAACTATTTTGAAATCAATCGTAGCCGAGATGCGTGGCCTCTTCAACATCGTTTTTACACAACAGCCAGTAGCCAGAGTTTTGCCCAAATTGGAGCAGAATGGCTGGAAAAAGAAATTCATGTGGAGCATGTAACGTTATGACAAACAAAATTTATGAATACAAGGACGACCAGGACTGGTATGTCGGTGTCTGGGACGTCTATGGAGGCATCTACAGTCTCATCAAAGATCCGCTTGATCTTGATTTTATGGATTTGGCGCGGATTTTTCGTGACGAAGAAAATGGCTTTCCGATTACGATAACGGTGATGCGCTGGTCTTCTAACTTCTGTCTGCTCTCCTTTATCGTTGAGATTTTAAATGCCGAAGCAGGTCGCAATCTAGAAGTCATCCAACGTCAGGGAGCCCTACTCTTGGTTGAAAATGGGCAACTCCTGCATGTAGAATTGCCTAAAGAAGGGGTCAATGTTCAAGCCTTCTTTGAAACTAACAAGGTTAGAGAAACCTTGTTGATTGCGACTCGTAACGAGGGCAAGACCAAGGAATTCCGAGCTATCTTTGACAAGCTAGGCTATGATGTCGAAAATCTCAATGACTATCCTGACCTGCCTGAAGTAGCAGAAACAGGCATGACTTTTGAAGAAAATGCTCGCCTTAAAGCAGAAACCATTTCCCAATTAACAGGCAAGGTGGTTTTGGCAGATGATTCTGGTCTCAAAGTCGATGTCCTCGGCGGCTTGCCAGGAGTCTGGTCAGCCCGTTTCGCAGGAGTGGGAGCGACTGATCGTGAAAATAATGCCAAGCTCTTGCACGAATTGGCCATGGTCTTTGATCTCAAGGACCGTTCAGCTCAATTCCACACAACCTTAGTTGTAGCCAGTCCAAACAAAGAAAGCTTGGTTGTTGAAGCTGACTGGCCAGGATACATTAACTTTGAACCCAAGGGCGAAAATGGCTTTGGCTATGACCCTCTCTTCCTGGTAGGAGAGACAGGTAAATCCTCAGCAGAGCTAACCCTTGAAGAAAAAAATAGCCAATCTCACCGCGCCTTAGCTGTTAAGAAACTTTTGGAGGTATTTCCATCATGGCAAAGCAAACCATCATTGTAATGAGTGATTCCCATGGCGATAGCTTGATTGTGGAAGAAATCCGTGACCGCTATCTGGGTAAAGTTGATGCCATTTTTCACGATGGTGACTCTGAACTTCGTCCAGATTCTCCGCTCTGGGAGGGTATCCATGTCGTCAAAGGCAACATGGACTTTTATGCTGGCTATCCAGAACGTTTGGTAACTCAACTTGGTCCAACCAAGATCATCCAGACGCATGGACACTTGTTTGATATCAATTTCAACTTTCAAAAGTTGGACTACTGGGCTCAGGAAGAAGATGCCGATATCTGTCTCTATGGTCACTTGCATGTGCCAAATGCTTGGATGGAAGGAAAGACACTCTTTCTCAATCCAGGCTCCATCAGCCAACCACGAGGGGCTATCAGAGAATGTCTCTATGCCCGTGTGGAGATTGATGACAGCTATTTCAAAGTAGACTTTTTGACACGTGATCATGAGATTTATCCAGGCTTGTCCAAGGAGTTTGCTCGATGATTGCCAAGGAATTTGAACTATTTTTACTGGAGCAGGAAGAGACTTTTCTTACCCCTGCTGAGAATCTAGCAGCTTTGATTGATACCCACAATGCCGACCATGCAATTTTGGTGTTGAGCCAAATCACTTATACCCGTATCCCTGTTGTGACCTTTGACAAACGCTTTGTCGGAACCATTGGTCTGAGAGATATTTTGGCTTATCAAATGGAGCAAGGTTTGACGGATGAACAGATGGCAACGACAGATATCGTCAATATGACCAAGACAGATGTGGCAGTCGTCGCTCCAGACTATAACATCACAGAGGTTCTCCATAAACTGGTAGATGAACCCTTCTTGCCCGTGGTAGATGATGAAGGAATTTTTCAAGGAATCATCACGCGCAAGTCCATCCTCAAGGCCGTCAATGCTCTCTTGCATGATTTTAATAAGGATTATGAGATTCGATGCAAATGAGAGATAGGATTTCAGACTTTTTAGAGGGAAAGCAGGGTTTGTCTGCCAATTCCAAGCAGTCCTATAAGTATGATCTGGAGCAGTTTTTAGACATTGTAGGTGAGCGGATCTCTGAAACTAGTCTCAAGATTTACCAAGCCCAGCTAGCCAATCTAAAAATCAGCGCCCAAAAGCGGAAACTTTCGGCCTGTAACCAATTTCTCTACTTTCTCTATCGAAAAGGAGAAGTGGACAGTTTTTACCGTCTGGAATTAGCCAAACAAGCTGAAAGGAAGACTGAAAAACCAGAGATTCTAGACCTAGACTCTTTTTGGCGGGAAAGTAATTATCCAGAAGGACGCTTGCTAGCGCTCTTAATCCTAGAAATAGGGCTCTTGCCGAGCGAGATTTTGGCTCTCAAGGTTGCGGATATCAATCTTGATTTTCAGGTGTTGCGAATTAACAAGGCTTCCCAACAGAGGATTGTCACCATTCCTACGCCCTTGATTCCAGAGCTAAAACCCTTGATGGGACAGATTTATCTCTTTGAAAGGGGAGGGAAAGCCTATTCTCGTCAGTGGGCCTTTCGTCAGCTAGAGTCCTTTGTCAAGGAGAAAGGTTTCCCAACCTTATCCGCTCAAGCCTTACGGGAACAGTTTATTCTAAGACAAATAGAAAAGAAGGTCGATTTGTACGAAATTGCAAAAAAATTAGGATTAAAAACAGTTCTGACCTTAGAAAAATATAGATAATGGATATTAAATTAAAAGATTTTGAAGGGCCCCTGGACCTGCTCTTGCACTTGGTTTCTAAGTACCAGATGGATATCTACGATGTGCCCATTACGGAAGTCATCGAACAGTATCTAGCCTATGTCTCAACTCTGCAGGCTATGCGTCTGGAAGTGACGGGTGAGTACATGGTCATGGCCAGTCAGCTCATGCTGATCAAGAGTCGCAAGCTTCTTCCAAAGGTGGCAGAAGTGGCTGATTTGGAGGATGACCTGGAGCAGGATCTCCTCTCTCAAATCGAAGAATACCGCAAGTTCAAGCTCTTGGGTGAGCACTTGGAGGCCAAGCACCAAGATCGGGCCCAGTACTATTCTAAAGCGCCGACTGAGTTGATCTACGAAGATGCGGAGCTCGTGCATGACAAGACGACCATTGACCTCTTTTTGGCTTTTTCAAATATCCTAGCCAAGAAAAAAGAGGAGTTCGCTCAGAACCACACGACCATCTTGCGGGATGAGTATAAGATTGAGGATATGATGGGCATTGTAAAAGAGTCCTTGACTGGACGAGACCAGTTGCGTTTGCAGGATTTGTTCAAGGAAGCCCAGAATGTCCAAGAGGTCATTACCCTCTTTTTGGCAACC
Source organism: Streptococcus oralis (assembly GCF_003943415.1). Taxonomy (GTDB): domain Bacteria; phylum Bacillota; class Bacilli; order Lactobacillales; family Streptococcaceae; genus Streptococcus; species Streptococcus oralis_BJ. The sequence goes on along the minus strand of NZ_RJPK01000002.1, from coordinate 52,904 downwards.
CTAGAGTTAATCAAAACCCAGGAACTGATCCTCGTACAAGAGGAGAGTTTCGGAGATATCTATCTCATGGAAAAGAAGGAAAAAAGTCAAGCGGAGCAAGGTTTGACTTGATAGAGAGGAAAGATGAGTACTTTAGCAGAAATAGAAGCGCTCTTGTTTGTAGCAGGTGAAGATGGGATTCGGGTTCGTCAGTTGGCTGAACTCCTATCGCTTCCTCCGACAGGCATTCAGCAGAGTTTAGAAAAATTAGCCCAAAAGTATGAAAAAGACCAGGATTCGAGTTTGTCCCTGATTGAGACAGGGGGCGCATACAGATTGGTGACCAAGCCTCAATTTGCAGCGATTTTGAAGGAATACTCCAAGGCCCCCATTAACCAGAGTTTATCTCGGGCTGCCCTTGAGACCTTGTCTATCATTGCCTACAAGCAACCGATTACGCGGATAGAAATTGATGCTATCCGTGGGGTCAATTCGAGTGGTGCTTTGGCAAAGTTGCAGGTCTTTGATTTGATACGAGAAGACGGGAAAAAAGAAGTGTTGGGACGTCCCAATCTCTATGTGACTACGGATTATTTCCTAGATTACATGGGAATAAATCATTTGGAAGAATTGCCAGTGATTGATGAGCTTGAGATTCAAGCCCAAGAAAGCCAATTATTTGGTGAAAGGATAGAAGAAGATGAGAATCAATAAATATATTGCCCACGCAGGTGTGGCCAGTAGGAGAAAAGCAGAAGAGCTGATCAAGCAAGGCTTGGTGACGGTCAACGGCCAAGTGGTGCGTGAACTAGCAACGACCATCAAGGCTGGCGACAAGGTTGAAGTTGAAGGACAACCTATCTACAACGAAGAAAAGGTCTACTATCTGCTTAACAAACCACGTGGAGTGATTTCCAGTGTGACAGATGACAAGGGCCGCAAGACTGTTGTGGACCTCTTGCCCAATGTCAAGGAACGCATTTACCCAGTTGGACGTTTGGACTGGGATACATCAGGTGTCTTGATTTTGACCAATGATGGGGACTTTACAGACGAGATGATTCACCCCCGTAATGAGATTGACAAGGTTTACGTCGCGCGTGTTAAGGGTGTGGCAAATAAGGAAAATCTTCGCCCCTTGACTCGTGGAGTGGAGATTGATGGTAAGAAAACCAAGCCAGCTGTCTATGAGATTCTCAAAGTGGATCCAGTCAAAAATCGCTCAGTAGTGCAGTTGACCATCCATGAAGGGCGCAACCATCAGGTTAAAAAAATGTTTGAAGCTGTCGGCCTCCAAGTGGATAAGTTGTCTCGGACACGTTTTGGACATCTAGACTTGACGGGGCTTCGTCCAGGTGAAGCTCGTCGCCTCAATAAAAAAGAAATCAGCCAACTACACACCATGGCTGTAACCAAGAAATAATGAAACGAATTTTAATAGCGCCTGTGCGCTTTTACCAACGTTTTATCTCGCCAGCCTTTCCCCCCTCTTGTCGCTTTGAGCCGACTTGTTCAAACTACATGATTCAGGCTATTGAAAAACATGGCTTCAAGGGTGTTTTGATGGGCTTGGCTCGGATTTTACGTTGCCACCCCTGGTCGAAAACAGGTAAAGATCCTGTCCCAGACCACTTTTCTCTCAAACGAAATCATAAACAAAAAGAATCAGCCTGATTCTTTTTGTTTACTCTAGAAAGGAAGTTGGAAGATTAAGATTTCCACTATCCTTCTCCTATAAAAAGTGGTAAAATGGAGGACAGAAAGAAGGAACTGATATGACAACATTATTTTCAAAAATCAAAGAAGTAACAGAACTTGCTGCTATCTCAGGTCATGAAGCACCTGTCCGTACTTATCTTCGTGAAAAGTTGACACCGCATGTGGATGAAGTGGTGACAGATGGTTTAGGTGGCATTTTCGGTATCAAGCATTCGGAAGCTGCGGATGCACCACGCGTCTTAGTCGCTTCTCACATGGATGAAGTTGGTTTTATGGTCAGTGAGATCAAAGCGGATGGTACCTTCCGTGTCGTTGAAATCGGTGGCTGGAACCCTATGGTGGTTAGCAGCCAACGCTTTAAACTCTTTACTCGTGATGGTCGTGAAATTCCCGTGATCTCAGGTTCTGTTCCTCCACATTTGACACGTGGAACAGGTGGACCAACTATGCCAGCTATTTCGGATATCATTTTTGATGGTGGTTTTGCGGATAAGGCTGAAGCAGAAAGCTTTGGAATCCGTCCTGGTGACACGATTGTCCCTGATAGTAGCGCAATTCTTACAGCCAATGAAAAAAATATCATCTCCAAAGCTTGGGACAACCGCTACGGTGTTCTCATGGTGAGCGAGTTAGCTGAAGCCTTGTCAGGTCAAAAACTCGGAAATGAACTCTATCTTGGTTCCAATGTCCAAGAAGAAGTTGGGCTTCGTGGGGCTCATACTTCCACAACTAAGTTTGACCCAGAAATCTTTCTGGCAGTTGATTGTTCACCAGCAGGTGACGTTTATGGTGGTCAAGGCAAGATCGGGGATGGAACCTTGATTCGTTTCTACGATCCAGGTCATTTGCTTCTCCCAGGAATGAAGGATTTCCTTTTGACAACGGCTGAAGAAGCTGGTATCAAGTACCAATACTACTGTGGAAAAGGCGGAACGGACGCTGGAGCAGCTCATCTGAAAAATGGTGGTGTCCCATCTACAACTATCGGTGTCTGCGCTCGTTATATCCATTCTCACCAAACCCTCTACGCGATGGATGACTTCCTAGAAGCTCAAGCTTTCTTGCAAGCCCTAGTGAAAAAATTGGATCGTTCAACAGTAGATTTGATTAAAAATTATTAAACATAAGAGAGGTGCTCGGAATGGCGGAAGTAAATCTAGAAAGCTTAATAAAAGATCTCTACAACCATGCCCGTCAGGGCTTGAGTGAAGATTTAGTCGCTGCTCTCCTAGAGACTGCTAAAAAACTACCTACTACAAATGAGCAATTACTAGCAGTCCGTCTCTCAGGTCTGGTCAATCTTGAGCTGTTCAGAAATCCCAAACACCCAGCACCTGAATTGATCAATTTGGCGCGCTTTATCAAAAGAGAAGAAGCCAAGTACAGAGGCACTGCAGTTTCTGCTATCATGTTTGGAGAACTCTTTAAAATGCTTTGATTCCACTGTGAATCAAAGCATTTTTTTATATGTCAGAAAAGACATTCTTGATGAGGAGACGAAAAAGCTATCCCATTCAGGATAGCTTTTTGATTATTAGATTTGTTCAGCGATGACCTTTTCAGCAAGGTTCATGGCGTGGTCAGATACACGAGTGTAGTGGGAAATGATGTCGATAAAGTTGACTCCAGCTTGTGTAGAACATTCACCCTTGTTAAGGCGTTTGATGTGGGTCTTTCTGAGAATGCGTTCCATATTGTTGATTTCTTTATGGCGTTCAATCAGACTTTGAGCTTTCTCAGTGTCGTTATTTTCCACACTATCAAGGGCATCTTTGATGAACTCAGTGGTAGCGTGATAAATCTCAGCTAGCTCTTTCAAAGCGGCCTCAGAGAACTGAACATTCTTGCGTTGGAGATAGTCTGTTAGGTTGATTAACCCTTCTGCGTGGTCTCCAATCCGTTCCAAATCACGAGACGAGTCAAGGATGTTGGTTAGGATTTCACTTTCCTTTTGGCTCAAGGATTCGCTTGAAAGGCTAATCAGGTAACGAGTGAGTTTTTCGTCAATTGTGTTAATAGCTTCTTCAGTCTTGTGGCCTTTCTCCGCTAGTTTTTCATCTAGATTGACGATGTAGTCGTAGGAAAGGTCAAAAGCTTTTGCAGCATAGTTCCCCAAGTGAAGCAGTTCTTTTTTTGCATTTCCTAGAGCGATAGAAGGAGCCTGTTTGATGAGTTGTTCATCCAAGTAGAGAGCTTCGTATTTGACAACTTCATCTTCACCAGGAATGAGCTTGGTCACAATGTAAGCCAAGGCACCGATGAATGGGAACTGGATAATGGTATTTGTAATATTAAAGGTTCCGTGAGCAAAGGCAATGGTCATTTCTGGAGCTAGATTGAGCGCCGATTCAAACCATTGAATCAAGCCCGTGAAAGGTACAAGGAAGACAATACAGATAACCGTACCAATTACGTTAAAGGCGACATGGGCACCGGCAACACGTTTGGCAGCGATATTGGCTCCAAGAGAAGCAATGATGGCTGTAATGGTCGTTCCGATATTATCACCAAACAAGACCGGTAGGGCACCTTGTAGGTCAATCAAACCACTTGCGTACAGGTTCTGTAAGATACCGATAGTTGCGGATGAAGCCTGAATGAGTAGGGTCAGTCCAGTTCCGACAAAGACACCTAGAATAGGACTCTTACTTAGTTCAACCATGTAGTCTCTAAAGACTTGCAGGTCTTTTAGGGGTTCCATTGCACCGCTCATAAGATTGAGAGCGAAGAAGATACCTCCTACACCAAAGATAATCCGTCCAATGTTATTGATGGAGCGATTCTTGGTGAAGAAGAGACAAACTGCTCCGATAAAGAGCATAGGTAAGGCGTAATCTCCTAGCTTAAAACCGATGATAAAGGATGTAACGGTGGTTCCAATATTGGCACCCATGACAATACCGATAGCCTGACGCAAGGTCAAAAGTCCTGCACTGACAAGTCCCACTGTAATGACTGTAACACCAGAACTTGATTGAATCAGCGCCGTCATACCGATACCAACCAGCACACCGAAGAAGGGATTGCTGGTATATTTGTCAATGTAAAAACGAAGGCGATCTCCAGCAGCTTGTTGCAAACCGTCTCCCATGGTCTTGATACTATATAAAAATAGTCCCAGACCACCTAAAAAGTGAAATAAAATTTCCTGCCAATTAATGGACATTTCTTTTTCCTCCGAAAAATAATAACGGAATTTCTCCTATTCTATTTTAAAGGATAAAAGTAAATCTCACAAGTGTTTAGCTGAAGTTTTCATGAGAAACAAGAACTTTCTTTTAAAATGAGAGATAGATTTCCTTTGAGATAGATGATTTATAGGATTGTGTCCAAATTTTACTGATTTTTATCCTAGTTATAGTTTTTATGTTAAATAGATTGACATCGCTTTCATATAGGATAAAATGAAGATAATCCTGTTCTGGTGGTGTGCACTGAGAACAGTTACTTTTTACCAAAAAGTAAAGCGCTTACTTTATATTTTATTAGGAGGATAAGATGAAAGATCTATTTTTTGAAAAACGTTGCCGTTACAGTATTCGTAAGCTGTCAATCGGGGCTTGTTCCTTGATGATTGGTTCAGCTCTATTTGCAAGCCCAGCTCTTGCTGAACAAGTCGCAGTCCCTGAAACAGCTGCAAATACGAGCGCCCAAGCTACAAGCGCTAGTGAAACAGCTAATCCAGATACTGCAGCCCTTGAAAAACAATTAGAGGAAACAGAGAACAAAGTAGCTGAGCAACCAATTTCAGAAAACACTCCAGCAATAACGGATCTGGTTAATGAAAAAGAAGAGGCAAAACCCGCTCCGGCAGATAATGCTGAAAAACCTGCTCAACCAACTGAAAAAGAAGAAGTCAAACCGGCGGAAGCTCCTCAAGTAGCTGAGAAGAAAGCCGACAAACCGACTCTAGCAGACGTTCCTAAAAATGAAGAAAAGAGTCTCCGACCAAAAGAAATCAAATTTGATACATGGGAAGATTTGTTGAAATGGGAACCGGGTGCGCGTGAGGATGATTCCATCAACCGTTCCTCAGTTGAACTCGCCAAGCGCCATAGAGGCCAGTTGGTTAATGAAAAAGCAAGCAGAAGAGCTAAAGTTCAGGCGCTAGCAAATACCAACTCGAAAGCTAAAGACCATGCTTCTGTTGGTGGAGAAGAATTCAAGGCCTATGCTTTTGACTACTGGCAATACTTGGATTCAATGGTCTTCTGGGAAGGCCTAGTTCCAACTCCAGATGTCATTGATGCCGGTCACCGCAACGGAGTTCCCGTTTATGGAACACTTTTCTTCAACTGGTCAAACAGCATTGCCGACCAAGAAAAATTTGCTGCCGCTTTGAAACAAGATGAAGATGGCACCTTCCCAATTGCACGCAAACTCGTTGATCTCGCTAAGTACTATGGATTTGATGGTTACTTCATTAACCAAGAAACAACGGGGGAATTGGTAGCACCTCTTGGTGAAAAAATGCGCCAATTCATGCTCTATACAAAGGAATATGCAGCTAAGGTCAACCATCCAATCAAGTATGCTTGGTACGATGCCATGACCTACAAATACGGTCGTTACCACGAAGATGGTCTAGGTGATTACAACTACCAGTTCATGCAAAAAGAAGGTGACAAGGTCCCTGCAGATCAATTCTTTGCCAATTTCAACTGGAACAAGGAAAAGAATGACCACTCTGTAGAGATGGCAAAATGGCTGGAACGTAGTCAATATGATGTCTTTGCAGGATTGGAATTGCAACAAGGCGGCTCTTATAAGACCAAAGTCAACTGGGATGCCCTCTTGGATGAAAAAGGCAAGTTGCGTTTATCACTTGGACTCTTTGCGCCAGATACCATTACCAGTCTAGGAAAAACAGGTGAAGACTACCACAAGAATGAAGATATCTTCTTTACAGGTTACCAAGGAGATCCAACAGCTCAAAAACCAGGTGATAAAGAGTGGTATGGAATTGCTAATTTGGTCGCGGACCGCACTCCAGCAGTAGGCCGGACCTTCACTACCTCCTTTAATACAGGACATGGTAGAAAGTGGTTTGTAGACGGTAAAGTTTCTAAGGATTCTGAGTGGAACTACCGTTCGGTTTCAGGTGTCTTACCAACATGGCGTTGGTGGCAGACTTCGACGGGGGGAAAACTCCATGCAGAATATGATTTTACAGATGCCTATAATGGTGGGAACTCCCTTAAATTCTCAGGTGATGTAGCTGGCAAGACGGACCAGGATGTGAGACTTTATTCTACTAAGCTAGAAGTAACAGAGAAAACCAAACTTCGTGTTGCCCACAAGGGAGGAAAAGGCTCGAAAGTTTATATGGCCTTCTCTACGACTCCAGATTACAAATTTGAGGATGCAGACGCATCGAAAGAACTGACTCTTTCTGATAACTGGACAAATGAAGAATTTGACCTTGGCTCACTAGCAGGTAAAACCATCTATGCAGTCAAACTCTTCTTCGAACATGAAGGAGCTGTAAAAGATTATCAGTTCAACTTAGGTCAATTAACAATTTCAGACAATCACCAAGCACCACAAGCGCCGACGGGACTTTCTGTTGTGAAACAATCTCTCAAGAATGCCCAAGAAGCTGAAGCGGTGGTCCAGTTTGCGGGTAACCAAGATGCAGATTTCTATGAAGTCTACGAAAAAGATGGGGATAACTGGCGTTTGTTAACAGGATCATCTGCTTCCACTATCTACTTGCCAAAAGTTAGCCGTTCTGCTAATGCGACTGGTACAACACAAGAATTAAAAGTCGTTGCAGTTGGTAAAAATGGACTCCGTTCAGAAGCTGCAACTGCGTCATTCAACTGGGGCATGACGGTTCAGGATACAACTCTCCCAAGACCCTTGGCTGAAAATATTGTTCCAGGTGCAACGGTTATTGGTAGCACCTTCCCAAATACTGAAGGCGGTGAAGGCATCGAAGGCATGTTGAACGGTACGATTACAAGTCTATCAGACAAGTGGTCTTCAGGACAATTGAGCGGTAGTGTCGATATTCGTTTGACCCAACCACGTCGTGTTGTCAGATGGGTAATGGATCATGCGGGAGCTGGTGGTGAGTCTGTTAACGATGGTCTGATGAACACCAAGGACTTTGATCTTTACTACAAGGATACAGATGGCGAGTGGAAACTAGCCAAGGAAGTTCGTGGCAATAAAGCGCACATTACAGATATCACTCTTGACAAACCAATCACCGCTCAAGACTGGCGTTTGCATGTCATTACATCTGATAACGGAACACCTTGGAAGGCCATTCGTATCTACAACTGGAAGATGTACGAAACCTTGGACACAGAAAGTCAAAATATTCCAATGGCTAAGGTAGCTGCTCGTTCACTTGGAAACCATCAAGTTCAACTAGGCTTCTCTGATGTTCCAGCAGGTGCAACCATCACCGTTTACGACAAGGCGAATTCACAAACACCGATTGCAACATTGAAGTCTGAAACTGGTGGCGATCTGGCAACAGCACCATTAGCCTTTGACAAACAACCAAATCTCCTCTACTACCGTACTCAACTACCTGGAAAAGAAATCAGTAACACCTTGGCTGTAGCGATTCCACAGGATGAAAGAAAAATTGCTGCGGTTAGCCTGGAAAAAGAACCTAAGAAGACAGTTTATAAAGAGGGAGAAAAACTTGATCTCAGAGGCGGAACACTCCGTATTCAATACGAAGGGGGACAAGCCGACGAGCTGATTAACCTTACTCACTCAGGTGTGACGGTATCTGGATACGACGCTCATCAAAAAGGGGAACAGAAGCTCACAGTCAGCTACCTTGGACTTCCAGTTACTGGTGATTTAAAGGTACAAGTGACTGGTCAAGATGAAGGAAAACCAAAAGAAGTAGCAGGTCTGTACATTACTAAGAAACCGAAAACGGACTATCTAGTAGGAGATCAACTGGATCTTGCAGAAGGTCGCTTTGGAGTTCTCTATGATGATGAGACAGAAGAAACTCACGGCTTTACTGATCAAGGTGTTGAAATCACGGGCTACGATGCTCAAAAGACTGGTCGTCAGACCTTGACCTTGCATTACAAGGGGCACACCACTGAGTTTGATGTCTTGGTTTCTCCAAAAGCAGCTGTCAACGATGAGTACCTCAAACAAGAAATCACTGCTGCCCAAGGCCGTCAGTCAACCCTTGCCTATACCTTCTCAAGTGAGGACAAACAAGCTGTACTAGCAGAGAAACTCAATGCAGCGAAAGCTGTTGCAGAAAACCATGATGCCAGTCAAGAAGAAGTCAACAAAGCCTTGAATGAATTGAAACAAGCTGGAGCGGACTTGGATGGAAATCAACGTTATCAAACTGCTAGAGAAGAATTGGAAGGCTTGCTCGAATCCGTCCGTGAAAAAGATTCTCAAGATGAGTTGATTGCCCAAGCTGAAGCTTTATTGTCTTCACAAACGCCAACTCCTCAAGTCTTTGCGGATATGAAAGAAAAGCTAAATAAGAAACTAGCTCCTGCAGAAGAAAGTCACCACGTTGGTAGCATGGATCCTAACGAAGGAGCTCCTACAGTAGAGGCTTTGCCTGAGCTGGTTGTTGAAACAGAAACAAAATCCTTTGAACGCCAAGAAAGACAAAATGCAGCCCTCCTCAAAGGTCAACGTCAACTTGTCCAAAAAGGAGAGGAAGGCCAAATTCGTCGTCTTGTAGAAGTAGATGCTCAAGGCAAACGGACCCTTCGTTCGACTGAAGTTGTCAAGGAAGCTCTCCCAGAAATTACCGAAGTTGGAACGAAAGTTCTCTCAAGAAACCAACCAGCTGAAGGTGTAAAAGATCTAGTTCACGAGAAACCAACTCTTAAAATTGAAGAAAAACCACTTGACTTCGAACATCAGGAACGACCAAATGCAGCCCTCCTCAAAGGTCAACGTCAACTTGTCCAAAAAGGAGAGGAAGGCCAAGTTCGTCGCTTTGTAGAAGTAGATGCCCAAGGCAAACGGACCCTTCGTTCAACTGAAGTTCTTAAGGAAGCTATCCCAGAAATCACAGAAGTTGGAACAAAAGAAGTGGCGCCAAGTCCAGGTAAACCTCATGCTGATACCCTCTCTAAAGAGCAAAAGGGACTTCCAGCTACACCAAGTACAAATGCTCCAACTGCAGAAGTGCCTGTCAAAGGTGAAGAAGCAAGCAAACAACTGCCAAATACTGGGGCAGAAATAGATGCCGGTCTAGTAGCGCTGGGTCTTCTCGGAGTGATGAGTGGCTATGGACTTGTAGCTTTGAAAAAGAGAGAAGATTAATCGGATTTAGAATTCTTGGATCTTCTCATATAAAACTAAAAATAAGGTTTGACTGCAGATCGGTCAAACCTTGTTTTAATTACTTATTTGATGAGGTCTTTCTAGAGTTTATTTAAAAAATACTAGTTTCAGTTGCAATAAAGAACCGGAAAAGTTTAAGGTTTTTCTATCTCTTTTGTTGATTTTGTGATATAATTAACACGTATAAAAAAAGAAGGAGTCATATCTAATGGCAAAATTGACTGTTAAAGACGTTGACTTGAAAGGGAAAAAAGTTCTCGTTCGTGTTGACTTCAACGTACCTGTTAAAGATGGCGTGATTACCAACGACAACCGTATCACTGCAGCTCTTCCAACTATCAAGTACATCCTTGAACAAGGTGGACGTGCAATCCTCTTCTCTCACCTTGGCCGTGTAAAAGAAGAAGCAGATAAAGAAGGTAAATCACTTGCTCCTGTAGCTGCTGACTTAGCTGCTAAATTGGGACAAGAAGTTAAATTTATCCCAAGTGTTACACGTGGTGCTGAATTGGAAGCTGCAATCAATGCTCTTGAAGATGGACAAGTTCTCTTGGTTGAAAACACTCGTTACGAAGATGTTGACGGCAAGAAAGAATCTAAAAACGATCCTGAACTTGGTAAATACTGGGCATCACTTGGAGATGGTATCTTCGTAAACGATGCATTCGGTACAGCTCACCGTGCACACGCATCTAACGTTGGTATCTCAGCAAACGTTGAAAAAGCAGTTGCTGGATTCCTTCTTGAAAACGAAATTGCCTACATCCAAGAAGCAGTTGAAGCTCCAGAACGTCCATTCGTGGCTATCCTTGGTGGTTCAAAAGTTTCAGATAAGATCGGTGTTATCGAAAACTTGCTTGAAAAAGCTGATAAAGTTCTTATCGGTGGTGGTATGACTTACACATTCTACAAAGCACAAGGTATCGAAATCGGTAACTCACTTGTAGAAGAAGACAAATTGGATGTTGCGAAAGCTCTTCTTGAAAAAGCAAACGGTAAATTGATCTTGCCAGTTGACTCAAAAGAAGCAAACGCATTTGCTGACTACACTGAAGTGAAAGACACTGAAGGTGAAGCAGTGGATCCAGGCTTCCTTGGATTGGATATCGGTCCTAAATCTATCGCTAAATTCGACGAAGCTTTGACTGGTGCGAAAACAGTTGTATGGAACGGACCTATGGGTGTATTTGAAAACCCTGACTTCCAAGCTGGTACAATCGGTGTGATGGATGCTATCGTGAAACAACCAGGCGTGAAATCAATCATCGGTGGTGGTGACTCAGCTGCCGCAGCGATCAACCTTGGTCGCGCAGACAAGTTCTCATGGATCTCTACTGGTGGTGGAGCATCAATGGAACTTCTTGAAGGTAAAGTATTGCCAGGATTGGCTGCACTTACAGAAAAATAATCTTTCGTAAATGAAACGATGAAAAGAGGAACTTTGTTTCCTCTTTTTCTTGTAGCTTGAATTAAAAACGTTTCCGATTGATTTTGGCTCATAAAATCAACTAAATTATGATAAAATGGAAATAGAAAGTTGAGATTATGGGTTATTTTAAAAAATATAAATTTGATAAGTCACAGTTCAAGCTTGGTCTACGAACCTTTAAAACCGGAATTGCTGTTTTTCTAGTTCTCTTGATTTTTGGATTTTTTGGTTGGAAGGGGCTTCAAATTGGGGCTTTGACAGCAGTCTTTAGTTTGAGAGAAAGCTTTGATAAGAGTGTCCATTTTGGAACTTCACGTATCTTAGGAAATAGCATCGGAGGTTTTTATGCTTTTGTCTTTTTCCTCTTAAATACCTTATTTCAAGAAGCCTTTTGGGTGACCTTGCTGATTGTGCCAATCTGCACCATGTTAACCATTATGACAAATGTCGCCATGAACAATAAGGCGGGAGTTATTGGTGGTGTAGCAGCTATGTTGATCATTACCCTATCGATACCGAGCGGGGAGACGATTTTGTACGTGTTTGCGCGTGTATTTGAAACTTTTATGGGTGTTTTTGTCGCAATACTCGTAAATTATGATATTGATCGCTTCAGAAATCTTTTTGAGAAAAAAAGAAAATAATGTTATATTTTATGACATTATCAATTGACGTATGTCTTTTTTTAGACTATAATAGACAGGAAGAAGGAAATTGTAAATGAAGGAAAGAGAATTTCGCCGAAATATGGCTGTTTTTCCTATCGGCAGTGTTATGAAATTAACCGATCTCTCGGCGCGTCAGATTCGTTATTACGAAGATCAAGAGTTGATAAAGCCTGATCGAAACGAAGGGAACCGTCGCATGTATTCTTTGAATGACATGGATCGTTTGCTTGAAATCAAAGATTATATTTCTGAAGGTTTCAATATCGCTGCCATTAAGAAAAAATATGCTGAACGCGAGGCGAAGTCCAAGAAAGCCGTGAGTCAGACGGAAGTGCGTCGCGCACTTCACAATGAACTCCTCCAGCAGGGACGCTTTGCTTCAGCGCAGTCCTCCTTTGGTCGTCGCGGTTAGGCAATCGCAAGTAGTCATATATTAAGGAGAAAACCCATGCCAATCACAGCTGCAGATATTCGTCGTGAAGTCAAGGAAAAAAATGTTACCTTTATCCGTCTCATGTTTTCAGATATTCTGGGAACTATGAAAAACGTCGAAATTCCTGCTACAGATGAACAGTTAGATAAAGTCTTGTCAAACAAAGCTATGTTTGATGGATCTTCTATTGAAGGTTTTGTACGTATCAATGAGTCAGATATGTACTTATACCCAGACTTGGATACATGGACAGTCTTCCCTTGGGGAGATGAAAATGGAAGTGTTGCAGGTTTGATCTGTGATGTCTATACAACAGAAGGAGAACCATTTGCAGGTGACCCTCGTGGGAATCTGAAGCGTGCACTTCGTCATATGGAAGAAGTGGGATTCAAATCCTTCAACCTTGGTCCAGAGCCAGAATTCTTCCTATTTAAACTCGATGAAAATGGCGATCCGACTCTTGAGGTAAATGATAAGGGTGGCTACTTTGATTTGGCACCTACTGACCTTGCAGACAATACGCGTCGTGAAATCGTGAATGTCTTGACCAAAATGGGATTTGAAGTAGAAGCGAGTCACCACGAGGTTGCTGTTGGACAACATGAAATTGACTTCAAGTATGATGAGGTCCTCCGCGCTTGTGACAAGATTCAGATCTTTAAGCTTGTTGTTAAAACCATTGCTCGTAAACACGGTCTTTACGCAACCTTTATGGCGAAACCAAAATTTGGTATCGCCGGATCAGGTATGCACTGTAATATGTCCTTGTTTGATGCAGAAGGTAACAATGCCTTCTTTGATCCAAATGATCCAAAAGGAATGCAGTTGTCTGAAACGGCCTACCATTTCCTTGGTGGTTTGATCAAGCATGCTTACAACTATACTGCCATCATGAACCCAACGGTTAACTCCTACAAACGTTTGGTTCCAGGTTATGAAGCGCCTGTTTATATTGCTTGGGCTGGTCGTAATCGCTCGCCACTTGTGCGCGTACCGGCTTCACGTGGTATGGGAACTCGTCTTGAGTTGCGCTCAGTAGACCCAATGGCAAACCCATATATCGCTATGGCAGTTCTTTTGGAAGTTGGTTTGCATGGTATTGAAAACAAAATCGAAGCACCAGCTCCTATAGAAGAAAATATCTACATCATGACAGCTGATGAACGTAAGGAAGCTGGAATCACAGACCTTCCGTCAACGCTTCACAACGCTTTGAAAGCTTTGACTGAGGATGAAGTGGTCAAGGCAGCCCTAGGTGACCACATCTATACGAGCTTCCTTGAAGCCAAACGTATCGAGTGGGCTAGCTACGCAACCTTTGTTTCACAATGGGAAGTTGATAATTATCTTGACCTTTACTAATATAGAAGAAAGATTGCCTGAGGGCGGTCTTTTTTTCTAGGTCTTTAGACTGATTTTTAGCACTCTTGATAAAAGAGTGCTAATTTTTTGAGTTTTTGTCTTGACATTCTCTTTTAAGGGTGTATAATAGAATCATAAGTTAGCACTTGGGTGTATCGAGTGCTAATCAATCTGACAGAGGGGAGTGATGAGATGGTTACAGAGCGTCAGCAGGATATTTTGAATCTGATTATTGACATCTTTACCAAAACGCACGAACCTGTCGGATCCAAAGCACTACAAGAGTCTATTAACTCTAGCAGTGCAACCATTCGTAATGATATGGCGGCTCTAGAAAAGCAAGGTTTGCTTGAGAAAGCTCATACTTCTAGTGGTCGGATGCCAAGTGTCGCTGGTTTTCAGTACTATGTAAAACATTCACTGGATTTTGACCGACTGGCTGAAAATGAGGTTTATGAGATTGTTAAAGCCTTTGATCAGGAATTTTTCAAACTGGAGGATATTCTGCAAGAGGCTGCCAATCTACTAACAGACCTAAGTGGCTGTACGGTAGTGGCTCTGGATGTTGAGCCAAGTAGACAGCGCCTGACAGCTTTCGATATTGTCGTTCTAGGACAACATACTGCTCTTGCAGTTTTCACCCTAGACGAGTCTCGAACGGTTACCAGTCAGTTTCTGATTCCAAGGAATTTCTTGCAAGAGGATTTGCTGAAACTGAAGACCATCATTCAGGAACGTTTCCTCGGTCACACCGTTTTGGATATTCACTACAAGATTCGGACGGAGATTCCGCAGATTATCCAGCGTTACTTTACAACAACGGACAATGTTATCGATCTCTTTGAACACATTTTTAAGGAAATGTTCAATGAAAACATTGTGGTGGCGGGCAAGGTCAATCTCTTGAATTTTGCCAATCTAGCAGCCTATCAGTTTTTTGACCAACCACAGAAGGTAGCCTTGGAAATTCGTGAAGGTCTGCATGAAGATCAGATGCAAAATGTTCGTGTTGCAGATAGTCAAGAATCCTGCCTAGCTGATCTAGCAGTGATTAGCAGTAAGTTCCTCATTCCTTATCGAGGTTTTGGGATTTTGGCGATTATCGGTCCGGTCAATCTGGATTACCAGCAATTGGTCAATCAACTCAATGTTGTCAATCGAGTCCTAACTATGAAACTCACAGATTTCTACCGCTATTTGAGTAGTAATCACTATGAGGTGAGTTGAACATGAAATTACACAAATTCCTAAAAAGGAGGCGAAAAATGTCTGAGGAAACAAAAAACGAAGAAGTAAAAGAAGAGGAAGTTGTTGAAACAACTGAAGAAACAACTCCTGAAAAGTCAGAGCTAGACTTGGCAAATGAACGTGCGGATGAGTTCGAAAACAAATACCTTCGCGCTCATGCAGAAATGCAAAATATCCAGCGCCGTGCCAATGAAGAGCGTCAAAACTTGCAACGCTATCGTAGCCAGGACTTAGCAAAAGCAATCTTACCATCGCTCGACAACCTAGAACGTGCACTCGCAGTTGAAGGTTTGACAGATGATGTCAAAAAGGGATTGGAAATGGTGCAAGAGAGCTTGATTCACGCTTTGAAAGAAGAAGGAATCGAAGAAATCGCAGCTGATGGAGAATTTGACCATAACTACCATATGGCCATCCAAACTCTCCCAGCAGACAATGAACACCCAGCAGACACTATCGCCCAAGTCTTCCAAAAAGGCTACAAACTCCATGACCGCATCCTAAGACCAGCCATGGTGGTGGTGTATAACTAGAGAGGAAAGATATGTTAGATATTTTTGAAAAAAATAAGAAACAAAATGAAGAATATCGTGAAACTGCGCAACGTTATCATCAAGGGAAGAATATATGTGATAAATGTTCAGGAAGTGTGAATGTTTCTGTATTTATGGACGGCTATGCGAATAGTGAAGATGAATGGCTATCTTGTCCTCATTGTGGTTATAATGCTTATATTAGGACAAGAGGGATTGCTAAAGCAGAAAAAGGGTAGCTTCTCTTGTCCGAAACGACAATAAACTATGAAGAAAGTTAAGAGGCAAGCCGGAGGCTTACAAGGAAGATATTTCCCGCCGTGGTGAAAGTTTCAGTAGCTCTTGCTACTGAAGCAGGGGATTTTTGAGACAATAGGCTCAAAAATTAGTGATGAAATCCCGAAGGGAGTTGCTCACGTCCCCACCACTTAAGGGAAATATCAGAAATAGAAAATTAACTAACAAGGAGAAAAAAACATGTCTAAAATTATCGGTATTGACTTAGGAACAACAAACTCAGCAGTTGCAGTTCTTGAAGGAACTGAAAGCAAAATCATCGCAAACCCAGAAGGAAACCGCACAACTCCATCTGTAGTTTCATTCAAAAACGGCGAAATCATTGTTGGTGATGCTGCAAAACGTCAAGCAGTTACAAACCCAGATACAGTTATCTCAATCAAATCTAAGATGGGAACTTCTGAAAAAGTTTCTGCAAACGGTAAAGAATACACTCCACAAGAAATCTCAGCTATGATCCTTCAATACTTGAAAGGTTATGCTGAGGATTACCTTGGTGAAAAAGTAACCAAAGCGGTTATCACAGTTCCTGCTTACTTTAACGACGCTCAACGTCAAGCAACAAAAGACGCTGGTAAAATTGCTGGTCTTGAAGTAGAACGTATCGTCAACGAACCAACTGCAGCAGCACTTGCTTACGGTTTGGACAAGACTGACAAAGAAGAAAAAATCTTGGTATTCGACCTTGGTGGTGGTACATTCGACGTGTCTATCCTTGAACTCGGTGACGGTGTCTTCGATGTATTGGCAACTGCAGGGGACAACAAACTCGGTGGTGACGACTTTGACCAAAAGATTATCGACCACTTGGTAGCAGAATTCAAGAAAGAAAACGGTATCGACTTGTCTACTGACAAGATGGCAATGCAACGTTTGAAGGATGCGGCTGAAAAAGCTAAGAAAGACCTTTCAGGTGTAACTTCAACTCAAATCAGCTTACCATTCATCACTGCAGGTGAGGCTGGACCTCTTCACTTGGAAATGACTCTGACTCGTGCGAAATTTGATGATTTGACTCGTGATCTTGTAGAACGTACAAAAACTCCAGTTCGTCAAGCTCTTTCTGATGCAGGCTTGAGCTTGTCAGAAATCGACGAAGTCATCCTTGTTGGTGGTTCAACTCGTATCCCAGCCGTTGTAGAAGCTGTTAAGGCTGAAACTGGTAAAGAACCAAACAAATCAGTTAACCCTGATGAAGTAGTTGCTATGGGTGCTGCTATCCAAGGTGGTGTTATCACTGGTGATGTCAAAGACGTTGTCCTTCTTGACGTAACTCCATTGTCACTTGGTATCGAAACAATGGGCGGCGTCTTCACAAAACTCATCGACCGCAACACTACTATTCCAACTTCTAAATCACAAGTCTTCTCAACTGCAGCAGATAACCAACCAGCCGTTGATATCCACGTTCTTCAAGGTGAACGCCCAATGGCAGCAGACAACAAGACTCTTGGACGTTTCCAATTGACTGACATTCCAGCTGCACCTCGTGGAATTCCTCAAATCGAAGTAACATTTGATATTGACAAGAACGGTATCGTATCTGTTAAGGCCAAAGATCTTGGAACTCAAAAAGAACAAACAATCGTCATCCAATCAAACTCAGGTTTGACTGACGAAGAAATCGACCGTATGATGAAAGATGCAGAAGCAAACGCTGAAGCAGATAAGAAACGTAAAGAAGAAGTTGACCTTCGTAACGAAGTAGACCAAGCAATCTTTGCTACTGAAAAGACAATCAAGGAAACTGAAGGTAAGGGCTTTGACGCAGAACGTGATGCTGCCCAAGTTGCCCTTGATGACCTTAAGAAAGCGCAAGAAGACAACAACTTGGACGAAATGAAAGCAAAACTTGAAGCATTGAACGAAAAAGCTCAAGGACTTGCTGTGAAACTCTACGAACAAGCCGCAGCAGCCCAACAAGCTCAAGCAGGAGCAGAAGGTGAACAAGCAACAGGAAACGCAGGCGATGACGTCGTAGACGGAGAGTTTACGGAGAAATAAAATAGTCCAGTGGACTATTTTATCCCGAGCTTGAAAATCAGGAGAGTGAGGTAGTTAAGAATGACAAATAGCTAAAGAGTTTGTCATTCGACTGCAATCGCTATGGCGACTTGCCTAAACGCCTTACTAGTTCTAAAACAAAGTATAATTGACTTTATTTTAGAACGTCGTAATGATAAGAAGAAATCCAGAGGTTGCAACCCAGCCTCTGTTTTTCGGTAAAATAGAGGATGTTGCGTATGAAAAAAGTACTTTGTATCATTTATCCTAATTTTTCTCTTTATGAGATAATCACTTTAACGAGTACTTTAGCTCTGTCTTTTGATATCACGATTGATTATGTAGCTTCTGAGCATTCGATGGTGATCTCTGAGGATGGTTTGCCCTGTCAACCGACGAAAACATTGGATCAAATCCGTATAGAAGATTATTCTTGTGTGATTTTGCCAGGAATGGTAAATATAGGTCCTGCTCTACAAGATGAGAAATTGATTTCGTTTTTGAGAAGTCTTGATGAGCAAGATATCCTAATTGCAGCAATTTCTTCAGCGCCTCTTTTATTGGCAAAAGCAGGTTTGTTGAACGACACGAAATTTACAGGTGGAATTTGGCAAAACTTCTTTGACTATTTTGAATTTCTTCCACGTGAGAATTTCCAACCCAAACTGGCTGTGCAAGATAAACAAATCATTACGGCTATCGGTTTTGCACATCAAGAGTTTGCAAGAAAAGTGATTCTCGGTTTAGGATTGGCAGAGAATATGGACAACTATTTTAAAGAACAGAACGAGCATGCTGAAGAGGATTTAATATTTACTCTGTCAGATGAAGAGTTTGATCAAGTGAAGCAGAGTATAGAAAATAGCCTCTAAAGATTTACATGAAAATTATAGAAAGGAACAAGGGTGTTCGAGAAATTGAACTCGAGCTCTGAGCTTTCTTACTAAATATGAAAGAAAGGAATTGAACCCGACCTAAATTCTCGGAAAAAAGATAAATCTGCCTAGGAGCATCGCTCCAGCGTCAGATTTCCTATTTTTCAGTCGAATTTTACGGTCTTGGTATCTTGTATGAACAATACTGAATTTTATGATCGTCTGGGGGTGTCCAAAAACGCTTCGGCAGACGAAATCAAAAAGGCTTATCGTAAGCTTTCAAAAAAATATCACCCAGATATCAACAAGGATCCTGGTGCTGAGGAAAAGTACAAGGAAGTTCAAGAAGCCTATGAGACTTTGAGTGACGACCAAAAACGTGCAGCCTACGACCAATATGGTGCTGCAGGTGCCAACGGTGGCTTTGGTGGTGCTGGTGGTTTCGGTGGCTTTGACGGAGCAAGTGGCTTCGGTGGTTTTGAAGATATCTTCTCAAGTTTCTTCGGTGGAGGCGGAGCTTCGCGCAATCCAAACGCCCCTCGTCAAGGGGATGACCTCCAGTACCGTGTGAATTTGACTTTTGAAGAAGCTATCTTTGGAACGGAAAAAGAAGTGAAATACAACCGTGAAGCAAGCTGTCGTACCTGTAACGGATCTGGTGCTAAGCCAGGAACAAGTCCAGTCACTTGTGGACGCTGTCATGGTGCAGGTGTCATTAACGTTGATACGCAGACTCCTCTTGGTATGATGCGTCGCCAAGTAACCTGTGATGTCTGTCATGGTCGAGGAAAAGAAATTAAAGACCCATGTACTACATGTCATGGAACAGGTCATGAAAAACAAGCCCATAGTGTACATGTAAAAATCCCTGCCGGTGTGGAAACAGGCCAACAAATCCGACTCGCTGGTCAAGGTGAAGCAGGCTTTAATGGTGGACCTTACGGGGACTTGTACGTGGTGGTTTCAGTTGAAGCCAGTGATAAGTTTGAACGTGAAGGAACAACTATTTTCTACAAGCTGAACCTTAATATTGTTCAAGCAGCCCTTGGTGATACTGTGGAAATTCCAACTGTGCATGGTGACGTTGAATTGGTCATTCCAGAGGGAACTCAGACTGGCAAGAAATTCCGTCTACGTGGCAAGGGTGCTCCGAGCCTTCGTGGTGGTGCTGTTGGTGACCAATACGTTACCGTTAATGTTGTAACTCCGACAGGTTTGAATGATCGTCAAAAAGCTGCGCTTAAAGAATTCGCAGCTGCGGGTGATTTGAAAGTCAATCCAAAGAAAAAAGGCTTCTTTGAGCATATAAAAGATGCCTTTGAAGGAGAATAAAGTAAAAAGAGCCGATTGGCTCTTTTTTGCGTTATCTTTGAAAATTTAGCATCGAAAAATCATTTTCCAGTTAGCCTGCTATTTATACTTTTGAGTAAGCAGGCCAGCTGCATCCATCTCCCGGATGAGTTGCTTGATTTCCGCTTCTTTACCAGGCTTAATGGTGACGGTATCAATGTGTTTGATCGCCGAATTATCCTGAATATCCACCAAAGTCAAAGCTTTTTCATAGAATGCAATTCCCTTTTTTAGACTTCCCTGATCATTCCAAAAGAGAATTGAGTAATTGGGATTAAATTTCTTTCCAATTTCTTGGAGATACTTCTCGCTTTCCTTCTCTAAAAATTGGAATAAGCCATGGTTGAACAAGTTGTCTCCAACTTTATAGTATGAAATCTCTCCTGTCTGGAGGACATAGACTTCGAGTCGGTTTTTGGTGAGTTTTGGACTTTCTTTTAGGACGGGGTGGCTATTGATGACCTCATCTGAGAAAGTAACATAAAAATGTAAGCCTCCACCCTCGAATTGATACCTTCCATTTGATTCTACTTTCTTAGGAGGCATATCAAGAGAGATAAAGATTTGTTTTAAGGATTCATTCCCTTTTTGGATGTCACTCGGTGAGGCCTTGA
The DNA here is from genome assembly GCF_003943415.1 of Streptococcus oralis. GTDB lineage: Bacteria > Bacillota > Bacilli > Lactobacillales > Streptococcaceae > Streptococcus > Streptococcus oralis_BJ. The sequence continues at coordinate 32,092 of NZ_RJPK01000002.1, read as the reverse complement.
AAAGATTCATCAGTAGTAGAAATGCCAAGGCTGCAAGCAGGCAGAGGCAACCACAAGGGATCGCGATGACCTTCGCTAGAACTTTTAAAAACTGTTTCACTTTCATTCCCTCCCTTTTCTGTTCGAATCTAGTGATCCAAAATGGATTTAAGGAAAGTTGGAGGATTTATTATTCTTGTTTTTCTTCTTGGAGGATCGCCATTCTGGTTTGGAAATCTTTTTCCAAGACTTTGAATTTATAGGTTAAATCTTTTTGGTATTCCTTGATAAGTGCTTTTTGTTGGTTGATGATTTGGAGGCTATTTTGGATGATATCCAAATCATCCTTGATAGCTTCGACGCGGTCAGTTGTATCTAGCACTTCATCCTGAATGGCTTGGCGATTTTTTACGACAAAATAACTTCCAGCTGCAGCTCCTGCGAATAGCAGTAGATTTGATAGTTTCATGGCATCTCCCTAAGCATTTCTAATAGTTTCAGCGACTTGGGCAAGTTTGTCAAAGTCAGGTTCGTGGGCGATAAAGTCAATCTTTAGGTCATCTTCTGCACCGTAGCGAGGAACAAGGTGCACATGGGTATGAAAGACCGTTTGACCGGCAACTTCCTCGCAATTGGCAATGATATTCATGCCGACAGCCTTGGTAGCCTTCATAACTTTTTGAGCCACTGTTGACACTTGTGCAAAGAGTTGGCTGGCGCTCGCAGCATTCATCTCCAAGAGATTGCGGTAGTGCTCTTTTGGCACGACTAAGGTGTGTCCAGGCGTTACTTGAGAGATATCAAGAAAGGCAAGAACCTGCTCATCTTCGTATACTTTTGAAGCAGGAATATCCCCTGCGATGATCTTACAAAAAATGCAATCTGACATAAAATCCACCTCTACTGTATTGAATTTTGATATAATATAGCTACATTATACCAGATTCGGAGAAAATATGTTAGAAATTAAAAACCTGACAGGAGGCTATGTTCACGTTCCTGTCTTGAAAGATGTGTCCTTTACAGTTGAAAGTGGGCAGTTGGTCGGTTTGATTGGTCTCAACGGTGCTGGGAAATCAACGACTATCAATGAGATTATCGGTCTTTTGACGCCTTACAGTGGGGAAATCAAGATTAATGGTTTGACCCTGCGAGAAGATGCGACTAGCTACCGCAAGCAGATTGGCTATATCCCAGAAACGCCTAGCTTGTATGAAGAACTGACCCTCAGAGAGCATATCGAGACGGTTGCCATGGCCTATGGTATTGAGCAAAAAGTGGCTTTTGATCGTGTGGAACCTTTGTTAAAAATGTTCCGCCTGGACCAAAAATTGGACTGGTTTCCAGTGCATTTCTCCAAAGGGATGAAGCAGAAGGTCATGATTATCTGTGCTTTTGTGGTGGATCCGAGTCTTTTCATCGTTGATGAGCCTTTCCTTGGCCTCGATCCGCTGGCTATTTCTGACTTGATTCAGCTTTTGGAAGTGGAAAAGCAAAAAGGCAAGTCCATCCTCATGAGTACTCATGTTTTGGACTCGGCGGAGAGGATGTGCGATGCCTTTGTCATCCTCCATAAGGGGGAAGTGAGGGCTCAGGGGAACCTTCAGCAACTCCGCGAGGCCTTTGATATGCCTGATGCTAGTTTGAATGATATTTACTTGGCTCTGACCAAAGAGGAGGAGCTATGAAAGACTTGTTTTTAAAGAGAAAGCAGGCTTTTCGTAAGGAATGTGTCGGTTATCTCCGTTATGTTCTCAATGACCACTTTGTCTTGTTCCTGCTGGTTCTCATCGGTTTTATAGCCTACCAGTACAGTCAACTCTTGCAAGATTTTCCTGAAAATCATTGGCCCATTCTCTTGTTTTTAGTAATAGTATCTATCTTGCTTTTGGCTTGGGGAGGAATCGCGACCTACATGGAAGTACCTGACAAGCTCTTTCTCTTAGTCAGTGAAGAGGAGGTCAAGTCCCACCTCAAAGGGCAGACGTCACGTTCATTGGTTTTCTGGACAATTGTGCAAACCCTCTTTTTACTCTTATTTGCGCCCTTGTTTTTAGCCATGGGTTATGGCTTGCCAGTCTTTCTCATCTATGTGCTTTTATTGGGAACTGGGAAATACCTGATTTTTCGTCAAAAAGTTAGTAAATTTTTTACTGGGAACGGAATTGACTGGGACTATGTCATTGCCCAAGAAAGCAAGCGCAAGCAAGTCTTGCTTCGTTTCTTTGCTCTCTTTACTCAGGTCAAGGGCGTTTCAAATAGTGTCAAACGTCGCGCTTATCTGGATTTCATCCTTAAAGCAGTTCAGAAAGCGCCTGGAAAGATTTGGCAAAACCTCTATCTCCGCTCTTACCTGCGAAATGGAGACCTCTTTGCCCTCAGTCTACGTCTGCTCTTGCTTTCTTTGTTAGCGCAGGTCTTTATCGAGCAAGCTTGGATTGCGACGGCAGTAGTGGTTCTATTTAACTACCTATTGCTCTTCCAGTTGCTAGCCCTTTATCACGCCTTTGATTACCAATACTTGACCCAGCTCTTTCCATTAGAAAAAGGGGAGAAAGAGAAGGGATTGAAACAGATTGTAGTTGGTGTGGGAAGTGCAGTTCTTTTGTTAGAATTGCTGGTTGGAGCAGTGGTTTTTCAAGAAAAAATAGCCTTGTTGGCTCTTGTAGGAGCTAGTCTCTTCCTACAATTGTTTTATTTACCTTACCAACTGAAAAGATTGGTTGACGAATAGACCAAAAACTAGTAGAATAGTAAGGAAACTTTATACGGAGGAAAGAAATGGACTTGGGTGATAATGAGCTAACGCTGACTCCGATACCTGGGAAGAGTGGCAAGGCTTATATGGGAAGCTACCCTGATGGGAAGCGCGTCTTTGTAAAAATGAACACCTCTCCAATCCTACCTGGGCTAGCCAGAGAACAAATCGCTCCTCAATTACTATGGACTCGTCGTTTAGCGGACGGTCGTGATATGTGTGCCCAAGAATGGTTGACGGGCAAAATCTTGACCCCGCACGACATGAATCGCAAGCAGATCATCAATATCTTGACGCGTCTCCACCGCTCACGTCCCTTGATGAAGCAGTTGAGCCGTTTGGGATATAGCATGGAGACGCCAGTAGACTTGTTGCAGTCTTGGAGGCAAGAAGCACCTGAAGTCTTGAAACGACATCAGTACTTAAATTCGGTGATTGATGATTTGCGCAGGACAGTTCCAGGCTTTAGGGAAGATCATGCAACGATTGTGCATGGTGATCTTCGCCATAGTAATTGGATTGAGACAGAGAGTGGGCTTGTTTATCTAGTGGATTGGGATTCGGTTCGCCTGACGGATCGTATGTTTGATGTGGCGCATATGTTGTGTCATTATATTCCAGATCATCAGTGGCGTCAATGGTTGAGAGACTACGGCTATAAGTACAATCAGACAGTGTTAGATAAATTGTATTGGTATGGTCAGTATTCTTACTTGAACCAGATTGCCAAATACTTTGTAAATCAAGATTTAGATAATGTAAACCGGGAGATTTATGCCTTGCGTGTCTTCCGTGACAAGTATGGAAAGAAGAGATGAGAGTTAGAAATCGTAAAGGGGCGACAGAGTTACTAGAGGCCAATCCTCAGTATGTGGTCCTCAATCCCTTGGAAGCAAAAGGGAAATGGCGAGACTTGTTTGGAAATGATCATCCTATTCATGTTGAAGTTGGAAGTGGGAAAGGGGCCTTCGTATCAGGAATGGCCAAGCAAAATCCTGACATCAACTACATTGGGATTGATATCCAAAAGTCGGTCTTGAGTTATGCCTTGGACAAGGTACTTGAAGTTGGAGTGCCCAACATCAAATTGCTGTGGGTAGATGGTTCAGATCTGACTGACTATTTCGAAGACGGTGAAATTGATCGTCTCTACCTAAACTTTTCAGATCCTTGGCCTAAAAAACGCCATGAAAAACGTCGTTTGACCTACAAGAGTTTCTTGGATACCTTCAAGCGCATCTTGCCTGAGAATGGGGAAATCCATTTCAAGACAGATAATCGTGGCTTGTTTGAGTACAGCCTAGTGAGCTTTTCTCAGTATGGCATGAAGCTCAATGGTGTTTGGCTAGACTTACATGCCAGTGATTTTGAAGGCAATGTCATGACGGAATATGAGCAAAAATTCTCCAGCAAAGGTCAAGTGATCTACCGAGTTGAGGCAGAATTTTAAGAAATAGCTTGAAAACCAGCCGTTTGAGTGCTTATGCTTTACATAAATGGACAAACGTGCTATACTGATAGTAAGAATATGAGAAAGAGAGGCGGGGAAATATCTTCGCCTCTTGCTTATGAGGAGGTGGACGCAATCGCAACAATCGTAGAATTAGTCAGAGAAGTTGTAGAACCTGTCATTCAAGCGCCTTTCGAACTCGTGGATATCGAGTATGGAAAGATTGGCAGTGACATGATTCTCAGTATTTTTGTAGATAAACCTGAAGGAATTACCTTGAACGACACGGCAGACTTGACAGAAATCATCAGTCCTGTCCTAGACACTATCAAGCCCGATCCCTTCCCAGAACAATATTTCCTAGAAATCACCAGTCCAGGCTTGGAACGTCCTTTGAAAACCAAGGATGCTGTCGCTGGAGCAGTTGGGAAATACATCCATGTCGGGCTCTACCAAGCCATTGATAAGCAAAAAGTCTTTGAAGGAACTTTGGTATCCTTTGAAGAAGACGAGTTGACCATGGAATATATGGACAAGACACGTAAGAAAACCGTCCAAATTCCATACAGTTTAGTATCAAAAGCACGTTTAGCAGTAAAACTATAGAAAAGAAAGGATAGCTTTTGAGGATTCAAAAGTAAAAAGAACATGAGTAAAGAAATGCTAGAGGCCTTCCGCATTTTGGAAGAAGACAAGGGAATCAAAAAAGAAGATATCATCGACGCAGTAGTAGAGTCGCTTCGTTCCGCTTATCGCAGACGCTATGGTCAATCAGACAGCGTAGCTATTGACTTCAACGAAAAAACAGGTGACTTTACTGTCTATACTGTTCGTGAAGTGGTTGATGAAGTATTTGATAGCCGTTTGGAAATTAGCTTGAAAGATGCCCTTGCCATTAATTCAGCCTATGAGCTTGGTGACAAAATCAAGTTTGAAGAAGCACCAGCTGAGTTTGGTCGTGTAGCTGCCCAATCTGCCAAACAAACCATCATGGAAAAAATGCGCAAGCAAACACGTGCCATCACTTACAATACTTATAAAGAACATGAACAAGAAATCATGTCTGGTACAGTAGAACGATTTGATAACCGCTTTATCTATGTCAACCTTGGCAGCATCGAAGCCCAATTATCAAAACAAGACCAAATCCCTGGAGAGGTGTTTGCTTCCCATGACCGTATCGAAGTCTACGTTTACAAGGTTGAAGACAACCCTCGTGGTGTCAACGTATTTGTTAGCCGTAGCCATCCAGAAATGATCAAACGCTTGATGGAGCAAGAAATTCCAGAAGTGTACGATGGAACTGTTGAAATCATGAGCGTAGCCCGTGAAGCTGGTGATCGTACGAAAGTTGCCGTTCGTAGCCACAATCCTAACGTGGATGCTATCGGGACAATCGTTGGACGTGGTGGTGCTAATATCAAGAAAATCACCAGCAAATTCCACCCTGCTCGTTACGATGCCAAGAGTGATCGTATGATTCCTGTCGAAGAAAACATCGACGTTATCGAGTGGGTAGCAGATCCAGCTGAATTTATCTACAATGCTATCGCACCTGCAGAGGTTGACCAAGTTATCTTTGATGAAAACGACAGCAAGCGTGCCTTGGTCGTTGTACCTGATAACAAGCTTTCTCTTGCCATTGGTCGTCGTGGACAAAACGTTCGCTTGGCAGCTCACTTGACAGGTTACCGTATCGATATTAAGTCTGCTAGTGAGTTTGAAGCCATGGAAGAAGCAGGTCAAGTTGATTACGCAGTTGCGGATGAATTGATCGAAGAATAAAAGCTGCTAGAGGAGGGAAAGATGAAAACAAGAAAAATCCCTTTGCGCAAGTCTGTTGTGTCTAACGAAGTGATTGACAAGCGTGATTTACTCCGTATTGTCAAGAACAAAGAAGGACAGGTATTTATCGATCCGACAGGCAAGGCCAATGGTCGTGGCGCTTATATCAAGCTAGACAATACAGAAGCCCTAGAGGCAAAAAAGAAGAAAGTCTTTAACCGCAGCTTTAACATGGAAGTTGAAGAAAGCTTTTATGACGAGTTGATCGCTTATGTGGATCACAAAGTAAAAAGAAGAGAGTTAGGACTTGAATAAGCAAAAAGTAAGCAATCTCTTGGGACTGGCTCAACGAGCAGGCAAGATTATATCGGGTGAGGAATTGGTAGTCAAGGCTATTCAAGACCAGAAAGCCAAGCTAGTCTTTCTAGCCCATGATGCTGGCCCTAATCTAACCAAGAAGATTCAAGATAAAAGTCATTATTATCAAGTAGAAACTGTAACCGTGTTTTCAACACTGGAATTAAGCATAGCAGTCGGAAAATCAAGAAAGGTTTTGGCTGTGACTGATGCTGGATTTACAAAGAAAATGAGGTCTCTTATGGAATAGAAGAGGAGGACATGATTTGTCTAAGAAAAGATTGTACGAAATCGCAAAAGAACTTGGAAAAGAAAGTAAAGAAGTTGTAGCGCGTGCAAAAGAGTTGGGCTTGGATGTAAAAAGCCACTCATCGAGCGTGGAAACCGCTGCTGCTGAGCAAATCGCTGCCAGCTTTAAGTCTGCATCCGCTCCTAAAACAGAAGCAAAACCTGCAGCACCAAAAGTAAGTGTAGAAAAGAAAGCAGAAAAGCCTGTTTCAGCTAAACCAGTTGTCGCTAAGGAAGAAAGCAAACCAGCTACACCTGTAGCTCCTAAGGAAGAAAAAGTAGTGGCCGCAAGACCACAGAGTCGAAACTTCAAGGCGGAGCGTGAGGCGCGTGCCAAAGAGCAGGCAGAGCGACGCAAACAAAACAAGGGCAACAACCGTGACCAACAACAAAACGGCAGCCGTCAGAAAAATGACAGCCGTAATGGTGGCAAACCTGGTCAAGGAAACCGCGACAATCGCCGTTTCAACGACCAAGGGAAAAAACCACAAGGTCAAGGGAATCGTGGCAATGATCGCCGTCAGCAACAAGACTTCCAGCCAAAACAAGCTGGACCACGTGTTGACTTTAAAGCCCGTGCAGCAGCCCTAAAAGCAGAGCAAAATGCAGAGTACGCACGCTCAAGCGAGGAGCGCTTCAAACAATCGCAAGCAGCCAAAGAAGCCTTGGCTCAAGCTAACAAACGCAAGGAGCCAGAGGAAATCTTTGAAGAAGCTGCTAAGCTAGCTGAACAAACGCAGCCAGCAGTAACAGTAGCTCCTGTAGCGAAAGAAGCGCCAGTGGATACACGTCGTAAAAAACAAGCTCGACCAGACAAAGAACGTGACGATTATGATCACGAAGAAGATGGTCCTAGAAAACAACAAAAGAATCGAAGTAGTCAGAATCAAGTGAGAAATCAAAGAAATAGTAACTGGAATAACAACAAAAAGAATAAAAAAGGCAACAAGCAAAATAATCGCAATCAGGCACCAAAACCTGTTACAGAACGTAAGTTCCATGAATTGCCAACAGAATTTGAGTATACAGATGGTATGACTGTTGCGGAAATCGCAAAACGTATCAAACGTGAACCAGCAGAAATCGTTAAGAAACTCTTTATGATGGGTGTGATGGCCACACAAAACCAATCCTTGGATGGAGAAACCATCGAACTCCTCATGGTGGATTATGGTATCGAAGCCAAACAAAAGGTTGAAGTGGACAATGCGGACATCGAACGTTTCTTCGTCGAAGATGGCTATCTCAATGAAGATGAATTGGTTGAGCGTCCACCAGTTGTAACCATCATGGGACACGTTGACCATGGTAAGACAACACTTTTGGATACCCTTCGTAACTCTCGTGTTGCGACAGGTGAAGCAGGTGGTATCACTCAGCATATCGGTGCCTACCAAATCGTGGAAAATGGCAAGAAGATTACCTTCCTTGATACACCAGGGCACGCGGCCTTTACCTCTATGCGTGCGCGTGGTGCTTCTGTTACCGATATTACCATCTTGGTCGTTGCGGCAGATGACGGGGTTATGCCTCAGACTATCGAAGCCATCAACCACTCAAAAGCGGCCAACGTTCCAATTATCGTAGCTATCAACAAGATTGATAAACCAGGTGCCAATCCAGAACGCGTTATCGGTGAATTGGCAGAGCATGGGGTTATGTCAACAGCTTGGGGTGGAGATTCTGAGTTTGTCGAAATCTCAGCTAAGTTCAATCAAAATATCGATGAACTCTTGGAAACGGTCCTACTTGTGGCTGAAATCCAAGAACTCAAGGCAGACCCAACAGTTCGTGCGATCGGTACGGTTATCGAAGCTCGCTTGGATAAAGGAAAAGGTGCGGTCGCAACCCTTCTTGTTCAACAAGGTACCTTGAATGTCCAAGACCCAATCGTTGTCGGAAATACCTTCGGTCGTGTCCGTGCCATGACCAATGACCTTGGTCGTCGTGTCAAGGTTGCAGGCCCATCAACGCCGGTTTCTATCACAGGTTTGAACGAAGCGCCAATGGCGGGTGACCACTTTGCTGTTTACGAAGATGAAAAATCTGCGCGTGCAGCAGGTGAAGAGCGTGCAAAACGTGCCCTCATGAAACAACGTCAAGCTACCCAACGTGTCAGCCTTGAAAACCTCTTTGATACGCTTAAAGCTGGTGAGCTTAAGTCTGTTAACGTCATCATCAAGGCCGACGTACAAGGTTCAGTTGAAGCCCTTTCTGCCTCCCTTCAAAAGATCGATGTAGAAGGTGTCAAAGTTACCATTGTCCACTCAGCAGTCGGTGCTATCAATGAATCTGACGTGACTCTTGCCGAAGCTTCAAATGCCTTCATCGTTGGTTTCAACGTACGCCCTACACCACAAGCGCGTCAACAAGCAGAAGCAGACGATGTGGAAATCCGTCTCCACAGCATTATCTACAAGGTTATCGAAGAGATGGAAGAAGCCATGAAAGGGATGTTGGATCCTGAATTCGAAGAAAAAGTTATTGGTGAAGCGGTTATTCGTGAAACCTTCAAGGTATCTAAAGTGGGAACCATCGGTGGATTCATGGTTATGAGTGGTAAAGTTACTCGTGATTCTAAAGTCCGTGTCATCCGTGACGGTGTCGTTATCTATGACGGTGAACTCGCAAGCTTGAAACACTACAAAGACGACGTCAAAGAAGTTACTAACGGTCGTGAAGGTGGATTGATGATCGACGGCTACAATGATATCAAGATGGATGATGTCATTGAAGCATACGTCATGGAAGAAATCAAGAGATAATAGAGAAACAATAGCTCATTTGACTCGTTGTCAACAGCGCATTGATGAACTTCAGTTCTATCAAAGGCTTGTTTCCTAGATTCAAATGGCTCTAGTTCCTCTATCTTCTAGAAAAAGCTAGGTCTGCTGGCCTAGCTTTTGGTTCAAAGTAGAGAAAGGAATATCATGGCAAATCATTTCCGTACGGATCGTGTGGGCATGGAAATCAAGCGTGAAGTCAATGAGATTTTGCAAAAGAAAGTCCGTGATCCGCGTGTCCAAGGTGTGACCATTACAGATGTTCAGATGCTGGGTGACTTGTCTGTTGCCAAGGTTTACTACACCATTTTGAGTAACCTTGCTTCGGATAACCAAAAAGCTCAAATTGGGCTTGAAAAAGCAACTGGTACCATCAAACGTGAACTTGGTCGCAATTTGAAATTGTACAAAATCCCAGATTTGACCTTCGTCAAAGACGAATCCATCGAATATGGAAACAAGATTGACGAGATGCTACGCAATCTGGATAAAAACTAATACTCTTCGAAAATCTCTTCAAACCATGTCAGCGTCGCCTTGCCGTACTCAAGTACAGTCTGTGGCTAGCTTCCTAGTTTGCTCTTTGATTTTCATTGAGTATAAGAAAGAGGGGGTGCCCCTCTTTTTTAGTGTATGCTAATCGTCCTTATGGTATAATATAAGCAGTAAAATCATTTTAGAATATACAATGGAGGTCGTCATGGACAATATCATCGATGTGTCAATTCCTGTTGCAGAAGTGGTGGATAAGCATCCAGAAGTCTTGGAAATTCTAGTGGAGCTGGGTTTTAAACCGCTAGCCAATCCCTTGATGCGCAATACAGTCGGTCGCAAGGTATCGCTCAAACAGGGTTCTAAGCTTGAAGGAACTCCTATGGACAAGATTGTCCGCACATTGGAAGCGAATGGTTACGAAGTGATTGGATTAGACTAATGGCAGATGAACGGATTCATATCCTACGGGATATTTTGTTAGAATTGCACAATGGCGCCTCTCCTGAGTCAGTTCAGGAGCGTTTTGATGCGACTTTTACAGGTGTGTCGGCCATCGAGATTTCCCTCATGGAGCATGAGCTGATGAACTCAGACTCAGGAGTTACTTTTGAAGATGTCATGGAACTCTGCGATGTCCATGCTAATCTTTTTAAAAATGCTGTTAAGGGTGTCGAAGTTGCAGATACCGAGCACCCAGGCCACCCCGTTCGCGTCTTTAAGGATGAAAATCTGGCTCTCCGTGCTGCCTTGATTCGCATTCGGAGACTGTTAGATACCTATGAGTCTATGGAAGACGAGGAAATGCTGGCAGAGATGCGCAAGGGTTTGGTTCGTCAAATGGAGCTTTTGGGCCAATTTGACATCCACTATCAGCGCAAGGAAGAGCTTTTTTTTCCCATCATGGAGCGCTATGGACACGATTCACCTCCAAAAGTTATGTGGGGAGTGGATGATCAGATCAGAGAACTCTTTCAAACAGCTCTAACGACAGCCAAGTCACTACCAGAAGTGTCGATTAACACTGTAAAAGAAGATTTTGAAGCTTTTGCGACAGAGTTTGAAAGTATGATTTTCAAGGAAGAGTCCATCCTTCTCATGATTCTACTTGAGTCCTTTACTCAGGATGACTGGCTTCAGATTGCGGAGGAGAGCGATGCTTACGGCTATGCCATCGTCCGTCCGTCTGAGAAATGGGTGCCAGAGCGCCATCGCTTTGTTGAGGAAAAGAGTGCAGAGGAACCTGTTCAACTAGACACGGCTGAAGGTCAAGTGCAGCAAGTTATCGATACACCAGAAGGTCAGTTTACCATTACCTTTACCCCTAAGGAAAAGGAAGCAGTGCTGGACCGCCATAGTCAACAGGCTTTTGGGAATGGCTATCTCTCCGTCGAGCAGGCCAACCTCATCCTCAATCACCTCCCTATGGAGATTACCTTTGTCAATAAAGACGATATTTTCCAGTATTACAATGACAATACGCCAGCTGATGAGATGATTTTCAAACGGACGCCGTCCCAAGTCGGACGCAATGTTGAACTTTGCCATCCGCCCAAGTACTTAGACAAGGTGAAGGCCGTTATGAAAGGTCTTCGTGAAGGGGTCAAGGACAAGTATGAAATGTGGTTCAAGTCAGAGTCGCGAGGCAAGTTTGTCCACATTACCTATGCTGCGGTGCATGATGAGAACGGAGAATTTCAAGGAGTGTTAGAGTACGTTCAGGATATCCAGCCCTACCGAGAGATTGATACGGACTACTTCCGTGGATTAGAATAAGGAGAACTAATGAGTTACGAACAGGAATTTATGAAGGAATTTGAGAACTGGGTTAATACCCAGATCATGATCAACGACATGGCGCACAAGGAAAGTCAAAAAGTCTACGAAGAAGACCAAGACGAGCGTGCCAAAGATGCTATGATTCGCTACGAGAGCCGTTTGGATGCTTATCAGTTTTTGCTGGGTAAGTTTGAAAACTTCAAGGCAGGAAAGGGATTCCATGATTTACCAGAAGGTTTGTTTGGTGAGAGAAACTATTAAAATGAATATCCTTTCTTGATTTTTTCCCAAAATCTTGATAGAATATCTTTATTAAATCCTTGTCAGAGCAGGGATTTTTTATTGAAAGGATTTTATCATGTCAAAGAAACTCCAACGTAAAAAACAATTGCGAAATAGCCTTCGCCGTTCAGGCGCATTTTCAACTACAGTGACCAAAGTTGTCGAAGAAACAAAAAAAGTTGTGAAGCATGCAGAAAAATCTGCTAGTGAAGTGGGAAAAGTTGTCTCTAAAAAAGTGGAACAAGCAGTAGAAGCAACTAAAGAGCAAGCTCAAAAGGTTACAAGCTCTGTAGAAGAATTCGCAGCGAACCTAGGTGGACTTTCAGTCGACCGCGCCAAGACTTTCTATGATGAAGGCATCAAGTCAGCTTCTGATTTTAAAAACTGGACTGAAAAAGAACTCCTTGCCTTGAAAGGAATCGGTCCAGCTACCATCAAGAAATTAAAAGAAAACGGCATCAAGTTCAAGTAATCTTTCTTGCCCCTTGCATTTCCGTCAAAAACTTGTTAAAATAAAGCCATTAGAGGTGTTTTGAATTCCACATTTTACAGAAAGTGGCGGTGCTGAGAAGTCCACAAATGTGTCAAAACTGGTTACTGATGGATGAAAAATTGAAATAAAAATGTCTTTTTGTTTTAGAGATGAGAGTAGCGGGCTCTGCCCGAAATTGGGTGGTACCGCGGATAAGCACATTCGTCCCTGTCATGTAGATGGCAGGGGCGATTTTTTGTAGAAAGCGAGGTAGAAGGATGACAAGAGCAGAGTTGCCAGAACGAATAGAGACCGAGCGTCTGGTCTTGCGAGTCCGTTCCGTGCCTGATGTTGTGGATATCTTTGACTATGCCAGTAGGCCAGAAGTTTCCTATCCAGCAGGTTTTCCGCCCGTCAAGACCTTGGAAGATGAGATTTATTATCTGGAGCATATTCTGCCCGAGCGCAATGAAAAGGACAATCTCCCAGCTGGTTACGGCATAGTGGTTAAAGGGACCGATACTATCATCGGCTCTGTTGATTTCCCTCGTCGTCACGAGGATGATGTCTTGGAGATTGGCTATATCTTACATCCAGACTATAGGGGTCGAGGTTATGTTCCGGAAGCGGCACGTACCTTGATTGATTTAGCTTTTAAAGAATTGAACCTACACAAGATTGAACTAACTTGTTTTGGTTACAATGTCCAAAGTCAACGAGTCGCTGAAAAATTAGGCTTTACCCTCGAAGCTCGCATTCGAGACCGCAAAGATGCCCAAGGGAATCGCTGTGACAGTCTCATATATGGCTTGCTGAGGAATGAGTGGGAAGCTCAAGGCCAACGTTAAAGAAACTGTTAGTTGAACTGTTCGAGAAAATCGAACAGTTGGGATGTGTTGAAAAATTTCGAAAGCGAGGTTAGAAGATTGGAAATAAGCCAGATTATTACTCTAATTAGTGGAGCTGGTCTAGGGGCTATCTTGAGTGCAATTTTAGTTTTCGCTAATAATAGTAAAAGAAATCAACTTGATTATATTACTAAAGAACGCTCTGAATGGAGAAAAAGCATAAAGTTAATAATTGTTGATTTGCTAAATGGAGAAAATAGGGAGTCTGCAGTAAATTGTCTTAGAACACAAATCAATCCATATGGCTATTGTAGAAATATTAAATATACTAATGAGTATTACATGAAAGATGGACATATTTGGGATCTTTTAAATGATTTTGATTACTCAGAAGAAAAATCGCAAAAACTCATTCAGTATCTAAGGTTACTCTTGAAATATGATTGGGAACGTTCAAAAAATGAGGTTAGAATTAATAATAATTTCTTATGGAATTTTTTAAGATGGGGATTGATAATTCTAAACTTAATAATGTTATTTTGGGCGGGAAATGTGAATAATGAAGTAAATATGTATTTATCATTATTTTCAGTTATTCTTTTATTTTTGCAACCGTCCCTAATAAAATTGCTATCTAAACTCAATTCTGATTCGCCTAAAGAAAAAACTATTTTAATACTAACCTCCTTAGTTGGGTTTGTATCGCCTCATCTTTATTCACTTTATTTAATATTTATTCTATTGAATTTTTATAATCTATTTAAATTGAATTTTCTGGTAAATATCTTCCTGTTAATTTTTATGTTAATTATAATTTCTTCCGAACTTTTGTTAATTTATCAAATTTTTAATATAGACTATAAATATATTTCTCAAATAAAAAAGATAGAAAAAAATAGGACTGATTTAGAGTTAAAATATTACGAAATTTACAATTTAAATTATAGATTGAAACAAAAATTATGGGATATAAAATATAATATAACAAAAGAAGATGTTAATAAACTAAAAAAAGAACAGATAAAAATACGCAAGAAACTAAATAAGAAATTAAAATAGAAGCTAATTAGGAAACTAATAATTAAGGAGAACACACATGTCTAAAGAACTTTCACCTAAATACAATCCAGCCGAAGTTGAGGCTGGTCGTTACCAAAAATGGCTTGATGAAGATGTTTTCAAGCCTTCAGGCGATAAAAAGGCTAAGCCTTATTCAATCGTGATTCCACCACCAAACGTTACAGGTAAACTTCACCTTGGTCATGCTTGGGATACGACTTTGCAAGATATCATCATCCGTCAAAAACGCATGCAAGGGTTTGATACGCTTTGGCTTCCTGGTATGGACCACGCGGGGATTGCGACTCAGGCTAAGGTTGAGGAGCGCTTGCGTGGTGAGGGCATTACGCGTTACGACCTGGGTCGTGAAAAATTCCTCGATAAGGTCTGGGAATGGAAAGACGAGTATGCCACTACTATCAAGGAACAATGGGGTAAGATGGGCCTCTCTGTAGACTACTCTCGTGAGCGTTTCACTCTTGACGAAGGTTTGTCAAAAGCCGTTCGCAAGGTCTTTGTGGACCTTTACAAGAAAGGCTGGATCTACCGTGGTGAGTTTATCATCAACTGGGACCCAGCAGCTCGAACAGCTCTTTCTGATATTGAGGTTATCCACAAGGACGTGGAAGGTGCCTTCTACCACATGAACTACATGCTAGAAGACGGTTCACGCGCCCTTGAAGTGGCGACTACTCGACCTGAAACTATGTTTGGGGACGTTGCGGTTGCGGTCAATCCAGAAGACCCACGCTACAAGGACTTGATTGGTAAAAACGTCATCCTTCCAATCGCTAATAAACTCATCCCAATCGTTGGAGATGAGCATGCTGATCCTGAGTTTGGTACGGGTGTCGTAAAAATCACACCTGCCCACGATCCAAACGACTTCTTGGTTGGTCAACGCCATAACTTGCCACAAGTCAACGTTATGAACGATGATGGAACTATGAACGACTTGGCCTTTGAATTTGCGGGCATGGACCGTTTTGAAGCTCGTAAGGCAGTCGTTGCTAAGCTAGAAGAAATCGGTGCTCTGGTTAAAATCGAAAAACGTGTCCACAGTGTTGGTCACTCAGAGCGTACTGGTGTCGTGGTTGAACCACGCTTGTCTACTCAGTGGTTTGTCAAGATGGACCAATTGGCTAAGAACGCCATTGCCAACCAGGACACAGAGGACAAGGTAGAATTCTACCCACCTCGTTTCAACGATACCTTCCTCCAATGGATGGAAAATGTCCACGACTGGGTAATCTCTCGTCAGCTCTGGTGGGGTCACCAAATCCCTGCTTGGTACAATGCTGAGGGTGAAATGTATGTCGGTGAAGAAGCTCCAGAAGGTGACGGATGGACACAAGATGAAGACGTCTTGGATACTTGGTTCAGTTCTGCCCTTTGGCCATTCTCAACCATGGGCTGGCCTGATGTCGACTCAGAAGATTTCAAACGTTACTTTCCAACTTCAACCTTGGTAACAGGTTACGACATCATCTTCTTCTGGGTGTCTCGTATGATCTTCCAATCATTGGAATTCACAGGTCGTCAGCCATTCCAAAACGTTCTGATCCACGGTCTCATCCGTGACGAGCAAGGACGTAAGATGTCGAAATCTCTTGGAAACGGTATTGACCCAATGGATGTTATCGAGAAATACGGTGCCGATGCCCTTCGTTGGTTCCTTTCAAATGGTTCTGCCCCAGGTCAAGACGTCCGTTTCTCTTACGAGAAAATGGATGCTTCATGGAACTTCATTAACAAGATCTGGAACATCTCTCGCTACATCCTCATGAACAATGAAGGCTTGACCCTTGAGCAAGCTACTGCCAATATGGAAAAAGTTGTCAACAAGGAAGCTGGAAATATCACAGATTGCTGGATTCTCCACAACCTCAATGAAACGATCGGAAAAGTCACTGAAAACTTTGATAAGTTTGAGTTTGGTGTAGCTGGACACATCCTCTACAATTTCATCTGGGATGAGTTTGCGGACTGGTACGTTGAGTTGACCAAGGAAGTGCTTTACAGTGATAACGAAGAAGAGAAAGTCATCACACGTTCTGTTCTCCTTTATACTTTGGACAAGATCCTTCGTCTCCTTCACCCAATCATGCCATTTGTGACAGAGGAAATCTTTGGACAAATCTCAGAAGGCTCTATCGTGACAGCGGAATACCCAACTGTTAACCCAGCCTTTGAAGACCTTGCTGCCCACACTGGTGTCGAAAGCCTCAAAGACTTGATCCGTGCCGTTCGTAATGCGCGTGCGGAAGTAAACGTAGCACCAAGCAAGCCTATCACCATCCTTGTTAAGACAAGTGATAGCGACCTGGAAGCCTTCTTTAACAGCAATGTCAACTACATCAAACGCTTCACAAATCCAGAACACTTGGAAATAGCATCAACCATCCCTGCACCTGAACTCGCCATGTCAAGCGTCATCACAGGAGCAGAAATCTACTTGCCACTCGCAGACCTCCTCAATGTCGAAGAAGAATTAGCTCGTCTCGACAAGGAACTGGCTAAATGGCAAAAAGAACTGGATATGGTCGGTAAAAAGCTCTCTAACGAACGCTTCGTAGCCAATGCTAAACCAGAAGTCGTCCAAAAAGAACGTGACAAACAAGCCGACTACCAAGCCAAATACGACGCGACCGTCGCACGTATTGATGAGATGAAGAAGTTGGTGAAATAAACTATAAACCTCGGCAATTTGCTGGGGTTTTTGGTATAATGAAAAATGAGAATATTTTTTGTAAAAAGGTAAGAAATGATAGAAGTTGTAGACTTATTTTCTGGTGCTGGAGGATTGACTTTTGGCTTTCAGAATACAATTAAAAATAATAAATTTGTTTCCAGAAATGACTTTAACATTAGATTTGCAAATGAATTCAATCATGATGCAGCAGAAGCTTTCAGACAAAATTATCCTAGAGTTACTATGATTGAGGAAGATATTGCTAATATAGATGAACATTTTTTAAAATCCAAAGGAATCAGTTCAAAAAAAGTTGATTTAGTTATTGGTGGACCACCTTGTCAGTCATTTAGTACAGTTGGTAAGAGACAATATGATAAAAGAGCTAAAATGTATAGAGAATATCGAAGGATACTTTCTTTTATCCAACCTAAGATTTTTGTTTTTGAAAATGTTTATGGACTTTTAACTATGAAAAATGAACAGAACGGCCCAATCATTAGAAATGTAAAAGAAAGTTTTAATGATTTATCAAGCTTTGGTGATGTCAGTGGTTATGACGTTTATACTAAATTAATTAATGCAAAAGATTTTGGGGTTCCTCAAAATAGAGAACGTGTCTTTTTGATAGGAATAAGAAAGGATTTAAAAATTAAGTTCGAGTGGACATTCCCAGAAGAAACTACCCTAAACAATGAAATTACATTAAGAGATGCAATTAGTGATTTACCTATATTAGGAAATAATGAACAAAAAAATAATTATATATGTGAACCAAGAACAGAGTACCAAGCTTTATTAAAAGGAAATCAAACCGAGCTACTTAATCATGTTAGTCGAAATCATGGTGAGAGATTACAAAAGATAATGAGAGCTCTTGGAGAGGGGCAAGGGAAAAACGATATTAATAGGATGGTAGAAGATGGTATTTTAGATAAAGATTTATACCTGACTTCTGGCTATAATAATACTTACGGTAGATTGTGGTGGGATAGACCTTCTACTACCATTACAAATAATTTGTCAACACCATCCTCTCTTCGTTGCATTCATCCTGAACAAAACAGAGCTTTGACGGCTAGAGAAGGGGCAAGAATTCAATCTTTTCCAGATAATTATAAATTTGTAGGTGGATTGCAAGCTATCAATACTCAAATTGGGAATGCTGTACCCCCTATTTTGAGTATTCATCTGGCTAATAGAATAAAAAATTTTTTCGAGGATAATAAATTATAAAGGCGTTTAATTATGATAGAAACTAATAGTATCCCATTTAACTTCTCTTATTTTGCTTTAAACTTGTTAGGAAAGCAAATGTATACTAATAATTGGAGCGCAATATCTGAATTAATAGCTAATGGTTTAGATGCTGGTGCAACAAATGTCAAGCTCTATATAGAATCTATCGATAAAGAGAATTCGATATTAGAGATTTTAGATAATGGCAGTGGAATGAGCTATGAAGATTTATCTACTAAATACGCCTTGATTGGTAGAAATAGACGTATATCAAACGAGGAATTCTCTGAGAAGACAAAGGGAAGAAAAGGTATAGGAAAATTAGCGACGTTATTTTTGTCAAAAAAATATTATATAGTTTCTAAGAAGGGAGGAACTGAAACAGCTTGGATGTTAGACTCTACAAATGCATCTGATAGCGATATTCCTGAATTAATTCGTGTTGACATTAATGATGTATCTATTGAAAATAGAAGTGTTTGGGATTCGTTTGAGTCGGGGACTTTGATAAAATCGGTTGGAGTTAATTTAGCTGGATTTGCAGAGGGAAAGCTAGATTCTTTAAAGATGAATTTGGCTAATTATTACTTGTTAAACAATATTGGTGCAGTTATTGAAGTGGCGTACAAGACTAAAGCAAAACAGAAGATAGAATTTTCAAAAGTTTCTAAAGTAATTGGATTTAAAAATTTGTATGCTTTTTTTCAAACTTCTGAAGGTATCGTTGAAAACAAATTGTTAAATGACTCAGTGAAAATAAATGCAGATTTAGAGCAAGTATCCAACAAATTACGTAAGGTAAAAAAATTAAATCCATCAGATATTACTAAAATAAATTTAAAAGGAAAAAGAAAATTTATAACTTTACAAGGAGATGCAAAGGAATTTAATTATGAATTAACTGGTTGGATAGGAATCCACAGTACAATTAATATGGTGGAAGCATCTGAAAATACAAAAAATGATCCCAATAATAGATTTATAAGGAATTCTGTTTATAAGGCTAATCAGCTAAGACTTTATGTTAGAGATAAATTGGCAGTATCAGATTTTATGCCACAGTTAAATAATACTCAAGCATTTAGTAATTATATAGAAGGGGAAATCTCATTTGATATTTTAGACAATGATTATTTGGAGGATATTTCAACTTCAAATCGTGAAGGATTATCAGGAAATGATGAAAGGATAACTTTATTGATTGAACTGCTAAAACCAATTGTTAATAAGTTGATAAGTGAACGTGTTAATATTGGTGGTGTAGTTCGCAAAGAAGTGGAAAAAATTCGACAAGAAGAAAAAGAGAAATTAGAAAGAAAAGAGCAACTTGCAGAGGAAAAAAGGAAGCAAGCAGAAGAAAATAAAAGAATTGCAGAACAGCAACATCAGGAGGCTGAGTTAGCTAGAAAATTGGCAGAGACAAAACAAAAAGAAGCAGAAATAGCTAGAGACATAGCAGAGGAGGAAAGTAAAAGAAAGGATGTTTTAATTGGAAGTAATAATTCTGCGCAACAAAATTTGCTGGCTCATGAATTAACTGGAGTGTATAAAAACATAGATTCAGTAAATAAAAAAATTGTTGCAGATTTTAAATCGACAGATGATTTTGAACGAGTGAGCGAGTATGTTGTTAGTCTAAAAAAATCTTCTGGAAAATTATTTACAATAAAAAACCAAATTCTCAAATTAAATACTTCTGAAGTAAAAGGAAGGAAATACATTAATGTCAAAAGTTATATAAAGAGTTACTTAAACAGTCTGTCTTATAAAAATTTAGAGATTATAATTGATTTTTCAAATAATCCTCATACTTCCAGAGTACATATTTTTGATTTAGGTATGATACTAGATAATTTTATTATAAATGCTATGGATCAACTAGCAGACAAAATTATATTTAAATTCATAGATGAAGAAAATAGATTAGTTATAACTTCTAATAAGCCATTATCTTCTGAAATAGTAAATAAGGACGATATTTTTAGATTAGGATTTACTACTAAAGAAAATGGAACAGGAGTTGGGATGTACATAATTAGACAAACTTGTAAAAAATTTAAATGGGAAATTAAAGTGGTTTCAAATACGGAAGAAACAAGCTTTATAATTGAATTAGGTGATAATTAGAAAATGCGTAGAGATATTAGTATTATTTGGTTAGAAGATGAGATGGAAGATGCTTTTCACGACTATTTAAAAATAGTAGAAAAAGCTATAGAAGATAAAGGTTATCAATTATTAACAGATAATTGTCATTTATGTGAAAGCATTGGAGATGCCAGAAAAGTTTTGGATGATAGTTCTAAAAGAATCGATTTTTTTATATCCGATTTTAATTTAGGAGAAGAATATGCGAATGGTATTGATAATGGTATTGACTTTTTAAGTGATGTAAGAAGTCGAGAAAACTATAAGCAATTTTTTATTCTTTATTCAAAAAATTATGATGAGATAAAGGAGACAGTAATAACAAAAATTAATGAGGAAGATAATCTAGGATTATTAAATAATACTATGATTATCAACTTATCCTCTCCTAGTGATGAAGTAATTAAACGTGAATTTCAGAAAGCCATTGAAATTAGTCTATCAAAATGGGATGAACTAAATGCTCTTAGAGGAGAGTATATGAGTGAAAATGCTGAGATAGAATATGAATTAAAAAAAATATTAAAGGTTGACTTGGCAGATTCTAGAAATTATAAATCTCTCTACGGAGATTTTAAAAATAATCATCTTAGTAAACGTGATAAAACCCTCAACAAATCATTATTGAATGATTGGATGCGAATGATAGATAAACGGAACTCATTAGCTCATTCTAAAGAAGAATTTAATGATGTAAAAGGATATGTGATATCAAATATTGATGATAAAAGTATACAAATTGTAGAAGAGGAAATTAACGAAGAGAGAAAATTATTGATACATCTATCAGAACGAGTGAAAGCATTGGTAAGATCAAGACCAAAAAGAATAATCAATAATAAACATTGATGATGAAAGTACATAATTGTATAATAGGAAATTAATAAAGATAGGAAATTGTTGATAAATCCATAGGAGTAAGTAAAAATATGGGTACAAATAGATATTTTTATATCCAATAAAAAGATAAAATACAATTATTTGCAAATTATCAAAATACTACTAATATAACTAACATTTCTAGAAAGCAGGTTACTACATGACAAATTCTGTAAGTTCGAACCGACCTGAGAAGTACAACATTGCAGCTTAATTTAATATATCATCGGCATCGAATTCATCTGGATTGACACCAAAAACCCACCTCACGACACCATCGGATGGGGAGCAAAGAAATAAAAAGTCCTGTCACTTTCTCCCATTTAACCTTTGACTATTCCGCAAAATTATCGTACAATAAAGAGTACGTGATAAAATGAGGTCAGAGTCTGTTCGCTCTGGCAATAGTAGTAAAAATGAGGAGAAACGCTTTGGAATTAGAAGTATTTGCTGGGCAAGAAAAAAGTGAACTATCTATGATTGAGGTAGCGCGTGCTATCTTGGAACTTCGTGGTCGCGATCATGAGATGCATTTTAGCGATCTTGTAAACGAAATTCAAAACTACCTTGGAACATCAAACAGCGATATCCGCGAAGCTTTGCCTTTGTTCTACACAGAGTTGAACTTTGACGGTAGCTTCATCTCTCTTGGAGACAACAAATGGGGTCTTCGTTCATGGTATGGTGTGGACGAAATCGACGAAGAAATCATTGCTCTTGAAGAAACTGACGACGATGAAGTAGCACCAAAAGCTAAGAAAAAACGTGTCAATGCCTTTATGGATGGCGATTCAGATGCCATTGACTACAATGCAGATGATCCAGAAGATGAAGATGCATACGAAGCAGATCCAGCTCTTTCATATGATGATGAAAATCCTGATGATGAGAAAAATGAAGTGGAAGCTTACGATGCAGAAATCAACGAAATCGCTCCTGATGACTTAGGTGAAGATGTGGATCTCAACGAAGAAGACGACGAGTTTTCTGACGATGACGCTGAAACAAGCGACGAAGTATAAGAAGCCTCACAGAGGAGATCAGTTTGATCTTCTCTTTTTATTTGTCGGGAGAGAGCTGATGATTTTCTTGAAATCAGGGGCTAGAAGGTGTAAAATAATGGTGGGATGGTGTACATTTTTCAAAGGAGGTGCCTGCCTATGGAATTTTATTTAGATAAAAGTTTGTATGACTTGGGGATCAAGAATGTCGTGATTGGTATTGCTAAAAACGTCGATCCTCATGCTGATTTGCCTCTTGCTTTTCTGAAAAAGAAAGAGGAGAGGGAGAAATGGGCGCTAGAGTGTGATGTAAAAGAAGTTCAAGAGTCTCCTGTTGTCCAAGGTTATAGGCAGTTGCTCCAGCGAGTCGGGCGTAGCATCAAGAAAAATCCACCGACAGTGGTCGCCCTCATTCGCAATATCCAGCATCGTGGCTCTCTCCCTCACATCAACAGTATCATCGATATCTACAATGTAGAGGCGCTTTCTTCTTTGCTGGCGATTGGTGGGCATGATTTGGATAAGATTGGAGGGCAGATAGAGTTTTCTGTTAGCAAAAGGGAGGACATTTTCCTACCTATCTTGTCAACGGAGAAGCACGTTGCGCAGACGGACTATGTCTATCAGGATGAAAATGGAGTTTTAGCTTGGCTGGATGTCCGCGATAGTGAACATTACAAATTTGATGAAGATACAAAAAATGCTATTTTCATCATTCAAGGAAATGAAAACACTTCTGTCGAGATGTGTTTAGAAGCGTTAGAAGAAATTGAAAAGGATTTGGCTGCTTGCATGCCTAATTTGCAGTTTGAAAAGAAAGTCATTTCACTTGAAGGAAACCGCACGGTGGTTCAGGACATTTACTGAGTTTTATAGTACCCACTTTATGGTATGTAAACAAAGGAGGAAAGTGCCATGAAGTCCAATGCTTGGATCAAGTCCAAGGCAAGTGGTACTATTTAGACTCATCTGGTAAAATGCTTCGTAACACCTACACACCTGATGGTTATTATGTCGGCAACTCAGGTGCTTGGCAATAAGAATTAGATGTCCTCTTTCCTCATTGAGGGAAGGGGATTTTCCTCGCCTATATACTGCTTCCCTATTTGTCCTAAAGCCCTTTTTGTGTTACAATGAAAGGTATGAAAGCTAAGAAATTATGGATGACTGGCTTGACTGTGGCTGGTCTAAGTGCCCTCGCTTTGGGTGCCAAAAAAGCAGCAGATAACCACAAACTCATGAAGACTCAAGAAGAGTTGACCGCTATTGTGCGCGAACTTTTCTCAGATATGGGTGAGATTGCGACTATCTATGTTCAAGTCTACGAAAGTAGTCTAGAGCGACTCGTCGGAGGAGTCATTTTCGAGGATGGTCGTCACTATACCTTTGTCTATGAAAATGAAGACCTAGTCTATGAGGTGGAAGTCTTATGATACAACCAGCAAGTTTAGAAGAATTGGTATCTTTAGTAGAAAAAGATGGCAAGAAAGTCTTTCTTTTTGTGGCAGACTGGTGTGGCGATTGTCGTTATATCTATCCTGCCTTGCCAGAGATTGAGGAAACCAATCCAGAGTTCACCTTTATTCGAGTGGACCGAGACCAGTATCTGGATCTGGCCAAACTCTGGGATGTGTACGGGATTCCTAGCCTCGTTGTTCTAGAAAAGGACAAGGAAATCGGTCGTTTTGTCAATCGCAACCGTAAAAGCAAGGAACAAATTAACGACTTTTTAGCAGGACTGAAATAGGAGAAAAAGGAAACAATGATTTTTACATATAACAAAGAACATGTTGGCGATGTCCTTATGGTCATCGTGAAAAATAGCGGAGATGCCAAACTGGACGTGGAGCGTAAAGGCAAGGTAGCCCGTGTTTTTCTCAAAGAAAATGGAGAAACAGTGGCTTGGAATATTTTTGAAGTTTCAAGTTTGTTTGAAATTGCAGAGCGTGGTCAAGTCTTTTTATCAGATGAGCAAGTAGCACGTTTAAACCAAGAGTTGCAGGCAGAAGGCTTTGCTGAAGAGATTGTCAACGACAAAGAGGCCAAGTTTGTTGTCGGTGAAATTGTCGAGATGGCAGCCCATCCAGATAGTGACCACCTCAATATCTGCCAAGTTGCAGTCGCAAGTAACAAGACAGTGCAAATCGTTGCAGGGGCTCCCAATGCGCGTGTTGGGCTGAAAACCATTGTAGCTCTTCCTGGAGCGATGATGCCAAAAGGCAATCTCATTTTCCCAGGCGAACTTCGCGGTGAAAAGAGTTTTGGCATGATGTGCAGCCCTCGTGAATTGCATTTGCCAAATGCTCCGCAAAAACGTGGGGTTATTGAATTATCAGAAGACCAAGTTGTCGGAACTCCATTTGACCCAGCCAAACACTGGACGGCCTAGGAAATTGTCGGTATTTGATAGACCAGATAGAGGGGGATAAGATGGCGAGAAATGTAGTGATTACAGGAGCGACCTCAGGAATCGGTGAAGCGATTGCGCGTGCTTATCTGGAGCAGGGGGAGAATGTCGTTCTAACAGGGCGACGGACAGACAGACTAGAGACTCTCAAGTCAGAGTTTGCAGAAACTTTTCCAAATCAAACAGTTTGGACCTTTCCACTGGATGTGACGGATATGACTATGGTCAAGACTGTCTGCTCTGATATTTTGGAAACGATAGGGCAGATTGATATCTTGGTCAATAACGCTGGACTAGCTCTTGGCTTGGCTCCCTATCAGGACTATGAAGAGTTGGATATGCTGACCATGTTGGATACCAATGTCAAAGGTTTGATGGCAGTCACTCGCTGTTTCTTGCCAGCAATGGTAAAAGCCAATCAGGGACATATCATCAACATGGGGTCAACCGCAGGAATTTATGCCTATGCGGGTGCAGCTGTTTACTCAGCCACCAAGGCGGCAGTTAAGACTTTTTCAGATGGACTGCGAATTGATACCATCGCAACGGATATCAAGGTGACCACCATTCAGCCTGGAATTGTCGAAACAGATTTTTCTGCGGTACGTTTCCACGGTGACAAAGAGCGTGCTGCAACCGTCTATCAGGGAATTGAGGCCCTGCAAGCACAAGATATCGCAGACACTGTGGTCTATGTGACCAGTCAGCCTCGTCGTGTGCAGATTACAGATATGACTATTATGGCCAATCAACAGGCGACAGGTTTCATGGTTCATAAAAAATAAAAAATTTTCTCGAAAAGTTACAAATTTCTGTAACTTTTTTGATTTCCTACGAATAGATAAGTAGGAGGAAGAAAAAATGTTTAATAAAATTATTCTTATTGGAAGAATCGTGGCAACGCCAGAATTGCACAAAACCAACAATGACAAGTCAGTAGCGCGCGCAACTATCGCTGTGAACCGTCGTTACAAAGACCAAAATGGGGAACGCGAAGCCGACTTTATCAATCTTGTTCTTTGGGGAAAATTGGCCGAAACTTTGGCAAGTTACGCAACCAAAGGCAGTCTCATTTCCGTTGACGGGGAGTTGCGTACTCGTCGCTTTGAGAAAAATGGCCAGATGAACTATGTGACTGAAGTCCTTGCCACAGGATTCCAACTTTTGGAAAGCCGCGCCCAACGTGCTATGCGTGAAAATAACGCTGGACAGGATTTGGCGGATTTGGTCTTGGAAGAGGAAGAATTACCATTTTAAGCATAGAAAAGCCTGAGTTGGTCTCAGGCTTTTTATCTTGCCAAAGTCAGACTTTTTTCTTGACTATTTCTGACCAAGTGATACAATAGAACTATGAATTAGCACTCAGTCACAAAGAGTGCTAATAATATGTAGTTCATCATGGAGGAAAGCAAATGTTGAAACCATTAGGAGACCGTGTGGTCTTGAAAATCGAAGAAAAAGAACAAACTGTTGGAGGCTTTGTCCTTGCAGGCTCAGCCCAAGAAAAAACAAAAACAGCCCAAGTTGTAGCTACTGGACAAGGGGTTCGTACCTTGAATGGCGACTTGGTTGCTCCAAGCGTTAAGGCTGGAGACCGTGTCTTAGTTGAAGCTCACGCTGGTATTGATGTCAAAGATGGCGATGAAAAGTATATCATCGTAGGCGAAGCCAACATCTTGGCTATCATTGAAGAATAGAAGGAGAAAGTAAGTATGTCAAAAGAAATTAAATTTTCATCTGATGCTCGTTCAGCTATGGTCCGTGGTGTCGATATCCTTGCAGATACTGTTAAAGTAACTTTAGGACCAAAAGGTCGGAATGTTGTGTTAGAAAAATCATTTGGTTCACCATTGATTACCAATGACGGTGTGACCATTGCCAAAGAAATCGAGTTGGAAGACCATTTTGAAAATATGGGTGCTAAATTGGTATCAGAAGTAGCTTCAAAAACCAATGATATCGCAGGTGACGGAACGACAACTGCAACTGTCTTGACCCAAGCTATCGTCCGTGAAGGAATCAAAAATGTCACCGCAGGTGCCAACCCAATCGGCATTCGTCGTGGGATTGAAGCAGCAGTTGCCGCAGCTGTAGAAGCCTTGAAAAACAATGCCATCCCTGTTGCCAACAAAGAAGCCATCGCTCAGGTTGCTGCCGTATCTTCTCGTTCTGAAAAAGTCGGCGAATACATCTCTGAAGCCATGGAAAAAGTTGGCAAAGATGGTGTCATCACCATCGAAGAGTCGCGTGGTATGGAAACAGAGCTTGAAGTCGTGGAAGGAATGCAGTTTGACCGCGGTTACCTATCACAGTACATGGTTACTGATAGTGAAAAGATGGTAGCTGACCTTGAAAATCCATATATCTTGATTACAGACAAGAAGATTTCCAATATTCAGGAAATCTTGCCACTTCTAGAAAGTATTCTCCAAAGCAATCGTCCACTCTTGATTATTGCGGATGATGTGGATGGCGAAGCTCTTCCAACTCTTGTTTTGAATAAGATTCGTGGAACCTTCAACGTGGTAGCAGTTAAGGCACCTGGCTTTGGTGACCGTCGCAAAGCGATGCTTGAAGATATCGCTATTTTGACAGGTGGAACTGTCATCACAGAAGATCTTGGTCTTGAGTTGAAAGATGCGACGATTGAGGCGCTAGGTCAAGCCGCTAGAGTGACTGTGGACAAAGACAGCACGGTTATCGTAGAAGGTGCTGGAAATCCTGAAGCTATTTCTCACCGTGTTGCGGTTATCAAGTCTCAAATCGAAACTACAACTTCTGAATTTGACCGTGAAAAATTGCAAGAGCGCTTGGCAAAATTGTCTGGTGGTGTCGCAGTCATCAAGGTCGGAGCTGCAACTGAAACTGAGTTGAAAGAAATGAAACTCCGCATTGAAGATGCCCTCAACGCTACTCGTGCAGCCGTGGAAGAAGGGATCGTTGCTGGTGGTGGAACTGCTCTTGTAAATGTTATTCCAGCCGTGGCTGATTTAGAATTGACAGGAGATGAAGCCACAGGACGCAACATTGTTCTCCGTGCCTTGGAAGAACCTGTTCGTCAAATCGCTCACAATGCAGGATTCGAAGGTTCTATTGTTATTGACCGCTTGAAGAATGCTGAAGTTGGTACAGGCTTCAACGCAGCAACTGGCGAATGGGTCAACATGATTGAAGAAGGAATCATTGACCCAGTGAAAGTGAGCCGTTCAGCCCTTCAAAATGCAGCATCTGTAGCCAGCTTGATTTTGACAACAGAAGCAGTCGTAGCCAATAAACCGGAACCAGTAGCCCCAGCTCCAGCAATGGATCCAAGCATGATGGGCGGGATGATGTAAAAGCAACTTATAAAAAACACAAAAGGAGGGAACATAATTCCTCCTTTTAAGGTTTTCTCTTCTAAATAGATTTGAGCTCTCCTAACTTATATGATAAAATAAAACTAGAAAAAGGAGAAGAACATGATCAATGTAGAAGAAATTCTGAGCAAGATGAATCCCAATCAGAAGATTAATTATGACCGTGTTATGCAGAAAATGGTTCAAGTTTGGGAGAAAAATGAGGAACGTCCAACTATTCTCATGCATGTTTGTTGTGCTCCTTGTAGTACCTACACCCTAGAGTACCTAACCAAGTACGCAGATGTGACTATCTATTTTGCCAATTCCAATATCCATCCCAAGGCAGAATACCACAAGCGAGCTTACGTCACCAAGAAATTTGTCAGTGATTTCAATGAGCGAACAGGAAATACGGTTCAGTACCTAGAAGCGCCTTACGAACCAAATGAATACCGGAAGTTAGTCAGAGGGCTGGAAGAAGAGCCAGAAGGCGGTGACCGTTGCAAGGTTTGTTTTGACTACCGTTTGGACAAAACAGCACAGGTAGCTATGGACTTGGGTTTTGACTACTTTGGTTCAGCCTTGACCATCAGTCCCCATAAGAATTCTCAAACCATCAACAGCATCGGAATCGATGTGCAAAAGATTTACACAACCCACTATCTTCCAAGTGATTTCAAGAAAAATCAAGGCTATAAACGTTCAGTGGAGATGTGCGAGGAGTATGATATCTATCGTCAATGTTATTGTGGATGCGTCTATGCAGCTCAAGCCCAGAACATTGACCTTGTTCAGATTAAGAAGGATGCCACAGCTTTCTTACTGGATAAGGATGTTGAAAAAGACTATTCCCATATCAAGTTTACCGTCACTAAATTAGATATATAGCAATTAACCCAGCTTCCATGCTGGGTTTTTCAAATAAAAAAACCAGGGCTCTCACCCCGGTTTGACAACTTTACCGATTCTTTAGTTCTATGTAGCGTTTGTACCAAATGTTGACATATGCCTCTGAGAAAGGACCGCGTCCATTGTTGATCCAATCAACAAGGATTTTAACATGCTCTTTCAAAATATAGTCTAAATCATCCGAATACTTCATTTTGCGTTTATGGCGCTCATACTCTTCAACGTCCAAGAGACGCTTTTCACCATCAGTGAAGACCTTGACATCCAAATCATAATCAATGTATTTCAGGGCTTCCTCATCTAGATAGTAGGGGCTGGCCATATTGCAATAGTAGGAAATCCCATTATCACGAATCATAGCAATGATATTAAACCAATATTTTTTGTGAAAGTAAACAATAGCCGGCTCTCGAGTCACCCAACGACGACCGTCACTTTCGGTAACAAGTGTGTGGTCGTTGACGCCGATAATAGCGTTCTCTGTTGTTTTTAGTACCATGGTGTCCCGCCAAGTACGGTGGAGACTCCCATCATGCTTATAACTTTGAATTGTAATAAAGTCGCCTTCTTTTGGAAGTTTCATAACTAACCAACTTTCTACAATTTATAAGTTTATCGTTTACTATTATATCATAAATTGGTCTAATTTTTTAGAATTTTACATGAAAATGTTAAAGATATTCTCTAAGAGCGCTGGCTATATCCGAAAAATCGTAGCCCTTTCGGGCTAAAACTTGAGTTAAACGCTGTTTAAGTTCGTATCCTTCATATTTACGAGCGTATTTAGTATATTGTTTGTCTAGCTCTTTAAAAATGAGTTCTTGAGTCGTTTCTTGGTCGACTTGACTGTCCAAGTCATCAAAGGAACTTTTAGCATCAGCATAGGAGAAGCCCTTGTTGGTCAAGTTTTGAATAATCTTATCTTGCAAAGCGCGAGCAGGAAGCTTCCCGGTGTATTTTTTAAGCAGTTTCTCTGCAATACGTTGAGCAACTTCTGAAAAATCAAAAATCTTTAAAACATCATCAATAGTTGATTTGGCAATTCCTTTTTGAGACAGTTTTTGAGCTAGCACATAAGGTCCCTTATCTCCAGAAAGTTGATTTGCATTGATGATAGAGTAGGCATACTGACGATCATTAATCCAGTTATCTTCTTTTAGATTAGCGATAACTTGACTAGTGATATTTTCATCAAGATCATACTTTTTCAGATACTCACGAACTTCCTTTTCGGTTCGGGCCTTGAAGGATAGATGGTAGAGAGCAAGATTTTTACCATAAGAAAACTGGGCAAAATCCTGAATCTCGGTCAGTTCTTCTGTGCTAATGACCTTATCTTTAGACAACATAAAACGGACAATGGTATCCTCCGTGATATATGAGGTTTGCTGTCCATCTAGTTCCATCAAGTAGAGGCGTTTTTTCTTTTCAAGTTTTGTGATTTTCATAGTTCTATTATACCCTAAAATGTGATAAGATAGGGGTATGAATCTGAAAGTTAAACAAAAAATACCTTTAAAAATCAAGCGGATGGGTATCAATGGTGAGGGAATCGGTTTTCACCAGAAAACCCTCGTTTTTGTGCCTGGCGCTCTCAAAGGAGAAGACATTTATTGTCAGATCACTTCTATTAAACGCAACTTTGTTGAAGCCAAATTACTAAAGGTTAATAAGAAGTCTAAATTTCGAGTCGTACCTGCTTGCACGATTTATAATGAATGTGGTGGTTGCCAAATCATGCACCTCCACTATGATAAACAGCTAGAGTTCAAAACGGATCTGCTTCACCAAGCCCTGAAAAAATTTGCTCCTGCGGGATATGAAAACTATGAAATCCGTCCAACTAT
Organism: Streptococcus oralis; assembly: GCF_003943415.1. GTDB lineage: Bacteria > Bacillota > Bacilli > Lactobacillales > Streptococcaceae > Streptococcus > Streptococcus oralis_BJ. The sequence continues at coordinate 1,300 of NZ_RJPK01000002.1, read as the reverse complement.
CGGAATGCAGGAACCAAAGTACTACCGTGCTAAGCTTCAATTCCAGACTCGGAAATTTAAAAATCAAGTCAAGGCAGGTTTGTATGCACAAAATTCTCATTACCTCGTAGAGTTGAAAGACTGCTTGGTACAAGATAAGGAGACTCAAGTGATTGCGAATCGCTTAGCTGAACTTCTTACTTACCATCAAATTCCCATCACCGATGAGAGAAAAACGCTAGGTGTTCGCACCATCATGGTACGTCGAGCAAGAAAGACTGGACAAGTCCAGATTATCGTCGTAACTAACCGCCAGTTGAATTTGAATTACCTAGTCAAAGACCTAGTCAAGGATTTTCCAGAAGTCGTCACAGTTGCGGTTAACACAAATACAGCAAAAACAAGTGAAATCTATGGTGAGAAGACGGAAATTATCTGGGGCCAAGAGAGTATTCAAGAAGGAGTACTCGACTATGAGTTTTCTCTCTCCCCTCGAGCTTTTTATCAGCTTAATCCTGAGCAGACAGAGATTCTCTATAGTGAAGCAGTTAAGGCTCTGGATATTGGCAAAGAGGATCATCTGATTGATGCTTATTGCGGTGTTGGGACAATTGGATTCGCCTTCGCAAATAAGGTCAAGAGCCTCAGAGGGATGGACATTATCCCAGAAGCCATAGAAGATGCCAAGCGAAATGCTCAAAAAATGGGATTTGACAATACTCATTACGAAGCGGGGACAGCTGAAGAGATTATTCCGCGCTGGTATCAAGAAGGTTACCGAGCGGATGCATTGATAGTCGACCCTCCTCGTACAGGCTTAGATGATAAGCTGTTGGATACCATTCTGACCTATGTTCCAGAAAAAATGGTCTATGTATCCTGCAATGTTTCGACCTTGGCGCGAGATTTAGTTAAACTGGTAAAAGTCTATGATCTCCAGTATATCCAGTCAGTTGATATGTTTCCACACACTGCACGGACAGAGGCGGTCGTGAAGTTGGTTAAGAGAACTGGAAAATAAGTTTTCTGTTATAAAAAATAGATTCGAAAATAAAAAAATAAAGCTATTTTCAAAAAGATCTTGACAAAGAGGAAAAAGTAGGTATAATAGAAAGAGTTGAAAAGCTCAAGGTCCGTTGGTCAAGGGGTTAAGACACCGCCTTTTCACGGCGGTAACACGGGTTCGAATCCCGTACGGACTATTGGTGTATCACAGAGACGAAAAAAGTAAAAAAAGTTTCAAAAAAGTGTTGACATAGGTCAGCAGCTGTGATATACTAATATAGTTGTCGCTTGAGAGAGATTGAGTGACAAAGACCTT
>NZ_RJPK01000001.1 GCF_003943415.1 Streptococcus oralis | reverse complement strand
TATATTGGCTTTTGATTCATGTTTTCCAGATAGCATTGTTGGCTTTATTCCGGGAGAAAGAACCAATAATATGTTTATTCATTATTGGTTTAGTTACTTTCAAAAGATGCTAGAAAGTCAAGCTCCAGAATCAGCTCAAAAGAATATAAATTTAAAAATATTAAGTGAACTAAAAGTAATCCTCCCCCCTCTTTCCCTCCAAAACGAGTTCGCGGACTTTGTGGCTCAGGTCGACAAATCACAATTTACTTGTCAGATAGTTATAAAACTGTGGAGAAATAGCTTGAAATCTAGTATAATATAGGTATCTTTTTATTCAAAGTGAGAGAAAAATGGGAAATTTTAGCTTTCTTTTAAAAAATACAGAGTACGAGTCATTTTCAAAGCCTTGTATAGAAGCTGAAAATATGATCGCGACATCTACTGTGGCTACTGCTTTTATGGCGCGTCGTGCTTTGGAGCAGGCTGTTCATTGGATATATAGTCACGATTCATATTTAGAAGCTCCCTATCGTGCTACCTTATCTTCTTTGGTATGGGATGATGATTTTAGAGAGATTGTGGATCCTGAGCTCCATAGGCAGATTGTTCTTTTAATTCGATGGGGAAATCATGCTGCACATGGTGGAGAAATTAAGGAACGAGAAGCGATTTTGGCTTTGCATCATTTGTATCAGTTTGTCAATTTTATTGATTATTGCTACAGTAACAAGTTTGTGGAGCGTTATTTCGATGAGAAGTTATTGCCACTTACAGCAAACATCAAGTTTCGAGAAACGCCACAATCTATGGCGAAATTACAAAACAGTTTGCCAGATCTTCCTGATTTCGATGAACAGATGGCTAGTCAGTCCTTGGCTGCTCAAGAGACTTATACTGAAAAACGTGAAACAGCAGCTCTACGGCAAGATGTATCTTTCCATATCGATCAACTATCTGAAGCAGAGACAAGAAAACTCTTTATTGATATTGATCTCCGTTTAGCGGGTTGGACATTTGAAGAAAACTGTCGTGTTGAGGTAGACGTTCATGGTCTGAAGCATGGTACAGGAACTGGATACTGTGACTATGTTCTTTATGGCAAAAATGGTAAAATTTTAGCAATTGTTGAGGCCAAAAAGGCATCTGTGAATCCAGAAGTAGGGGAGGTGCAGGTCAAGGAATATGCTGAAGCTCTTGAGAAACAAATCGGCTATCGGCCAATTTGCTTTATTACCAACGGTTTAAAGCACTACATACTTGATGGTGTTAATCGTCGCCAGATTGCAGGGTTCTACTCTCAAGAAGAGTTGCAACTGTTGATGGACAGACGTCACTTGCAAAAACCACTCGAGGATATTTCTAGCAAAATTAGGGACGACATTTCTGGACGTCATTATCAGAAACATGCGATTACAAGTGTCTGTGAAGCATTCTCCAATAATCGGAGACAGGCACTCTTGGTCATGGCAACTGGGTCTGGGAAAACCCGCACAGCGGTTTCCCTAGTTGATATCCTTTCGCGTCATAACTGGGTAAAAAATGTTCTTTTTTTGGCTGATAGAACTTCCCTAGTTAAGCAAGCTTATGATTCATTTAGGAAATTACTTCCAGATCTTTCAGTTTGCAATTTCTTAGAGGATAAAGATGGTGCTCGATCTAGTCGAATGGTTTTTTCAACCTATCCGACTATGATAGGGGCGATCAGTGATCAAGAAGAAGTAAATCAACGCCCCTTCACTGTTGGGCACTTTGATCTCATCATAATTGACGAATCTCACCGTTCTATTTATCAGAAATACAAATCAATTTTTGATTATTTTGATGCACGGATTGTAGGATTAACTGCCACTCCGCGTCAAGATTTAGATAAAAATACTTACGGTTTCTTTAACTTGGAGAATGGTGTTCCAACATACGCATACGATTTGGAAGAGGCTGTCAAAGATGGCTATTTAGTAGCTTATCATTCGATTGAAACCAAGTTGAAACTACCTACGGATGGTCTACATTACGATGATTTATCCCAAGATGAAAAAGAATATTTTGATAGCCAATTTGAAGATGGTAGTTCTGAGAAAGATATTGATCCTGAGGATTTTAATACCTCTATTTTCAATAAAAAAACAGTCAAAATTGTTCTAGATGAACTAATGACAAGAGGGATTCAGACAGCTTCAGGTGACGAAATTGGTAAAACCATTATCTTTGCTAAAAACCATCGACACGCTGAATACATCAGAGATATTTTTAACGAACGCTATCCTGAAAAAGGAAGCGATTATGCTCAAGTGATTGATTATAGCATTAAGCATTATCAAACCTTAATTGATGATTTTAAAATTAAGGAGAAATACCCTCAAATCGCAATTTCTGTTGATATGTTGGATACAGGTATTGATGTACCAGAAGTTGTTAATTTAGTCTTTTTCAAGAAAGTACGCTCTAAAACTAAGTTTTGGCAGATGATTGGTCGTGGAACCCGTCTTTGTAAAGATTTATTTGGCCCTGAGCAGGATAAGGAAAATTTCTTGGTATTTGATTATGGTGATAATTTTGAATATTTCAAAGCTGATCCGAGAGAGGGAGATGGCCGTCACATTGTTTCTTTGACTCAACGTTTGTTTAACATCAAGGTGGATTTGATTCGAGAATTGCAGGAACTTCATTATCGAGATGATCGGTTTGCTATAGAATACCGTCAGCAACTCGTCACAGAACTTCATGAACGTATGGTGGGATTAAATGAGTTAGACTTTAGGGTTCGTATGGTCTTAGATACAGTTTATACTTACAGAAAGTTGGAAAATTGGCAAAATCTAACGACCGTTACAAGTGAAACAATCCAGAAAGATCTTTCTCCGATTCTATTTGAAGAAAATAAAGAGGACGAGATGGCGAGACGATTTGATTTATGGCTGTTTCAGATACAGTTAGGACAACTGTTGGCTAAGCCAGCAACTGTCCATATATCTCAAGTTATGAAAACAGCTAAAGCTCTTGCCAGGGTTGGCAATATACCACAAGTTTTTGCACAGGCTGAAATTATCAGGAAAGTACAAGAACCTGAATTTTGGGAAGAAGTTAGTTTATCTGAGCTGGAAAAAATCCGCCTTTCTCTAAGAGATTTATTGCAATTCTTAGATAAAACGAGCCGAAAAGTCTATTATGTCAATTTTGATGATCACATTCTTTCCACTGTCCATGATACTAAGCCATATTTACAAGTCAATGACCTGCGATCTTATAATGAAAAAGTTGAACATTATTTGAAAACTCATCTAGATGATGAAGCAATTTCTAAGTTATACCATAATGAAAAATTGACCTCTCAAGATTTACTTGCACTTGAAACATTGCTTTGGGAAAAATTAGGTAGCAAGTCAGATTACCAACAACATTATGAAAATAAGGCAATTCCTAGATTGGTTCGTGAGATTATTGGTTTGGATAGAGAGTCTGCCAATCAAGTTTTTTCTAAATTTTTATCGGATGAGAGTCTCAATGCCAAGCAGATTTCCTTTGTGAAATTGATTGTAGATTACATTGTAGAAAATGGTTGTTTGGAGACTAAAGTTTTAACACAAGAGCCGTTTAAATCGTATGGTTCGGTTCAACTACTCTTTCAACACCAACTCCCTATACTTCGTAATATTGTCCAAACAATTGAACTCATCAATGATCGAGCTGGAGAAGCAGCGTAAATAATAAGAGGTTATAAATGCAAACACAAGAAGAAATGAATGTTCTGGTACCTGAAAAATTAGCAGAAATTGAGCGTGATTATGGAGTCACAGTTTTGTGGGCTATCGAGTCTGGTAGTCGTGCATGGGGCTTTGAGTCTCCTGATAGTGACTTTGATGTACGATTTATCTACAAACACAAGCGAGATTTTTATCTCCATTTGAATGAACGGCGTGATGTTATCGAGTTACCAATTGACGATACTTGGGATGTGAGTGGCTGGGATTTAGACAAGACTTTAAAACTCCTTTATAAGTCAAATCCAACACTGTTTGAATGGTTACAGTCACCAATTGTTTATCAACAAACGGATTTTATCGAGCGTATACGTCCTCTTGCCAACCAGTATTTTTCTGAGAAGAAAATGCTTCATCATTACTTGAACACTGCTAGAACTCAAATGAATAAGTATCTTTCAGGAGACAAGGTCAAACCTAAAAAGTATTTCTATGCGCTGCGTCCTATTTTGGCTTGCCGTTGGATCGAAAAATACCATTCTATTCCGCCGATTTTATTTGATGATTTGGTCAAAGAATTACTTCCGTCCCAAATGCAGGAGCATGTGTCAAGATTGCTTGACATTAAGATAAACGGTCCTGAAGACATGGAAATTGAGCCTATAAAGCCAATTCAAGATTATATTTTAGATAATATCCAAGAATTGGATGCATACGTTCAAAGTGTTAGTGAGGAAAAGAAAGACTGGAAATCTCTAAATCAATTTTTCCTTGAAGAATTAAGGCATGACTGAGGTTGTTTATGGGTAAATGGGCATGTAGATGCGGGCAAGCAATGAACGACCATAGGTCGACCGATCCAAGTGCTTATTCAGTTTATTCGGATGAGTTGTTTGAAGAAATCATGAATAAAGCTGACGACCATAATAAAATTTCTTATGATGATATTTCTGAAGCATCCTTTTATATGTGGAAGTGCCCTGAATGTGGCAGTTTCATGGTTTTTGGCGAAGACGGGGATAGGGAACGCTTTACTTTTTATGAGCGTCAAGAAGCAGAAAAGGTCGAGACTCTCTTTGATCCGAATCAAGAGCTAAATCTCGTTGTTGTTGAGTTTCAGGAGGGAGGGAATGGCTATACTTATATCTGCGATGACTCAAATATCCATATTGGGCACGCTGTAGTTGTCCCAGTGGGGAAGGAAAATACTGAAAAAATTGCTTTAGTTGTACAGAAGTATCATGCCCTACCAAAGGATATCACTTTTCCTGTTGAAAAGTTAAAACGTGTCATTCGTAGGTATTCACATTTCGACCCACTCACTTCGAAAATCGTTTGTAGAAATTTAATTAAGCTTGGAAGAATTCTTGATGCTTGCTCTAAAAATGCTAAACCTGTCACTCAGCAAACATATTATAGTATCAAAACTCCCTTAGGCTATTTCTGGTTAGAATTAAATGGAGTTCCGATTCCAATGAAAATCACACAGATTCAAGTCAGAGATAAAAAGTACCAAGTAGAAGGTGCGTTTTATATTAAGCCTTTAGAGATTAACTGTAGAAGATTCTATGAACTGGAATTATGTGCAGATTTTGATATTGATGCTTCTAGATGGATCGATGTTCTCTCGGATGAAAATGTTTGGGGCAATAGCTGGGAACTAAATGGTCTTCAATTTGGTATTACTGCAGGGGAATCTCCAGAATTTGAAGACGAAGTTGTTGCAAGAAAATATAGTCGTATCCCACTTTATTATGACTGGCACCCTGAATTTGAAGATTATTATGGCTTCAGTTTAGCTTGGAAAAAATACAAGTCTGATAGCGATTTATCAATAGATTTCTATACAACGTAAGATGCAGGAGAATAAGCATGAATCAAGCATGGGAATTATTGTTTGAAGGCAAAATTGAAGAGGCTAAAAAATTAGTTGAAGCTGATTTTTCTTTGGAAACTTGCACTAATTTTAGTTTATTAAATTTGATGGGCTATATCTATCTTGAAGAGCAAAATTATAACGAGTGCTTAAGTATCTACCAGCGTTATATTGACTTAGCCCGAACTAAAAGTGACCAAGAAAATGAACATATAGGCTATCATCAGTTAGCGATGGTCTACAGGGAAATGGGTCATTTTAAAAAAGCTCTACTCTATATCGATCAGGAAATGCAAATTATAAAAAAGTATTTTCCCAATGATGCTTTGAAATTTTCTGTCAACAACTATGAACAAGGCTACCTTCGTTTACAGTTGGGCAATCTAGAAGAGGCAGAAAGCTATATGCAAAAATCCCTAGATTTTGCTTTGACAACTGAGGACTTCATTGCCCAAGCCTGTGCATATAGAGGGATGGGAGAGATTTATCTCAAGCAAAATTCAAATAAATCACGAGATTATTTTTATCAATCTATTCAACTCTTTGAAAAAGCTGAGGATAAAATTGGAGCAGACGGGGTAAGAGCTTTATTACAAAATGGGAAGTAGCCCAACTAAGCTGAAGAAAAACAGTAAAAAGCGGAGATTCATGGCGCAGAAAAGAGGTTGGTTCATCATTTCAACAACTGAAAGTTATGAACTAGCCTCAAAAGTTTGATAGAAAAAATCCAGTTATGGGACTTAGTACATTTATATTATGGCTTTATTTTACAGAAACCGAAAGTAAATAACTATTTTTAATATAAAATTTTGTCTTTTATCATATTTTTTTGAAAAAAGCTAGTAATTTGACTGAAAAAATTTGCAATTCTCCACAAGAAAATATATAATATAGTTGAGATGGAAAAACGTTTTTCAAAAGGAGGTGCACATTATGTTCTTAGGATTCTACTTCCGTTTTTGGTTCAGCATTTGGTGGCGTTAATAGAGGTTAGTGGTTGTTAAATTAAACTCAAATAGCTTTATGCCAGTAAGAAACTGAATATTCAGTTTAATATGAGTTTTATTTTTTCTAGTAAATTAACGTTTTCTATCACAACTCTATTGCAGTTAAGCTATGATATGTGATGATTGTCAACCCTATCTTATTAACATTTTTATGGTCTCGAGAAATCTTATTTCTTGGGACTTTTTCTATTGTTTGAAAGGTTGTGTGTTGATTTTGTTGAACTAGGAGAACAAAAAAGACAAGCTACTTTAAAAAGTAATTTGTCTGTTGTTGGGTCACTTTTTATTGAAACACACGATAAACGTAGGGATTTTCTGGTTTGTCTACTTTTGTGAAACTCTCAACTTCCAGTGTTGGGAGTTTTTGTTTGAGTTCTTTATGGTAGTGGAGAGTGAGAGTTCCTTTGGCAGTAATCCAGGTATTGTCAGGATACTGGCGTGAGTTTCCCTTAGTCAGGAGTCCATATACTCCAGAGTCGGCGATACAGTGGATGATTCCAAAGCGAAAGAGGAACTGGCTATCTGGATGGCTAGGATCGTTATAAACAAAGCCAGTAAACTCGATTTTCTTTCCTTCAAACTCTTGTGGGTAGTCATAGAGAACTTCCATGACCTCCATATAGTTTTCATCAGTGACTTGAATGGTTGGCTTGGAGAGGTATTTATCAGCTGTAGCCCTCATTTCTTTTTCATAAGCGGATTTGGAAAAATAGGTACTGGTATCGGGTTTGAGGTATTGACTGGATGTTCCTTCGCTTGCCTGAATAGCAGTATCGATTCCCTCAGCAAGTGGGAAATGATATCCCTTAGCAGATACGGTTCTCGAGTCCAAACTTACTGTCGGAAAGGCAACTCCAATCAAGAGAGGTAGTGACAGTAACAGGATGCTGATTCGTCTAGCTCGACGACTTTCCAAATGGCTGTGAGAGTTGATTTTCTTGATCCAGATATAGAATTGGACCAGGGCCAATAGAAGAGAAAGGACCATGGAGATATAGACTAGATAGGAATAGTGGAGGTTAATGTAGTGACTGAGCTTGCCAGATAGCTGCAGATACAGAGTCAGGGCAAAATAGCCCAGTAAAATGAAAAATCGGATCATAGCATCACCCCCATCATGTAAGAATAAAGCAAGACAAGCACCGTCACGATGCCCATGAATTGCCAGATGAATCGCGCTTTGAGATAGTGTTTCATCATGAGGAGATTTTTGATATCAAGCATGGGTCCAATGACCAGAAAAGCAAGAACAGGAGCAAGACCAAAGCTCGAGAGGAGAGAAGCGCCGATAAAGGCGTCCGCCTCGCTACAAAGAGAGAGGAGAAAGGCTAGAAACATGAGCAAGAGAATCGCAAGGACTGGACTAGCACTGATAGATGTCAGGATCCGAGTCGGGACATAGACCTGCATGATGGCCGCAAAGAGACAGCCAAAGACCAAGTAACGCCCCATATCGAAAAACTCGTCAATAGCCTGTATAAAGATCTGAAAACCTTTTCTAGTGGGACTTAAGTATGAAAAGTCGTGTTCATGACAAGTAATAGAATTCTCTTTTTGAATGGGTTCCTTCCAGAAAAATCCTAGGAAAATCCCAAGCACCAAAGCAATCACAATAGCTCCCAGCGCTCGCAAGAAGGCAAGTTTTATTGAATTGCCAAAGGCAGAATATGTGGCGAAAAGAACGATAGGATTGATGATGGGAGCAGTCACCAGAAAAGGAACGGCCGTGTAGCTGGGCACTTTCTTTTCCAGAAAACGATTGATGATGGGAACGATTCCACACTCGCAGGATGGAAAGAGAAAGCCAATGAAGGTACCAAAAAAAATCCTCCCCCACCGATTGCGAGGGAGAAACTCATAGACCTTGTCAGGTGTGATATAGACTTCAATCCAGCCTGAAATGAGACTCCCAATCAGAACAAAAGGAAGGGCTTCAATCATGATGGAGAGAAAAATAGCCCCTGCTTGTAAGATGCTAGGAGAAAGAGATTGGAAAATCGTCATCTATTTTTTCTTCTCAACTTTTTCTTTTTTATCTTTGTCATCTGGGAAAGTGACTTGTGTTAAGTCAGGAAGTTTGGCGAATTCTTCAAACATCTTGTCCAAGTCATCCGTTTTTGTAAATTTAACAGCCATGGGCCTACCTCTTTTCTGTATTCTACCTCTATTATACTATTATTTTGTGGAAAAGGAATTATTTTGATAATCAAAGATGTAAAAAAGGGTAGGACGAAACAAGGGCTGTTCCTTATGGTATAATAGGTTTATGGATAAAAAATATGAAAAAATCTCCCAAGATTTGGGTGTAACCTTAAAACAAATCGATACCGTTCTAAGTTTGACAGCTGAAGGGGCGACGATTCCCTTCATCGCGCGTTATCGAAAGGACATGACTGGTAGTCTGGATGAGGTGGCGATTAAGGCTATTATTGACCTGGATAAAAGTCTGACAAATCTCAACGACCGTAAAGAAGCTGTCTTGGCTAAGATTCAAGAACAAGGCAAGCTGACCAAGGAACTGGAAGAAGCTATCCTGGCAGCTGAGAAATTAGCAGACGTAGAAGAACTCTATCTTCCATACAAGGAAAAGCGACGGACCAAGGCAACTATTGCCCGTGAAGCTGGACTCTTTCCTCTTGCTCGTTTGATCTTGCAAAACGTAGCTGACTTAGAGAAAGAGGCCGAGAATTTTGTCTGTGAAGGATTTGCGACTGGTAAAGAAACCTTAGCTGGGGCAGTTGATATTTTGGTAGAAGCCCTATCTGAAGATGTCAATCTACGTGCTATGACCTATCAGGAAGTATTGAGACACTCTAAAATAACCTCGCAAGCCAAGGATGAAAGTCTCGATGAAAAACAAGTCTTTCAGATATATTATGATTTTTCAGAGACAGTTGGCAACATGCAGGGCTATCGTACCTTAGCCCTCAATCGTGGGGAAAAATTAGGCATCTTGAAAGTTAGCTTTGAACATTCGACGGATCGTATCCTAGCTTTCTTTGCTACTCGTTTCAAGGTGAAAAATGCCTATATTGATGAAGTTATCCAGCAATCTGTTAAGAAAAAAGTTTTGCCAGCTATCGAGCGCCGTATTCGGACAGAATTAACTGAGAAAGCAGAAGAAGGAGCTATCCAACTCTTTTCTGACAACCTGCGTAATCTCCTATTAGTTGCTCCACTGAAAGGGCGCGTGGTTTTAGGATTTGACCCTGCCTTTCGTACAGGTGCCAAGCTGGCAGTCGTTGATACGACAGGAAAAATGCTGACGACCCAAGTCATCTATCCTGTCAAACCAGCATCAGCTCGTCAAATCGAAGAAGCCAAGAAAGATTTGGCAGATTTGATTGGTCAGTATGGCGTAGAAATTATTGCTATCGGAAATGGAACGGCTAGCCGTGAAAGCGAAGCCTTTGTGGCAGAAGTTCTGAAAGATTTTCCTGAAGTCAGCTATGTTATCGTCAATGAAAGTGGTGCTTCTGTCTACTCTGCTAGCGACCTTGCTCGTCAGGAGTTTCCAGACTTGACCGTTGAAAAACGATCGGCTATCTCTATCGCCCGTCGTTTGCAAGATCCGCTCGCTGAATTGGTCAAAATCGATCCTAAGTCAATCGGTGTCGGTCAATACCAGCACGATGTCAGTCAGAAGAAATTGTCTGAAAGTCTGGATTTTGTCGTTGATACAGTGGTTAACCAAGTTGGTGTCAATGTCAATACAGCTAGCCCTTCTCTTCTTTCACACGTAGCTGGACTAAATAAAACTATTTCTGAAAATATTGTCAAATACCGTGAGGAAGAAGGAAAAATCACTTCACGCGCTCAAATCAAGAAGGTTCCTCGTCTCGGTGCCAAAGCCTTTGAGCAGGCAGCTGGTTTCCTCCGTATTCCGGAAAGTAGCAATATCCTCGATAATACTGGAGTTCACCCAGAAAATTACGCTGCTGTCAAGGAACTCTTCAAACGCTTGGATATCAAGGACTTGAATGAAGAGGCACAAAACAAGCTTAAGTCGCTTTCAGTTAAGGAGATGGCGCAAGAACTAGACCTTGGTCCAGAAACTCTTAAAGATATCATTGCAGACCTTCTCAAACCAGGTCGAGATTTCCGTGATTCCTTTGATGCTCCTGTACTCCGCCAAGATGTATTGGATATCAAAGACTTAAAAGTCGGCCAGAAGCTGGAAGGTGTGGTGCGTAATGTCGTTGACTTCGGTGCCTTCGTTGATATTGGGATTCATGAGGATGGTTTGATTCATATTTCTCACATGAGTCGCAAATTTATCAAACATCCCAGCCAAGTGGTGTCCGTTGGAGATTTGGTAACGGTTTGGGTTAAGAAAATCGATACCGAACGTGAAAAAGTCAATCTGTCGCTCCTCGCTCCAGATGAATCTAACTGAGTACGTTCAGTCTGTTTCACTCGAAGACTTTGGTAGACCTTTTACACACCAAGCCCAGTGGAATTCTCGTCTGCGAACGACAGGTGGGCGATTTTTCCCTAAGGATGGGCATTTGGATTTTAATCCCAAGGTTTATAATGAACTAGGTTTGGAAGTCTTTCGCAAAATCGTGCGCCATGAACTTTGTCACTATCACCTTTATTTTCAGAAAAAGGGGTATCGCCATAAGGACCAAGATTTCAAGGAACTTTTGAAAGAAGTGGATGGACTACGCTTTGTACCACCTTTGAAAAGTCAGGATAGTTACCTAGTCTATCAGTGCCAATCTTGCCAGCAAACCTATCAACGCAAGAGAAAAATTAACACAAAACGCTATCGCTGTGGCGTATGCCGTGGTAAACTCGTTATCTTAAATCGGCCTAAGGACTGATGTTCTTGTTCCCGTTTTATGCTATATTACTTGTAAGAATACCGAAAGAGGAACAAATCATGAATACAAAATTTTATAAATTGAGACGAAATCGTATGGTGTCAGGAGTTTTGGCTGGTCTATCAGACAAGTGGAAACTTGATGTAACCCTAGTCCGCTTTCTCTTCTCCATTTTTACTGTGGCAAATTTTGGAATCGGAGTGATTATTTACATCATCCTTGCCTCTATCTTGCCAACTAAGGAAGAGATTGAAGCCGAAATGTACGGAACAGGACCACGCAAACGCAAGGAAGCTGAGGCCATTGATGACAATGATGGCTGGTTTTGGTGAGATTTAACAGGGAAAATTTATTATTTGCACTATGTTACTTAAAAGAAGCAGCATAAATGACTGAAAATCCCTTGTGGCTAAATAACCACAAGGGATTTTGATATTTAAGTATATTCTTTTCCATCTTGAGAGAGATGAATTACCTGATCAGCCATTTTCCAAATACTAGGATTGTGAGTTGCGATGATAATTGTTCTATTAGCATTACGAAGTTCAAGGAGAATTTCCATAATTTCCTTGGAATTTTTTGGATCTAGCGAGGCGGTAGGCTCATCGGCTAAAATTAAAGGAGGATCTTTCAGGATAATCTTAGCAAGCGCTACGCGTTGAGCTTCACCACCAGATAATTCATAGATTTTTTGGTTGAGACTTAGATAATCTAGTCTGACAGCTTGCAGTGCTTGAAGAAGAAGTCTCTCTTTTTCTTGTTTCTTGTTTCTTGTTCTGTTTTTTGCCAATCAGTCCCAGCTCAAGGTTTTCTCGAATGGTCTGACTTTCTAATAGTCCGAAGTTCTGGAAGAGATAACCTAGCTCGTTACGATAGAATTCCTCATTTTTTAGAGAAGTCAAAGATTTTCCTTTGTAAACTATTTCTCCTTTGTCGAAAGTCTCTAGTTTTGCAAGCATATTGAGCAAAGTGGTTTTTCCACAACCACTGTCTCCTATCAAAGCATACACCATACCACTTTGAAAATTCAGATTCAAGTCTGAAAAAATAATACGAGAACCAAATTGTTTCCAAATATGTTGTAATTCAATCATACTATCCTCCTTTGATAATGCTAGCATAGGTTTTGCTTTCCTTTTTATCACAGATTTTCAATAGAAGAACAGCTAAACTTGAAAAGCTGAGAAATAGAATCAGGGTAATCCAGATATTCTTAGAAATAATGAAAGCTAGACTACTTCCGAGAAAGAGAGCTGTTATTTGAGAAGTGATATATCTACGGTGTAATTCAAAGAAATAATAGCCTGCGATTTTTTTCAAGAATATGGTTTTGCGAAAGGCTTCAAAATAGAGCAGATTTAAACTTGTAAACAGCAAAATTGAAGTCAAAATAGCAAACATAGCACTCGCTAAGTTACTAAAAATTTCGATTTTAATTTTTTGATTTAACTGGAGATAGGTTTCCCTAGCAGGCGATAGCCTTGAGACCATATGATCAAGTTGATAGTGTTTTAAAAGTTCTTGTGTCTGGTGGAGGTCTGTAAAATAGAGATATTCTAGATTTGTAAACCAGAAGATGGAGGAAGCCTTACCAAGTGCTTTAGGAGAGAGCACAAGAAAGATGGGATTTGATAACCATTGATCATAAGCAATATGGGCGGTATTATAGAGAAATACATCATTTTTTTGATTGGTATAAGCTATACTAACTTCGACAGTTTGATTAGACTCGCTATTGTATAATCGGTTGGCTAACTCTTGTTGCAAGTTTGCTTTTATATCTTTTTCATTTTTTTGTAGTTCTTCTGGGAGTATGGCAAGAATCTGTCCATCTTTGAGGGTGCTGATTTTTTGAAAGATTTCTGATGATAATTCTATACCTTCCTTTTTGAAGTAGCTGGGCGTGACGTAGAGAATATTTTTTCCTTCCACACCATAAGGGTTATTTTCAGTTTCATTATGATTTGAGGTAGCTTGCTTAAGAGCTTGCTCAACTAGATTATGTTTAATAAGGAAGGCATTCTCATTATCTATAGCATGCTGAATAAAGTCAAACCATTTATCAGCATTTGTCTGCAGTTCATCTAAATTTTTCATCTGACTGGAACGCCCTGTTTGAAGAGTAACAACATTGGAGCGTTGTTCCCAAGTAGCTTGTCCAGCCTCATTTTTCTCAAGTATATGATAGTAAGTAGACATACGTCCAAATCCTACAATAACCAGTAGAATGGCAAGTACCTGACCAAAGTAGAGAATGCGTAGAATTGACTTGATTGGTAATTTTCCTTTGATGATAGAGAGGAGATGGACTTTTTTTAAAGAAATGGTAAAAAGAAAGGCAATTAGAAGACTAAGTAAGAGAAGTAGGCTATTGTAAAGAATAAAAAGTATTCCTAGAAAAGTCTGAACTTCATAAGGATATCCCAAGGAAATGAGCAAGATACATGCTATCAGCAAAGCAGGTAGACCAAAAAGAAGGATATCAAGTCCGTCTCTTGCGAGAGAACGAAAGAAGAGATAGCTCAGCCGCTCTCCAGAAATCAATCTAATCCCTGACTGAGAAAGAGATTGAATCTGACCGATAACAATTAAAGCTAAGAAAGTCAGCAAAAAGATTAACATACTGATGAGCTGATCAGGTTGGGTAAAGATGGCCAGTACGAAGGATACTCTGTCATTTTCAAATGCATTCGCTTTTTCTAGTCCAAGTTCTTTCAGATGAGTGGCCAATTCTTGACTAGTTAGGGATCCGCTGATAATATTGTAGTTGTTGAGAAGATCGCTCTTGTGAATGCTTTCTTGACTTGCTGGAGGCATCCAGTCTGGGAGTTGCCCATCTCCAAAAACTTCGTAGAGAGTTCTTGATTTTCCATCACTATCTACTTCCCAAATGGTTCTTGCGATAAGACTATTATGTTTCCTAGCAAGGCTATTTAATTCTTCTTTAACGGTAGAATAATCTGCTTGCCCGCTTAATACTGCTGCACCTGGGAACAGGATTTGTGGAAGAGAGTCTTTCCAAAAGGACAGAGTGGCAATGAGGAAGAAAGTTAAAAGAAGATTGCTGATGAAGAGAAAAACACGTTTCATAGGAACCTCTTTCTAAAAAAGAGGGAGCTGAACCTCCCTCCTTATAGCAGTGATACGAATGATAGTTTAGCACCTTTAAAAATAATTAGCAGAAAGCCAATTATTTTACAAGACGTTAAAGAAAGCCTTTTCATAACTTAATTTTACTATTTTTTTAAGAATAAAACAAGCAATGACAGGACTTCTTATAGTAGCCATTTTCAAAAAAATTCCCCAATCTTACAAAAATGTAAGATTAAAGTCTCTTTTGTAAGATTAGGTTATGGCAGGCCGTCTTTTTTTGCGATAAACTAGACTCATAAAGAACAAAGGAGCAAAACCATGAAAAGAATCTTACAAAAGAAAACAAAAAAACCAAGTCAAAAAGATATCGAGCGTGTTCAACTGGGATGCGCTATGATGCAAGCACAGTTTCAATTGATGGGATATTAAGAAGGAGAAGATCATGACACTTTTAGATGTAAAACACGTTCAAAAAATCTATAAAACACGTTTCCAAGGCAACCAAGTTGAGGCCCTCAAAGATATTCACTTTACAGTAGAAAAGGGTGACTATGTTGCCATTATGGGGGAGTCTGGTTCTGGGAAATCAACCTTGCTCAACATTTTAGCTATGCTGGATAAACCAACTCGCGGGCAGGTTTACCTCAACGGAACCGACACAGCCACTATTAAAAATTCACAGGCTTCAAGTTTCCGTCGTGAGAAGTTAGGCTTCGTCTTCCAAGACTTTAACTTGCTAGATACCTTGTCTGTTAAGGACAATATCTTGCTTCCGCTAGTTTTATCAAGAAGACCCATCACAGAGATGATGAAGAAATTGGTGGTAACAGCTGAAAATTTAGGCATCAACCAATTGCAAGAGAAGTACCCTTACGAGATCTCTGGTGGTCAAAAACAGCGGGTTGCAGTAGCGCGCGCCATCATCACAGAACCTGAAATTCTTCTTGCCGATGAGCCAACAGGAGCCCTTGACTCCAAGTCATCTGCAGCTCTTTTGGATGTTTTTGATGAAATCAATGAGCGTGGCCAAACCATTCTGATGGTAACTCACTCAACCGCAGCAGCCAGCAGGGCCAAGCGCGTTCTCTTTATCAAGGACGGCATTCTTTACAACCAAATCTACCGTGGAGATAAGACAGAGCGTCAGATGTTCCAAGAAATCTCTGATACTTTGACTGTTATGGCAAGCGAGGTGAATTAGTATGTTCCGATTAACCAATAAGTTAGCGGTATCCAACTTGATTAAAAACCGCAAACTCTACTATCCCTTTGCCCTTGCAGTTCTCTTAGCTGTGACTATCACCTATCTCTTTTACTCATTATCACTTAATCCTAACATTGGCAAGATCCGAGGGGGAGAAACTATCTCTATGACCCTCGCTCTCGGTATGGTGGTTGTTACCATAGCTTCAGGGATTATTATCCTCTATGCCAATAGTTTTGTCATGAAGAACCGTTCCAAAGAGCTGGGTATATATGGTATGCTGGGTCTTGAAAAGCGCCATTTGATCAGTATGGTTTTTAAGGAGCTTCTTATTTTTGGTTCCTTAACGCTGACAGCTGGTCTCGGCCTAGGAGCTCTCTTTGATAAGCTAATCTTTGCCCTTCTTTTGAAGTTAATGAAAATGAAAGTGGAGCTCGTTTCGACCTTCCAACCAATAGTCTTTATCCTAGTTCTCATTGTCTTTGGGGCAATCTTCCTAGGTTTGATTTTTATCAATGCCTTTCGCATCGCACGCATGAATGCCCTTCAGCTCTCTCGTGAAAAAGCTAGTGGTGAGAAAAAAGGACGATTCTTAGGTTTCCAAACCATTCTAGGTCTAATCAGTCTAGCAGCTGGTTACTACCTAGCAATAACAGTCGAAAACCCACTTTCTGCTGTTCTGATTTTCTTTGTAGCAGTCTTGTTGGTAATTTTGGGAACTTATCTTCTCTTCAATGCAGGAATCACAGTTTTCCTACAAATCTTGAAGAAAAACAAGCGTTACTATTACCAACCTAATAACATGATTTCCGTATCCAATCTCATTTTCCGCATGAAGAAAAATGCGGTTGGTCTGGCGACGATTGCTATTCTCTCAACTATGGTCTTGGTGACTATGTCTGCTACAACGAGTGTCTTCAAGGCTTCAGAGACTTTCAAAAAGGTTATGAATCCACATGATTTTGGGATTACAGGGCAGAATGTTGAAAAAGAAGACATCGAAAAACTCTTGAGCCAGTATGCTAGCGATAAGGGATTGACTGTCACAAAGAAAGAAGTCCTTACATACAGTAACTTTGGTGTGGCAAATCAAGAAGGTACGAAATTGACAATTTTTGAGAAAGGTCAAAATCGTGTTCAACCGAAAACTATTTTTATGGTCTTTGACCAAAAAGATTACGAGAATATGACGGGGCAAAAACTTGCACTTTCAGGTAAGGAAGTTGGATTGTTTACTAAAAACAAAGAACTTCAAGGACAAAAAGAACTGACTCTGAATGACCAGACCTACACAATCAAAGAAGAAATCAAAAAAGATTTTATTCTTGAACATGTCCCAAATCAGTACAATATTCTAACTTCGGACTATAACTATCTGGTTGTTCCTGACTTGAAAGCCTTTCTTGACCAACATCCTAATTCTTCTATCTTTAATCAATACTATGGTGGTATGAATGTGACGGCTAGCGAGGACGAGCAGCTTAAAATTGCAGATGACTATTCAAAATTCGTCAACAACTTTAATAGAGAATTAAACAAAGAAGGAAGCTATGTTTACGGAAGCAATCTGGCTGATAGCAGTGCGCAGATGAGTGCTCTCTTTGGTGGTGTCTTCTTCATCGGTATTTTCCTCTCTATCATCTTTATGGTGGGAACAGTTCTGGTTATCTACTACAAACAAATCTCTGAGGGCTATGAAGACCGTGAACGTTTTATCATTTTGCAAAAGGTCGGACTCGATCAAAAGCAAATCAAGCAAACAATCAACAAACAGGTCCTAACTGTTTTCTTCCTTCCTTTGCTTTTTGCCTTCCTACATCTTGCCTTTGCCTATCATATGCTTAGCCTCATTCTAAAAGTCATTGGGGTGCTAGATGCGACCATGATGTTGACAGTCACTTTGTCCATCTGTGCTATCTTCCTCATCGTCTACGTTTTGATCTTTATGATTACCTCAAGAAGCTATCGCAAGATTGTGCAAATGTAAAAAAAGATACCTCGATATTTGTCGAGGTATTTCTTTTATCTTAGATACTAAAGAGTTGTCCCAAGAGGAAGGTTACACCCATGGTGAGAAGTCCGATACAGAGGTTACGGATCATAGCAGTTTTCGTAGGAGCCTTGCCTAGTTTAGCACTGGTATAGCCTGTGATGAGAAGAGAAAGGGCTACGATAAACACAGTAGCAGGGATCCGATAGTCACTTGGAAAGACGGTAATCGAAAGCATAGGAGGAAGACTTCCTAATATAAAGGCGATAAAGCTAGAAATAGCAGCATGCCAAGGATTGGTAAATTCTTCGTACTCGATACCGTATTTTTCCTCGACAAGGGCTTTGAGTGGATTTTTTAAAAAGGCCTTGTTAGTCAGGAGTTGGGCGGACGTTTCACACTCACCATTTTGCAGGTAAGCAGCATAGAGGGATTGTTTTGCAGATTCGATATCCTTATCCAAGAGCAACTGTTCTCTAGCAACAGCGGCTTCCTCCGTGTCTTTCTGAGTGGATACAGAGACATATTCGCCACCTGCCATAGAAAAAGCACCAGCGAGGATAGCTGCCAAACCTGATAAAAAGATAATCCAGATATTGCTCGTCGCACTAGCAACACCGATAACGACTCCAGCGATGGAAATAATCCCATCATTGGCACCGAGAACACCTGCACGCAGGATATTGAGTCGTCCTGCAAAGTTTGCATCAATTTCATGTTTTATTTCAGTCATAGTCATCTCCTTTCTCTCCATTATAGAGAAAAGAGTAGGGGAATACAAACTTTTTAAACTATCTGAAAAAAGTTCTACGATTCTAATTTTTAAGCCCTTTCTAATTTTGCCGGAAAATGCTACTTCGAATTCTCAAATATTAAATTTTCTGACAATTTATTAAAAAATTAAGGAAAGGATGTTATAATGGAACGTAAAATAAATTCAGGCTTCCTGAACCAATAGGAGTAAATAATGAAAAAACTAGGTTTCGTCCTTTTATCTTCAGCCTTGCTATTGACAGCATGTGCAGTCCGTTTTGAAAAATCTACTGAAACGAGTGATTCCTCTAAGGTGACAGCCTTGTCAGATGACAAACAGAAATTGCTTGATAAGGCAACTACAGATTATAAGACCTTTGTTCAAGGACAAATTGATAAACTGTTAACGGATACAGAAGGCTTTGTCCAGCTTTTGAAAGACGGAAAACTTGAGGAAGCCAAGAAAGCTTATCCGCTTGTTCGTATGGCTTACGAACGCTCCGAGCCAATCGCTGAGAGTTTTGGTGAGTCAGATGTTAAGATTGACTTTCGTCTAGCAGACTATGTTGATGAAAATAAGACTGAGGAAGGTTGGTCTGGTTTCCACCGTATCGAACGAATCCTCTGGGAAGAAAACACAACTAAAGGAACTGAAAGTTATGGTGATCAGCTTGTCAATGATATCAAAGAGTTGAAGGCTAAGGTAGCGACTGTTGAAGTAGATCACAAGATTATGTTGACTGGAGCAGTTGACTTGCTTAACGAAGTGGCGACAAGCAAGATTACGGGTGAAGAGGAAATCTACTCTCATACAGATTTGTACGACTTCCGCGCTAATATCGAGGGAGCTGAAAAGATATTCCAACTCTTTAAACCTTTACTAGAAAAATCAGATGCTGATTTAGTTAAAGAATTAGAAGCTGATTTCAAATCTGTTAATAGCTTGTTGGACAAACATATGACAGACAAGGAACACTACAAACTATATACAGACTTAACAAAAGAAGACACCAAAGAATTGGCTGAAGCCGTGACAAAACTTGGTGGACCTCTATCACAAATGGGCAAATTTCTTGATGGAGAATAAGCAGTATGACTAAGAAAGACGAAAATTTTTTTGAGAAAAAAATGGACCGTCGAGAATTTCTAAAAAAAGCGGGTATTGGAGGTGCTGGTCTAGCACTTGGTCTCTCTGGTGCCTCCGCTTTTTTAGCGCCTAAGCTAGACAAACAGGAAAAAATCTCGTACGGTAATGAAAAAATTGACTTTTATGGGAAACACCAAGCGGGTATCACGACCCCTATGCAGAAGAATATCTATTTTGTTGTCCTAGATTTGCATACGACAGATAAAGATAAAATTATCCAGTTGTTCAAGGATTGGACGGATTATAGTGCCAAGTTGGTCGAGGGGGAATTGGTTAAAAAAGATGGTCAGAATGCTCTCTTGCCACCTAGTGACACTGGAGAAACCGTGGGGCTAAATCCTCATCGTTTAACGCTGACTTTTGGTGTGTCTGCTAGTTTCCTGAAAAAGATGAAATTAGAGCAAAAACGTCCTCAACTTTTTAGGGATTTTCCACCCTTTCCAAAGGAACAACTGCGTGAAAAATATACTGGGGGAGATATTGTTATCCAAGCCTGTGCAGATGACGAGCAAGTTGCTTTTCATGCTATTCGCAACCTCATTCGTAAAGGGAGAAATGCAGTGACCCTCCGTTGGAGCCAATCTGGATTTGCTGCTATTGGGGATCGTATGGAGACACCACGCAACCTTTTTGGTTTCAAAGATGGAACAGCCAATGTGACCAAAGAAAAGGATTTTGATCGTGTTGTCTGGGCCGACAGCAAGGACTGGATGAAAAATGGATCCTATATGGCCGTTCGCCGCATCCAAATGTTTCTCGATACTTGGGATCGAACTAATCTTGAAGAACAAGAAAATACCGTTGGTCGCTACAAGGAAAGTGGCGCTCCCTTTGGTAAGAAGAATGAGTTTGATGAAGTAGATTTGAGTCTTTTGCCAGATGATTCGCATGTTCGATTAGCCAAAGAGGTAGATAAGCCACTCTTACGACGATCCTATTCATACTCAGATGGCATTGATGAAAAGACTGGACAATTTGACACAGGCTTACTCTTTATCTCTTTCCAGAAAGATCCAGACAATTTTGTCAAGGTTCAAACCAACCTCGGAGCTACAGACAAGATGAATGAGTATGTAACCCACATCGGTAGCGGTCTTTTTGCCTGCTTTGGTGGAGTAGAGAAAGGAGGCTATATTGGTCAGAAATTATTGGAAGATTAACATTTGTTTCTTAGCCTTGTCTTTTCTCTTGTTAGCTGTTTTTCCCGTTAGCGCACAGGAAAGTCTGAGTTCTTATTTTGTAAAGATTACCGATGCCTCTCAGGCTTTAAAAAATGGAAATCAGGAAGAAGCCAAGGCCCTAGTTAGAGAAATGGCGATGGATTTTGAAACAGTAGAACATGCTGACTCGGATGCTGGAAAGGCTGTCAAGGAAAAACTTGCCCTGTCAGGAGAGATTAGTGAAGAAAATCTGACACAAATCTCTTCTGCCCTTCTAGCTTTTGAAAAAGAACAAAATCCAATAGATCTTGATGCTGAAAAGGAAAAGCTTGTCAGTCGCTTAAGACCACGTTTTGAGACTTTGGATAAGGCAATTTCTTCAAAAGATATAGAGCAAGTCCGAGAAGCCTATAAAAAGATGAATTCAACTTGGACACTCAATGAAAGTGCCGTCCGCGACAACAGTACAACTCATTACGGTCAAGTAGAAACTGCTATCTCTTTCTTACGCAGTAGTATTGAAATGGAGCCGACAGATTATGATGCTATCCAGTCTTCTTTTAATGACTTAAAAACTGCCATTGATAATTTCGTAGCTGGCAAAGAAGTGGCGACAAGTTCCTCCAAACTAAGTCTTAAAGATGGCATTGAGCTTCTCAAAAAAGCCTTGGAAGAATTTAAAGCTGGTAACCCGACGGCAGGGACAGCTGCTATGAAAGAGTTTATTACTATATGGCCAACTGTTGAAGGTTCTGTTAGCACGACCAATCCTTCCCTCTACACCCGAGTCGAAAGCGAAAGTCCTGTAATCATGGTCAAGGGAAGTGAGAAGGAATATCAAGAAAAATTAGAAAAACTGATTGCGGATTTATCTCAAATTGATACGACTGCAAGCTACAATGCTTTTGATGCCATGCTCATTCTCTTACGTGAAGGAGTAGAGGCCCACTTAATCGTCATGGCCTTGGTCACAACATTAAAAGCAGCCAAGATGCGTAAAGGGCTCAAGTGGGTATACGGTGGGGCCCTAACAGGTATCGTTGCGAGTCTAGTGATTGCATTTATACTACAAATTGCCTTTCCTGCAGTAACATCAGGGGCCAATCGAGAAATCATCGAAGGAGTTGTTGGTATTTTTGCAGTCGTTATGATGATTTTGA
The DNA here is from genome assembly GCF_003943415.1 of Streptococcus oralis. Taxonomy (GTDB): domain Bacteria; phylum Bacillota; class Bacilli; order Lactobacillales; family Streptococcaceae; genus Streptococcus; species Streptococcus oralis_BJ. The sequence continues at coordinate 524,095 of NZ_RJPK01000001.1, read as the reverse complement.
TTGGTATCTGGCTTCACAGTAAATCCTCGGTCAAAAAATGGAATGATTTTATGGATAATCAAATGAAAACTGTGACCAAGACAGGTTCATTCATTTCCATGTTTGCTCTTAGTTTTCTAGCTGTTTTCCGTGAAGGGGCAGAGACCATTCTATTTTACGTAGGGATTTTACCGAGAATATCTCGTTTTGAGTTTATCCTAGGTATTTCTCTAGCTTTGTTAGTCTTGCTGATTATTGCATTTCTGATGAACAAGGCGAGTCAATTCTTCCTACCTCATAAGGTCTTTTTCCTACTGACGTGGATGATTTATGCTCTTGCCTTCAAGATGCTAGGTGTTAGCCTACATGCTCTCCAGCTGACCAATATGGCACCTAACCACTTATTGCCAGGTTTCCCTACTATCGACTTCTTGGGCATCTATCCAAGTTGGGAAGGTTTAGGAAGTCAGCTAGTCTTTTTGATAATTGTTTTGGTTGTCACATTGAGACAGGGTGAGAAGTAGATGGATACAAAAGAATTGACAATCGTTGAACATCTGGTAGAATTTAGAAAGAGATTCATTGCTGTTATAGCCTGCTTTTCTATAGTTTTCTGCGGAGCTTTATTGTTTGCTGATCAGCTTTATTATTATCTGACTCAGTCCTTTAATCAAAAGTTGATTGTATTAGGTCCAAATGACATTCTGTGGATTTATTTGCGCTTGGCGAGTCTGATGTCCTTTACCATTACGCTACCTTTTACAGTTTATCAGATTTGGAGTTTTATCAAACCAGGATTGAAAACAGAAGAAGCAAGAGCAATCTTTGCCTATATTCCAGCTAGTTTTATTAGCTTCATACTTGGTCTGGTATTTGGATTCTACTTTGTAACGCCAGCCTTACTTCAAGTGCTTTTAGGTCTTGGGGAAGGATTATTTGAAACTCAATTAACGGCGCAGAACTACTTAGCCTTTGTTTTTCAAACAACCCTACCCTTGGGTTTCATCTTTGAATTGCCTGTCATCATCGCTTTTTTAACGTCGATCGGCTTGATTGGACCAGAGCTCTTAGTTACTTATAGACGTTATGCCTACTTTATTTTATTGGTACTAGCTGTTATCTTGACACCTGCTGATTTTATTAGCGATCTAGCCATGACAATTCCTTTAATCTCGCTCTATGAGCTTAGTATTGCAATTAGCAAGAGTATTGTAAAGAAAAAAATGAAAGGAGAAAAGAATGGGAATCTTACGTGATATCGGTGCTCCAGGATTGATTATCATCGTTCTAGGTGCACTCTTAATCTTTGGACCAAAACGTTTACCAGAACTTGGTGAATCAATCGGTAAAATGCTGTCTGAGTTTAAAAAGGCAGTTAAAGGAGCTGGTGACCAAGATCAGGAAAAGTAATTTATTCCATAATCATAAATAAAAACAAGAAAGTTAGGAACTGTAGCTGTCTAGGCCTAGGTGAACAGTTTCCTAGCTTTTTATTGTATTCTTAAAAGTGATTTTAAGTTTTCTTTAAGGTTTGTATTATAATCTAAAGAACTCTATATTAACCGAATGTTAAGTAAAAAATATAGAGGGAAATCTAATTTTATTTCTCAAATAGATAGTTTTCTGTCTTTTCTTCATGATGGAGGCAGATTATGATATAATAGATAGTAATGAGTTTTTTTAGAATAAACTAAAGGAGAATATAAATGATCTATGCAGGAATCCTAGCCGGAGGAACTGGCACACGCATGGGAATCAGTAATTTACCAAAACAATTCTTGGAGTTGGGTGATCGACCTATTTTGATCCACACAATTGAAAAATTCGTCTTAGAACCGAGTATTGAAAAAATTGTAGTTGGAGTTCATGGAGACTGGGTGTCACACGCTGAGGACTTGGTTGAAAAGTATCTTTCTCTCCACAAGGACCGTATCATCATTACCAAGGGTGGTGCTGATCGCAATACTAGTATCGAGAAGATTATAGAAGCCATTGACGCCTACTGTCCAATCACTCCTGAGGATATCGTGATTACCCACGACTCTGTTCGTCCATTTATCACACTTCGCATGATTCAGGACAATATCAAACTGGCCCAAAATCATGATGCAGTTGACACAGTAGTAGAAGCAGTTGACACCATTGTAGAAAGTACCAATGGTCAGTTTATCACTGATATTCCAAATCGTGCTCACCTCTATCAGGGTCAAACACCTCAAACCTTCCGCTGCACGGATTTCATGGATTTGTATGGCTCCCTATCTGATCAAGAAAAGGAAATTCTGACGGATGCATGTAAGATTTTTGTTATAAAAGGGAAAGACGTTGCCCTAGCTAAAGGGGAATATTCAAACCTTAAAATCACAACTGTGACCGACTTGAAAATCGCTAAAAGCATGATTGAGAAAGACTAAGGCTATGATTAATCAAATTTATCAACTGACCAAACCAAAGTTTATCAATGTAAAATACCAAGAAGAGGACATTGATCAGGAGAATCATATCCTTATTCGTCCAAATTATATGGCGGTCTGTCATGCGGATCAACGTTACTATCAAGGGAAACGTGATCCAAAGATATTGGCTAAAAAGCTTCCTATGGCCATGATTCACGAGTCTTGTGGAACTGTTATTTCAGATCCAACTGGGACTTATGAAGTCGGTCAAAAGGTAGTTATGATTCCAAATCAACCGCCTATGCAGAGTGACAAAGAGTTCTACGAGAACTACATGACAGGGACCTACTTCCTATCTAGTGGTTATGATGGCTTTATGCGAGAATTTGTCTCTCTTCCAAAAGATCGTGTTGTGTCTTATAATGACATTGAGGACACAGTTGCAGCAATTACTGAGTTTGTAAGTGTCGGTATGCATGCCATGAATCGTTTCTTAAATCTTGCCCACAGCAAGCGAGAGCGCATAGCTGTTATTGGAGATGGTAGTTTGGCTTTTGTGGTTGCAAATATTATCAATTACACTCTACCAGAAGCAGAGATTATCGTCATTGGTCGCCATTGGGAAAAATTGGAGCTTTTCTCTTTTGCAAAAGAGTGCTACATCACGGATAATATTCCCGAGGGTCTGACCTTTGATCATGGATTTGAATGTTGTGGTGGCGATGGAACAGGACCAGCTATCAATGATTTGATTCGTTACATTCGCCCTCAGGGAACGATTCTCATGATGGGAGTGAGCGAATACAAGGTCAATATCAATACACGAGATGCCTTAGAAAAGGGCTTGCTCTTGGTTGGTTCATCTCGCTCAGGACGCATTGATTTTGAAAAAGCAATTCAAATGATGGAAGTTAAAAAGTTTGCGAATCGTTTGAAAAATATTCTTTATATTGAAGAACCAGTGAGAGAAATCAAGGACATTCACCGTGTCTTTGCTACAGACCTAAATACTGCTTTTAAAACAGTATTTAAGTGGGAAGTGTAGGAGATGGAGGCTAATTGTGGAGAAACTCATCAGAGAAAAAATTTCTTCTTTGCTATCTGAAGAAGAGGAAGTCCTCAGTGTTGAACAACTGGGAGGCATGACCAACCAAAACTATTTGGTTAAAACAACCTCCAAACCCTATATTGTTAAGTTCTTCGGAAAAGGGACTGAAAAGCTCATCAATCGTCAAGATGAAAAATACAATCTTGAATTGTTGAAAGATTTGAATCTTGATGTCAAGAATTATCTTTTTGATATTGAGTCAGGGATTAAGGTAAATGAGTACATTGATTCTGCAACAACTCTTGATTCCACTTCGATTAAGACCAAGTTTGAAAAGATTGCCCCGATTCTACAGACCATTCATGCATCAGGCAAAGAACTAAGAGGGGAATTTGCTCCTTTTGAGGAAATCAAAAAATATGAATCCTTGATTGAGGGAGCTATCCCTTACGCCAATTATGAAGCTGTAAGAAAAGATGTATTTTCACTAGAGAAAAGGTTGGCTGATTTGGGTGTTGACAGAAAGCCTTGTCATATTGATTTGGTACCAGAAAACTTTATCGAGTCACCCCAAGGACGCATGTATTTGATTGACTGGGAATACTCTTCCATGAATGACCCGATGTGGGATTTGGCAGCTCTCTTTTTGGAGTCTGAATTTACAAATCAGGAAGAAGAAGATTTCCTAACCTACTATGAGAGTGACAAAACTCCAGTATCTCGTGAAAAGATTCGAATCTATAAAATTTTGCAAGATACCATCTGGAGTTTGTGGACAGTATACAAAGAAGCTCAAGGTGCTGACTTTGGAGATTATGGTGTGAGTCGTTACCAAAGAGCGGTTGACGGTTTGACCTATTATGGGGGTTTGGATGAAGAATAAAAATGGTGTTTCTTTTGGTCTGTTCTCAGGGATCTTCTGGGGGCTAGGTCTGACAATTAGTTCTTATATCTTTTCGATTTTTACAAATCTTTCTCCCTTTGTGGTGGCGGCTGCTCATGATTTCTTGAGTATCTTTATCTTGTTAGCTTTTCTTTTGGTAAAAGAAGGAAAAGTTCGACTCTCGATTTTTCTAAATATCCGAAATGTCAGTGTTATTATCGGAGCCTTGCTAGCTGGACCAATAGGAATGCAGGCCAATCTTTATGCGGTTAAGTATATCGGAAGTTCCCTGGCCTCTTCAGTATCAGCTATCTATCCAGCAGTTTCTGTTTTACTAGCATTTTTCATTTTGAAACACAAGGTATCTAGGAATACTGTGTTTGGTATTCTGTTGATTATCGCTGGTATTATTGCCCAGACATACAAAGTTGAGCAGGTTAATTCTTTTTATATCGGAATTCTTTGTGCATTAGTTTGTGCCATCGCTTGGGGAAGTGAGAGTGTTCTTAGTTCCTACGCCATGGAAAGTGAATTAAGTGAAATTGAAGCACTATTAATCCGTCAAGTAACCTCATTCTTGTCATACCTTGTCATTGTCCTCTTTTCTCATCATTCATTTGCAGAAGTAGCAGATGGACAATTGCTCGGTTTGATGTTAGTCTTTGCAGCATGTAATATGATTTCTTATTTGGCTTATTACATTGCAATCAATCGGCTACAACCAGCAAAAGCAACTGGTTTGAACGTAAGCTATGTCGTTTGGACAGTATTGTTCTCGGCAATGCTTTTAGGTACACCACTCGATATGGTGACCATTATTACATCGCTTGTTGTCATGGCTGGTGTTTATATTATTATTAAAGAATAAAGGAGAATAGCGTGAAAGCAATTATCTTGGCAGCGGGGTTGGGAACTCGTCTGCGCCCTATGACTGAAAATACCCCTAAAGCCTTGGTTAAGGTCAACCAAAAACCTTTGGTAGAATACCAAATTGAATTTTTGAAAGAACGAGGAATTGATGAGATTATCATCGTTGTCGGCTACCTTAAAGAACAATTTGCCTATCTAAAAGAAAAATATGGTGTTCGTTTAGTCTTTAACGATAAGTATGCCGATTACAATAACTTTTACTCACTTTACCTCGTTAAAGAAGACTTAGCTAACAGCTATGTTATTGATGCGGATAACTATCTTTTCAAAAATATGTTTAGAGACGATCTTAAACGTTCAACCTATTTCAGTGTTTATCGTGAAGACTGTGAGAATGAATGGTTCTTGGTTTATGGTGATGACTATAAAGTTCAAGACATCATCGTTGATAGCAAGGCTGGTCGTATTCTGAGCGGCGTATCATTCTGGGATGCTCCAACTGCTGAAAAGATTGTTGGTTTTATTGACAAAGCATACGCAAGCGGCGAATTTGTTGATCTCTATTGGGATAACATGGTTAAGGATAATATCAAAGAATTAGATGTGTATGTTGAAGAATTAGAAGACAATAGCATCTATGAAATCGATAGTGTCAAGGACTATCAAAAGCTAGAAGAAATTTTATCTTCCATTAACTAAATAACATTAGAAATTAGTAACAGAAAGACCCATTTTGGTCTTTTTTTGTTTGAAATGCACGAAAATAGAATTTAAAAAGATTGTTTGATAATGATTATAATTAATTAACAAAACACAATCAACAAAAAAAAACAAAATAAAACAAAAAGTATTGACAACGATTTCATATAGTGTTATACTTATAACGTAAAAGTTAATTGAAAGAAGGGAAACTGTTATGGGATTAGATCATTTCTTTGACAAAAACCTGGTGTTTTGCTTAGAAGCGGATAATCAAGAACAACTCTTTGATCAGGTAGCAACCCTGTTGGAAAAACGAGAAATAGTGACTCCAACTTATCGTGAAGCCTTGATCACGCGTGAAAAGTCATTTCCAACTGGCTTAGATATGGAATTTCTGGGAAAGGACTTGCCAAATGTAGCGATTCCTCATACAGATATTGTTCACAATCTAGCTGAGAAAGTGGTGGTTGTTCGATTAGAAAAACCAGTAACTTTTCACAATATGATTGCTCCTGATAAGGAAGTGGAAGTATCTCTACTCTTCTTTATCATTAACAATTCAAGTTCGAGTCAAACAAATATTCTGGCTCAGTTGATGGACTTTTTCACAGGGAATAGCCATCTGGAAGATTTATCAAAAATTTCTGAACCAGAAAAACTTTATGCTTATATAGCTGAAGCAACAGCTTAATCTTGCCTATTAAAAAAATAAAATCGGAGGAAATCCTAATGATTAAAATTCTCGCTGCCTGCGGTGCAGGTGTTAACTCAAGTCACCAAATTAAAAGTGCTCTTGAAGAAGAACTCGCAAATCGCGGTTACGATGTTCACTGTGATGCAGTTATGGTAAAAGATGTGAATGAAGACCTTATGAAAGGCTACGATATCTTTACACCAATCGCTGCAACAGATCTTGGCTTTGAACCAGGTATTCCAGTTATCGAAGCTGGACCAATCTTGTTCCGTATTCCAGCAATGAGCGCTCCTGTATTTGACAATATTGAGGCAGCTATCAAAGAACACGGACTAAGTTAATTATTATTTTGTAAGATTCCATAAAAATAAAGGGAGGAACTATTATGGATGTCATTATCGAACTAGCCAATAAGATTTTCAAGCCAGTCTTGGAAATGGGTGGTCCTATCATCATGCTGATCATCTTGACAGTATTGGCCTTACTATTTGGAGTGAAATTCTCCAAAGCGCTTGAAGGTGGTATCAAACTTGCCATCGCTCTTACTGGTATCGGTGCTATCATCGGTATGCTCAACGGAGCTTTCTCAGCATCTCTTGCGAAATTCGTTGAAAATACTGGTATTCAATTGAACATCACTGACGTTGGTTGGGCACCACTTGCTACGATCACTTGGGGATCTGCTTGGACACTTTACTTCTTGCTTGTAATGTTGATTGTCAACGTTGTGATGCTTGCAATGAAGAAAACGGACACACTTGACGTCGACATCTTTGACATCTGGCACTTGTCAATCACTGGTCTTTTGATTAAATGGTACGCAGACAACAACGGTGTAAGCCAAGGGGTTTCACTCTTCATCGCAACTGCTGCAGTTGTCCTTGTAGGTGTTTTGAAAATCATCAACTCTGACTTGATGAAACCAACTTTCGATGACCTTCTTAACGCACCAAGTTCATCACCAATGACTTCAACTCACATGAACTACATGATGAACCCAGTTATCATGGTCTTGGATAAGATCTTCGATAAAGTATTGCCAGGTCTTGATAAATATGACTTTGACGCTGCAAAATTGAACAAGAAAATCGGTTTCTGGGGATCTAAATTCTTCATCGGTTTCATCCTTGGTATCGTTATTGGTTTGATGGGGACTCCACATCCAGTTGCTGGTGTAGAAGGAGCCGATAAATGGGAACTTGTTATTAAAGGTTGGTTGAGCCTTGGTTTGACTGCCGGTGTCTGCTTGGAGCTCTTCTCACTTATCGGATCTTGGTTCATCGCAGCCGTAGAACCACTTTCACAAGGTATCACAAACGTTGCTACTAAACGTCTTCAAGGACGTAAATTCAACATCGGTCTTGACTGGCCTTTCATCGCTGGTCGTGCTGAAATCTGGGCTTGTGCCAACGTACTTGCTCCAATCATGCTAGTAGAAGCAGTGCTTCTTTCAAACGTCGGAAATGGTATCTTGCCGCTTGCAGGTATCATCGCTATGGGTGTAACTCCAGCTCTCTTGGTTGTTACTCGTGGTAAATTGCTCCGTATGATCATCTTCGGAACACTCTTGTTGCCACTCTTCCTTCTTTCAGGTACTCTTATCGCTCCATTTGCAACTGAACTTGCTAAAGGTGTAGGTGCCTTCCCAGAAGGTGTGAGCCAAACTCAATTGATCACTCACTCAACTCTTGAAGGACCAATCGAAAAACTATTTGGTTGGGCAATTGGTAATGCTACAACAGGTGATATCAAAGCAATCCTTGGTGCAGCGGCCTTCCTTGTATTCTATGTAGGTATCTTTGCTTGGTATAGAAAACAAATGATCAAACGTAACGAAGAATACGCAGCAAATGCTAAATAATTCGCTCCTATAAAATGTAAATTGTGAAAACTAGGTTGTCAATTTCCGACATTGGGAGTGGCAACCTAGTTTTTTATATAAAGATCTAAAAATAGTTGGAGAACATTATGGTAATTGAAATCAAATCAGACCAGTTAACGGTCCAGTTTAAAACCTTAGGTGGCGCCTTGTCGTCGATCAAGGATCGAGAAGGCATTGAGTATCTGTGGCAAGGAGATGCCACTTACTGGAGTGGACAGGCGCCAGTACTTTTTCCAATCTGTGGTTCTTTGAGAGAAGACACAGCCTTCTATAGCCACGAAAATGGAACAGAAACAAAAGGAAACATTCCTCGTCATGGTTTGGTCCGTAAAAAAGAATTTGACTTAGTTGATCAAACAGAAAACAGCGTAACCTTTGCTATCGAAGATGATGAGAATACTTATCAAAACTATCCTTATCATTTCCGTCTTGAAATCACTTATCTAGTGACCGGCAAGACTGTTCGTACTCAATACAAAGTCTTTAATAAAGAAACGAATAAAGTAATGCCATTCTTTATAGGAGGTCATCCAGGATTTAATTGTCCTCTACTCGATGATGAAGTCTATGAAGATTACTATTTAGAGTTTGAGAAAGAAGAGACTTGCTCTGTTCCACGTCCTTTCCCAGAAACAGGAATGTTAGACTTCCAGGATAGAAGTCCATGGCTAGAGGGGCAAAAAGTATTAGACCTTAGCTATGATTTGTTTAGTATAGATGCAGTGACTTTGGATGAGTTGCAATCTAAAACAATTGCCCTTCGTTCTCGTAAGCATGAGAAGGGATTAAAAGTACACTTCCAAGAGTTCTCAAATCTCATCATTTGGTCAACTTTGAATAAGGGACCATTCATTGCGTTTGAACCTTGGTCAGGTTTATCAACTTCACTTGAAGAAGGAAATCATCTAGAAGATAAGAAAAACGTTCGTCTCTTAGGACCAGGCAAAGTTGATCAGATTGGTTTTGATATTGAAATCTTTTAAATAAAAAATAAAACACAAAAACAAACATTAACTGTTGACTTTTTCCAAAAATAGGAGTATATTATGTTTGTAAACAACAAATGGTGTTTGTAACAAACAAATAATTGCTTGTTATATTCTCTTTCGCAGAGAAAGTTTGTTTCTAGGAACTTGATTTCCTAGACTTGGATAAGGTGTTATTCATCTCATTCAATCAAATTTGTCAATAAACTGCTAGAAAGTCTTTTGTATTTATAATACTAGTTATAAAAGTCTTTACTGGCCTAGAATAATAAAAAGGAGTAAACAATATGTCTATTGTTATTGGTGCAGATGCTGCAGGTTTGAGATTGAAAGAAGTTGTGAAAGACTTCCTAGAAAAAGAAAACTTCCACGTAGTGGATGTTACAGCAAAAGGCCAAGACTTTGTCGATGTGACTCTTGCTGTCGCTGCAGAAGTAAACAAAGAAGAACAAAACCTTGGTATCGTGATTGACGCTTATGGAGCTGGACCTTTCATGGTTGCAACTAAAATTAAAGGAATGGTTGCTGCAGAAGTTTCAGACGAACGTTCAGCTTATATGACTCGTGGACACAACAACTCACGTATGATAACTATGGGAGCAGAAACAGTTGGTGACGAATTGGCTAAAAATATTGCTAAAGGTTTTGTTAATGGTAAATACGACGGTGGTCGTCACCAGATTCGTGTCGACATGTTGAACAAAATGTGTTAATTAGATTACAGTAAGAAAGGTAAGTTAAAAATGAGAATTGCAATTGGATGTGACCACATCGTAACAAATGAAAAAATGGCGGTTTCAGAATTCTTGAAATCAAAAGGACATGAAGTCATTGACTTTGGTACTTACGATCATGCTCGTACACACTACCCAATTTTTGGTAAAAAAGTAGGGGAAGCAGTTGTTAGCGGTCAAGCTGATCTTGGGGTATGTATCTGTGGTACTGGTGTTGGTATCAACAACGCTGTCAACAAAGTTCCAGGAGTTCGTTCTGCCTTGGTTCGTGATATGACAACAGCTCTTTATGCAAAAGAACAATTGAACGCTAATGTTATTGGTTTTGGTGGTAAAATCACTGGTGAGTTGCTTATGTGCGACATCATTGAAGCTTTCATCAATGCTGAATACAAACCATCAGAAGAAAACAAAAAATTGATTGCAAAAATCGAACACGTTGAAACACACAACGCTCATCAAGCAGATGCAAACTTCTTTACAGAGTTCCTTGAAAAATGGGATCGCGGTGAATACCACGACTAAGAGGTGACCTATGATTTTAACAGTCACAATGAATCCATCCATTGATATTTCTTATCCTTTGGATGAATTGAAAATTGACACTGTCAACCGTGTGGTGGACGTGACCAAGACAGCTGGTGGTAAAGGGCTCAATGTTACACGAGTTCTTTCAGAATTTGGTGATTCTGTTGCTGCTACTGGTTTGGTCGGTGGTAAACTTGGTGAGTTTTTGGTTGAAAATATCGATAATCAAGTAAAGAAAGATTTCTTCTCAATTCAGGGAGAAACTCGTAACTGTATCGCTATTCTACACGGTAAAAACCAAACAGAAATTCTTGAGAAAGGGCCTGAAGTTCTAGAACAAGAAGGGCAAGATTTCTTGGCTCATTTCGAAAATCTTCTTGCCACTGTGGAAGTAGTAGCTATCTCAGGTAGTCTTCCAGCTGGCCTTCCAGTTGCCTACTATGCAAGCTTAGTAGAACTTGCTAATCGCGCAGGAAAACCAGTTGTTCTGGATTGCTCAGGTGCTGCCCTTCAGGCGGTTCTTGAATCACCACATAAACCAACAGTAATCAAACCAAATAACGAAGAATTGTCTCAGCTTCTTGGGAAAGAAGTTTCTGAGGATTTGGATGAATTAAAAGAAGTTCTTCAAGAGCCTCTATTTGCAGGGATTGAGTGGATAATCGTTTCACTTGGTGCAAATGGTGCTTTTGCAAAACATGGGGATACCTTCTATAAAGTAGATATTCCAAGAATTCAAGTAGTTAATCCTGTCGGGTCTGGAGATTCTACTGTTGCAGGTATTTCCTCAGGACTTCTTCATAAGGAATCGGATGCAGAACTCCTCATCAAGGCAAATGTCCTTGGTATGCTCAACGCTCAAGAAAAGATGACAGGTCATGTCAATATGGATAACTATCAAGCTCTATATGATCAATTAATAGTAAAAGAGGTATAAAATGGCTTTAACAGAACAAAAACGTGCATGCTTAGAAAAACTTTCAGATGAAAATGGAATCATCTCAGCCCTTGCCTTTGACCAACGTGGCGCTTTGAAACGTCTCATGGCTCATTACCAAACAGAAGAGCCAACAGTGGATCAAATGGAAGAACTCAAAGTATTGGTTGCAGATGAATTGACAAAATATGCATCATCTATGCTTCTTGACCCAGAGTATGGACTTCCAGCTACAAAAGCGCTTGCTCCAAATGCTGGTCTTCTCCTTGCTTATGAGAAAACGGGTTATGACACAACTAGCACCAAACGCTTGCCTGACTGCTTGGATGTTTGGTCTGCCAAACGCATCAAAGAACAAGGTGCAGATGCTGTTAAGTTCTTGCTTTACTATGACGTAGACAGCTCTGACGAACTCAATCAACAAAAACAAGCCTACATCGAACGCATTGGTTCTGAATGCGTGGCGGAAGACATTCCGTTTTTCCTTGAAATCTTGGCTTACGATGAAAAAATCGCTGACGCAGGTTCTGCAGAATACGCAAAAGTGAAACCACACAAAGTTATCGGTGCGATGAAAGTCTTCTCAGACCCACGCTTCAACATCGATGTCTTGAAAGTAGAAGTTCCAGTCAATGTTAAATACGTTGAAGGCTTTGGCGATGGCGAAATCGTTCATACACGCGAAGAAGCAGCAGCCTTCTTCAAAGCGCAAGATGAAGCAACTAACTTGCCATACATCTATTTGAGTGCGGGAGTTTCAGCTAAACTCTTCCAAGAAACCCTTGTCTTTGCCCACGAATCAGGCGCAAACTTCAACGGAGTTCTTTGCGGTCGTGCAACCTGGGCAGGATCAGTTGAAGCCTACATCAAAGACGGTGAAGCAGCAGCTCGTGAGTGGCTGCGTACAACAGGTTTTGAGAACATTGACGAACTCAACAAGGTTCTTCAAACAACAGCAACTTCATGGACTGAACGCGTATAAGTTTTCCCCCTAATCTTAGGAACATTGATCTAAATAAAAATTTTTAAAAAAGTTGAATGTAAAGGTTTACAAAAAAACTTACTTGTGCTATACTTAAATCACAAGTTAATACAAGGTGAGTGTTACTAAGTAATATTAGGCATGATCACAGGTGGATTAGAAATCAAAGGATTTTCTAGTTCATTTGTGGTCATTTTTTGCACTCATATACCTTTAAGATATAAAAGGAGGTTGACATGTATCGAATTCTAAACCCAATGAATCACAACGTCTCGCTTGTCAGAAATGATAAAGGAGAAGAAGTGATTGTGATTGGTAAGGGGATTGCATTTGGAAAAAAGAAGGGGGATTTGATTGCTGAAAATCAGGTTGAGAAAATCTTTCGGATGAAGACAGAAGAGTCTAGGGAAAACTTTATGGCTCTGCTCAAAGATGTTCCGCTTGATTTTATCACAGTGACCTACGAGATCATTGATAAGCTTTCTAAGAAATATCATTATCCGATTCAAGAGTATCTCTATGTGACCTTGACAGATCATATTTACTGTTCCTATCAAGCTCTAACACAAGGAAGGTACAAGGATAGCAATCTGCCAGATATTTCTGCCAAGTATCCTGTAGCTTTTCAAATCGCAAAGGAAGCCTTTGAAATCTATCGTCAGAAGTTGACAGATCATTTCCCTGAGGATGAAATTATTCGGATCGCTTATCATTTCATCAATGCCGAAGGGGAGAACGAAGTTCAAGTGGTTGAGTCGATAGACAAGAGGAAAGAAATCCTCAGGAATGTTGAAGAAGTGCTAAAGAGTTACGCTATTCAACGAACCAAAGAGAATAACCATTTCTATGATCGCTTTATGATTCATCTCAACTATTTTTTGGATTATTTAGACCGTTCCAGAGATGATAATCAATCTCTTCTAGATATGGAAGACCATATCAAACAATCCTATCCAAAAGCATTTGAGGTCGGCTCCAAGATCTATGATGTGATTACGCAACATACTGGTCTTGATTTGTATAAGAGTGAGCGAGTTTATCTAGTTCTACATATCCAACGTTTATTGTCATAAAAATTTAATTAAAAATACATAAGGAGAATTCTATCATGAATAGAGAAGAAGTAACATTGTTAGGTTTTGAAATCGTAGCCTATGCTGGCGATGCTCGTTCAAAACTATTGGAAGCCTTGAAGGCTGCTGAAGCTGGCGATTTTGCGAAAGCTGATACTCTCGTGGAGGAAGCAGGTGGTTGCATCGCGGAGGCACACCACGCGCAAACAAGTCTATTAACTAAGGAAGCTTCAGGTGAGGACTTAGCTTATAGTGTAACCATGATGCATGGCCAAGACCACTTGATGACAACTGTCTTGTTAAAAGATTTGATGCACCATTTAATCGAACTCTACAAGAGAGGAGTTAAGTAATGAACAAACTAATTTCATTTATCGAGAAAGGGAAACCTTTCTTTGAGAAACTATCTCGTAATATCTATCTTCGTGCTATTCGTGATGGTTTCATTGCAGGTATGCCCGTTATTCTCTTCTCAAGTATCTTTATCTTGATTGCTTTTGTACCAAACTCATGGGGCTTTAAATGGTCTGACGATGTTGTCACTCTCCTCATGAAACCTTATAGCTATTCAATGGGGATTCTGGCTCTCTTGGTAGCTGGTACAACAGCTAAGTCATTGACTGACTCAGTAAACCGTAGCATGGAAAAAACCAACCAAATCAACTATATGTCAACTCTTTTGGCAGCGATTGTCGGTTTGTTGATGTTAGCAGCTGATCCTATCGAAAATGGCCTAGCTACTGGATTCTTGGGGACAAAAGGTTTGCTTTCAGCCTTCCTTGCTGCCTTTGTTACTGTAGCCATCTATAAGGTTTGTGTTAAGAACAACGTCACTATTCGTATGCCCGACGAAGTTCCACCAAATATCTCACAAGTATTTAAAGATGTGATTCCATTCACTCTATCAGTGGTTTCTCTTTATGCTCTTGATTTACTAGCTCGTCATTTTGTTGGTGCAAGCGTAGCTGAATCAATCGGTAAATTCTTTGCACCATTATTCTCTGCTGCTGATGGCTATCTAGGTATTACCATTATCTTTGGTGCCTTTGCCTTCTTCTGGTTTGTTGGTATCCACGGTCCTTCAATCGTCGAGCCAGCAATCGCAGCTATTACCTATGCAAATGCCGAAGTCAACTTGAATCTTCTCCAACAAGGTATGCACGCTGACAAGATTCTTACTTCTGGTACACAAATGTTTATCGTTACCATGGGTGGTACTGGTGCGACACTGGTTGTTCCTTTCATGTTCATGTGGTTAACAAAATCAAAACGTAACCGTGCAATCGGACGTGCGTCTGTTGTTCCAACATTCTTTGGAGTAAACGAACCAATCCTGTTTGGTGCACCACTTGTCTTGAACCCAATCTTCTTTATTCCTTTCATCTTTGCGCCAATTGCCAACGTATGGATCTTTAAATTCTTCATTGAAACGCTTGGCATGAACTCATTTACTGCCAACCTTCCTTGGACAACACCAGGTCCGCTCGGTATTGTTCTCGGTACAAACTTCCAATTCTTGTCATTTGTACTTGCTGCTTTGTTAATCCTTGTTGACGTAGCCATTTACTACCCATTCCTCAAGGTTTATGATGAACAAATCCTTGAAGAAGAGCGTTCTGGTAAAGCCAATGATGAATTGAAAGAAAAAGTAGCAGCAAACTTCAACACTGCCAAAGCGGATGCTATTCTTGAAAAAGCTGGTGTAGAAGCAGCGCAAAACACAATCACAGAAGAAACAAATGTTCTCGTTCTCTGTGCAGGAGGAGGTACAAGTGGTCTCCTTGCAAATGCTCTAAACAAGGCAGCTGCGGAGTACAATGTTCCTGTTAAAGCAGCAGCTGGTGGCTATGGAGCTCACCGTGAAATGTTGCCAGAGTTTGATCTGGTTATCCTTGCTCCTCAAGTTGCTTCAAACTTTGAAGACATGAAGGCCGAAACCGACAAACTTGGTATCAAACTTGCTAAGACAGAAGGTGGTCAATACATTAAACTGACTCGTGATGGAAAAGGCGCTCTTGCCTTCGTTCAAGCGCAATTCGAAGAATAAAATGTAAATAGCGAAGAAGTGAGATGGCGGAACTCCTCCCAACTATATCTCCATCTCATTTCTATTTCTTGAAAGGTGAATCAAATGACAAAAACACTTCCAAAAGACTTTATTTTTGGCGGAGCAACAGCAGCCTACCAAGCAGAAGGTGCTACACATACTGATGGTAAAGGGCCAGTCGCCTGGGACAAATACCTCAAAGATAACTACTGGTACACTGCTGAACCAGCCAGTGATTTCTATCACAAATATCCAGTTGACCTCAAACTTGCAGAAGAATATGGTGTCAATGGTATCCGTATTTCAATCGCTTGGTCACGTATCTTTCCAACTGGTTACGGGAAAGTCAATGCCAAGGGAGTTGAGTTCTATCACAAGTTGTTTGCAGAATGTCACAAACGTCATGTTGAGCCCTTCGTGACTCTTCATCACTTTGACACGCCAGAAGCACTTCATTCAAACGGAGATTTCCTGAATAGAGAAAACATTGATCACTTTGTGGATTATGCAGCCTTCTGTTTTGAAGAATTTCCTGAAGTTAACTTTTGGACAACCTTTAATGAAATTGGGCCGATAGGAGATGGTCAGTATTTGGTTGGGAAATTCCCTCCAGGTATCCAGTACGACCTTGCCAAAGTCTTCCAATCTCATCACAATATGATGGTGTCGCATGCGCGTGCAGTAAAACTTTTTAAGGATAAGGGTTACAAGGGGGAGATTGGTGTGGTTCATGCCCTGCCTACCAAGTATCCTCTGGATCCAGATAATCCAGCAGATGTTCGTGCAGCCGAGTTGGAAGATATCATCCACAATAAATTTATCTTGGATGCAACTTATCTTGGACGCTATTCAGATGAAACGATGGAAGGCGTCAACCATATTTTATCCGTCAATGGTGGAAGCTTAGATCTGCGTGAAGAAGACTTCGTAGCCCTAGAAGCAGCAAGAGACTTGAACGACTTCCTTGGAATTAACTACTACATGAGTGATTGGATGCAAGCCTTTGACGGAGAGACGGAAATCATCCACAATGGTAAGGGTGAAAAAGGAAGCTCTAAGTATCAGATTAAGGGAGTTGGACGTCGAGTGGCGCCTGACTATGTCCCACGTACGGACTGGGACTGGATTATCTATCCTCAAGGTTTGTATGATCAAATCATGCGCGTGAAGAAAGATTACCCAAATTACAAGAAAATCTACATCACAGAGAATGGTCTCGGATACAAAGATGAGTTTGTGGATGGGACAGTCTACGATGATGGACGGATTGATTATGTTAAGAAACATATGGAAGTGATTGCAGATGCAATCTCTGATGGAGCCAATGTCAAAGGCTACTTTATCTGGTCTCTGATGGATGTCTTTTCTTGGTCAAATGGTTACGAAAAGCGTTACGGCCTCTTCTATGTTGATTTTGAAACCCAGGAGCGTTATCCCAAGAAATCAGCTCACTGGTACAAAAAACTAGCTGAGACACAGATTATCGAGTAAAACTAAAACAAAAAAATTCCCCGCCAAAAGGCAGGGGAATTTTTATGGTTTTGATAAAAGAATGGTTGTTTGTTTCGACAGATCTTCAAATGTTTCCTGACTCAGTTTGGCATCTGAAACGATGGTATCAATCTCTGAGATATTGTAGAAGGTGTAAAAATCAAACTTATTAAACTTACTGTGGTCTGCCAGTAAGTATTTTTTATTAGCATTATTCAGAGCGATTCGTTGGGCTTCGCCCTCTTGCTCACTAAAGGTGGCAATAGCCTTATCCTTGATACCATTACAGCTAACAAATGCCTTAGAAAACTGAAGATTTGCCAAATCCTGCAAGGTAAGTGTCCCCACAAAAGCACCGGTGATAGAGCGATAGTTTCCACCAATCAAGATCAAATCTGTTAGTTTTCGTTCGTTTAGGATGAGAAAAACAGGAAGACTGTTTGTTACAACACGAATATTATCGATAGGAAGCTCACGAGCAAAACATTCTAAGGTTGTTCCCGGTCCGATAAAAATAGTTTCACCTTCGTCAATCAAATGCCCTGCAAAACGGCTAATTTCTTGTTTTTCAGCAATCTGCAAGCCTTGTTTTTCGACGTTTGAGCGTTCGTTGTTTAAGAGAGAACCTGTACGAAGTTTTTCAGCGCCACCATGCACGCGTACCAGCAAATCCTTATCTGCTAGTTCTTGCAAATAGCGGCGAGCCGTCATATCTGATACATCAAGACTCTCCATAATCTCTTTTACAGTAATAGTGCCTTTTGTGTTTACTGCTTCTAGAATACTATCTAGTTTTTCTTGCTTTAGCATCCTTATCACCTCGATTTCTACTATTATTATCTTACCATAAAACGCTCAAACAATCAAATAGAAAAAAACAAAATAAAACAAAAACAAAAATACCATGGTTGTTTTAAACAAACCATGATATTTTGAATGATTGGTCAAATTAGTTTAAACCGTAGTTGTAATCCTCGTCTTGCATGGCTTCAACTTCACCAAGGAGGTAACCATTTCCGACTTGAGAGAAGAAGTCGTGGTTAGAAGTTCCTGTTGAAATACCGTTCATGACGATAGGATTGACATCATCAGCTGAATCTGGGAAGAGAGGATCTTGTCCAAGATTCATCAGAGCCTTATTGGCATTGTAGCGAAGGAAGGTTTTGACTTCTTCAGTCCAACCAACACCGTCATAGAGACTTTCTGTATAGCCCTCTTCGTTCTCATAGAGGGTATAGAGCAGGTCGTACATCCATTCTTTGAGTTTTTCTTGCTCTTCTTCAGGCAATTCGTTGAAACCAAGTTGGAATTTGTAACCAATGTATGTTCCATGAACAGACTCATCACGGATGATCAGTTTGATGATTTCCGCAACGTTGGCTAGTTTGTTGTTACCGAGATAGTAGAGCGGTGTAAAGAAACCAGAGTAGAAGAGGAAGGTTTCAAGGAAGACGCTGGCAACCTTCTTTTCAAGAGGCGTACCATTGAGGTAGATTTCATTGATAATTTCTGCTTTTCTTTGTAGGTAAGGGTTAGTGTTGGTCCATTCAAAGATTTCTTCAATTTCAGCCTTGGTATTCAAGGTTGAAAAGATAGAAGAATAGGATTTTGCGTGGACAGATTCCATAAATTGGATGTTGTTGAAAACAGCTTCCTCATGCGGTGTACGGATGTCTGAACGAAGAGCCTGAACTCCTGTTTCAGATTGCATGGTGTCCAGAAGGGTTAAACCACCAAAGACTTTTCCTACCAAGTCTTTTTCTTTGTTTGATAGTTTTCTCCAGTCGTCCAGGTCATTTGACAAGGGAATACGCGTATCGAGCCAGAATTGCTCCGTCAGCTTTTCCCAAGTTGATTTGTCGATGACATCTTCGATGGCATTCCAGTTAATGGCTTTGTAGTAAGTTTGCATTTTGTAAAAATCCTTTTGAATTAATCATTCTTAGTGGCTATCTAAAAGTTCTTTCATAGAATTGTTATATTCTTCGTCAATATCGTCTGTACTTTGATTGGTTTCTTTTCTAATTTGTACTTCGGTTAAATACTCATCCGTTTTTTGTTGAATCTTTTGTTCATTTTCGTCGTTTGGTGAGTTTATATTTTTGTTAGTTTGAAGTTTAGAAAGGAAATGTTTATATGCTTTTTGAAAACTGATAGTTGCTATTGCACCTAGAGCAGTCCCCAAAGAAATAAGTATAGTAGCTGCTTTTTTAGGTCCACCCCATAACTTTGTAAGTTGAGCCATTCTAGCGTAATCCCATTTAACATCTTTTATAATTTTAATAGATTCTAAAATTAAATTTTTCATGTTGGTTGCCTCAGATAAAAATTAAATCACACAACTTTCACATTGGTTAGCACCAACTTCCCCACCGTCGTCTGTAAAGGTACGGACGTAGTAGATAGACTTGATACCCTTGTTAAAGGCATAGTTACGAAGGATGGATAAGTCACGTGTCGTTTGTTTGTTTTCTTTCTTCCATTCGTAAAGACCTTTTGGAATGTCGCTACGCATGAAGAGAGTGAGTGAAAGCCCTTGGTCCACGTGCTCTGTCGCAGCAGCGTAAACATCAATCACCTTGCGCATATCCATGTCGTAGGCAGAAGTGTAGTAAGGGATAGTATCTGTTGACAAGCCTGCAGCAGGATAGTAGATTTTACCGATTTTCTTCTCTTGGCGTTCTTCGATACGTTGCGTAATCGGGTGGATAGAAGCAGAAACGTCGTTGATGTAGCTGATAGAACCATTTGGAGCTACAGCAAGGCGGTTTTGGTGATAAAGACCATCTGCTTGAACCTTTTCGCGAAGTTCAGCCCAGTCAGCAGCACTCGGGATAAAGACGTCTTTGAAAAGCTCTTTGACACGGTCTGATTTTGGAACAAACTCGTCTGTCACATACTTGTCAAAGTAGCTACCGTTAGCATAGTCTGATTTTTCAAAGTTATGGAAGGTGATACCACGCTCGCGAGCGATATTGTTTGATTCTACCAAGGTCCAGTAGTTCATAAGCATAAAGTAGATGCTTGTAAATTCTACTGACTCAGGTGATCCATATTCGATGAGTTGTTGGGCAAGGTAGCTATGAAGTCCCATAGCACCAAGACCAAAGGTGTGAGCCAAACTGTTTCCGTGGTCGATAGTAGGAACAGCTACGATGTGCGAACTATCTGTAACGAAAGTCAAAGCACGAACCATCGCACGGATAGAACGACCAAAGTCAGGTGAGGTCATCATGTTGACCACGTTTGTTGATCCAAGGTTACATGAAACATCTGTTCCCATTTGAAGGAATTCTTGAGCATCGTTGATCAAGCTTGGTTCTTGGACTTGAAGAATCTCAGAACACAAGTTGCTCATGATAATCTTACCATCAACAGGATTTGCACGGTTAGCCGTATCAATGTTGACTACATAAGGGTAGCCAGACTCTTGTTGCAATTTAGAGATTTCAGTTTCCAAATCACGCGCCTTGATTTTTGTCTTGCGGATATTTGGATTTGCGACCAATTCATCGTATTTTTCAGTGATGTCGATATAGTTGAATGGCACACCGTACTCAAGCTCTACAGAGTATGGACTGAAGAGGTACATTTCTTCATTTTTACGAGCCAATTCGTAGAATTTATCAGGTACTACAACACCGAGTGAGAGAGTCTTAACCCGAACTTTTTCATCAGCATTTTCTTTCTTAGTTGAAAGGAAAGCGATGATATCTGGGTGAAAGACGTTGAGGTAGACAACCCCAGCACCTTGACGTTGCCCGAGTTGGTTTGAGTAAGAGAAGCTGTCTTCGAAGAGTTTCATAACTGGTACGACACCAGATGCTGCTCCTTCATAGCCTTTGATAGGAGCTCCAGCTTCACGAAGGTTGCTGAGGGAAATTCCCACACCACCACCGATACGTGAAAGTTGAAGAGCAGAGTTGATAGAACGTCCGATAGAGTTCATATCATCAGTCACCTGAATCAAGAAACAGGATACCAACTCCCCACGACGAGCACGTCCAGCATTCAAGAAGGAAGGAGTAGCAGGTTGGTAGCGTTGGTGGATGATTTCATTGGCAATATCAGTCGCAATCGCTTCATCACCATCTGCAAAATATAGTGCGTTAAAGAAGACACGGTCTTCCATGCTTTCAAGATAGTATTCCCCGTCGTTAGTCTTCAAGGCATATTGATTATAGAACTTATAGGCAGCCATGAAAGACTTGAATTGAAAGTTTTGGTCCTTGATAAATTGATGCAATTCTTCCAAAAACTCTGAACGGTATTTCTTGATAAATGCTGTTTCAATGTAGTTGTGTTCAATGAGGTAGTTGATTTTATCAGTGATTGAATCAAAAACCATAGTGTTTGGAACCACATTTTCTTTAAAGAAGGCATCCAAGGCTTCTTTATCTTTATGAAGCATGATTTGTCCATTGACAGGACGGTTGATTTCGTTATTGAGACGGAAGTAAGTCACGTCCTCAAGATGTTTTAATCCCATAAAATTTCCCTTATCTAATTACAAAAGAAAGGCCTCTAAGTTAGCCCTAGAAGCAATTTCTTCTGGATGATGTACTAAGATTATGCTAATTGTTTCAGTTTTCCTGGTTGGAAACCTGAAAAGACTTCAGTTGGTGTTTGGATAACAGGAGCAGCGCTGAAACCAAGCTCTTTAACTTGGTCGATATACTCTGGTTGCTCGTCGAGATTGATCTCACGATAAGCGACATTGTTGCTATCCAAGAAACGTTTGGTCATTTTACATTGTACACAATTATTTTTAGAATAAACCGTTACCATTTCGTAACTCCTCATAAAATTTGATTACTTTCTTAGTATATCAGAAAAAAAAACTTTGTCAAACTTTTTAAACTAAATCTTGTGCCTAAAAGTTACAGTTTTAAAATTAAAATACAAGATATAGTGGTTTTTGAAAGAAGTTGAAAATGGCAAAAATCGTAAGAGCATGAATAAGTTTAGCGGAGACAATGCTTTAACAAAACTGAAACTGTAATATTAATGAAAAAAAGAAAGTCTCTGCACAAGATGTCCCTATATTTTGTATTAAAATATTTAAAAGATAACTAAAATGAAGATGTTAGATTATACTGCATTCATCCAAATAGATTATGAATTTCGTATTCTTGATAGAGAGTATATAACTGTAATTTTTGGGAAGTATTCGCTTTATGTGGTATACTAGTAGTGACCATAGAACTTATAGATAGGAATAAATTTAAAAATGAAGCTATGAAAAGAGTTTATAGCGATTACGATATTTAGGTATATAGACTATTTAAAAAATATAAAAGACAGTAGATGAGTTAGATAAATGTTGAATATGCAAAAACTATTAGAATAGAGTTATTCACTTTAGAAACTTATACTTACTGTGGAAATATATAGTATAATGTTGTTAGGGAAATAGGATTAATAGATTAATAAATGAAAGAATGCAAATCAGGAGGTGCGTGGTGAAAGAAAACGAGGTTATTTTAAAACGGCAATCTACTCGTGTATTTTTTAAGAATGGGGATACGGATTTTTTCTTTAATTGGTTGCTAGGAATCGGTGAAGTTTTTGGCTTCTCTCATGGAGAGCTGTATTATCTTGCTCAAAAGTTAGGTAATTCACCAAAACCTGATGACTGGAAAAATGAGTTTTTATCACATGTGAACTATCTTGAACAAAAGGTTAGTAATTTAGGTTTGAGTGAACAAACAAAGGCGCAGTATTATCTCGCACAGACCTACTCACTTCGATCGGCAATCCAGTTTACTGATCCATTTTCTGCCGAATACTTACCTATCGTTTGTCAAATGGAGAAGGCGTTCTCTAGTGCAATTCATTCACTAGGTACACCGATTGAAAAACTAACTATTGCTTATCAGGATTCCTACTTGCCTGGTTATTATCTTCATAGCGGTGATAATTGCCCAACGCTGATTATGATCGGTGGAGGTGATACTTATCGCGAAGATTTATTTTATTTTGCAGGATATCCTGGATGGATACGAAATTATAATGTTTTAATGGTTGACCTTCCTGGTCAAGGGAGCAATCCTAGTAGAGGGCTAATCTTTGGTGTGGATGCCTCTATTCCAATTTCATTATGCATAGACTGGTTGGAAAATAGAAATCCTAAACTAAATTATTTAGCCATTTATGGTGTCAGCGGAGGGGGATATTTTACCGCACAAGCTGTCGAAAAGGATCCAAGAATTCATGCTTGGATTGCTAGTACCCCTATTTACGACGTTGCAGAGCTCTTCAGAAAAGAATTCGGATCAAGTTTGAAAGCACCTAGTTGGTTAATAAATGCCATTTTAAAATTAGCTGGAAATTTGAATGAATCAGCAAATTTGAATCTTAAAAAGTATGCATGGCAGTTTGGTACTTCTGATTTTAAGAGTGCTATTGATGATGTATTTAACTATGCAAAGAATGTAGATTATAAAAAAATTCAATGCCCATGCCTGTTTATCATGGGAAAGGGTGAGGGTGCTGAACTGCAGCATCAAACTAAGGTAATTTATGAATCACTTAAATCTAAAAATCAACAAACTAAACTTCAAGTATTTGAGGCGGAAAGTGGTGCGGACGCTCATTGCCAAGTCAATAATTTAAGACTCGCCCATAATGTCGTTTTTGATTGGTTGGATACTTTATTTGAATGGAATCAATCAAAGTTTTAGTTCTACTTATACTACTTAGATATATCTACATTTTTACTGTTAGGTGCTACAAGCCTATTTTACTTTAAGTAGCAAATTGAATAAATTCTCTACTGTTGATGGTAAGAGTAGGTTTTAGAATTTCAGTATTTGATGAAGCCTTTTCAAATAATAGGTTGGCTGAGTTATATTAATTATAACTAAATAGTATTATTTTTTCATTATTTACTAGGATTGTCTTCTGATTGATATTAAGAGAAAATAGCTTTGAAAATTGAATTTTGATGATAACATTTTTGAACAATTAGTGTTTAGATATGCTATTTAATTGCTAGAGTGCTCATTATAATAGAAAAAGAAGTAATTTCATTTTCAGTAAAAGTCCATAAAATACTTGAAAAATTATCTTGAAGATGATATAATACAATCTTGTAAGGGTTATCACATATAACTCAAAAAGAAAACACTTAAAGGAGAGTCAAACTATGGCTTCTAAAGATTTCCACGTAGTGGCAGAAACAGGTATTCACGCACGTCCAGCAACATTGTTGGTTCAAACAGCTAGCAAATTTGCTTCAGATATCACTCTTGAGTACAAAGGTAAATCAGTAAACCTTAAATCTATCATGGGTGTTATGAGTCTTGGTGTTGGCCAAGGTGCTGACGTTACAATTTCAGCTGAAGGTGCAGATGCTGACGACGCAATCGCTGCTATCACTGAAACTATGGAAAAAGAAGGATTGGCATAAGGAAAATGACAGAAATGCTTAAAGGAATCGCAGCATCTGATGGTGTTGCAGTTGCAAAAGCATATCTACTCGTTCAACCGGATTTGTCATTTGAGACTGTTACAGTCGAAGATACAAACGCAGAAGAAGCTCGCCTTGATGTCGCTCTAAAAGCATCACAAGACGAGCTTTCTGTTATCCGTGAGAAAGCAGTAGGTACGCTCGGTGAAGAAGCAGCTCAAGTTTTTGACGCTCACTTAATGGTTCTTGCTGACCCAGAAATGATTAGCCAAATCAAGGAAACAATCCGTGCGAAGAAAGTGAATGCAGAAGCAGGTCTGAAAGAAGTAACAGACATGTTTATCACTATCTTTGAGGGCATGGAAGACAACCCATACATGCAAGAACGTGCAGCGGATATCCGCGACGTGACAAAACGTGTATTGGCAAACCTCCTTGGTAAAAAATTGCCAAACCCAGCTTCTATCAATGAAGAAGTGATCGTGATTGCGCACGACTTGACTCCTTCTGATACAGCTCAATTGGACAAAAACTTTGTTAAAGCTTTTGTAACCAACATCGGTGGACGTACAAGCCACTCAGCTATCATGGCACGTACACTTGAAATTGCTGCTGTATTGGGTACAAACAACATCACTGAAATCGTTAAAGATGGTGACATTCTTGCCGTTAACGGTATCACTGGTGAGGTTATTATCAACCCAACTGATGAGCAAGCAGCAGAATTCAAGGCTGCTGGTGAAGCTTATGCGAAGCAAAAAGCTGAATGGGCACTCTTGAAAGATGCACAAACAGTGACTGCTGATGGTAAACACTTTGAATTGGCTGCCAACATCGGTACTCCAAAAGACGTTGAAGGTGTCAATGACAATGGCGCTGAAGCTGTTGGCCTTTACCGTACAGAGTTCTTGTACATGGATTCTCAAGACTTCCCAACAGAAGATGAGCAGTACGAAGCTTACAAGGCTGTACTTGAAGGAATGAACGGTAAACCTGTTGTCGTTCGTACAATGGATATCGGTGGAGACAAGGAACTTCCTTACTTCGATATGCCTCACGAAATGAACCCATTCCTTGGATTCCGTGCCCTTCGTATCTCTATTTCTGAAACTGGAGATGCTATGTTCCGCACACAAATCCGTGCCCTTCTTCGTGCATCTGTTCATGGTCAATTGCGTATCATGTTCCCAATGGTTGCGCTCTTGAAAGAATTCCGTGCAGCTAAAGCAGTCTTTGACGAAGAAAAAGCAAACCTTCTTGCTGAAGGTGTTGCAGTTGCGGACAATATCCAAGTTGGTATCATGATCGAGATCCCTGCAGCAGCCATGCTTGCAGATCAATTTGCGAAAGAAGTTGACTTCTTCTCAATTGGTACAAATGACTTGATCCAATACACAATGGCAGCAGACCGTATGAACGAACAAGTTTCATACCTTTACCAACCATATAACCCATCAATCCTTCGTTTGATCAACAACGTTATTAAAGCAGCTCACGCTGAAGGTAAATGGGCTGGTATGTGTGGTGAGATGGCTGGTGACCAACAAGCTGTTCCACTTCTTGTCGGAATGGGCTTGGATGAGTTCTCTATGTCAGCGACATCTGTACTTCGTACACGTAGCTTGATGAAGAAACTCGACACAGCTAAGATGGAAGAGTACGCAAACCGTGCCCTTACAGAATGCTCAACGATGGAAGAAGTTCTTGAACTTCAAAAAGAATACGTTAATTTTGATTAATCGAAAGATCCCTGTAACTAAGTTGCAGGGACTTTTTTTGGTATTTTTAAAAGAAATTTCAGGAAAGCTGATTACATGAAACCTTTTAAAGAAAAAGTAGTGGAGCAGAATGAAAAATACTTAACTGGTTCATAAAATCCTTGACAAGTTGCAAATTTAGGAGTAAACTATTAACCAGTTAAGTAATAGAAAGGAGTTTCTGCAATTTAGAAATGAATTGCAAATAGAAATATCAAAAAGAAAGAGAGTTTCGATGAAAATTAATAAAAAATACCTTGCTGGTTCTGCGGCAGCTTTAATTTTAAGTGTCTGTTCTTACGAGTTGGGACTGTATCAAGCTAGAACAGTCAAAGAAAATAATCGTATTTCCTATATAGATGGAAAACAGGCGGCACAAAAAACGGAGAATCTGACTCCTGATGAAGTCAGCAAGAAAGAAGGCATCAATGCGGAGCAAATCGTCATCAAGATAACAGACATGGGCTATGTCACTTCGCATGGCGACCACTATCATTACTATAATGGCAAAGTCCCTTATGACGCTATCATCAGTGAAGAGTTGCTGATGAAGGATCCAAACTACCAGCTCAAGGACGAGGATATTATCAGTGAAATCAAGGGTGGTTATGTGATCAAGGTAGATGGAAAATACTATGTTTACCTTAAGGATGCAACCCATGCGGATAATGTCCGTACAAAAGAAGAAATCAATCGGCAAAAACAAGAACATAGTCAGCATCGTGAAAGAGGGACTTCAGCAAACGATGGTGCGGTAGCCTTGGCACGTTCACAGGGACGCTACACCACAGATGATGGTTATATCTTTAATGCCTCTGATATCATAGAAGATACAGGTGATGCCTATATCGTTCCTCATGGCAATCACTTCCACTATATTCCTAAGAGTGACTTGTCTGCCAGCGAATTGGCTGCTGCAGAAGCCTTTCTATCTGGTAGAAGTGGCCAATCAAATATGCCTACTTATCGCCGTACCAATAACAACAGTGCTAGCAGCGATGTAGATAGATGGACTCCATCCTATAATAATCAAGGCAACAGCTATAACAATCAAAGCAACAGCTATACGAACACGAACACAGCTAACAACAGTAGCGACGATAACCAAGCAAGTCAAAGTGATGAGGATATTGATGGCCTTCTGAAACAACTTTATGCCTTGCCACTCAGCCAACGACACGTAGAATCTGATGGCCTTGTTTTCGACCCAGCACAAATCACAAGTCGCACAGCCAGAGGTGTAGCTGTCCCTCATGGTAACCATTACCACTTTATCCCTTATGAACAAATGTCTGAATTGGAAGAACGAATCGCTCGTATTATTCCTCTTCGTTATCGTTCGAACCATTGGGTACCAGATTCAAGGCCAGAAGAACCAAGTCCACAACCGACTCCAGAACCTAGTCCAAGTCCGCAACCTACACCAAATCCTCAATCAGCTCCAAGCAATCCAATTGATAAAAAGTTGGTCAAACAAGCGATTCGAAAAGTAGCTGATGGCTATGTATTTGAGGAGAATGGAGCCTCACGTTATATTTCTGCCAAGGAACTTTCAGCAGAAACAGCAGCAGCCATTGATAGTAAACTAGCCAAGCAAGAAAGTTTGTCTCATAAGCTAGGAGCTAGGAAAACCAACCTCCCATCTGGTGATCAAGGATTTTACAATAAGGCTTATGATTTACTAGCAACAGTTCATCAAGACTTACTTGATAATAAAGGGCGTCAAGCTGATTTTGACGCTTTAGATAAACTGTTGGAACGACTCAATAATGACTCAAGTGATAAAGTGAAGTTGGTGGATGATATCTTGGCCTTTCTAGCACCGATTCGTCATCCAGAACGTTTAGGAAAACCAAATGCGCAAATTGCCTACACTGATGATGAGATTCAAGTAGCCAAGTTGGCAGGCAAGTATACAACAGAAGATGGCTATATCTTTGATCCTCGTGATATCACCAGTGATGAGGGGGATGCCTATGTAGCTCCACATATGACCCATAGTCATTGGATTAAGAAAGATAGTTTGTCTGAAGCCGAAAGAGCGGCAGCCCAGGCTTATGCTAAAGAGAAAGGTTTGACTCCTCCTTCAACAGACCATCAGAATCCAGGAAATACGGAGGCTAAAGGAGCAGAAGCTATCTACAACCGCGTGAAAGCAGCTAAAAAGGTGCCGCTTGATCGTATGCCTTACAATCTCCAACATACCGTGGAAGTTAAAAACGGTAGTTTAATCATTCCTCATTATGATCATTACCATAACATCAAATTTGAGTGGTTTGACGAAGGACTTTATGAGGCACCTAAGGGGTATAGTCTAGAAGATCTCTTTGCGACTGTCAAGTACTATGTCGAACATCCAAACGAACGTCCGCATTCAGATAGTGGTTGGGGCAATGCAAGTGATCATGTTCAAAGAAACCAAAATGGTCAAGCTGATACCAATCAAACGGAAAAACCATCAGAGGAGAAACCTCGGACAGACAAACCTGAGGAAGAAAAGCCACGCGAAGAGAAGCCTCAAAGTGAGAAACCAGAATCTCCAAAACCAACTGAGGAGCCAGAAGAAGAATCACCAGAGGAACCAGAAGAACCTCAGGTTGAAACTGAAAAGGTTGAAGAAAAACTGAGAGAGGCTGAAGAGCTACTTGCAAAGATCCAAGACCCCATTATCAAGTCCAATGCCAAAGAAACTCTCACTGGCTTAAAAAATAACCTGCTATTTGGCTCCCAGGACAACAATACTATTATAGCAGAAGCTGAAAAATTATTGGCTTTGTTAAGGGAGAGTAAGTAGTTGTAACAACATTTTCTAACTCCTAAAAACAGGATAGGAGAACTAGAAAAGTTAAAATCGAAAATGAGAACAGAATGTAAGTTCTAGTTCTCATTTTTTTCATGAAAATATGTAAAATATCTTGACATATAGTGTAAATAAAGATAAACTATTTACTAGTTAATTAAATGGTTAAATACTAGTTAAGGAGTAACGATGAAAAAAAGAACATTTCTATTATTAGTGGTAGGTCTCTTGGTTCTTGTCTTAGGAGCATGTAGCCAAAAAGAAAAACAAGAAGCAAAAGGGATGAAGATTGTAACAAGTTTTTACCCAATCTATGCCATGGTCAAAGAGGTATCAGGTGACTTGAATGACGTACGGATGATTCAGTCAAGTAGTGGGATTCACTCCTTTGAACCGTCAGCAAATGACATTGCTGCTATCTATGATGCAGATGTCTTTGTCTACCATTCTCATACGCTCGAATCTTGGGCTGGAAGCCTAGATCCTAACTTGAAAAACTCAAAAGTTAAAGTTTTAGAAGCTTCTGAAGGAATGACCTTGGAGCGTGTACCGGGCTTAGAAGATGTAGAAGCTGGTGACGGCATCGATGAAAAAACACTCTACGACCCTCACACTTGGTTAGATCCAGAAAAAGCAGGTGAAGAAGCTCAGATTATCGCTGACAAACTTTCGGAGATTGATAGTTCTAATAAGGAAACGTATCAAAAGAATGCTAAAAACTTTATCGCTAAAGCCCAAGAATTGACTAAGAAGTACCAGCCTATTTTTGAAAAAGCGAGTCAAAAGACCTTTGTTACACAACACACAGCCTTTTCTTATCTCGCTAAACGCTTTGGTTTGAAACAACTTGGTATAGCAGGGATTTCCCCTGAACAAGAACCAAGTCCGAGACAACTAACAGAAATTCAGGAATTCGTTAAGACCTATAAGGTTAAAACCATCTTTACTGAGAGCAATGCTTCTTCTAAAGTCGCTGAGACCTTGGTCAAATCAACAGGAGTTAGCCTAAAGACACTCAATCCTTTAGAAGCAGATCCTGAAAATGACAAAACTTACTTAGAAAATCTAGAAGAAAACATGAATGTTCTTGCAGAAGAATTAAAATGAGGAGATGATGAAAATGAAGAAGAAATACCTTGCAGCAGGATCGGCTCTTGTCCTTTCCCTAAGCCTTTGCATCTATGCATTGAACCAACACCAGGTAGAAGGAAACAAAGATAATAACCGTGTGTCTTATGTCGATGGGAAGCAAGATTCTCAAAAAACAGAGACCCAGACACCAGATCAAGTTAGCAAAAAAGAAGATATTCAGGCTGAACAAATTGTCGTGAAAATCACCGATCAAGGTTATGTGACTTCACATGGTGATCATTTCCATTATTACAATGGTAAAGTTCCTTTTGACGCGATTTTCAGCGAAGAACTGTTGATGAAAGATGCCAATTATCAACTGAAAGACGCTGATATTGTCAACGAAATCAAAGGTGGCTACATTATCAAGGTTGATGGTAAGTATTATGTCTACCTTAAAGATGCGGCTCATGCTGATAATATTCGTACGAAGGAGGAAATTGAGCGCCAAAAACAAGACCATACTCACGACGCACCAACTTCTAATAGTGCAGTGGCGCTTGCTCAATCTCAAGGTCGCTATACAACTGATGATGGCTACATCTTTAATCCTTCTGATATTATAGAGGATACTGGAGATGCTTATATCGTACCTCACGGTGGACATTACCACTACATTCCAAAGAGTTCCTTGTCTGCTAGCGAATTAGCTGCTGCCCAAGCCTACCTCTCTGGAACTAGAACTCAGCAGAGTGTGACTAACTATCGTCCTAGTCCAAACGAAACTGGTCAAACTACCAACCAAAGTCAACAGGCTGAAACACCAAGTAATCAAGCTGAGAGTCTTCAGAGTCTATTGCAACAGCTCTATGCTCTTCCAAGTAGTCAACGTTATGCTGAATCAGATGGCTTGATTTTTGACCCTGCTAAGATTTCAAGTAGAACGCCGAGTGGTGTGGCGATTCCTCACGGAAATCACTATCATTTCATCCCATATACAAAACTTTCTGCCTTGGAAGAAAAGATTGCGCGTATGATTCCTTTATCTAGCGACGGTGGGAAGCCAACACCTTTGGAAAATCCAAGCAAACCAACAGAACATCCAGCTCAACCAGATCATCATCATGACCAAGACGGTAACCATGGAAGTCAGGATACCAACCACGAAGATCATGACCATGATGGAGAGGAGCATGACCATCACCACGGTGAAGAACATGATCATGGTTTTGCAGCTGACCGTGTTATTAGTGAAGATGAGCAAGGGTTTGTAGTTTCTCATGGAGATCACGCTCATTATTTCTTTAAGAAGGACTTGACTGCAGCCCAAATCAAAGCTGCCCAAGATCACTTGAAAGAAAATCATCAGCCGCAGCACGTTCAACCACTTGCAAAGACTGTGGAAAGTTTCTCAAGAGATGCTAGCGATGAAGAAAAAATCAAGTATATCTCACAGACCTACGGAGTACCGCTTGAAGCGATTCGCATTTCAAATGGATTCTTTGTCTTTGGAAATCCGGATCAAGCCTATGATCCAACCCATATCCATCCCTATGCTGTTCGAAAAGAACATGTTCGTATTCCTCTCCAAACTGGGAACCCAGAACTGGATTTCCTAAATGAACTGTATACGACTGCCCTACGTGATGGGGTGTCTCCTTATAGTTTGCAAGTAGAAAATGGTAGTTTTGTGATTCCTCACGGCGACCACAATCACTACATCAAGGTTCAAACCAAGGGCTATGAAGTGGCTTTGAAAAATAAGATTCCGGCCCTACAATCGGCCTATCAACCTGGAGCATTTGATGAACAAACAGTTCTATCTAAGGTGGATCAACTGTTAGCAGATAGCAGAAGTCTCTACAAAGACCAGCCAATCATGCAGAGACGGGTTGAACTTGCTTTGGGGCAATTCACCGAAAATATGAAAAAACTGGCAACAAACTCAACTGCTGGATACCTAGCAGCCTTGGATCTCTTTGATAAACAGTATATCCATGTGGATCAAAGTATGGCACCGGTTGAAACTTCACCTTTAGATAAGAAGTATCAAGCCCTTGTAGATAAGATCAATACACTGGATACAGATACTTATGGCTTGCCTAAGAAAGATCTTTTGGTACATTTGCAGGAAGCAAAACTAGCACAGGATGAGACAGAGTTGACTGCGATTGAAGCGAAACTGCAGGCCTTGCAAGATTTCCGAGATCGGACAGGGGTTACAACAGTAGAGTACATCAAGTACTTCTACGAACATGTGTCTGATGGTCGTTTGAGAGAAGAACTTCGGAACCGTGTTGCCAAGTTGACATGGGAACTTTACCAGTCACAATCTTTCCTCAAAGCAACCGACTTGAACAAGTTATTCCCAACTATTTACCAAACTAAGTTAGAAGTAGAAGAAGCTCTCAAAGAAGAACCCGTTTCTACAAAAGTTGGTAAGACTATTCTAGATACGGAAAAAGTAGATAGTCAAACTGCTAAGACCGCCATCTATGAATTCCTAAAAGAACTCTACGGTGATTTTATGCCAGAAGAGCGGGTTAGTCATGTTAAGAAGGAAGAAGTGGATGCTCTCCTAACTAAAGCTGCTCAACTCCTAGCACGTGTCAAAGAAGATGGTGTCAAACAATCCCTAGCTGAAGAAGCAGCTAATATCAAAGCCGCTACTGAAAAGGAAAATGCAGACCTTGACGAAGCTAAAACACAACTTGAAGATCTTTTAAATCGTATTGCAGCGACTATCCAACGAGAGAAAAAAGAAGCAGAACAAGATCCACAAACGGTGATTATCTACCAAAAACTCTATAATGTCTTGCTCTCTCTTCACAAGTATTTAGAGGATAACAAAGGATCCGATGCTGACTTTGAACGTGTTGATGCCCTATTTGATCAACTTGCAGCCAAAAGCAGTGATAAAGAAGGTCTCCTCACTCTAGCTAAAGAGATTATTAGCTTGAACCAGGAACTCCGTTCAAAAGCAAGTGAAACTGATAGCCAATCTAAGTCTGAGAAAGAAAGTAAAACAGCTGCTTCTCAACCAACAGAAAAGCAAGTGCAAAGTGAGTCTGAGCCAAGTGCTCAACCGAACGAATAAAAAGAAAGGCGAAGTAGCTGAGCTACCTCGTCTTTTTTAGTCTTTATAAGATACAATGCCAATGATGGTATCCACCGCACGCTCCATAGTCTGAAGGCTGACGTATTCAAAGCGTCCATGCATGTTTTCACCACCTGCAAAGATATTTGGAGTTGGGATTCCCATAAAGGAAATCTTAGACCCATCAGTCCCACCGCGAATTGGTTCGATAATAGGCGTAATCCCTAGATCTTCCATAACAGCTTTAGCAATAGTAATAGGTGTCATGTCTTTCTCGATGACTTCCTTCATATTGTAGTACTGGTCTGTCAGAGTTAGGGTCACGCGATTATTCCCAAGCTCTTGATTCATCTTGTCAGCAATGTCCTGCATGGCTTCCTTACGAGCTTCAAAGGCATCTTTTTCAAAGTCTCGAATGATATAGCTTGCACGCGCTTCCTCAACACTACCTGACACATCCATGAGATGATAGAAACCTTGGTAACCATCTGTCAGTTCTGGTCGGTCATTCTCAGGAAGTTGATTATGAAAATCAATGGCAAGCTGAAGGGCATTGACCATCTGTCCTTTGGCAGTACCAGGATGAACATTGCGCCCTTGGAAATGAAGTTCAGCAGCAGCTGCTGAGAAAGTTTCGTACTGAAGTTCACCTAGTGGGCCACCATCAACAGTGTAGGCAAAGTCAACATCAAAGTCATCTGCATCAAACTTATTGGCACCGACACCGATTTCTTCATCTGGTCCAAAACCAACACGAATTTCACAATGCTTGATTTCAGGATGGGCAGTCAAGTATTCGATAGCAGTCATAATCTCAGCAATCCCTGACTTGTCATCAGCACCTAGCAAGGTCGTACCGTCGGTTGTGATGAGGGTTTGACCTGGATATTTCTCAAGGCTCTTGAAATCAGTCGGATCGAGTTTAAATCCAGAATCACCCAAGTCGATAGCTCCACCATCGTAATTTTCGATGACTTGCGGATTAACTCCTTCAGCATTAAAATCAGCTGTATCCATGTGGGAGATGAAGCCAATCTTGCGTGTCAAGCTTGGGTCATTAGCTGGTAAGGTACCAATCGCAAAACCATTTGGAAGGTAGTAGACGTTTTGCAGACCGACACGTTTCATTTCAGGAATAAGAACATTGGTCGCAAAATCAACCTGGCTTTGCGTACTTGGAGTAGTAGTAGAGTGTTCATCAGAACGCGTATTGACCTTAACGTAGGTCAAGAAACGATCTAAAAGGTTGGGATAAGTCATAAAAACTCCTTTAATATCATTTTTTTCATTGTATCATAGAATGGAGAGAAAGACAAAGAGAAGTAAATAAAAATAAAATGAATGAAAGCGTTTATTTATTATATATTTCATGGTAGAATGGTAATTGAAAAAAACATCACAAGGACATATCAATGAAAAAAGCAATTTTAATGATGACATTCGGTTCGCCAGAAGAGATTACCTTTGAGAGTGTGGCGGATTTTTTTACCAATATTCGTCGTGGAATCAGACCCCAAGATCACGAGATTCAGACTCTCTATGACAACTATGTTCGTATTGGTGGTACGCCCCTGCAGAGGATTACACGTGATGAGGTCAGTTTAGTCAAGGAACGGTTAGGAGAAGAGTATGGCATCTACTTTGCTAACAAATTTTCTCGCCCCTTTATCCCTGATGTGATCAGGCAGATGGAGGCTGATGGTGTTGAAGAATGTATTTGCTTGATTTTAGAACCTCATTATTCCTTTTACTCAGTCATGGGGTATGAGAAGTTTCTGGAAAGCCAGCAGATTCGATTTTTAGTCATTAAGGATTGGTATCAGCAACAGTCTTTGCTGAACTTTTGGACAGATGAGGTTGGTAAAATCTTGAGAGACGAAGTGGGAGGGGAGTCCTTTAAGGTGCTCTTCTCAGCCCATAGTGTTCCAATTTTCGCCTTAGACTTTGGAGATCCTTATATCGATCAGATTTTTGATAATAGCAAGTTGATAGCAGAGCAACTCAGTCTAACCTCAGACCAGTATACCAATACTTGGCAGAGCGAGAGTGATATTGGAATCCCTTGGATCAAGCCAGATGTACTCGAGTATTTGAGAGAACAGAAACAACATCCAGAGCATTATATCTTTGTCCCAATTAGCTTTATCAGTGAGCATATCGAAGTTCTTTTTGATAACGATGTAGAATGTTATGAATTATGTCAAGAATTAGGTGTAACCTACCATCGACCACCTATGCCAAACACAGATTCCCGTTTAATTGATGCTTTAGTTGATACTGTAAGAGCCAATGAACATAAAGAATTTAAGGAATTTCTACCAGAAGAAGAAACCTTTGATGAGTTAGCACCTTCAGCAACTACAAAGGACATCATGGAGGAGACAGACGACCTTCAGATGCCAGAATTTGTGAAAAAACTGATTGAGAAAAAAGGTCGTGAAAATGTGAAGATGCCTTACTTGATTAAGAAAATGCTCGAAAAGGCTGGTAAATTGCCGAAAGAGTAAAGAGTAAAGAAAAAGGATTTAGCATGAAGCTAGATCCTTTATCTGTCTTATTTTTTCTCCAGAAGAGCTTTGATTTCTTGAAGTACTTCCAACTCAGTTGGACCAGCTGGAGCTTCCTCAGCAGCTTCTTCTTTTTTAGTAAGGCTTTGAGCTTTTTCCATAGCTTTAATAACGAAGAAGAGAACAGTACCTACAACAAGGAAGTTGATAATAGCACTCAAGAATTTACCATATGTAACACCATTCCATGCAAGCTCAGCGATGTTTTGTACTTTCGCAGCTTCCAAGGCTGGGTTCAATAGGAGTGGAGTGATGATATCATTAACAAATGAAGTAACGATAGCACCGAAAGCAGAGGCGATGATTACACCGACAGCAAGGTCAACGACATTGCCACGAAGCAAAAATTCTTTAAGATCTTTTAACATTTTCATAATTTCCTTTCAAAAACTAATCTTAATTGTACCTGAAATACCTAAATATTGCAACCTTAATGCTTAATGACATCCATTTCATTTATAAAAAACGTATATTTTACTAAAAATATAGTTAAGAATGATAATCAAAACCTGCGCAATTAGCGTTTCGATGGCATTAACCTGATCTAGTTGATTGTTGACAAATCGTCCGATAATATCGGGATAAGATGTAACAAAGATATAAGTTAAAAGGATATCAAGACCAAAGGTAAAGAGACGAGCTAAGAAAAACTTAGCCAGGCGAGTCGGCCAATTCCTTCTCTCTTGTTTAAAGACGATTGTATCATTTGTGAGAAAGGCAAAGAGGATACCGATAATATTTGCCAGTGCAGTTGCTAGGATTTCCTGATGACTGATATGGTAGATAGCTAAACGTGATAGGATAGACACTAAAGTAGTAGCACCACCGAAAAATAAGTAGGAGAGAATCTCGTTATCAAAGAAAGCTTTTATTTGATTTTTCATAATTTTAGTATAGCATAAAGTCATATATTGTGCTATACTAGTAAGGTTGATTCAATCAACCCTTGGTGCTTAGCTTCTTTCACCAAGCATATTTCACGCGGGAAACCGCCAAAGGAGAAAACATGAAAAATTTAACTGTTCGTGACATGGCAGATATTGCTATCGTTGCTGCTATCTATGTGGTTTTGACCATTACCCCACCGCTAAATGCTATTAGCTACGGTGCTTACCAGTTCCGTATCTCTGAGATGATGAATTTTCTAGCCTTTTACAATCCTAAATATATCATTGGTGTGACGATTGGTTGTATGATTGCTAATTTCTTTAGTTTTGGTATGATTGATGTCTTTGTTGGAGGGGGATCTACCCTAGTCTTTTTAAGTTTAGGTGTCTGGCTCTTTAGTAAGTACAAGAAGGACTTTTTGTTCAATGGTTTGATTCGAAAAGATCATTTCTTCTTTTCAATCCTATTCTCTATTTCAATGATTACCATTGCAGCAGAACTTCATATCGTTGCTGAAGCTCCATTCTTCTTCACTTGGTTTTCTACAGGGATTGGAGAGTTTGCATCCCTTATCGTTGGTGCGATTTTGATTGGTAAACTAGGACAGCGAATCGACCTTACAAAATAAGAAGTTTATAAGCTAGATTCTTGCTAAATCTAGCTTTTTTCATTCCATAAAATTAAAAGAGAGCGCTTGACAAGAGCATAGAACTATAGTATACTTTTTAGGTAAGCTGATTTAGCTCAGTTGGCAGAGCGCATCCATGGTAAGGATGAGGTCGCCGGTTCAATCCCGGCAATTAGCATGATAGAAACGAAATGACCTTGGGAAGCCAAGGTTTTTCTTATACTTCTGTGATAATGAAGCTAAAGAGTTTTGTCTATTGACAAATGTGACTCTATCTAGTAGAATAGTAGTTGCGATGAGTCGATAGGTAGTCTTCGGACTACTATTGAGCATAAGGAGGTCATAACGCAGGAGCGGACCTTGATGAGTTGTGTGAACCTGCTCATCACATGAAGATGCCTCTTAGTCCCTAGTCGAATGGCTAGGGATTTTTAGTTTTCAGAAAATATAGTCTAAAAATGCTTTTCAATTTTTAGAAAAAGTAGTATAATACTTCTATTATAGAAATTTTTAGAAAATTCCGAAAGAGGTTATTTATGGGATATACAGTTGCTGTAGTCGGCGCGACAGGTGCTGTCGGAGCTCAGATGATAAAAATGTTGGAAGAATCAACACTTCCTATCGAAAAAATTCGTTACCTTGCTTCTGCACGTTCAGCAGGTAAGACTTTGAAATTTAAAGATCAAGATATTACGATTGAGGAAACGACTGAGACAGCTTTTGAAGGTGTTGATATTGCTCTCTTTTCAGCAGGTGGTTCTACATCAGCTAAGTATGCACCATACGCCGTTAAAGCTGGAGCGGTAGTGGTGGATAATACATCTTATTTCCGCCAAAATCCAGATGTTCCTTTGGTTGTTCCAGAAGTCAATGCTCATGCACTTGATGCCCACAACGGCATCATTGCCTGTCCTAACTGTTCAACTATCCAAATGATGGTGGCGCTTGAGCCAGTTCGTCAAAAATGGGGCTTAGACCGTATCATCGTTTCAACTTACCAAGCTGTTTCAGGTGCTGGTATGGGAGCTATTCTTGAAACTCAACGTGAACTTCGTGAAGTTTTAAATGATGGTGTGAACCCACGTGATTTACATGCCGAAATCTTGCCTTCAGGTGGAGACAAGAAACACTATCCAATCGCCTTTAACGCACTTCCACAAATCGATGTCTTCACTGACAATGATTATACTTACGAAGAGATGAAGATGACCAAGGAAACCAAGAAAATCATGGAAGACGATAGTATCGCAGTTTCTGCTACATGTGTTCGTATTCCAGTCTTGTCAGCTCACTCTGAGTCTGTTTACATCGAAACAAAAGAAGTGGCTCCAATCGAAGAAGTCAAAGCAGCCATCGCAGCCTTCCCAGGTGCAGTTCTGGAGGATGATGTGGCTAACCAAGTCTACCCACAAGCCATCAATGCAGTAGGTTCGCGTGATACCTTTGTTGGTCGTATCCGTAAGGACTTGGATTCTGAAAAAGGAATTCACATGTGGGTTGTTTCAGATAACCTCCTCAAAGGTGCTGCTTGGAACTCTGTACAGATCGCAGAAACGCTTCATGAGCGTGGTTTGGTCCGTCCAACAGCTGAGCTGAAATTTGAATTGAAATAATGGTTTAGGAGTTCGAATGAACTCCTTCTTTGAAATAGAGAGGTGTTTCTCATGTCTTACCAAGAACTAAAAGAATGTAAAATCATTACAGCCTTTATTACCCCTTTCCATGAGGATGGTTCCATCAACTTTGATGCCATTCCTGCCTTGATTGAGCATTTATTGGCCCATCATACAGACGGCATTCTTCTTGCAGGGACGACTGCTGAGAGTCCGACCTTGACTCACGATGAAGAGTTGGAACTCTTTGCGGCTGTGCAAAAGGTTGTCAATGGACGTGTTCCTTTGATTGCGGGTGTAGGGACCAATGACACACGTGACTCTATCGAGTTTGTCAAAGAGGTGGCTGTGTTCGGTGGATTTGCTGCAGGACTTGCAATCGTACCATACTATAACAAACCATCACAAGAAGGGATGTACCAGCACTTTAAAGCTATTGCGGATGCATCAGATTTACCTATTATCATTTATAACATTCCAGGACGTGTGGTTGTCGAATTAACTCCAGAAACCATGCTTCGTTTGGCTGACCATCCAAATATCATTGGTGTCAAGGAATGTACTAGTTTGGCCAATATGGCTTACTTGATTGAGCATAAACCAGAAGAGTTCTTGATTTATACTGGTGAGGATGGAGATGCTTTCCATGCCATGAACCTTGGTGCAGATGGAGTTATCTCTGTTGCATCCCATACAAATGGAGATGAGATGCACGAGATGTTCACTGCCATTGCAGAAAGCGATATGAAGAAAGCAGCAGCTATTCAGCGTAAATTCATTCCTAAGGTCAACGCCCTCTTCTCTTATCCAAGTCCTGCTCCAGTTAAGGCTGTTTTGAACTATATGGGATTTGATGCTGGACCAACTCGATTACCTCTAGTTCCAGCGCCAGAAGAAGATGCCAAACGCATTATCAAGGTTGTCGTAGATGGTGACTACGAAGCAACTAAGGCAACCGTAACAGGTGTCCTAAGACCAGATTACTAATAAAGACAATAAAATCCATGACCGCAAGAACGATCATGGATTTTTCTTATTTTCCTAAACAGAATTGGCTAAAGAGTTGGGTAATGAGTTCATCTGGTGCGGCATCTCCGGTAATTTCACCGAGGATTTCCCATGTGCGAGTCAAGTCAACTTGTAACAAATCAACTGGCATACCCAGTTCAAGACCTTCGTTAACAGCTTGTAGGCTTTCAACAGCCTTTTCAATCAAGGAAATATGACGGGCGTTAGACAAGTAAGTAGCATCTTGCTCGACCAAACCAGCATTTTCAAAGAAGAGGCTGTTAATACGTTCTTCGATCTTATCAATGTTTTGATTTTTCAGGACTGAAATACGGATGACATATTCAGGGAGTTCTGAAGTTTCAATCGCTTCAGGCAGGTCAGTTTTATTAAGTAGAATAATGCGGTTGGTATTCTGGCTGATTTCTAAGAGTTGTCGGTCTTGTGCTGTTAGTGGTTCGCTGGCGTTTAGGACTAGTAGTACTAGGTCAGCTTCCTTGAGGGCTTTTTTCGAACGTTCAACACCGATTTGTTCCACGATATCATCTGTTTCCCGGATACCGGCTGTATCAATCAATTTGAGAGGAACCCCGTTAATGTTGACGTATTCTTCGATGACATCGCGTGTCGTACCAGCGATGTCTGTTACGATGGCCTTATCTTCACGCAGGAGATTGTTGAGAAGACTGGATTTACCAACGTTGGGACGGCCGATGATAGCTGTTGAAATTCCTTCGCGAAGGATCTTACCGCGACGAGCTGTTCTAAGGAGATTGGTTAGCAATTGTTCAAACTCCATAGTCTTCTCGCGGACAACAGCAGTAGTAGCTTCCTCAACATCATCATACTCAGGATAGTCGATATTGACCTCGACTTGGGCAAGTGTATTGAGGATTTCTTGGCGAGTATTGTTAATGAGGTCAGAAAGAGAACCGTCCAATTGTTTGACTGCAATATTCATGGCCTTATCTGTCTTGGCACGGATGATGTCCATCACCGCCTCAGCCTGTGTCAAGTCCACGCGACCGTTTAGAAAGGCGCGTTTGGTAAATTCACCCGGTTCAGCCAATCGAGCTCCTTCACGGATAGCTAACTGGAGAATTTCGTTAGTCACCGCAATCCCGCCGTGGGTGTTAATCTCGATAATATCCTCACGAGTGAAGGTTTTTGGAGACTTCATAGCCCCAATCATAACCTCGTCCATTACCTTACCAGTTTGAGGGTCAACGATATGTCCGTAGTTGAGAGTATGGCTTGCAACCTTGCTCAAGTCTTTTCCTTTGAAAATTTTTTTAGCAATGGCAAAACTGTCAGTTCCACTCAGGCGGACAATCCCGATTGCCCCTTCTCCGAGAGGTGTGGAGATAGCAGCAATGGTATCAAATTCACGTGTAATCATATTTCTTCCTTTAAAACACTTTTCTTGGAATTTTCTCCAAGGCTCTTTTCAAATTGTAACAAATTTAAACCATTTCTTCAATGGATGCCACTTGGAGATTGAAAAAGCCTAAGCAATTCTGCTTAAGCTAGTTTATTTGGTGCGCATTTCACCTTGAGGAAAGTAGGTTCCTTCAGGCATGTCATTGATAATGACATGGACAGCAGACTGAGGTGCTCCTGTGTTGCGGACAACTGCTTCAGTAACCTCCTTAGCGAGAGCTTTCTTTTGCTCTAGAGTGCGTCCTTCAAACAAATCGATGCGAACAAATGGCATAATAGCTTCCTCCACTAGTTTTTGATTTCTTCTATTTTACCATATTTTGCCATTTAAAGCTTTTGGAAAATATGGTATACTAGAATGTAGCAAAAATTTAGAAATGGACGTGAAATAGAAGCATGGCACAGTTGTATTATCGTTATGGGACTATGAACTCAGGTAAGACGATTGAGATTCTCAAGGTAGCCTATAACTATGAAGAGCAAGGAAAGGGAGTTGTGATTATGACTTCGGCTCTGGATACACGTGACGGTGTTGGTTATGTATCCAGTCGAATCGGCATGAAGCGACCAGCTCTTGCGATTGAAGATGATACAGATATCTATGGCTTAATCCGAGATTTGGAAGTCAAACCCTACTGTGTCTTGGTAGATGAGGCCCAGTTTCTCAAGCGTCACCATGTTTACGACCTAGCTCGTGTTGTCGATGAGTTAGACATCCCTGTCATGGCATTCGGTTTGAAGAATGACTTTCGCAATGAACTGTTCGAAGGCTCCAAACACCTCTTGCTTTTAGCAGATAAGATCGATGAGATTAAGACTATTTGCCAATATTGTAAGAAAAAGGCGACTATGGTACTCAGAACCCTAGACGGAAAGCCTACCTATGAGGGTGAACAAATTCAGATTGGTGGTAATGAAACCTATATCTCAGTCTGTCGGAAACATTATTTTGCGCCTGAAATCAATAAGGAGAATGAAGAAAAATGAACATTTATGATCAACTACAAGCTGTAGAAGACCGTTATGAAGAATTAGGAGAGTTGCTGAGTGACCCTGATGTCGTTTCTGACACCAAGCGTTTCATGGAGCTTTCAAAAGAAGAGGCTTCAACTCGTGACACGGTAACAGCCTACCGCGAATACAAACAAGTCCTTCAAAACATCGTTGATGCCGAAGAGATGATTAAGGAGTCAGGCGGAGATGCGGACTTGGAAGAAATGGCCAAGCAAGAATTAAAAGATGCCAAGGCTGAAAAAGAAGAATACGAAGAAAAATTGAAAATCTTGCTCCTTCCAAAGGATCCAAACGATGATAAGAACATCATCCTTGAAATCCGTGGAGCAGCTGGCGGAGATGAAGCAGCACTTTTCGCTGGAGACCTTCTAACCATGTACCAAAAGTATGCGGAAGCACAAGGCTGGCGCTTTGAAGTCATGGAAGCTTCTATGAACGGTGTCGGTGGTTTCAAAGAAGTGGTTGCTATGGTTTCTGGTCAGTCTGTATACTCTAAACTCAAGTACGAATCAGGTGCTCACCGTGTGCAACGTGTCCCTGTGACAGAAAGCCAAGGTCGTGTACACACTTCAACTGCGACAGTTCTTGTCATGCCTGAAGTGGAAGAAGTTGAATACGATATTGATCCAAAAGACCTTCGTGTTGATATCTACCACGCATCTGGTGCTGGTGGTCAGAACGTCAATAAGGTTGCGACTGCTGTGCGTATCGTTCACTTGCCAACTAATATCAAGGTTGAGAT
Organism: Streptococcus oralis; assembly: GCF_003943415.1. Lineage (GTDB taxonomy): Bacteria > Bacillota > Bacilli > Lactobacillales > Streptococcaceae > Streptococcus > Streptococcus oralis_BJ. The sequence continues at coordinate 480,827 of NZ_RJPK01000001.1, read as the reverse complement.
GCAGGAAGAACGTACCCAGCAGAAAAACCGTGAGAAGGCTATGAAGATTATCCGTGCGCGTGTTGCTGACCATTTTGCTCAGATTGCTCAAGATGAACAAGACGCTGAGCGTAAGTCAACAATCGGTACTGGTGACCGTTCAGAACGGATTCGTACTTATAGTTTCCCACAAAACCGTGTTACGGACCACCGTATTGGCTTGACTCTCCAAAAACTAGATACTATTTTGTCTGGTAAATTGGATGAAGTTGTGGATGCCTTGGTTCTTTATGACCAAACACAAAAATTAGAAGAATTAAACAAATAATGAAATTAGCTCAATTATTTTCAGATTTTGAAGAAGCGTTGATAAGACAAGGAGAGGAAGCAGAAAGCCTCTCTTTTGTCTATCGTAGCTTAAAAAATCTCTCTTTTACAGACTTTGTCTTTGCCCTCCAGCAAGAGGTAACAGAGGATGAAAAACAATTTGTAGAAGAAATTTACCAGCAGTTAGCGGCTCACAAACCAGCCCAGTACATCATCGGACAGGCAGATTTCTTTGGAATGCAGTTAAAAGTAGATGAGAGAGTTTTGATTCCTCGTCCAGAGACAGAAGAGTTGGTGGAGCTTATCTTGGCAGAAAATGCTGAGGAAAGTCTTAAGATTCTAGATATCGGGACTGGAAGTGGTGCCATAGCCCTTGCTTTAGCAAAGAATCGTCCAGACTGGTCAGTGACAGCAGTTGATATTTCACAGGATGCACTAGATTTGGCAACTGAAAACGCTAAAGTTCAGAATTTCCAGATATTTTTTAAAAAATCTGATTGTTTTGCAGAAATTTCTGAAAAATATGATATAATTGTATCCAATCCACCCTATATCTCTCGTGAAGATGAGTCAGAGGTCGGTTTGAATGTTTTGCATTCAGAACCTCATCTAGCTCTCTTTGCAGATGAGGATGGCCTAGCTATTTACCGCAGAATTGTGGAAGATGCAAAAGACTATCTCAAAGATGGTGGTAAGATTTACCTTGAAATTGGATACAAGCAAGGTCAAAGTGTTCCTGCGCTTTTTAGGAAACATCTTCCTGAAAAACGAGTACGAACACTCAAGGACCAATTTGGTCAAGATAGGATGGTTGTAGCTGATGATGGACAGGATTAGACAAGAGTTGGAAAAGGGCGGAGCTGTCGTTCTACCTACAGAGACAGTTTACGGTCTCTTTGCTAAGGCCTTAGACGAAAAAGCTGTCAACCATGTTTACCAACTCAAACGTCGTCCTAGAGATAAGGCGCTCAATCTTAATGTCGCCTCTCTAGAGGACATCTTGCACTTTTCAAAGAATCAGCCAACTTATCTACAAAAGCTTGTAGAGAGCTTTTTACCAGGTCCCTTGACCATTATACTCGAAGCAAATGACAGAGTTCCCTATTGGGTCAATTCTGGTCTTGCAACGGTGGGATTTCGGATGCCGAGTCACCCCATTACACTTGATTTGATTCGAGAGACTGGTCCCTTGATTGGGCCATCTGCCAATATTTCAGGTCAGGCAAGTGGAGTAACCTTTCAGCAAATCCTTGAAGATTTTGATCAAGAGGTTCTGGGTCTGGAAGACGATGCTTTTCTAACTGGACAGGATTCGACTATTTTGGATTTGTCTGGAAATAAGGTGAAAATCTTACGCCAAGGGGCGATCAAGCGTGAAGATATTCTTGCTCAGTTGCCAGAGATTTCTTTTGAGGAGGAATGAGATGCTAAGAGATTTGCAAGAAACAGATGTGAAAGCTATATGTGAGATTAACCAAGAGACTTTGGGCTATACTTTTAGTCCAGAGGACACAGCTAGTCAACTAGCTAGATTATCTCAGGATTCACATCATTTCCTACTTGGCTATGAGGATGCAGCCAGTCATGTCTTACTTGGATATGTCCATGCTGAAGTTTATGAATCCCTCTATTCCAAAGCAGGATTTAATATCTTAGCCTTGGCAGTCTCACCTCAAGTACAAGGTCAAGGTATCGGTAAAAGCTTACTACAAGGGTTGGAAGAAGAGGCAAAAAGACGGGGTTATGGGTTTATCCGATTAAACTCTGCTGATCATCGTCTGGGAGCTCATGCATTTTATGAAAAAGTTGGTTATACTTGTGATAAAGTGCAGAAACGGTTTATTCGCATCTTTTAGCTTATTTTCTTATCGAAAAACAAACTAAAGGACCAGTCACACTATAAAGGAGAAGACCTATGATTTTTGACAAAGATGATTTTAAAGCATACGATGCTGATCTCTGGAATGCTATTGCCAAAGAAGAAGAACGCCAACAAAACAACATTGAGTTAATTGCTTCGGAAAACGTTGTTTCCAAGGCTGTAATGGCTGCTCAAGGGTCTATCTTGACCAACAAATATGCCGAAGGCTACCCAGGACGCCGTTATTATGGTGGAACTGATGTAGTAGACGTAGTAGAGACTCTTGCTATTGAACGCGCGAAAGAAATTTTTGGTGCTAAATTTGCCAATGTCCAACCTCACTCAGGAAGCCAAGCCAACTGTGCGGCTTACATGGCCTTGATTGAACCAGGTGATACCGTTATGGGGATGGATTTGGCAGCAGGTGGACACTTGACCCACGGAGCTCCAGTTAGCTTCTCTGGTCAAACCTACAACTTTGTTTCTTATAGTGTAGATCCTGAAACAGAACTCTTGGACTTTGATGCGATCTTGAAACAAGCCCAAGAAGTAAAACCAAAATTGATCGTAGCTGGTGCTTCAGCCTATTCTCAAATTATCGACTTCTCAAAATTCCGTGAAATCGCTGATGCTGTTGGGGCTAAGCTCATGGTAGATATGGCCCATATCGCTGGTTTGGTGGCAGCTGGTCTTCACCCAAGCCCAGTGCCATACGCTCATATCACTACAACAACGACCCACAAAACCCTTCGTGGACCACGTGGTGGTTTGATTTTGACAAATGATGAGGAACTTGCTAAGAAGATCAACTCAGCTATTTTCCCTGGTATTCAAGGTGGTCCTTTGGAGCATGTTGTCGCTGCTAAGGCTGTTTCCTTCAAAGAAGTTTTGGATCCAGCCTTCAAAGAATATGCAGCTAATGTTATCAAAAACAGCAAGGCTATGGTTGAAGTCTTCTTGCAAGACCCTGATTTCCGTATCATTTCTGGCGGTACTGAAAACCACCTCTTCCTAGTGGATGTGACTAAGGTTGTAGAAAACGGAAAAGTTGCTCAAAACTTGCTGGACGAAGTCAATATTACCCTAAATAAAAACTCAATCCCATACGAAACCTTGTCACCATTCAAGACAAGTGGGATTCGTATCGGATCTGCAGCCATCACTGCACGTGGATTTGGTGAAGAAGAAAGCCGTAAAGTTGCTGAACTCATCATTAAAACCCTTAAGAATGCAGAAAATGAAGCTGTCTTAGAAGAAGTGAGAAGTGCAGTCAAAGAATTGACAGATGCCTTCCCATTATACGAGGACTAATACTTTTATGGACATTTATATTAAGAAAGCTATTATTCATCAGTTCAGCCCAGATGATACCGAGTTGTTCCTGGCGGATAAGTTTCTCAATATCACTCCAAAAATTGAAGAATACCTGCGTAAGAAAATCGAACGTGTGTATTCAGATGAAGCTAAGACTGGGATTTTCGAAGAAGAAAATCCCTTCTTCAATCACATCACAGATGATTTGTTGGAGACATCAGTAACACTGGCTAATCTCTGGAAAGAGGAGTTCAGCATTTCTGAAAACCTCAAGACCAATGACTTGGTTTTTGTTCAGTTTTCTAAAGAAGGTGTTGAACATTTTGCTTTCTTACGAATTGCCTTGCGTGAGACCTTAACCCACCTCGGTGGAGAAGTTGATAACCCAATCAAGCTAACCCAGAATAACTTGCCTGGATTTGGAACAGGGGCTGACGAGGCCTTGGTGGTCAATCTTCAAAGTCGCAAGTACCATCTCATCGAGAAACGTATCAAGTACAATGGGGCTTTTTTGAATTATTTTTCAGATAATCTTCTTGCTGTCGCTCCTAAGATTTCTCCCAAAAAATCCATCAAGGAACTGGAAAAAACGGCTCAGAGAATCGCAGAGTCCTTTAACACAGATGATTTTCAATTCCAATCCAAGGTCAAATCAGCTATTTTCAACAATCTAGAAGAAAGCAATGAACTGTCACCTGAAAAATTGGCCAATGACCTTTTTGACAACAATCTGACAGCTCGTTTGAGCTTTATCGATCAGGTCAAGGAAGCTGTACCAGAACCAGTCCAGTTCGATGAAATTGATGCCAGTCGTCAGCTCAAGAAATTTGAAAACCAAAAACTTTCCTTGTCAAACGGAATCGAACTTATCGTTCCCAATAATGTTTACCAAGATGCAGAATCGGTCGAGTTTATCCAAAATGACAATGGAACCTATTCTATCTTAATCAAAAATATCGAGGATATTCAAAGTAAATAATGTTTAAATTACTACGAAGAGTGCTAGTGCTAGCAGTCTTCCTTTTCGCTGTCTATAAAGTCTATCATATCCATCAAGATGTGAAGCAAGTCATGACCTACCAACCCATGGTTCGAGAAATCCTGAGTGAAAGAGATACTCCAGCCAATGAAGAGCTTGTGCTCGCCATGATTTATACCGAAACGAAGGGAAAAGAAGGCGATGTCATGCAGTCTAGCGAGTCTGCTAGCGGTACCACAAATACTATCAATGACAATGTGACGAGCATTCGTCAGGGAATTCAGACATTGACTGATAATCTCTATCTAGCTCAGGAAAAGGGTGTTGATGTCTGGACAGCCGTGCAAGCCTATAATTTTGGCCCCGCTTATATCGATTTTATCGCTCAAAATGGCAAGGAAAATACTCTAGCATTAGCCAAACAATATTCTCGTGAAACCGTCGCTCCAATTCTTGGAAATACCACTGGGAAGACCTACACCTATATCAACCCAATTTCTATCTTTCACGGAGCAGAACTTTATGAAAATGGTGGAAACTATTACTATTCTAGACAGGTACAATTCAACCTTTATATCATGAAATTATTTAATTTCTTTTAAACATCTGGTTTTGCCAGGTGTTTTTTGCTATAAGTTTTCTTTAAGATTGTTTTATTACCCTAGAAAGGTAAAGGAGGGAATATCCCATGAGAAAGAAATTCTTTCTAACAAGTGCTGCAGTATTGTGGGCCGCAACAGCTATGACGAGTGTCCACGCAGCAACAGATGTTCAAAAAGTAATCGATGAAACCTATGTACAACCAGAATATGTCCTAGGTTCTTCTCTATCTGAAGACCAAAAAAACAAAACTCTTAGCAAACTTGGCTATGACGCATCAAAAGACACCAAAGATATCAAAACTATGACACCTGATATCTATTCGAAAATTATGAATGTGGCTAATGATGCTAGCCTACAGCTCTATTCGTCAGCCAAGATTCAAAAGTTAGGTGATAAGTCGCCTCTAGAGGTCAAGATTGAAACGCCTGAAAATATCACCAAGGTGACGCAGGATATGTACCGTAACGCAGCAGTGACGCTGGGAGTGGAGCATGCCAAAATCACAGTTGCAGCCCCCATTGCAGTTACAGGAGAGAGTGCCCTAGCAGGGATTTACTACTCGTTAGAGGCCAATGGTGCCAAAGTACCGCAAGCCAATAAAGACTTGGCTCAAGAAGAGTTAAAAGCCTTGTCTGATATCAATGCTGAAAACAAGGACAAGTCAGGTTATGATGCCAATAAACTCAATGTCGCTTTGGCAGATATCAAGGCAGGAATTGCAAAGGCAAAAGAAGCCAAAGGCAATCTGACAGAAGAGGATGTCCGCAAAATTGTAGAAGACACACTAAAAAACTACAAACTCGATCAGGTTATAACAGGAAACCAGGTCAATATCATCATCAATTTTGCACTTAATCTCTCAAAGAGTGACATTTTGAACAATGCTGATTTCACTAAAACCCTAAATGACCTCAAGGAAAGCATTGTCTCTCAAGCTGGAGATAGCTTCAAAAATATCAATATCAACTTTGATGCCAATAAAGCGCTGGAAGACGGGGGCAACTTCTTTAGCTCCCTGTGGCAAGCTATTGTCAACTTCTTCAAGAGTTTTGGTGCTTAGGTCATTTCATGATATAATAGATGGTAACAGAAATGTTGCCGTCTTTTTTTGTCGGCCGATAGAAAGTGAAAAATATGTTAAAGAAAAATGATATTGTAGAAGTTGAAATTGTTGATTTGACCCATGAAGGTGCTGGGGTCGCTAAGGTAGATGGTTTGGTTTTCTTTGTAGAAAATGCTCTACCAACTGAGAAAATCCTCATGCGAGTCCTTAAAGTCACTAAAAAGATTGGCTTTGGGAAGGTTGAAGAATACCTTACTTACTCTCCACATCGTAACCAAGATCTTGACCTAGCTTATCTGCGTTCAGGTATCGCTGATTTGGGGCATATTGCCTATTCAGAGCAGCTTAAGTTTAAAACCAAGCAAGTCAAAGACAGTCTCTACAAGATTGCCGGAATTGCAGATGTAGAGGTCGCTGAAACGCTCGGCATGGACCATCCAGTCCAGTATCGAAATAAGGCACAGGTGCCCGTTCGTCGAGTGAATGGTATCTTGGAAACTGGCTTTTTCCGTAAAAATTCGCATGACCTTATGCCTCTTGAAGATTTCTTCATCCAGGATCCTGTTATTGACCAAGTCGTAGTAGTTCTACGCGATTTGCTTCGTCGTTTTGATTTAAAACCTTATGACGAAAAGGAACAGTCTGGCTTGATTCGGAACCTTGTGGTGCGACGTGGGCACTATTCAGGACAAATCATGGTTATTTTGGTAACAACTCGTCCTAAAATTTTCCGAGTGGACCAATTGATTGAACAAGTTATCAAGCAGTTCCCAGAGATTGTGTCTGTCATGCAAAATATCAACGACCGAAATACCAATGCGATTTTCGGCAAGGAGTGGCGCACCCTTTATGGTCAAGACTATATTACGGATCAGATGTTGGGAAATAACTACCAAATCGCTGGCCCAGCCTTTTACCAGGTCAATACAGAAATGGCGGAGAAACTCTATCAAACGGCCATTGACTTTGCGGAGTTAAAAGCAGATGATGTGGTGATCGATGCCTACTCAGGGATTGGAACGATTGGATTATCCGTTGCGAAGCATGTCAAGGAAGTCTACGGTGTTGAAGTGATTCCAGAAGCGGTAGAGAATAGCAAGAAGAATGCTACCTTGAATAATATCACTAATGCCCACTATGTCTGTGACACTGCTGAAAATGCCATGAAGAACTGGCTCAAGGAAGGTATTCAACCAAGTGTTATCTTGGTTGATCCTCCACGCAAAGGCTTGACCGAAAGCTTTATCAAAGCAAGCGCCCAAACAGGAGCAGACCGCATCGCTTATATTTCATGTAATGTGGCAACCATGGCGCGTGATATCAAACTCTACCAAGAGTTAGGATATGAATTGAAGAAAGTCCAGCCAGTGGATTTGTTTCCACAAACGCATCACGTCGAGTGTGTAAGCTTGTTAGTGAAACGTAGTTAATCCTCTCACTTTTTCATTTTAGGACGAGAAGCTTCAAAGCTCCATTGGAGCTTTGAACTCCCCGAACATTTTGAGTTCCACAAACGCATCATGTTGAGGTAGTATCACTGCTTGTACGAGCTGAATAAACAAGGATGTAGCTAGTGAAAGTCCTAAAGTAAGGAGTTTAAACATGAAATTCCATGAATTTGGTGATAAGAATTTGCCTCCTATCTTACTGATACATGGTGGTGGCAGTTCTTGGTGGAATTATCTTCGTCAAGCACGAATCTTGTCAGAAGAATACCGTGTTATTCTACCCACTTTGAATGGCCACGGTGAGGAATATCAACTTGATTATGTTTCTACTGAAGATTCTGCTTTGGAGATTCTAGACTATATCAAAGCAAACTGTGGTGGGAAATTGTTTGCAATCGGTGGTGTTTCACTTGGTGGTCAAATTGCCATGGAGCTTTTGTCTTTAGACAGTGAAATTGCTGAGAAGGCCATCATAGACGGAAGCCTCTGTATTCCTCAACCAAGGTTAGCTAAAATCAGCATCTTTCTAGTGTCACTATTTGGTAAACTGATGTTCAATAAATTCTCTTGCAAACTTCAGTTCAGCATGATGAACAAACTCTATCCTAAACTGGCTTATCCAGAGGAAATAAAAGCTTATTATTTGGAGGATTTGCCAAGGACGCCTATCAAAACGTTGGTGACTATTTACAAAAACTATATGGGATGTTACAAGCTGAAAGATATGATTTCTGCTAGCAAGGCTCAGGTTCTGTATATCTATGGTGAAAAAGAATTGAACTGTGTGAAAGAATCAGCGAAATTATTTCATCAGCTACATTCAAATACAATTTTGTATGAAGCAAAGGGCTATAACCACGGCTATTTATCAGCTTACCTGCCTTATGAGTGGATTGATTTGGTGGTGCCATTTTTAAAGAGTGATTCATTAGAAATGTGTAACGAATCTGATATGCCATAAGGAGGAATACCATGCTAGGAGCAATTATTGGAGATATTGTAGGTTCAGTTTACGAATGGAACAATATCAAAACGAAGGATTTTCCTTTATTTTGTGAGGATTGTTTTCTCACTGATGATACGGTAAGTCCGAACCGCTGAGTGTGTGAGTTTGTTAGTGAAACGTTGCTAATCCTCAAAATAAAGAAACTAAAACTCCATTATTTCGAGATGACAGCCTAAATTGGTTTTAAGGAGGTAAAATATTGATAGAAAGCAGACCTGAGTTTGAAAAAATCTCATCCTTTGATGAGTTCAAAAAATACTATTGGTATCGTGATGAACTTTCACAGATATGCAAGTCATTAGGGCTTGAATATAGAGGTACCAAACAAGAACTCAATCATATTATTGAGCAGTACTTTAAGGGGAAATTGATTAAAAAATCAACAGTAAAAAGGAAAAAGAAACGAGTAGAAGTCCTTACCTTAGATACGCCCTTACTTGAATGTGGATTCTCCTTTAATGCAGACTTTAGAGAATATTTCTCAACTTTAACAGATGTTTCGCCCTTTAAATTTACTGCTGATATGGCTACAGCTTGGAGAAAAGTAAAAAGAGAAAATGATTTGAGTTTTACAATCCAAGATATGCTAAAAGTTTATTATGGAAATTCAGATTATGCCAAGTATGACCATTCGGTTTGTCAATGGAATCAGTTTTTAAAGGATTTCTGTGCAGACGAAAATAGTCGAAATTACTCGAATAAACTAAAAGTAGCTTCTATTCTTTGGAAAGAAGTTAGAAATTCAAGTAATGAAAAAATTTATTCAAAGAATCTTTTGACCGAATATGCTGATAAAATAAAAGAGTATGGCGAGGTAGTTAAATAGAAGTGCATTTGTTTTGAAAATCTGAATTTTTAACTAGCTATTATACATTAATGCCCAGTACGTCAAAGTTCTTTTTTCTGAGTTTTCATTATATAATAGCATTATATGTAATGATAAATGTAGCTACGCTAATATTTCTATTTAAAATTCAAGGAGAAAATCAATGAAAAAAGCAATGTTAATTATTAACCCTACCTCTGGTGGGGAAAAGGCTTTGGATTATAAGGTCAAGCTGGAGAATAAAGCCAAAGATTATTTTGAGCACGTGGAAACCAAAATTACTGAAAAAGCGTTAGATGCAACACATTTTGCTGAGGAAGCTTCACGTGAGCAGTACGACGCAGTGGTTGTTTTTGGTGGAGATGGGACAGTCAATGAAGTCATTTCTGGTATTGCTGAGAGAGACTACATTCCTAAGTTAGGGATTATCCCAGGCGGTACGGGTAACCTCATCACGAAACTTTTGGAAATCAATCAAGATATCGATGGTGCGATTGACGAACTCGATTTTAACTTAACCAACAAGATTGATATCGGTAAAGCGAATGACAATTATTTTGGTTATATCTTTAGTATCGGTTCTCTGCCTGAGGCGATTCACAATGTTGAAATTGAAGATAAGACAAAATTTGGTATCCTTGCCTATGCTGTAAATACCATGAAGTCTGTTATGACGGATCAGGTCTTTAATATTAATGTCGAGACAGAAAATGGAAATTATGTCGGTGAAGCTAGTCATGTTTTGGTTCTCTTGACAAATTACTTCGCTGACAAAAAAATCTTTGAAGAAAACAAAGACGGATATGCTAATATTTTGATTCTAAAAGATGCTTCTATATTCTCAAAATTATCCGTTATTCCTGATTTACTAAAAGGAGATATTGTCGGTAATGATAATATTGAGTATATCAGAGCGCGTAATATTAAGATCTCATCGGATAGTGAATTGGAGTCAGATGTTGACGGCGATAAATCGGATAACCTACCTGTAGAAATCAAAGTCCTAGCTCAGCGAGTAGAAGTATTTTCAAAACCGAAAGAGTAGAAGGTAAAAATTAGTTTATTTTTCACAATGAAATCAAGTTCTATATCAACGATTGGAGGAGGAATGAATTCTCTATTTGATGAATTTCGAACAATTTGTTCTCATTTAAACCAAGTCGGAATCACTCCGACGCTCATGGGGTCTTTGGGGTTTGAATACCGTTCAAATGAAGAATGGGGGCCGTCTGACATTGACATTCATGTGCCTGGTGACCCTAGAGGTTGGGAAGCACCTGATCATCTCAGAATTTATGAGTGGGACAAGATAATGAAAGTGATGAAACACTTAGGCTATGCCTTAATAGATATTCATGAGCATGAATTCCAAAAGGATGGTCTGAGTGTTGAATTCGGAAGTATCGATTCTTTACCTGATTTTGCAGGAGTTTCGGAGTCGGATATAGAGCTGATCCATCTCGATGACATCACTTTTCGCATTCCAAGTTTGAAACAGTTTTTAAGTATTTACAAGGCTTCTTCCCAAGATTCCTATCGAAATGACCACAATAACAATAAGGATTTTAAAAAAATTGAGTGGCTGGAAAGACATTTGTAAATTATCATATGAAAAGTAGTAAGTTGTATGACTGTCTGCTTTTTTATTTATAGAAACAAACCACTTGAAACTACGGACAAGCCTTGCAAATAAAATACGAAAGTAGTATACTAGAATCACAATTATGAAAACGTTTGCTCAATAAGATGAATGAAAGTAAACTAGGAGACAGAACAGTGGAATTAACAGCCATTTACCACAGACCAGAGTCGGAGTATGCTTATCTTTATAAAGATAAGACAATGCACATTCGTATCCGAACGAAAAGAGGAGATATCGAAAGTATCAACTTACATTATGGAGATCCTTTTATCTTTATAGAGGAGCGTTATGAAGCAATCAAGGAGATGACCAAAGTTACCTCCGATGCTTTGTTTGATTATTGGCAATCGGAGATTACAGTTGGCTATGCACGACTCCAGTATCTCTTTGAACTCAAGGATAATAATCAAGGTCAGAGTATCTTATATGGCGATAAGGGATGTGTTGAAAACACGCTAGAAAATCTTCATTATGAAGGAAATGGATTTAAAATCCCTTATATACATGAGATTGATGCTTGCCAAGTTCCTGACTGGGTGGCTGATACAGTTTGGTATCAGATTTTCCCAGAACGCTTTGCTAATGGGAATCCTGTGATTTCTCCAGAAGGGGTGCTAGCTTGGGATTCCTCTATCAAACCAAAGACGAGCGATTTCTTTGGTGGGGATTTACAAGGGATTATTGACCATCTGGATTACTTGCAAGACTTAGGTATTACAGGTCTTTATCTCTGTCCGATTTTTGAATCCCCAAGCAATCACAAGTACAATACGACGGACTATTTCGAAATTGACCGTCATTTTGGAGACAAGAAAACCTTCCGTAAACTGGTGGAGGAGGCCCATCGGCGAGGCATGAAAATCATGCTGGACGCTGTTTTCAACCATATCGGAGACCAAGCTCCACAGTGGCAGGATGTTCTCAAACATGGTGAAGATTCTATTTATAAAGACTGGTTCCATATTCAAGACTTTCCAGTCGTTAAAGAAAATCTCGTTAATAAAAGAGAACTATCCTACCACACCTTTGCCTTTGAGAGCTATATGCCTAAGCTCAATACGGCAAATCCTCAAGTGAGAGACTATTTGTTGAGCGTTGCGACCTACTGGATTGAAGAGTTTGATATCGATGCTTGGCGCCTAGATGTTGCGAATGAAGTCGACCACCAATTTTGGCGAGATTTCCGTAAGGCTGTCCTTGCTAAAAAGCCTGACCTTTATATTCTTGGAGAAGTCTGGCACACGTCTCAGCCTTGGCTAAATGGCGATGAATTTCACGCAGTCATGAACTATCCTCTGTCTGATAGTATCAAGGATTATTTCTTGCGAGGGATTAAGAAACCTCATCAATTTATCGATGAGATCAATAGCCAATCTATGTACTATAGACAGCAGATTTCGGAAGTGATGTTTAATCTTCTAGATTCTCACGATACGGAGCGTATTTTGGCTACTGCCAAGGGAGATAGCCAACTTGTTAAGTCTGCCCTAGCCTGCCTCTTTTTACAAAGAGGAACACCGTGTTTCTACTATGGAACCGAGTTAGAGTTAGACGGAGGGCCAGACCCAGATTGTCGTCGCGCTATGCCTTGGGAACGTGTTTCCGACAGTAATGAGATGCTTAATTTCATGAAGAAATTGATTCAGCTTCGCAAGGATGTTTCAGACATTATCCAACATGGAACATATAGCCTGAAAGAAATCAAGCCAGATGTGCTATCTCTGGAATGGAATCATGATGGGCAAAATCTCCGAGCAATTTTTAACCAATCAACTGAAAACTATCTTGTAGACCGTGATTCTGTAGCGTTAGCCAGCCATTGCCAAGAATTGGAACAACAACTGGTGATTTTGCCTAAAGGTTTCGTCATTCAATAAAAAATAGGATTAAAAATGCTGTGATGAATGGGTGATTCGTGCAGTCTTTTTTTGACTGATGTAGTATAATAAAGCTAGGTCACAGATTCCTAAATGAGTGATTAGTGAAGAGTGTCTACAAAGAAATAAAGACTTGTAGTCTAGAAGGAGAATTGCATGAAACGAACGAGAAAAGTAGTAGTTTTGGGAATGTGTTTACCCTTATTACTTGGACTCATTGTTTGTCACCAAAATAATACGAGCACTGAAGCTGCAAATCAGGCACAGACCAGTTCAGATAAAGTTCCTTGGATAGCTTCATATACCAATCTAAACAATCAGGTAAGTACCGAAGAGGTCAAATCTCTCTTATCAGCTCATTTGGATACAAATAGTGTTGATGCATTTTTCAATCTTGTTACAGACTATAATGCGACTGTCGGCTCCACTGGCTTAAGTGGTGATTTTGCCTCCTTTACAAAAACGGAATACGATGTTGAGAAAATCAGCAATCTCTGGAATCAAAAAAAGGGGGACTTTGTCGGGACCAACTGCCGTATTAATAGCTATGCGCTCTTGAAAAATTCAGTTACGATTCCAAAAATTGAAAAGAATGATCAGCTTCTTTTCGTGGATAACGACGCTATCGATAAGGGAAAGGTATTTGATGCGAAAGATAAGGAAGAGTTTGATATTCTATTTTCTAGGGTGAAGACGGAAGCAATGACGGATGTAAAAATTCACGCGCAGAAGATGGAGAAATTCTTCTCCCAGTTTCAATTCAATGACAAGGCTCGAATGCTGTCAGTTGTTTTGCATGATAATTTGGACGGAGAGTATCTTTTTGTCGGACACGTTGGTGTTTTAGTTCCAACTGATGATGGTTTCTTATTTGTAGAGAAACTGACTTTTGAAGAGCCTTATCAAGCTATTAAGTTTGCGAGTAAGGAAGATTGTTACAAATATTTGGCTACCAAGTATGCGGATTACACAGGTGACGGACTAGCTAAGCCTTTCATCATGGATAATGATAAGTGGGTTGAAGGATATTAAGGTAGGCAAGCGAGAAGCAATATGGGGACAGTAATAGCGTTTTAGTTCTTATTCTTATCGAATTCTTGACTGTAAACATTCGTCTGTGAAGCGACAGAAGATGAGGATTAGAATTTTTTGTGACATATCTACAAGAACAATTGCTTTTAAAAACCTTAATATTAAGTGTCATTAACATAGTATAAATTGAGTGTTATTCTTAATTTAGCATATTCTATATAAAATATTTTGAAAGGAAATTATATGTACAATTCATTTTCTGATATTCCAACTGTAAAAGACGAATTTATGATTGACGAGTATATTCTTGGATTATCAAACTTTATTACTGGATGCGAGACTCCTTTAACACTAGCTATTCAAGGCGATTGGGGGACCGGAAAAACCAGTATTATGTATCAAGTTGAGGAAAAACTTAAAGAAAAATCGTCAAGTAATTCAAAAAGAAAAATTAAAACAATATTTTTTAATACTTGGCAATATTCACAATTTGATATGGATAAGAATTTAGCAGTCACGTTAATTACAGATTTAATTGATGAATTAGAAGTAACGGATGTAAATAAAAGAGAGAACTTTAAAAAATCTTTGGCAGTTATTACAAAAGGTATGGAATATCTTAAACTAGATTTTGGTCTCTTAAACATTGAAAAAATTAATGATCAACTTCTAAAATTAATAAGCAATGAAGAAAAAGCTAATAATTTAAAAAATCTGAAACAAAATCTACAAAGTATCATTGATGACTCTATCAAAGAAAATAATTATGAAAAGATAGTAATTTTCATTGATGACCTTGACAGATTAGTCCCCAAAAAAGCGATTGAATTCTTAGAAATTTTAAAACTTTTCTTAGATTGCAGAAATTGTGTCTTTGTTTTAGCTATTGATTATAATGTTGTTTTAAGAGGAACAAAAAGTAAGTATGGTGATGATTTGGACAACGAAAAGGGAAAAGCTTTTTTTGAGAAAATAATTCAAGTACCTTTTACTGTACCTGTTGCAAATTATCATATGGAGAACTTTGTTAATGTCTCTTTGGAAAAACTTAATTTTTATTTTAATGATGACGTTACAAAGAATGTAACTCAATTAATTAGAGACTCAATCGGAAATAATCCTCGCAGTGTTAACAGATTATTCAATTCTGTCAGTCTTTTAATGCATATTATAAACCCAAATAATGAGTTAGAAAATGATGATAAATTACTAATCATAGCTACAGTATGTTTTCAATTACGATTTGATGAAGCTTATAACTATTTATTAACTTCATATAATAACAGTCCCGAAGATTCTGAAGAAACTAAATATTTTCTCATTGATTTACTTGAAAATTCATTTGAAATACCTGACGATGCTGATTATAATTCCCTCGTGTCTCGCTATGGTATCTTTAGTTTTAAAAACCAAAAGGAGTTAGAATCTTTCAGAAAATTTTTTAATACTTTGAAATTATTGCTTAAATATAATGTTGATAAACTAGAAGTTGAAGAATTCGAAAATTTGATGAAAAGAATGAGCTTTTCAAATACAATTTCAACCGGAAACTTCGATATAGATATAAATAAAACCTCAACTCAAAATCATTCACCGAATGAAGATGTTCAATTCGTTATTCGCAAATTATTTAATACACTGGTTAATACTAATCATTTCGATCTTTCGAAACCAGAGTATTTTGGAAAAGAGAAGAAGGAAGAACGCGAAATGCCAATTTCATTAGATTTTATAAAGATAGCTAATGAATATAATATAGTTCGATTAACACAAGGAAAAGGACAAGGATTAAATATTTACTCTCAAAATAATAAATCGAACTCAATTTATATATCGGGTGATACTTATGGAAATATAAATAATGATGGTATACAAATCTATGTTAATAAGAAACTAATAGGAAAGATTAATAGAAACACATATAAACATTTTAAAGCTAAAATGTTACGACAGAATCTCCAAAAATATGACGAATTTGAAAAAATTTTTTTAAGTGATTTTTCAAGGCTCTTAGAGGATGCCAAAAAATATTTTTAGCTTTTTAGTGCTTTTTGATTTCACTAGTTGACTAAACGATGAAATCTCATCATTGCGCATATTTTACAAAGTTTATTATTTGTAGTTTCTCTAATATTGGTATATAATTTAGTATAGAGTGATTTCTAGATAGGAGAGGGATAATGGAATTAAAAGATTTTACTGAAAAAGAACAGGACATGATAAAGCAGGGACTGACAACTTCTGAAATTAGCGATAAGGAAACCGCTGCGAAAATCCTTGCCCTAGTACCTCAGGAATGGATCAAACGCATTCCTTTTTTCGTGCGAAAACACGCTACAACTCGAACAATAAAGCGTATTTCTATCGAACATCCAGAGCTCTACGCAGTTGCCAATAGAAGTGGTGAAATCCCTGAAAAAGAGCGTGAAGAATTGCGCCAAATTATTACAGATATTTTCCAAGAAAAAATGAATAAGCACAAGATTAAATAATTTTGAGAGGAACTAAAAATTAGTTCCTTTTTTAATCGTTTTTAGTTGATTGGACTTTAACTTTTGGGTAGTAATTTAACTATTCGCGAACAAAATTTAAGAAAATTTAAAAAAAGTACTTTACAAGCTCTTGTAAACATGATATAGTTATAAGGCTTAGAAAATGAGATGATGTTTTCTAGCAAATATAAACCCGAGTAAAAAATGCCTACGGACAGGCAGGGTTGAATGCCGAAGCGTGGTTGAAAAGCCACATTATTGATAGGGTTAAAAGCCTACTTTTATAAGTTGATGTTAGGACGCTTGTCCTAATTCATAAATTTTAGTGTGGTGAAAGCACACGTCATCTTGTGAAACGATCAATAAAGTACGTAATATTTGCTACTAGAGAGTTAGGAAACATCGGGAACAGACATACTCAACAGAAACCAAAATAAAAACGTCAGAAGATTGCAGAGCAGGTGAAAACCTGCTCTTTTTTCATAAGTCAACCTTTGGTCGCCCTCATCTTGTTGAGGTGCTAAAAATACGGTAAAGGAGTATGTCTTGAGAAAGTTAGATCAGAACCAGGCCCCTATTTATGAAGGTCTGATTAAGTTACGAAAGAAAAGGATTGTTCCCTTTGATGTACCAGGTCATAAACGCGGACGGGGAAATCCAGAACTTGTTGAATTGTTGGGAGAAAAATGTGTTGGCATTGATGTCAATTCTATGAAACCCTTGGATAATCTAGGCCATCCCATTTCGATTATTCGAGATGCAGAGGAGCTGGCTGCGGATGCTTTTGGAGCAGCGCATGCCTTTCTCATGATTGGTGGAACAACATCATCTGTTCAAACCATGATTCTTTCCACCTGCAAGGCTGGAGATAAGATTATTCTGCCGCGAAATGTTCACAAATCTGCTATCAATGCGCTGGTTCTATGTGGTGCCATTCCAATCTATATCGAGATGAGTGTAGTTCCTAAAATCGGCATCGCTTTAGGTCTTGAAAATGACCGTGTTGCGCAGGCAATTAAGGAGCATCCAGATGCCAAGGCCATTTTGATTAACAATCCTACTTACTATGGAATTTGTTCAGACCTCAAGGGTTTAACGGAAATGGCTCATGAAGCTGGCATGATGGTTTTAGTGGATGAAGCCCATGGAGCTCATCTGCATTTTACTGATAAACTTCCAATTTCTGCTATGGATGCAGGTGCTGATATGGCGGCAGTCTCTATGCATAAGTCTGGTGGGAGTTTGACTCAGAGTTCCATCCTTCTTATCGGGGCGCAGATGAATCCTGAGTACGTTCGTCAGATCATCAACCTGACCCAGTCTACATCTGCCTCTTACTTGTTGATGGCTAGTTTGGATATTTCTCGTCGCAACTTAGCCCTTCGTGGAAAAGAGTCTTTTGAGAAAGTCATTGAGCTCTCCGAGTACGCTCGTCGTGAAATCAATGCTATCGGAGGTTACTATGCCTACTCAAAAGAGTTAATAGACGATGTTTCCGTTTGTGATTTTGACGTGACTAAGTTGTCAGTCTACACTCAGGGTATTGGCTTAACCGGTATCGAGGTTTATGATCTCCTGCGAGATGAATACGACATTCAAATTGAGTTTGGTGATATCGGCAATATCTTGGCCTACATTTCCATTGGTGACCGCATCCAAGACATCGAGCGTTTAGTCGGTGCTTTGGCGGACATCAAGAGACTCTACTCAAGAGATGGAAAAGATTTGATTGCTGGAGAATATATCCAGCCCGAGTTAGTGCTGTCTCCGCAAGAAGCCTTCTATTCAGAGAGAAGAAGTTTAACCTTGGATGAGTCGGTTGGACTGGTCTGTGGGGAATTTGTCATGTGTTATCCTCCAGGGATTCCAATCCTAGCACCGGGTGAACGTATTACACGAGAAATTGTGGATTATATCCTATTTGCAAAAGAACGTGGTTGCTCCCTCCAAGGGACGGAAGATCCAGAAGTCAATCACATCAACGTTATTGAGAGAAAGGAGAACTAGATGGATTTGTGGTTTTCTGAAGTTCATACTCCAGATGTGAAATTGTCCCTGAGAACAGCCAAGCAACTCTATGCTGGAAAAAGTGAATGGCAGGATATCGAAGTCTTGGATACGCCAGCTTTTGGGAAAATATTAATCTTAAATGACCATGTCTTGTTTTCAGATGCAGATGACTTTGTCTACAATGAAATGACGGTCCACGTACCCATGGCTGTGCATCCCAATCCAAAGAAAGTATTGGTTATAGGGGGTGGTGACGGCGGTGTTGCTCAAGTATTAACACTCTATCCTGAATTGGAGCAAATCGATATTGTGGAACCAGATGAGATGTTGGTTGAGGTTTGTCGTGAGTATTTCCCAGACTTTGCTGCAGGGCTAGATGATCCTCGTGTTACCATATACTATCAAAATGGTCTTCGTTTTTTGCGAAACTGTGAAGATGACTACGATATTATCATCAACGATGCGACAGATCCATTTGGTCATACGGAAGGGCTCTTTACCAAGGAATTTTACGGAAATAGTTACAGAGCCTTGAAAGAAGACGGCATCATGATTTATCAGCATGGGAGTCCCTTCTTTGACGAGGATGAGTCAGCTTGTCGTAGCATGCACCGCAAGGTCAATCAAGCCTTTCCAATCAGTCGGGTTTATCAGGCGCACATCCCAATCAGTCCTGCTGGTTATTGGTTGTTTGGATTTGCATCGAAAAAATACCACCCGGTCAAAGATTTTGATAAGGAAGGCTGGAAAAAACGCCAGCTTTTCACAGAATACTATACTGCAAACTTACACGTAGGATCCTTCATGTTGCCCAAGTATGTTGAGGACATTTTAGAAGAGGAGGAAGGAAAAAAATGAGTCGTCTATTAGTTATCGGATGTGGGGGCGTTGCCCAAGTTGCTATTTCAAAGATTTGCCAAGATAGCGAAACATTTACAGAGATTATGATTGCTAGTCGTACAAAGGCAAAATGTGATGATTTGAAGGCTAAATTAGAAGGCAAAACAAGTACAAAGATTGAAACAGCTGCTCTTGATGCTGATAAGGTAGAAGAAGTGATTGCTTTGATTGAAAGCTACAAACCAGAAGCTGTTTTGAATGTAGCTTTACCATACCAAGACTTGACCATTATGGATGCTTGTTTGGAAACAGGTGTGCATTATATTGATACTGCCAACTATGAGGCTGAGGATACAGAAGACCCTAAATGGCGTGCTATTTATGAGAAACGTTGTAAGGAACTTGGATTTACAGCCTACTTTGACTACTCATGGCAGTGGGCTTATCAGGAGAAATTCAAAGAAGCAGGATTAACCGCCCTGCTTGGATCTGGATTTGACCCAGGTGTGACTAGTGTCTTTTCAGCATACGCCCTCAAACATTACTTTGATGAAATCCACTATATCGACATTTTAGACTGTAATGGTGGAGATCACGGTTATCCATTTGCGACAAACTTTAACCCAGAAATCAATCTCCGCGAGGTTTCTGCGCCAGGTTCTTACTGGGAAGATGGAAAATGGGTCGAAGTCGAAGCCATGTCAATCAAGCGTGAGTATGATTTCCCTCAAGTTGGACAAAAAGATATGTATCTCCTTCACCATGAAGAAATTGAATCATTGGCGAAAAACATTCCAGGTGTTAAACGCATTCGTTTCTTTATGACTTTTGGTCAATCTTATCTAACTCACATGAAATGCTTGGAAAACGTCGGGCTCCTTCGTACGGATGCTATTAACTTTAACGGCCAAGAAATCGTTCCGATTCAATTCTTAAAAGCATTGCTTCCTGATCCTGCCAGCCTTGGCCCACGCACTGTTGGAAAAACCAATATCGGCTGTATCTTTACAGGTGTCAAAGACGGTGTTGAAAAGACCATCTATATCTACAATGTTTGCGACCATCAGGAATGTTACGCAGAAGTTGGTTCACAAGCCATTTCTTACACGACTGGTGTTCCAGCCATGATTGGGACAAAATTAGTGATGAATGGTACTTGGAAACAACCTGGGGTTTATAATCTTGAAGAATTGGATCCAGATCCATTTATGGAAGCTTTGAATGAGTATGGCTTGCCTTGGGTTGTGGTTGAAAATCCGCAAATGGTGGACTAATGAAGTTAGAACAAGTACCAACACCAGCCTACGTCATTGACTTAGCCAAACTAGAGGAAAATTGCCGGATTTTACAGCAAGTTCAGGAAGAAGCGGGCTGCAAGGTTTTACTTGCTCAGAAGGCTTATTCCCTCTACAAAACCTATCCCTTGATTAGTCAGTATCTGTCAGGTACGACGGCTAGTGGTCTCTATGAGGCTAAGTTAGCTAGAGAAGAGTTCCCAGGGGAAGTCCATGTATTTGCACCTGCTTTCAAGGATGCAGACTTGGAGGAATTGCTGGAGATAACGGACCATATCGTCTTCAATTCGGAGAGACAGTTGCGGAAACATGGGGCTCGTTGCCGAGAGGCTGGTATTAGTGTTGGTTTGCGTCTCAACCCACAGTGTTCAACTCAAGGAGATCACGCGCTCTACGATCCTTGTGCACCTGGATCTCGTTTTGGAGTTAGCCTAGACAAGGTACCGAGTGATTTGCTGGACTTAGTGGATGGGCTTCATTTTCATACCCTTTGTGAGCAAGGGGCGGATGATTTAGAGACAACTTTGAAAGCTGTAGAAGCTCAGTTTGGTCCTTATTTACATGAGGTCAAATGGCTCAATATGGGTGGCGGCCACCACATCACAAGAGAAGACTACGATGTGGATTTGCTGATTTCTGAGATTAAAAGAATTCGAGAAACTTACAATCTTGAAGTCTACATCGAGCCGGGTGAAGCTATTGCGCTCAATGCGGGTTATCTAGCAACTGAAGTATTGGATATTGTAGAAAACGGTATGGAAATCTTGGTTTTAGATGCGTCCGCGACCTGCCATATGCCTGATGTACTTGAGATGCCCTATCGTCCACCTTTGAGAAATGGCTTTGAAGCTCAGGAAAAAGCCCATACCTATAGACTTTCTTCCAATACCTGTCTAACGGGTGATGTGATTGGTGATTATAGTTTTGAAAATCCAGTCCAAATCGGTGATAGACTTTATTTTGAAGATATGGCTATTTACTCATTTGTCAAAAATAATACCTTTAACGGTATTGGATTGCCAAGTCTCTATCTTATGGACGAGCAGGGTGACTGCAGCTTAGTCAAAGCTTTTGGCTATCAAGACTTTAAAGGGAGATTATCATGATAGAAACTCCGAAAAAAGCAGGCTATCGTATGCCAGCAGAGTACGAACCACACCATGGTACCCTCATGATCTGGCCGACTCGACCAGGATCATGGCCTTTTCAAGGGAAAGCTGCCAAAAGAGCATTTACTCAGATTATCAAGACTATAGCAGAAGGGGAAAGAGTCTATCTTTTGGTGGAGCAAGACTATCTATCTGAAGCCCAATCCTATCTTGGAGACAAGGTCGTTTATTTAGACATTCCCACCAATGATGCCTGGGCGCGTGATACAGGTCCGACCATTCTCATCAATGATAAAAAAGAAAAGTTGGCAGTAGATTGGTCTTTTAATGCCTGGGGTGGTGCTATCGATGGTCTTTATCAAGATTATGAAGATGATGACCAATTAGCCAGTCGTTTTGCTGAGGCATTGGAAATGACTGTTTACGATGCCAAACCTTTTGTACTGGAAGGCGGCGCAATCCATAGCGATGGTCAAGGAACCATTCTTGTGACTGAAAGTTGCTTACTCAGTCCTGGACGCAATCCCCACATGTCTAAAGAGGAAATCGAAAACACCTTATTAGAGAGCCTTGGCGCTGAAAAAGTTATCTGGCTACCTTATGGTATTTATCAGGACGAAACCAATGAACACGTTGACAATGTTGCCGCTTTCGTTGGTCCTGCAGAGATTGTCTTGGCTTGGACAGATGATCAAAATGATCCTCAGTATGCCATGTCTGCAGCTGACCTTGAGCTTTTAGAAAAAGAAACAGATGCAAAAGGTCGTCACTTCACCATTCATAAATTGCCAATCCCAGCGCTTCATCAAGTTGTAACCGAAGAAGATTTGCCAGGCTACATCTATGAAGAAGGGGAAGAAGAGCGTTATGCAGGTGAACGTCTTGCAGCTTCCTATGTCAATTTTTATATTGCCAACAAGGCTGTCCTTGTTCCCCAGTTTGAGGATGTCAATGACCAAGTGGCCCTAGATATCCTCAGCAAGTGTTTCCCAGACCGTGAAGTGGTAGGAATACCAGCCAGAGATATTCTATTAGGTGGTGGCAATATCCACTGTATCACCCAACAAATCCCAGAATAGGAGAAAAAGATGAGAAATGTTAGAGTTGCAGCGATCCAGATGCAATGTGCCAAGGATGTGGCAACGAATATCCAAACAGCGGAGCGCTTAGTACGTCAAGCTACAAAACAAGGCGCACAAATCATTCTCTTACCCGAGTTGTTTGAACGTCCCTATTTCTGTCAGGAACGCCAGTATGACTACTACCAGTATGCCCAGTCGGTGACAGAAAATACAGCCATTCAGCATTTTAAAGTAATTGCTAAGGAACTACAGGTTGTTCTACCGATCAGTTTCTATGAAAAAGATGGCAATGTCTTGTATAACTCAATCGCCGTCATTGATGCTGATGGAGAAGTGCTGGGCGTCTATCGGAAGACCCACATACCAGATGATCATTATTATCAAGAAAAATTTTACTTTACGCCTGGTAACACTGGTTTCAAGGTCTGGGATACTCGCTATGCTAAGATTGGGATTGGCATCTGTTGGGATCAATGGTTTCCTGAAACGGCGCGCTGTCTTGCGTTGAATGGGGCAGAATTGCTCTTTTACCCAACAGCTATTGGTTCAGAGCCAATTTTGGATACAGACAGTTGTGGTCACTGGCAACGTACCATGCAAGGGCACGCAGCAGCTAATATTGTCCCAGTCATTGCAGCCAATCGCTATGGTTTGGAAGAAGTCACTCCTAGTGAGGAAAATGGCGGACAGAGTTCCAGTCTTGACTTCTACGGTTCGTCCTTTATGACGGATGAAACAGGAGCTATTCTAGAGAAAGCTGAAAGACAAGGTGAAGCTGTTCTGTTAGCGACCTATGACCTTGACAAGGGAGCAAGTGAACGCCTCAACTGGGGACTATTTCGAGATAGAAGACCAGAAATGTACCAACGGATTACCGACTAGAAGGTAACTTTCATAATAAATTTTTAATATTCACGTCTGTCTTACAAAAATGTAAGATAGGCTTTTTAAATGTAAGATAGGTGTACGATTATACGCGGAAATGTATGCTATACTCTATGTAGATAAAAAAGAAAGAGGTTTATTATGAAAAAATGGAATGCGACACAGTTGAAGTACCTGATGGCGGCAGTAATGGTTCTAGACCATATCCCTCATATCACAGGGATCGTTTCTCCTCTGTGGGAAGGTATTTTCCACGCTATGACCCGTTGTGTGGGAGTTTGGTTTGCCTATATGGCTATGGAAGGATTTATCCATACTCGAAACCTGAGAGACTACCTCATCCGCCTCTGGTCTTGGGCGCTTATCATGTTTGCTGGAAATAGCCTCCTCAATGCCCTATTTGCATCTAAAGGAGTAATGGTCACTAATAACATTTTTCTGACTCTGGCCATCGGTGTCACCATGCTTTGGATTGGTTTTCCTCGAAAAGAGTTGGATCAAAAAGAGAAGTTGTGGCGTCGGATTGGGCTTGCTGGTCTCTTGATTTTCGGTTGTCTTTTTACTGAGGGTGGTATCACCATGCTACCATTTCTCTTGATTAGTTACTCTTGTCGAAATCGTAAGGGATTGCGAAATCTCCTCTATACTCTACTTTGGGCCTTCCTGTTAGTGACTTCTATCCATACCTATGACACTTGGTACCAAACCTTGGAAATGATGCTTTACAATTCTGACTGGCTCTTTATCACCGTATTTCCTTTTATGGCCTTGTATAATGGACAGCGAGGACAAGAAACCAGTTGGAGTAAATATTTCTTTTATATTTTCTACCCGGCTCATCTATGGATCATAGCTTTGATTGCTTATTTGGTTAAGTAGATTCAATTTTCATTAGCTCCTTCTTGCTTAAAATGTGAGAGAAGCTTTTCTGTATCTGGAATTCCTAATAAAACATGTTATAATAGTTTTAGAAAGGACGAGGTTTATGGCAAGCATACTTGTAATTGAAGATAATAATGAAATCCAGGAAATCTTAAGAACCCTTCTTGCAGAGGAACACGAGGTGATACAAGCCTTTTCTGGTACGGAAGGTATCATGCAATTTGACAAAGGAGGCATTGATCTCGTTTTGCTAGATATCATGCTTCCTGGGAAAAATGGCGACCAAGTCTTGCAAGCCATTCGACAAACTAGTCAGACTCCGGTCATCATGCTCACTGCTTTGGGTGATAAAAAGTTCATCAGCCAATATCTACTAGACGGTGCCAATGATTATGTAGTGAAACCTTTTGATTTGGACGAAGTCTTTGCCAGAGTCACCGTGCAATTACGCCAAAGTGGTGAACATCAGTCAGGAGATCGAAGAGAAATTGATAACCTCGCACAAAGCTTTAAAAATATCCAGTTCGATGCGGATAGTTTTGAAATAAGTAACGCAACTGAAACCATTCGCCTTGCAAAGAAAGAGTGTCAGATTCTCCAAATGTTGCTCCAGTATCCTAAAAAGATCTTCACCAAAGAAGAACTCTATGAATTGATTTGGGAAGAAAGTTACCTGCCTGGAGACAATACGCTCAACACCCATCTAAGCAATCTCCGTAAAAAACTGCATCAACTGGATCCAAATCACGAGTACATCGAAACCATTTGGGGAGTTGGTGTTCGATTAAAAGGAGATAAGTAATGATTTACATTTTGATATCAATATTACTCCTTACTAACATTATTTTGGCGATTTCTTTGATTCGCTATCATATAGCAATTAAAGATTTAAGCAGACAAATCGAAGAAAAGATTCGCTCTGGTAGCATGAAGAGGATCGGTGTAAATTTCTTTTCAAAAACCATTTTGCGACTACATAACCAAATTGAGAATCTATTTCAAGAAGTGGAAGAGAATCAGCTAATCATGAAGCGTGAAAAACGCACCCTAGATATGGCAGTCAGTAACATCGCTCATGATATTCGGACACCTTTGACAATCGCTTCAGGATATACTCAGCAACTAATAAAACATCCCGATAATAGTGCAGAAACCTTAAATAAAATAGCCCATCATCTTGATTTGGTTTCCAAACGTTTGGAAGCTCTCCTTGAATACCGTCATCTGATGGAAGGAGCAGTCAAACCGAAACAAGAGGAGCTTGATTTATCAACTTTTATAACGAAAAAGACTTTAGCCTATTACGATGTTTTTCAAACTTCACATATTGTTCTTGATTTTAACGTTGAACCAGGATTGAAAACGACGACTGATGAGGACTTGCTTGATCGAATTATACAAAACCTCCTTGGAAATGTTCTCAAGCACGGCAAGGAGAAGGCTCGACTTTCTTTGAAAAAGGAAGAAAATAGGCTTGTTTTGGAAATTGATAATCTAGTCAAAAAACCTATCAAGAATATAGACAATCTCAGCAATCGTTTTTATTCTGAAAATATGTCGGATACTGAAGAATCCTCTGGTTTAGGTCTCTATATTACCGAGGAATTGGTTCATCTTCTTGGAGCGGATATGAAGCTAGCCACTGATGGAGAATGGTTTTCAGTCTTTATTTATCTTTAACAGAAGAAACCTCCTCTATATCCTAGAGGAGGTCCTTTTTATAAGCTTTTCTTCTTGAAAATAGTCAGTCCACTGAAAGAGAAGAAAAGTATGACTGTTACGCAAACCGTGATGGTATAGAGAATAGCTTGACTATTGGTAGTCATAGCATAGGCAAAATCTAGAATTAAATATCGAAGAATTTCAATGTCTGGGAAAACAAGTATTGGAATAGAAAGGACGATAGAGCTAATCAGATAACCAATAAATACGGCAAGATAAGAATGAGTTAGGTAGAGAATAAAGGAAACAATCGAAAGCCAAGCGAGAAGGCAGAGAAATTGAAGGGAAATCGTTAAGAGAAGGTTTGTAACAAAACCATCAGGTATCGTACCAAGTCCGTTTAGTAGAGTCGCGGGAATAAAGGCAATCACAAGACTGGTGATGAGTTGTAAGAGAGCGATACTTGCTAGTACAAAGAATTTAGCAAGGAAAAATTCTGTACGAGAAACGCCGACTGTCAAACTATTTTTATAAAGCTTGCCGATTAGATCGACCCCAAGAACTAAACATACTAGAATAATACAAAGGAAAACGAGGTTTGAGCCGTTATTTGACGCGTTGATTAGAGCTTCTATCCCATTCCAACCATGGGTAGGAGTCTCAGGTGGTGCTGGCTGAACTGACATTAAATGTCCTGTAGCCCCGATAGTGGCACCCAGTAACATAAGTACAAAGAGAATGAATTCTGTAATCCAGAATCCTTTGGAGCGGAAAAGACGGTAAAAATCTGCTTGAATGGTATGTATCATGATTTTTCTCCTATTCTACCAATTGTGTGAAGTATTCTTCTAGGTTTTGACGGGCAAAGTAAATCTCATCAATAGCAACATCGGCCAAAGTTAGTTGCTTAAGAATCTGTTTGACATCTTGCTCATTACCAAAGATATGAATTTCATTTTCAGGATTTACTACCTTAAACTGAAGCTGGATTTGTTCTTTCAATACCTGACAAGCTCTTTCTTTGTCGCTTGTTTTAAGCACAATATAATCCTCACTCAGTGTTTCAAACTCAGCTTTACTGATTTCACGGATAATCTTACCTTGATCCAGAATACCAAAGCGATTAGCTAAGAGATAGAGTTCTGACAAGATATGGCTAGAAATGAGGATAGTTATGCCTTTTTCTTGATTGAGTCGCTGGATCATGAGGCGAAATTCTTTGATCCCAATTGGGTCGAGACCGTTAATGGGTTCATCAAGAATCAGGAAGTCGGGTTTTGATAGGAGGGCAATGGCAATGCCAAGTCTTTGCTTCATTCCTAGTGAGAAATCACGAAAGACTTTTTTTCCTGTATCTGACAAACCAACATAGTCTAAGGTTTCATGAATCACCTTATCAGCATTTGGAATATGACGTATCATACAATAATATTTAAGGTTTTGATAAGCTGTTAAGTGATTATGGGCTACAGGTGATTCGATAACAGAACCTACTCGAGATAGAGCCTTGGTCCACTCATTTTCCGATTGACTAGAAAAGAGGGAAATAGTTCCTTTATCCGCAAACAATAATTGTGTAATGATTTTGATAAGAGTAGTTTTACCTGCTCCGTTTTTTCCAATTAGACCATAAATATCTCCCTCTTTTATGGTTAGACTAAGATCTTGAAGAATAGCTTGTTGGCCGAATTGTTTGGTCAGTCCATGAATTTCGAGTACTGTTTTCATGATTTTCTCCTTTTGATTTGTTTTACTAACTTTAGTATAAGGTATAGAAATCAAAGAAACATCAAGTATTTCTAAAGAGTTTCTAAAGTTTTGTGATTTTAAAAAACAAAACCCAGTTGACATGAACTGGGCTTTTCTCTATAAAATATACTTCTCAATCGCACGCGCAACGCCGTCTTCTTCATTGCTAGCTGTAACGTCATTGGCAAGGGATTTGACATAATCGCTGGCATTTCCCATTGCAATGCCAAGTCCTGCAAACTGGAGCATTTCGATATCGTTATTGGCATCACCCATGGCCATAATCTCTGAGGGCTCGATCTTCAAAATCGCTGCTAGTCGGGAAAGAGCAGTAGCCTTTGTTGTTCCAAGCGGCATGGCTTCATAAATGACAGGCTGCGAACGAACTCCACTGAATCGTTGGCAGAGCTCCTTAGCAAACCGCTGCTCAAAATCATCTGTTTGCTCTTTTGTTCCTAAAAACATTCCTTGGAACATACGATATTTACCACTGGTGGCTTCCTCAAGGGAAATTTCAGTCAGGTCTGAAAAAACAAGTTTGGCATCATTTTGAACGATTTGATTAGGCTTACCACCGAGGACAAAATAATGTTCTTCATCAAAAAGAGTCAACTGGACGTCGCTTTTTTCTGCCAGGTCATAGAGGTATTCAATGTCAGCTGGACTGAGTTCTTGCCAGTCAACTAGACTCAAATCACTGGTCTGGTGGGTTGAGCAACCATTGTTAGCAATGAGGTATTCGTTTTCTAGATCTAGACCAAGTTTTGCATAGTAAGGTAGGACACCAAAAAGAGGACGACCTGTACAGAGAACCAATTTCACCCCTTTTTCGATAGCTTGATGAATGGCAGTAATGTGGGCTTGCGGTATTTCCTTGGCTTCATTAAGGAGGGTTCCGTCCATATCCAAGGCTAGTAGTTTAATCATAAGACTTCCTTCTTTATCTTTTGGTATTATTATAGCATATAGACTATAAAATGTCTGACAGAATTGTAACATTTCACTTTCCTTTTCTTGAAAAACAAAATAAATTCTTATATAATATGTATACTTAATATTTAAGGAGAAATAATGTCAAAGTATCACTTTAATTCAATTTACAAAAATGATGAAACAGAGTCTACAGGTCTTCTTTTCATTAAAGTTTACAACAAATGGGAAAGTAATTTAAAAAGAGTTTTGAAATCGGTTGGCCTCACTTTGCCTCAATTTATCGTTTTAACCTCGCTTTTGTTTCTGTCTAAT
This sequence comes from Streptococcus oralis, assembly GCF_003943415.1. GTDB lineage: Bacteria > Bacillota > Bacilli > Lactobacillales > Streptococcaceae > Streptococcus > Streptococcus oralis_BJ. Next base: position 451,619 of record NZ_RJPK01000001.1, on the reverse strand, counting down.
AAAGAGGAATATGTAACGCAAGTTGATATAACTCGGTTCACTGGTATGGATGTCATGACGGTTTCTCAGATTGTTCGGTTACTAGAGAAGAAAGACTACATTAGACGTGATCAACATCCAAAGGATAGTCGGGCAAAACTGGTCTCAGTGACGAAGTCTGGCGCGGAGAAGGTCAATCAAGCTTTACCCTTAGTAGAAGGGATTGATGAAAAATTTTTTGAAAAACTGTCTAACGATAGAGAAAGTTTTAATCGCATGTTAGCAGTGTTGGAGGATAAAAATGCCTAGATATTGGGTCGGAGTTGTTTCAAAGAACCATGTTTTAAGAGGAGTTGAAGGAAATTTTTGTCAGGTCTGTCATGGAAAGGGCGGTCCCTTAAATCGTATGAAAAAAGGTGACTATCTTTTATACTATAGTCCAAAATACAATATGAATGGTCAAGATAAGTTACAGGCTTTTGTGGCCGTAGGTAAAATTATAGATGACAAAGCCTATCAAGTAGAGCAATTTGAAGGATTCTTTCCCTTTAGACGAAATGTCGAGTATTATCTACCAGTCAGAGATTGTTCCATAGAAATAGCCAGACAACATCCTGGATGGAGAGACTATACTTCTCGACTTCGTTATGGACATTTTGAAGTTTCCAAAGACTTTTTCCTCCATATTTTTCAGCATATGAAAGTGGATGATGAAGCTTGATTGATTCGCTAGTTAAATGATTGTCAACAAGAATTTTGGATTTGGACTGTGAGGCGAACTTTGCTATAATAGATTAAGAAACTTTGAGAAACCAAACGAGGCTGAGATGAAATTACTTTATACTGATATTCGGACTTCTTTGACAGAAATCCTAACCAGAGAGGCGGAAGAGCTGGTTGCTGCAGGCAAGCGGGTCTTCTACATTGCCCCCAACTCTCTTTCATTTGAAAAGGAACGTGCCGTTCTGGAATGCTTGTCCCAGCAGGCTTCTTTTGCGATTACCGTCACGCGCTTTGCTCAAATGGCTCGTTACCTGGTTTTAAATGACTTGCCTACAAAGACCAGTCTTGATGATATTGGTCTTGGAATGGCCTTTTATAAATGCCTTGCTGGGCTTGATCCCAAAGAGTTACGAGTTTATGGAGCTATTAAACAAGACCCTCAATTTATCCAGCAGTTGATTGAACTTTATCACGAGATGACGACTGCTCAGATGAGCTTTTTAGACTTGGAAAGTTTGACCGATGAGGACAAGCGGGCAGATTTACTCTTGATTTTTGAGAAAGTGACTACCTATCTCAATCAAAGCCAGTTGGCTCAGGGAAGTCAGTTATCCCATTTGATTGAGGCTATTGAGAATGACAAGGTAAGTAGTGATTTCAGTCAGCTTGCCTTGGTTATCGACGGTTTTACCCGTTTTTCTGCTGAGGAAGAACATGTGGTGGATCTGCTCCATCGTAAAGGGGTCGAGATTGTTATTGGTGCCTATGCAAGCAAGAAAGCCTATAACAGTCCGTTCGCTGAAGGTAATCTCTACCAAGCCAGTGTAGAATTTCTTCATCATTTAGGTGCTAAATACCAAACGCCTGCTCAAGACCGTTCTCAGACTCATGAGAAAATGGATAGCTTTGACAAGGCCTCTCGTTTGCTGGAGTCTTCTTATGACTTTTCAGAACTCACTTTGGATGTTGATGAGAATGACCGTGAGAATCTGCAAATCTGGTCTTGCTTGACGCAAAAAGAAGAGCTGGAATTGGTAGCCCGTAGCATCCGTCAAAAATTGCATGACCATCCAGACCTGAGTTACAAGCATTTCCGTATTTTGCTGGGGGATGTAGCTTCTTACCAGCTATCACTGAAAACTATTTTTGACCAATATCAAATTCCTTTCTATCTAGGTAGAAGTGAATCTATGGCTCACCATCCCTTGACCCAGTATGTGGAGTCTATTTTACGATTAAAACGCTACCGTTTTTGTCAGGAGGATTTAATCAATCTTCTTAGAACAGGTTTATATACCGACCTTAGTCAGGCGGATATTGATGCTTTTGAGCAATATCTCCGCTATCTTGGCATCAATGGCTTGCCAGCTTTTCAGCAGACCTTCACAAAATCCCACCATGGAAAATTTGATTTGGAACACTTGAACGCCCTTCGTCTGCGCGTTTTGGCGCCACTTGAAACCTTATTTGCCAGTCGGAAGCAAAAGGCTGAAAATCTCTTGCAAAAGTGGAATACTTTTCTAAAAAATGCTGCTTTAAGCAAGCAGATGCAAGAATTGACAGCTACTATGGAAACTCTAGAACAGGAAAGACAAGCCGAAGTTTGGAAAGCCTTCTGCCATGTTTTAGAACAATTTGCGACCGTTTTTGCTGGTTCACAAGTTAGTCTGGAGGACTTCCTGGCCTTGCTTCATTCTGGGATGAGTTTGTCTCAGTATCGCACCATACCAGCAACAGTGGACACCGTTCTGGTGCAGAGTTACGATCTGATTGCCCCTCTGACTGCTGACTTTGTCTACGCCATTGGGCTGACTCAGGATCATTTACCAAAAATCGCGCAAAATACCAGTCTTTTGACAGATGAAGAACGACAAAGTCTAAACCAAGCGACTGAGGAGGGAGCACAATTACTGATTGCAAGTAGCGAAAATCTCAAGAAAAATCGCTATACCATGCTTTCTTTAGTCAACGCCGCTCGTAAGCAGTTGGTGTTGTCAGCACCAAGTCTTCTTAATGAAAATGAGAGAAAGGAATCGGCCTATCTTCAGGAACTGGTGGGTTTTGGATTTAGCCGGATAGAGAAGAAGATTCATCAAAAAAGTCTGACTAAGGATGATATGGGGTCTTATCACAGTCTTTTGTCTAGTCTGATTGCCTACCATCAGCAGACAGGTTCTAGTGAAAATGAGCAAGATGTGACCTTTGTCAAGGTTCTAGCGCGTGTCATGGGGAAAAAACTTGATCAAAAAGGTCTTACAAATCCAGCACTCCCAACTAGTCCAAGAAGCAAGCCATTAGAGAAAGAGACCTTGCAGGCTCTCTATCCAGCTGACAAGGAGTTTTACCTGTCTACGTCTGGTTTGACGGAGTTTTACCGCAATGAATACAGTTATTTCCTCCGTTATGTCTTAGGTTTGCAGGAAGAAGTGCGCCTGCGTCCGGATGCTCGCAGTCACGGAAATTTCTTGCATCGTATTTTTGAACGTGCCTTGAAACTACCTGCTGAAAATCCGTTTGACCAACGTTTGGAACAAGCTATTCAAGAAACCAGCCAAGAACGGGAATTTGAGGCTATTTATCAAGAAAGTTTGGAAGCCCAATTTACCAAGGAAGTTTTACTTGATGTGGCTCGGACTACTGGCCACATCCTTCGTCATAATCCAGCCATTGAAACCATCCAAGAGGAAGCAACATTTGGTGGTAAAGATCAAGCCTTTATTCAATTGGATAATGGTCGGAGTGTCCATGTGCGAGGCAAGGTTGACCGCATTGACCGCCTGAAAGCTGATGGAGCGCTAGGAGTGGTGGACTACAAGTCTAGTCTGACTCAGTTCCAGTTTCCACATTTCTTCAATGGCCTTAATTCCCAGCTGCCAACCTATCTTGCTGCCCTAAAAAGAGAGGGGGAGCAGAACTTTTTCGGTGCTATGTACTTGGAAATGGCTGAACCTGTCCAATCTCTGTTGACCGTTAAAAGTCTGGCAGGAGCAGTAGCAGAAGCCAGCAAATCTATGAAATACCAGGGACTCTTTTTAGAGAAAGAAAGCAGTCACTTGGGTGAATTTTACAACAAAAACAAGGCTAATCAGCTGACAGACGAGGAATTCCAGCTCTTATTGGACTACAATGCCCATCTTTACAAGAAGGCAGCTGAGAAAATTTTAAAGGGCCAGTTCGCTATCAATCCTTACACAGAGAATGGCAGAAGTATTGCCCCATACGTACAGCAACACCAAGCCATCACAGGTTTTGAAGCCAATTATCACTTGGGTCAAGCCCGTTTCCTTGAGAAATTAGACTTATCTGATGGCAAGCGTCTGGTCGGAGAAAAACTCAAGCAAGCTTGGTTTGAGAAAATGAGAGAGGAGTTGAATCGATGAAGCCCATTTCCTTTTTAACTGAGGAAGAGATTCAAAAACTGCAAGAAGCAGAAGCGAATTCGAGCAAGGAACAGAAGCAAACTGCCGAGCAAATCGAAGCTATTTATACGGCAGGGCAAAATATCCTAGTCTCAGCGTCTGCTGGTTCAGGGAAAACCTTTGTCATGGCCGAGCGTATTCTGGATCAATTAACTCGTGGTGTAGAAATCAGTCAACTCTTTATCTCGACCTTTACCGTCAAGGCTGCTACAGAACTAAAAGAACGCTTGGAGAAAAAAATCAGCCAACAAATCCAAGAAACCAATGATGTCGATCTCAAACAACACTTGGGACGCCAATTGGCAGATCTACCAAACGCTGCCATCGGAACCATGGATTCCTTCACACAAAAATTCCTTGGCAAGCATGGCTATCTGATTGATATCGCACCGAATTTCCGTATTTTACAAAACGAAAGTGAACAATTGCTCTTAAAGAACGAAGTTTTTCATCAAGTCTTTGAAGACCATTACCAAGGTGAGAATAAAGAGAAATTTAGTCGTTTGGTGAAGAACTTTGCTGGACGTGGCAAGGATGAACGAGGTTTGCGCCAGCAAGTCTACAAAATCTATGATTTTCTTCAATCCACCAGTAGCCCCCAAAAATGGCTGAACGAGTCTTTTCTCAAAGGGTTTGAAAAAGCTGACTTTGCAAATGAAAAAGACAAACTAACTGAGCAAATCAAACAGGCGCTTTGGGACTTGGAAAGTTTCTTCCGTTATCATCTGGATAACGATGCCAAGGAGTTTCCCAAAGCTGCCTATTTAGAAGCTGTTCAACAGGTTCTGGATGAAATTGGCTCCTTAAATCAAGAGTCCGATAGCCAAGCTTATCAAGTAGTGCTTGCGCGTGTTGTCGCCATCTCTAAGGAGAAAAATGGTCGTGCTCTAGCCAATTCCAGTCGTAAGGCTGAATTGAAGCCACTGGCTGATGCCTATAACGATGAGAGAAAGGCTCAGTTTGCTAAACTAGGACAACTGGCGGACCAGATAACGATTCTCGACTACCAAGAGCGTTATCATGAAGACACCTGGGAGCTAGCTAAAACTTTCCAAACCTTCATGGGTGATTTTGTGGAGGCTTATCGTGAACGTAAACGCCAGGAAAATGCTTTTGAATTCGCTGATATCAGTCATTACACCATTGAGATTTTAGAGAATTTCCCACAAGTCCGCGAGGCTTATCAGGAACGATTCCATGAAGTCATGGTTGATGAGTATCAGGATACTAACCACATTCAAGAACGGATGCTAGAATTGCTGTCGAATGGCCACAATCGCTTTATGGTGGGGGATATCAAGCAGTCCATCTACCGTTTCCGTCAGGCAGATCCACAGATTTTTAATGAAAAATTTCAACGCTATGCGCAAAATCCTAAAGAGGGCAAGTTGATTCTCCTCAAGGAAAATTTCCGCAGTAGTTCAGAAGTGCTGTCAGCAACCAATGATGTTTTTGCACGCCTTATGGACAAAGAAGTCGGCGAAATCAACTATGACAGCATGCACCATCTTGTTTTTGCCAATACCAAACTAACTCCCAACCCTGAGAACAAGGCAGAATTTCTCCTCTACGATAAGGACGACAGTGGGCAAGAGGAAGAAGAGAGCCAAGCAGAAACGAAACTCACTGGGGAAATGCGCCTAGTGGTCAAGGAAATCCTGAAGCTCCATCAAGAGAATGGTGTAGCCTTTAAGGAAATTGCCCTTTTGACTTCCAGTCGCAGTCGTAATGACCAGATCCTCCTCGCTCTGTCAGAGTACGGGATTCCTGTTAAAACAGATGGAGAACAAAATAATTACCTCCAATCCCTAGAAGTGCAAGTCATGCTAGACACTCTTCGTGTCATCCACAATCCCCTGCAAGACTATGCCTTGGTTGCCCTTATGAAGTCTCCTATGTTTAGTTTTGATGAGGACGAGTTGGCACGTTTGTCTCTTCAGAAAGCAGAAGATAAAGTACAAGAGAATCTTTACGAGAAGTTAGTCAATGCTCAAAAACTCGCAACAAGTCAGAAAAACTTGATTCACACAGCTCTAGCTGAAAAACTAAATCAGTTCATGGATATCTTGGATTCTTGGCGCTTGTATGCCAAAACCAATTCTCTCTATGACTTGATTTGGAAGATTTATAATGACCGTTTTTATTATGACTATGTTGGAGCCTTGCCAAATGGACCTGCTAGACAGGCTAATCTCTATGCCCTAGCTCTACGAGCTGACCAGTTTGAAAAGAGCAATTTCAAAGGCTTGTCTCGTTTTATTCGTATGATTGATCAAGTTTTGGAGGCTCAGCATGACCTCGCAAGCGTTGCAGTCGCGCCGCCCAAAGATGCAATAGAGCTCATGACCATCCACAAGAGTAAAGGGCTGGAGTTTCCTTATGTCTTTATCCTCAATATGGATCAGGACTTCAACAAGCAAGACTCGATGTCAGACGTCATTCTCAGCCGTCAAAATGGGCTTGGTGTCAAGTACATTGCCAAAGTGGAAACAGGAGCTGCGGAAGCACACTATCCTAAAACCATCAAACTCTCCATTCCCAGTCTAACTTATACGCAGAATGAAGAAGAACTGCAATTGGCTAGCTATTCAGAGCAGATGCGTTTGCTGTATGTTGCCATGACACGGGCTGAGAGAAAGCTTTATCTTGTCGGTAAGGGCTCTCGTGAAAAACTGGAAGCCAAGGAATATCCAACAGCTGAAAACGGAAAACTAGATAAACATACCAGACTTCAAGCTAAGAATTTCCAAGATTGGATATGGGCGATTAGTAAAGTATTTGCCAAGGACAATCTCAACTTTAGCTATCGTTTTGTTGGTGAAGACCAGTTGACTAGAGAAGCTATTGGTCAGTTGGAAAACAAGAGTCCTCTACAAGATAGTTCTCAAGCAAGTAACCGGCAAGCAGAAACCATTAAAGAAGCCCTTGAAATGCTGAAAGAGGTGGAAGTTTATAATACTCTTCACCGCGCAGCCATTGAACTACCAAGTGTTCAAACTCCAAGCCAAATCAAGAAATTCTACGAACCCGTTATGGATATGGAAGGGGTAGAAATTACTAACCAAACAAAATCATCAGAGAAGCAATTCAGCTTCAATTTACCTGATTTTTCAACCAAAGAAGAGGTAACAGGAGCCGAGATTGGTAGTGCAACCCACGAACTCATGCAGAGAATTGACCTTAGTCAGCAACCAACACTTGCTAGCCTGAAAGATACTCTTAAACAAGTTCAAACTGGTCCAGCTGTTAGGGAAAAGATCAATCTTTCTAAAATCCTAGCTTTCTTTGATACGCCACTTGGTCAGGAGATTCTTGCTAATACCAGCCATCTTTATCGCGAGCAACCTTTTTCTATGCTCAAGCGAGACCAAAAGAGTCAGGAAGACTTTGTTGTTCGTGGAATCTTGGACGGATATCTGCTTTTCGAGGATCGTATTGTCCTTTTCGACTACAAAACAGACCGTTACGACGAACCAAGTAAACTAATAGACCGCTATCGTGGTCAGTTAGCCTTATACGGAGAGGCATTATCACGAGCCTATTCGATTGAAAATATTGAGAAATACCTGATTTTACTCGGTAAAGACGAGGTTCAAGTTGTAAAAGTATAACCTAGAAAGGAAACCTCATGCCACTTCCAGTTAGAAAATCCCTGCACGATGCGGTTTTACAAGCTTCAAAAGCTGATACTTGGGATCAAGCTACCAAGGAATGGAATGAAGTTTCCTTGATTTTTAATGGTATTGGGCACAGTAACTGTATCTGTGGAAATGCCATCAAGTACGCCTACGAACTCTTTAACGGAGTTACAGGTCAACGCCTCTTTCCTATCGGCAGTGACTGTGTTCGCCATTTTCATCGACTGAGTTTAGACCAGCAACTGGAAGAGGAAGAAAAACTGCTCAGAAAGTTTGAAAATCTAACCAGAAAGGCTCAGAAAAAGGAAAATATCAAGGTCAATAAAAGCGATTTTGACGAACGACTTCTAAAATGGTTTTTGGAAAAAGGTGTCTTCAAAGCCAATCGTGGCAATCAATTTGCACCTGAGAAAGATTACCAGCTCTTCCTAGAGGTCTTTCAAGGCGGAAGTTGGACCAAGGCAGAGCCAAAGAAGAAGGCTCGTATGGAAGAAGTGTTGGAAAAGTGTATCAAACCTTTTTTACTTGGTAAGACCGATGACCAACTCTACCTTGTCAAACTAGGCAAGGAGAAAATTGACTACGAGCAGCATTTACGGATTCAGGCTGAGAAGGAACGTAAGAAAAGAGATAAAATCGCCAAGCAATACGCTGACAACCTCATTCTTGCCATGGGACCTGCAGAGCGAGCCTATCAAGATTACTTTGGTTTTACAGAAACCTTGACTCAAGAAGAACGAAAATGGGAGAAAATCCTCTTTGGAAAAAATAGAGATGAACGGGCTATCAAGGTTAAGCAAAACCAGAAGGAGCTGGAAAAGGATCAGCGGATTGCAAGTCAAGATCCTATTGAACGAAAGCAGAAGCAGACTTGGCTTCTTAATTCCTATTTTCGGGATTTGCCTGATGAAAAATCCAGATTTTCTCGGCTCCTATTAGAATATCGAAAAAGTGGAGAAGTACGCTTTTCAGATGAATACTTATCTGAGCATCTCATCGACTTTTTCTACAAGATGAAAGCCTTTGAGTTTGAAATCTCACCAGAACAAGTCCGCGATTTTCTAAAAGAATGCCTTCAGGCAGAACATCTATCATCTGCACAAGAAAGTTGGACTAGAGGGATTCTCCTCAATTGTCTTCATCCGTTTTTAGATAGGTTACTCATATAGAAAAATTCCTACCTTGTCTATGCATGGTAGGATTTAAGTATCTCCAAAGATGTACTGGTAAAGTTGGACGACTTTCTGAAAACATTGTGTGTCCATTCTTGTTATTTTTTGAGCATTACGCATCCGAAAATCGAAGGTATACAGTTGAAATGGATTAACAGCACCATCTACCTTATCTGATGAGACAGGAACAAGCAAGCCCTTTTCTGCCAAACGATGTTGGCCATGAGTGATAGGACAGACAGCCACAAAACCAGTTTGCAAGGCATATTCTCTCCTAGAAACAACCAAGGCAGGTCGCCGTTTCTGGATTTCTCGACCAACTGATGGATCAAAGTCCAGCCAAATGATATCCTGCTTTTCAGGAATATACTCAGATTTCGCTATCAAGTGATCTTACCCCTTCAAAATCGTTTGTCATTCTCAAATCAGTAATCCCATCAAAAGGATCTTTCAGTTTTGGAGCTAAGACAATGACTCCGTCAATCCCTTTGTAGACAACCATTTCTTGACCTTCTGTCATACCCAAATTTTTAGGAATGGTCACTGTGAGAGAATTTCCCACCTTCCGAGTCTTTACTGTATTCATCGCTCTACCTCCACGAAACCGTATATACAAAGTATATACCAAACTACACATTAAGTCAAGTGAACATTGAATTACATAAATTTAGTTATGTACTATAGTGTGATTTTATTTTAGTCAAAGCCTGTGCAAAAACACCTAATTTATGATAGAATAGATGGTGAGAAAGAAAACGTTTTATTACGTTTTTTTAGTCGGAAGGGGAAAATATTATGGCTACTATTCAATGGTTTCCAGGCCACATGTCTAAGGCTCGGCGACAGGTTCAGGAGAATTTAAAATTTGTTGATTTTGTGACGATTTTGGTGGATGCTCGCCTACCTTTATCTAGTCAAAATCCTATGTTAAATAAAATTGTTGGTGATAAACCAAAACTCTTGATTTTGAACAAGACAGATCTGGCTGATCCAGCAATGACAAAAGAATGGCGTCAGTACTTTGAATCACAGGGAATTCAAACTCTGGCTATAAATTCTAAAGAGCAAGTTACTGTAAAAGTTGTGACAGATGCAGCGAAAAAGCTCATGGCTGATAAGATTGCACGTCAGAAAGAACGCGGTATCAAAATCGAAACCTTGCGTACCATGATTATCGGAATTCCAAATGCCGGTAAGTCAACTCTGATGAATCGTTTGGCTGGGAAAAAGATTGCGGTTGTCGGCAATAAACCAGGTGTTACCAAGGGGCAACAATGGCTCAAAACTAATAAAGACCTTGAAATCTTAGACACACCAGGGATTCTCTGGCCTAAGTTTGAGGATGATACTGTCGCACTCAAACTAGCCCTAACTGGAGCTATCAAAGACCAGTTGCTTCCTATGGATGAGGTGACCATTTTTGGTCTCAATTATTTCAAAAAACATTATCCAGAAAAGCTAGCTGAACGCTTCAAACAAATGAAGATAGAAGAAGAAGCGCCTGTTATCATCATGGATATGACCCGTGCCCTCGGTTTCCGTGACGACTACGACCGCTTTTACAGCCTCTTCGTCAAGGAAGTCCGTGATGGAAAACTCGGTAACTATACCTTAGATACATTGGACGACATCGATGACAACGATTAAAGAAATCAAAGAACTTCTTGCTACTGTCAAAGAATTAGACAATCCTCTTTTTCCGGAATTCGAAAGAGATCCTCGTTCTGGAGTTCAAAAGGAAATCAGCAAGCGAAAAAAAGCTATTCAGGCAGAACTGGATGAAGACCTTCGTTTAGAATCCATGCTTTCCTATGAAAAAGAACTTTATAAGCAAGGAGTGACCTTAATAGCAGGTGTTGATGAGGTCGGCCGTGGTCCACTGGCTGGACCTGTAGTCTCTGCAGCCGTTATCTTGCCGAAAAATTGTAAGATTAGAGGCCTCAACGACAGCAAGAAGATCCCTAAAAAGAAACATTTGGAAATTTATCATGCTGTTCAAGATCAAGCCTTGGCAATCGGAATTGGTATCATGGATAATCACATCATTGACCAAGTCAATATCTATGAAGCGACCAAACTGGCCATGAAAGAAGCAATCTCCCAGCTCAGTCCCCAACCTAAGCACCTCTTGATAGATGCCATGAAACTGGAGTTACCAATTTCACAAACCTCCATTATCAAAGGAGATGCTAACTCCCTCTCTATCGCAGCTGCATCCATAGTTGCCAAAGTGACACGGGATAATTTAATGAAGGAATACGATCAGCAATATCCTGGCTATGATTTCACGGCTAATGCAGGCTATGGAACAGCTAAACATCTAGAAGGGCTGGAAAAACTAGGTGTCACCCCAATTCATCGAACCAGTTTTGAACCGATAAAATCACTGGTCGCAGCAAATATAGAAAGTTAAGTTGGAGGAAATGATTATGGAGGAACAGTCAGAAATACTCCGGTCCAAGAAAGAATTTGCCTTTGCCTCAAGCACCATATTATCCCAAGTTGGACGAGGAGTCATTGTTGGTCTCGTCGTCGGTCTAATCGTCGGATCCTTTCGTTTCTTAATCGAAAAGGGTTTCCATCTGATACAAGGACTCTATCAAGATCAAGCGCACCTAGTGCGCAATCTTTTTATCATTGGTCTATTTTATTTAATAGTTTGCTGGCTCAGCGCTAAATTAACTAGATCGGAAAAGGATATTAAAGGCTCAGGAATCCCACAAGTTGAGGCCGAATTAAAAGGGCTCATGTCACTTAATTGGTGGAGTGTCCTCTGGAAGAAATATATTCTAGGGATTCTTGCTATTGCAAGTGGCCTCATGCTAGGTCGAGAAGGGCCAAGTATTCAACTTGGAGCAGTTGGTGGTAAAGGCATTGCCAAGTGGCTCAAATCTAGCCCAGTTGAAGAACGCTCCCTGATTGCCAGTGGGGCTGCTGCAGGCTTAGCCGCTGCCTTTAATGCACCGATAGCAGGTCTCCTCTTTGTTGTAGAAGAAGTTTACCACCATTTTTCACGCTTTTTCTGGGTCTCAACTCTAGCAGCCAGTCTCGTAGCAAACTTTGTCTCACTACTCATATTTGGCTTAACCCCCGTACTGGATATGCCAGATAACATTCCTCTCATGACCCTAGACCAGTATTGGATTTACCTCCTTATGGGAGTTTTTCTCGGGCTATCTGGTTTTCTCTATGAGAAAGCTGTACTCAATGTTGGTCAAATTTATGACTGGCTTGGTCAAAAAATCCATTTGGATAAAGCTTATTATCCAATCTTGGCTTTTATTCTTATCATACCAGTCGGAATTTTCTTACCTCAGATTCTTGGTGGTGGAAATCAGCTGGTCCTCTCCCTAACTGAGCAAGATTTCAGTTTCCAAGTTCTATTAGCTTACTTTTTGATTCGCTTTGTTTGGAGCATGATTAGTTATGGAAGTGGGCTCCCAGGAGGAATTTTCCTTCCTATTCTGGCGCTCGGTTCCTTACTTGGTGCCCTAGTCGGTGTCATTTGTGTCAATCTTGGGCTTGTCAGTCAGGAACAATTCCCTATATTTGTCATTTTAGGAATGAGTGGCTACTTTGGAGCAATTTCCAAGGCTCCATTAACTGCTATGATACTCGTAACCGAGATGGTCGGGGATATTCGCAACCTCATGCCTCTTGGCTTAGTGACCTTAGTTGCCTACATCGTCATGGATTTGCTCAAGGGTGCTCCAGTCTATGAGGCCATGCTTGAAAAAATGCTACCAGAAGAAGCAACAGACGAAGGAGAAGTTACCCTAATTGAAATCCCTGTTTCTGATAAAATAGCAGGAAAGCAGGTTCACGAGCTCAACTTGCCACATAACGTACTCATCACCACCCAAGTCCATAATGGCAAAAGCCAAACAGTTAACGGCTCAACTAGAATGTATCTTGGTGATATGATTCACCTGGTGATTCCAAAAAGTGAAATTGGGAAAGTCAAAGATTTGTTGTTGTAATTTATTTTACATAATTTATTTTACGTAAATTAAATTTGAAAGGATTCTCTATGAAAAGAAGTAAGGCAATTGCGGTATATTTGCTAGGCACATTTAGCCAAATAGTATCAGTTTGTCTCCTTTTCTTTTTCTTGAATCATTTTTCTGTTCATTCCAATCTATTAACTGTTTTAGGAATCATTGTTGGTGGGATTTCTTCAGCTCTTTGGGGAATAATTGTTGCAAATCACTATTTTCATATTCATTTTAAGAAGATCGTAAAAGATTTTTTTAACATCCATACTAGTTATAAACATTATTTATTATCTTTTTTCCTAATTATCCTTGATTTTTCTTTTCTAATGTTGGGTGGGAAAATAATAGAATTTAGCTGGTATCTCCCATTTTTGATGTTCTTCAAATTTATTGTATTTGGTGGTATAGAAGAGATTGGATGGCGATATGTCTTTCAACCAATCTTACAAGAGAAGCTGCCATATTTTTACTCAACAATCTTAACTTTTTTTAGCTGGGCGCTTTGGCATCTATTGTTCTTTTACATGGATGGTTCCCTAGCAACTCTGCAAACTCTACCGTTTTTATTTGGATTGCTGACAAATTCTTTCATACTCTCAGCTCTTTATATCAAAACAAAGAATCTTTGGATTTGCGTTATGACACATTCGATCATTAACGTCTTGTCTCAGCTAACCATAGATACTGATCGATACGAAACCTACCTGATTAAAATTTTCGTCATTTTGATATCCTGCTATATGGTAATACATAAAAAAGATGAGTATAGTCGGTAGCTAATTTTGTTGGAAACAGTATTATTCTTTGGAAAAGTTATTTGCTATGGAGGACAAACATCATAATGAAAATACTCGATGTTCTATATAATTTTTATGGCGATTTTGATTTCATTGAAGAAAAATACAATGAAAAATACGAAGGTATTCTTATCAAGATAAAGGAAGAGCAAGAATATAAAAGATGTCGCTTGGCAAAAAAAACACCAAAAAAAGAAGGATATTTTACCGTTTTCTGGAAAAAAACCAAGATAACAAGAACGTTCCTTATACTAATGAAGATCTTGGGACTGAGCTGATTATCGTTGTCATCGATAAAGATAAGGTGGGACTATTTATTATTCCAAAAGAGGTGGCTATTCATAAAAAAATTCTCTCAACAACAAATTGCAAAGGAAAAATGTCTATGAGATTTTATCCTCCTTGGTGCACAAATTTAAATACAACAGCTCGAGCAACACAAAAATGGCAATTGCAATATTTTAGAGAAATTGAAATATAAACATATTGCCGGATTACATACACACAAAAGACCTGTTTCTTATGATTGTGGAACCAGGTCTTTGTTTTTTCTAGAATCCATCAAACACTTATAACATCTTTCCGAAAAACTATAATTTTCTTGAAAAATGAATAAGTCTATGCTATACTGCTAGTAGACTTATTTATGGAGAAAATAGATGAAACGTGAGATTTTACTGCAACGAATCGACAAACTAAAACAAATCATGCCCTGGTATGTTCTGGAATACTACCAATCTAAGCTTGCTGTGCCCTACAGTTTTACAACCTTGTACGAATATCTCAAGGAATACGATCGATTTTTCAGCTGGGTTTTGGAGTCTGGTATTTCAAACGTTGATACAATGGCCGATATCCCCTTATCTGTCTTAGAACATATGACAAAAAAAGACATGGAATCCTTTATCCTATATCTACGTGAACGCCCATTGCTGAATGCCAATACAACCAAACAAGGTGTCTCTCAGACAACAATCAATCGAACCTTATCGGCACTTTCTAGTCTTTATAAGTATCTAACTGAGGAAGTTGAAAACGACCAAGGGGAGCCTTATTTCTATCGTAATGTAATGAAGAAAGTTTCAACTAAGAAAAAGAAAGAAACACTTGCTGCCAGAGCTGAAAACATCAAGCAAAAACTCTTTCTAGGCGATGAAACAGAAGGTTTTCTGACTTATATCGACCAAGAATACCCACAACAGCTTTCGAATCGGGCTCTTTCGTCATTTAATAAAAATAAGGAACGTGATTTAGCCATTATTGCTCTTCTCTTGGCGTCTGGTGTTCGCTTGTCTGAAGCAGTTAATCTCGATCTAAGAGATCTCAATCTCAAAATGATGGTCATTGATGTCACACGTAAAGGGGGCAAACGTGACTCGGTCAATGTCGCTGCCTTTGCAAAGCCTTATCTAGAGAATTATCTAGCCATTCGAAATCAACGCTATAAGACGGAAAAGACGGATACAGCACTCTTTCTGACCTTATATCGTGGTGTTCCCAATCGTATCGATGCTTCCAGTGTTGAAAAAATGGTTGCTAAGTACTCTGAGGACTTCAAAGTGCGTGTAACCCCCCACAAACTACGCCATACCTTAGCAACTAGGCTCTATGATGCGACTAAATCGCAAGTTTTGGTCAGCCACCAGCTAGGGCATGCTAGTACACAAGTCACTGACCTCTATACCCATATCGTCAATGATGAACAAAAGAATGCTTTGGATAGTTTGTGAAATACATAAAATAAATTATGCAACTTTGTAATATAAAGTAAAACAGAAACTCCTCCTCCACCGAGCTTCTGTTTTATTATTTATAGTCTATTTAGATTAATAACCTCATCTGCTTGATTCCAAATATCAGGATTATGAGTTGCAATGATGATTAGACGATTTTGATTCTTCATTGTTAATAATATCTTCATGATTTCTTGTGAAGTTATTGGATCAAGTGCAGCGGTCAACTCATCTGCGAGTATTAACGGAGGATCTTTCAGAATAATCTTGGCCAGGGCGACACGTTGTGCTTCACCACCAGATAATTCATACACTTTTTGTTCTAAATGAATGTGAGATAATCCTACTCTTGCTAATACTTCTTTTTTGTAATTCTCTTTTTCTTTACGATTACACTGTCGATTAATAAGGCCTAAATCTAAATTAGAAGACACAGTTTCATTGTCTAGCAATCCAAAATTTTGGAAAAGGTAGCCTAGCTCATTTCTAAAAAATATTGTAGATTTTATCGTTTTTATATCCTTCTCTTTATACAGTATTTTTCCTTCATCATAAGATTCTAGTTTTGCAATCATATTAAGCAAAGTCGTCTTGCCACAACCACTATTTCCGATTAGCGCATAGACCTTTCCTGCTGCAAATTGCAGATTGATATCCTGAAAGACGGTCCGTTCTCCAAATGATTTTTCCAGATGTTCTATTTTAATCATATTAGGCTCCTTTCAGAATAATGGGCAAGAAATGCTCTTCTTTGTGCGAGCGGTAAAGGAGAATCAGCCAAGCATTAATCGTAAATAATAAAAGCGTGACGATAGCGATCCACCATTCCTGTGTGAGAAAGAAAATCAGGACACTACCTAATAACAGCATGGCAATCTCCGATACGAGCATGCTTTGGTGAATTTTCAAAAAGTCCATACCCGCAATCTTCTTCAGGAATATCGGTTTTCTAAACTCTTCAAAATAGAGGAAATTCATGGTGCTAAAGAGTAGAATGGAAGTCGCCATTCCGAAGATACCGCCAGCAATGGCCATGAGGTTCTCTAATTGAATGGATTGGGTCATCTGCTGATAGACAGCCGCTGCATAGTCGTATTGACTCACGTTTTTTTCAAGCCCATGCTCAGCTATTAGCTTCTTGCTTTTTTCCAGACCATCAAAGTAGAGATAAGAATTAAGATGAGAGAAATAAGGATTTTCGTAGCCACCAAAGCTTTTAGGTTGAACAACAACCAAAATCGGATCGGTCAAGAATTGCTGATAGTTCATCGGTGTATTATTATAGATAAAGCGTTTTTGGTTGTTAGGAAGATAGGTCACCCGTGCTTTCATAGGCAACTGACTCTTTCCTTGTTCATCATTAGGAGTCAGATAATCTTCATAGCGTTTTTTCAACTCCTCTTCTTGCCCTTTCAACTTTTCAGGGAGCAAAAGTCCAAATTCTCCAGCTTGCAAGTGATTCAAACGCTCTTTTTCCTCGGGGGAAACAGCTACTTTTTGTATATCGAGGTAGTTTGGAGTCGCATATAGAGTATTGGCAAGAGGATCGTAATCTGTGATCGAAAGATTTCTCCCTGTTCTAGGATCATTCATGAAGCCTTTTGAATTAAAAGATGCGAGCTGATGATAGACCAAGAGACCACCTTTTTCGATGCCAGACTCGATGAGCTTAGACCATTTTGCTCTGTTCTCAATTTGCGTCTCTTCGTTTGTATTCTGTGAAAAATCCTCCCGATTTACACCAATTTGAACCCAATTCGTCTCTTTAGACCAAGCCACTTTCCCCTCTTGGTAAGTCTGCCAGACAGAACCATAGATACTGACCCGATGGATAGCAAGGCCAATGAGAGCAACAGCGAGAAATTGACAGGTAAAGAGAAAAACTAAAATCCTTTTTACTGGAATTTTCCCTTTTAAAAGGCTAACTAAGTGCACCGTCTGGATGCTGAAAGCAAAGATAAAGGACAGGAGAGCTGATACGATGAGTAAGAGCGTATTATAAATGATACTACTTGAAATAATGAAGGAATAGGCAAAGGGGGTTAATTGTAAGCAATAAATCAAAATGGATCCTAAGGCACTGGCTCCAATACATCCTAAAAGCAGCTCTCTGCTGTCTTCCATGAGAGAACGTCCAAAGAGTTGGTACCGTCTCATCCCTGCAATATAACGA
This sequence comes from Streptococcus oralis, assembly GCF_003943415.1. Taxonomy (GTDB): domain Bacteria; phylum Bacillota; class Bacilli; order Lactobacillales; family Streptococcaceae; genus Streptococcus; species Streptococcus oralis_BJ. The sequence continues at coordinate 433,990 of NZ_RJPK01000001.1, read as the reverse complement.
ATCCCTGCACTCCTCAATTCAAGTGTTTTTTGAATAATGGCCAATGCACTAAAGCTAAGAATAAAAATAACCAAGGCTAAGGATTGGGAACCGGAACCAAAAAATGCCATAAAATTCTGCAAGAGATTAGGCTTATTCATGAAAGTCTTTGAGAAACCAAGTTCGTGTAGTTTTTGATCCAACTTTTCGAGTGGTAACTTCCCTGAGAGTATATAGTAATTGGTAAGTAAGCTTTTCTTAGAAGCGACTTCTTTATCTGCTTTTTTGATGCCCTTTGGAAGCTCTCCTTCTCCGTAGATATCATAGGAGAACTTGACCTGACCTTGCGAATCCGTTTGTTGAATCTGGCGAGCAATTACACTATTGCTTTCCCTTGCTAACTGATCTAAGTTGGCTGAAAGCTCCTCATAGGTGACAGCTCTTTCTTGTTTAAGAACTCCTACCACAGGGAGGCTTCGGTAGATGAGCGTATTTGGGGAAATAAAGGCAATCCAAAGCAGAAAGATTAGAATAAAAATGTTCGAGAAAAGTATAAATAAACGTTTCATAATTCTACTCTTTCTAGTTTATCCTAGAGAGATTTTTCCTCTCTAAGATAAACTTTAGCAATTAAAATCCATAATTAAAGTATACAACTTCACCAAAATTTCTATTTATGATGTAATGAGCAGAAGCATAACCTACATTAGATTTGCTGTCACTTGCCCGAGTCACACTTGACCAATTCCAACGATAGGCGTGGAAATAATTTGAGAAAGCTCCCCAATTGCTTGGATCATGATATCCTCCGTAACTCCAATTACCACCAGATACCCAATCAGCAAAGACAGGACACGCTAAGCTACAACTCAACTTCCATAATTAAAATTAAAAGCTTTATTTAACAATAAAATTATGAATTGCTCAAAATATAGTTTCCGTTTTTTCTCCTTTCCAGAGCAACTCTTCACATCTGTATTATATCACTTTTTTAAAAAAATACAAATTATTATATATAAGATAACTGAAAAAGAAGCTGGTCATACAACCAGCTTCTTTTCCTTTTATCCCACTACCGCTTCAGCGATTTCTTCACGGCTAATTCCAGCAAAGTAGCGTGTGATATCAATAGTTTCTAGTGCCTTAAGGACATCTTCGCGTTCGTATTTCACTCCACGAAGGACATCTTCTACTGCAGCAACGTCTTCGATACCAAAGAAGTCACCATAAATCTTGATGTCTTGGATTTTTGATTCAATGATGTTGGCAAAAACTTCAACCTTACCGCTGGTAAATTTTGTTCCACGACGGACGTTAAATTCAGGTGATTTACCGTAGTTCCAGTCCCAAGTTCCAAACTTGGTATCCTTGATGCGATTGATTTCGGCCAATTCTTGCTCAGAAAAAGTGTATTCAGTCATCTCTGGGTACTCTTTTTTCATGTATTCCAATAGTAAATCACGGAATTCTTCAACTGTGATTTTTTCTGGTAATTCATTGATAATATTGGTTACACGAGCACGGACGGATTTCACACCTTTTGACTCAAATTTGTCTTTTGAAACCTTGAGTGCGTTAGCAAGGACTGACAAATCAACGTCAAAGAGCAAACAACCGTGGTGCATGATACGTCCGTTGATATAGGCTTGGGCATTTCCACAGAATTTCTTTCCGTCAATCTCTAGGTCATTGCGGCCTGTGAATTCAGCCTTAACACCTAGTTGAGCCAAGGTATTGATAACTGGGGTTGAGAAGCTCTTGAAGTCGAAGGCCTTGTTTTCATCTTCTTTTGAGATAATCGTGTAGTTGAGGTTGTTCAGATCGTGATAAACAGCTCCACCACCACTGATACGGCGGACTACCTCAATACCATTTTCGCGAACATAATCACGGTTGATTTCTTCGATAGTGTTCTGGTGACGTCCAACAATGATAGATGGTTTGTTAATCCAAAGAAGGAAGATTTGATCCTCATCTAGTAAGTGTTTAAAGGCATATTCTTCCAAGGCGATATTAAATGCAGTGTCGTTTGAATGATTGATAATGTATTTCATGATATCCCTTTATAGGATAGAGACTGAAAAATACCTTTCCAGTCTATTCTATCTTCGATTTATTTTTTCTTCGGTGAATGGATGGCCATTCCTAGTACATCCGCAAATGCTTCGTACATAACTTCAGAGTATGTTGGGTGTCCGTGGATAGTCTTCAGCATTTCTTCAACAGTGATTTCCATTTCGATGATGCTTGATGCTTCGTTGATCAATTCTGCGGCTGCAGGACCAATGATATGCACACCAAGGATTTCCCCGTATTTCTTATCTGCAATGACTTTTACGAAACCTTGAGCAGCATCCGATGCAATAGCACGTCCGTTCGCAGCAAAGTTGAATTTACCGATGGCAACATCGTATTTCTCACGAGCCTGCTCTTCTGTCAAACCTACTGCTGCTACTTCAGGAAGAGTGTAAATGGCTGCAGGAGTCAAGTTAAGTTTCGCTACAACGTGATTTCCTTTAAGGGCATTTTCAGCTGCTACTTCACCCATACGGAAGGCTGCGTGAGCCAACATCTTAGTACCATTGATATCACCTGGTGCATAGATACCTGGAACAGAAGTTTCCATATATTCATTAACCTTGATACGACCACGGTCTAACTCGAACTCAACATCGCCAATTCCTTCAAGATCTGGTACACGACCGATTGAAAGAAGAGCTTTATTTGCAATGATATCGTCTTTTCCTTCAACCTTGATACGAAGTTGACCATTTTCTTCGATGATTTCTTGCAATTTTGTACCTGTCAAGATGGTCATTCCTTTACGCTCAAGGATCAAGCGAAGGTTCTTAGAAACTTCAGCATCCATAGCTGGAACAATACGGTCCATCATTTCGATAACAGTCACTTTTGAACCAAATGTCATGAAGGCCTGACCGAGTTCGATACCGACAACTCCACCACCGATAATAACAAGGCTTTCTGGAACTTCGTTCATTTCAAGAATGTCGTCACTGGTCATCACGAGTGAAGATTCCATACCAGGAACGTTAATCTTGCTGACTTTTGAACCACCAGCAAGGATGATCTTCTTAGTTTCAAGCAATTCAGAACCATTTACCAAGACATTCTTGTCTTTAGTGATGGTACCAATTCCCTTATGTACAGTAACTCCGTAGCTACGAAGGAGACCAGCAACTCCGCCAACTAAGGTATTGACAACCTTAGACTTGGTTTCAAGGAGTTTGTCCATATCTACAGTGAAGTTTGGATTTTCGATGACGATACCACGGTTTGCTGCATGACCGATGTTTTCGATGATTTCAGCATTGTGAAGGTAGGTCTTAGTTGGGATACATCCACGGTTCAAGCAGGTTCCACCGAGTTCAGATTTTTCAACAAGGGCTACCTTCCCACCGAGTTGGGCAGCTTTAATCGCTGCAACATAACCAGCAGGACCTCCACCAATTACAACGATATCAAAGGCATCATCGCTCTTACCATCGTCGTTTGAGGCACTAGCTGCAGGTGCAGGTTTTGATTCTGGCGCTGCCGCTCCAGCTGTTGGGATATTTTCCCCTTCTTCTCCAAGGTAACCGATGACTTCCGTTACTGGAACAGTTTCACCATCTCCTTTGAGGATAGCAATCAAGTATCCATCTTCTTCGGCTTCCAATTCCATGCTGACTTTGTCAGTCATGATTTCCAAAAGGATTTCTCCTTCTTTTACAAATTCACCGACTTTTTTATTCCATTGGACGATTTGTCCTTCTGTCATATCCACGCCGGCTTTTGGCATAATTACTTCTAAGGCCATGTCTTACTTCCTTTATCTAAATCTCTAAAATAATAATAGCTGACTTAAACCAACATTGAGATTGGATTCTCAATCAAAGCTTTTAAGTCTTTCATAAACTTAGCACCAGCCATACCATCTACGACACGGTGGTCAATGGTTAATCCTAGACTCATGATTGGTCGGATAACAATCTCACCATTTACAACTACAGGTTTCTCAACTGTTGAGCTAACCCCGAGGATAGCTGAGTTTGGTTGGTTGATGATCGGACCAAAGGACTGAACGCCAAACATTCCCAAGTTACTAATTGTGAAGGTTGAGTTTTGCAACTCACTTGGAGCTAATTTACCATCCAAGGTACGACCAATGACATCTTTGAAGGCAACAACCAACTCTGAAAGACTCATCTTTTCAGCATTATAGACAACGGGTGTCATCAATCCATTATCCATCCCAACTGCCATAGCAAGGTTGACATAGTTGTGAGTGACAATGGTTTTACCATCTTCAGTTAACGAAGCGTTGATGTAAGGGTGTTTCATCAATGTCTTAACAACAGCCAGTGAAAGAAGGTCAGTAACCGTAATTTTCTTACCAGTTGCTTCCATGATTGGTTCAAGAACCTTCTTACGAAGAGCTAGCATTTCAGACATATCGACATCGTAGTTGAGCGTGAAGGTTGGCGCAGTTAGGTAGGATTCAACCATACGTTGGGCGATGACCTTACGCATTGGTGTCATTGGAATACGCTCAATCTCACCATAAGGAGTGATATTGTCTGGAACTTCTTCCACTTTTTCGATTTGAGCAGGTGACTTGATGGTGTCGTTTTCGATATTTTCAGGAAGGAAGGCCAAAACGTCCTTCTTCATGATCTTACCACGATGACCAGTTCCTTGGATTTCCTGCCAAGCAATGTTATGTTCGAGGGCAATTCGTTTTGCAAGTGGCGAAATGCGAACCACGTTTGTGTCTTTATAAGTTTCCACGTCTTCTTTGTGGACACGACCGTTTGCACCTGAGCCAGAAACGTCGTAGAGGTTGATACCTAAATCATCCGCTAACTTTCTAGCCGCAGGAGTCGCTCTTAGCTTGTCATCAGCCATGACCTCTCCAATTCTAATTATGATACTAAGGGCGTTTAAAAGCGACCAAAAAATAGGAAATCAACGCAGACTTCGATGAAGCCAAGGAGATTTATCTTTTTTTCGAGCTTTTAGCCCGTGTTCGAATATAAGATATTAAGGACGAAGAGGGCAATGAAAAAATAGGAGATTGACGATGTGTTCGATGAACACAAGGAAATCTATCTTTTTTTCGCAGACCTCCGTCCGAATTCAATTACATGATACTAAGGGCGTAAAAAAGCGACTGAAAAATAGGAAATCAACGCAGACTTCGATGAAGCCAAGAAGATTTATCTTTTTTCCGAGTTTTTAGCCCGTGTTCAACTCTACAAGTAACTTGGATACAACACGCATCTCAAGTTGCTACGGTTGCCGCTATTAGGCGGTCAACCTAGTAGACTTACTAAGTCACTCATCGAATAATAACAATTCGATTCGTTCCTGTCGCAACTTTACAAACAACTTGGATACAAAACATATCTCAAGTTGTTAAAGTTAAAACCTACAAATAGTTTACATAATTTATCTTATGCAATCTTATTCTTTGTTATAGGTTTTACGGATTGCATCTTTGATGCTTTCAACGGTTGGAATCATAGCATTTTCTAGGTTTTGTGCGTAAGGCATTGGCACATCTTCTCCTGCACAACGGCGGATTGGTGCATCTAGATAGTCAAATGCTTCTGATTCTGAAATAATTGCTGAAATCTCTCCGATATAGCCACTTGTTTTATGGGCATCGTTGACCAGTACGACCTTACCTGTCTTCTTCACTGAGTTAATGATGATATCCTTATCAAGCGGTACAAGGGTGCGTGGGTCCACAATTTCAACCGAAATTCCTTCTTCTGTCAATTCTTCAGCTGCTTGAACCACGCGGCGAAGCATTTTACCGTAAGTAACAACTGTTACATCCGTTCCTTCGCGTTTAATTTCGCCAACTCCAAGTGGGATTGTGTAGTCTGGATCAACTGGCACTTCCCCTTTTTGGTTAAATTCTGACTTATACTCAAGAATGATAACAGGGTTATTATCACGGATAGAAGACTTGAGCAGTCCTTTCATGTCCGCAGGCGTACCTGGTGCTACAACCTTAAGTCCTGGAATGTGAGTAAACCAAGACTCTAGTGATTGCGAGTGCTGGGCCGCAGAACCAACTCCGTTACCAGCTGCACAACGGACAGTCATTGGAACCTGTCCCTTACCACCAAACATATAGCGTGTTTTAGCAGCTTGGTTAACGATATTGTCCATGGCAATGACTGAGAAGTCCATAAAGGTCATATCGACGATTGGACGAAGTCCCGTCATGGCTGCTCCCGCTGCTGCTCCAGAGATAGCAGCTTCAGAAATAGGACAGTCACGGACACGTTCTGGACCAAATTCTTCAAGCATTCCAACAGAAGTTCCGAAGTCTCCTCCGAAGACACCGACGTCTTCTCCCATCAAGAATACATTTTCATCGCGACGCATTTCCTCAGACATAGCAAGGATAATGGTGTCACGGAACGACATTGTTTTTGTTTCCATTTTATCTCTTTCTCCTTAGTCTGCGTAAATATCTTCAAAGGCCGATTCTAGCGGTGGGAATGGGCTTTCTTCTGCAAATTTAACAGAGGCTTCTACTGCTTCCTTGACTTGTGCTTGAATTTCTTCCAATTCTTCTGCACTTGCAATATTGTTTTCAATGAGGTATTTGCGAAGATTTTCGATTGGGTCTTTTTGTTTCCACAATTCCACTTCTTCACGGGTACGATATTTACCAGGGTCAGATGATGAGTGACCAAGCCAACGATAGGTTACACTTTCAATCAAGACTGGGCCATTGCCACCACGAACATGGTCTACAGCTTTCTTAAATCCTTCATAAACATCAATGACATTGTTTCCGTCTTCAATAAACATTCCAGGAATTCCATAAGCAGCGCTACGTTGATGAATATGCTCTACATTGGTCATTTTCTTGATATCCGCAGAGATCCCATAACCGTTGTTAATGCAGTAGAAAATGACTGGAAGGTTCCAGATGGAAGCCATGTTAACAGCTTCGTGGAAAACACCTTCGTTGGTAGCACCGTCACCAAAGAAGCAGACAACAATCTTGCCTGTCTTTTTCATTTGCTGGCTGAGGGCTGCACCGACAGCGATTCCCATACCACCACCTACGATACCATTGGCACCAAGGTTACCTGCATCAAGGTCTGCAATGTGCATGGAACCACCTTTTCCTTTACAGGTTCCAGTGTATTTCCCAAGGATTTCAGCCATCATTCCGTTGAGGTCAATTCCTTTGGCGATAGCCTGTCCATGACCACGGTGGTTTGAGGTAATCAGATCATCTGGATTGAGAGCCAGCATAGCTCCGACGTTAGCGGCTTCCTCTCCAACAGAAAAGTGAGTCATACCAGGAACTTTCCCTTTTTTTACTAATTGTGCAATTTTTAAGTCCATTCGACGGATTTCTTCCATCTTACGGAACATCTCTAGCAAGAGATTTCTATCTAAAGTTGACATAATCTCGCCTTTCTAGGTTTAAAGTTTTATATCCTCATTCTATCGCATTATGAAAGCACTGTCAAAATATATGCTTAGATTCTTTCACAAAATACAAAAAGAAAACCCCAGTTTATCGGGATTTTCTATAAATTAAAACATTTTTTCACAAAGTTTATTTGACATTGGAAACTTCAAATCTTTTCATAATTGTTTGCAAGCGCCCTTGATAGAGGATAGCACTAACGACCAAACTCGCTATTAGACCAATCCAGTAAGAATAGGCTCCCAAAGTTGTCACTTGGTCTAGGAATAAGCCTAACGGAATGGAAACAGCCCAGTAAGCAATTACTCCTAGATAGAAGGGAACAACCGTATCCTTATAGCCTCTCAGTATTCCTTGTAAAGGAGCTGCAACGGTGTCAGCTAACTGGAAAAATAGACTATAAGTTAGGAAGGTAGATGTTAATTCAATGAAGTCAGGATTATTTCCATATAAACTGGCTACAATATCTCTCAAGATATAGAGGAAGCTTAAGGTAAAACCTGCAAATATCAACGCTATCCAACGACCAATTTTGATATAGGTCTTGGCATCATCAAAACGCTTAGCCCCAACTTCATAAGAAACAACTATGGCCATGGCAGAAGAAATGCTCACCGGAAAGGCATACATGAGAGTTGAGAAGTTCATGGCTGACTGGTGGCTGGCAATAATCATAGACGAAAACTTAGCCATCATCAAACCAACGACAGAAAAAATAATCACCTCAGCAAAAACAGTACCACCGATTGGTAAGCCCAAGCGAATCCCTTCTTTGATCTTTACTAGGTCAAGCGGAAGCGGTTTTTCCAAATGAAACTCTTTTAACTTTTCTTGCTTTAAAAGGATGATGGCAGAGATTCCAAGGAGGCACCAGTAAGCTAGGGAAGTTCCTAAGCCTGCTCCTGCTCCACCTAACTCTGGAAACCCAAAGGCACCGTAAATTAACAAATAGTTAAATCCACAATTTAAAGGTAGCAATAAGAGCATGAGGTACATAGATAGCTTGGTCAGACCGAGTGAATCAAGTAGCGATCGGATAACACTGAAAAGCAACAAGGGAATAATTCCGATAGACAAGTACCAAAGATAAGAAACTGCAACTGCCGCTACTTGAGCTTCTAGTCCGATATGATTTAAGACAGGAGGTGCCAAGAAAAGTACCAGTCCCAGTAAGACCACAGATAGACCCAAGGCCAAATAAATAAATTGGTAAAAGTCAGATGCTACTTCTTCCTTTTTGCCTCTTCCTAGATGATGGCCGATGATGGGAACCATGGCCGAAACAATCCCTGTTAAAAAGGTGAAAAAAGGATTCCATAGACTCGTTGCAGTTGAAACACCCGCCAAGTCCATGGTATTGTACTGCCCAGTCATGGTTGTATCCACAAAAGAGGCAGAATAATTGGCAAACTGATAAATCAGGATAGGGAAAAATATCTTAAGAAATAAGACAAACTTATCTTTAAATTGATGGGTTGGATACATATATGCTCTCTATTCTTATAGTTTATAGAGCAGAGTCCCATCTAGTTTTGATAGACGATTTGTCCCTTACAGATGGTATATTTGACCTGCCCTTTTAAGGTTTCGCCGATAAATGGAGAATTAGCTGATTTTGAAGCAAAGTTTGGACCAACAGTACGATCAGCCTTGTCATCAAAGATGGTGATATCCGCTGGACCATTTTCAGCCAAGTAGCCCGCTTCAAAGTTATAAAGTTTGGCTGGATTGACAGTCATTTTTTCAAGCAATTCCATCAAGCTTAGCTCACCAGCTTCCACCAAATAAGTCAAGCCGAGAGATAGAGAGGTTTCCAAACCAGTCATACCAGATGGTGCTTTGGTGATATCTTCTACATTTTTCTCATCTGCATGGTGAGGCGCGTGGTCTGTCGCAATCACAGTGATGACGCCCGACTTGAGACCTTCAATCACGGCACGACGGTCTGATTCTAGACGTAAAGGAGGATTCATTTTGGCATTGCTTCCTTGTGTCAAAAGGAGAGCTTCCGTCTTAGAGAAATGCTGTGGCGCCACTTCTGCTGTGACTTGCGCTCCCAAACCTTGAGCGAATTCCACTACCTTGACACTTTCTTCCTTAGACAAATGCTGGATGTGAACATGGGCCTTAGTTGCATAGGCAATCATGACATCACGCGCAATCATAGCGTATTCTGCCACCCCTGTCGCACCACAGATCTTGAAGTGGTCTTTAGCGATGTTTTCGTTAAATCCAAGAATCCCATTCAAGCCTGGATCTTCCTCGTGTAGACAAACAAAGGTGCCAAGTTTCTTAGCAGTCTCCAAGGCTTCTTTGAGAACCTTGCTACTTTCAAGTGGAATACCGTCATCAGAAAATCCAACGGCTCCAGCTTCTAAAAGTGCCTTAAAGTCAGTTAGATCTTGGCCATTAAAGTTCTTGGTAATAGTCGCAACCGTCTTGACATTGATCTTTTCTTTAGCAGCTGACTGGAGAACTTCTTGCAAAGTATCCACGTCTGAAATGGTTGGACTGGTATTAGCCATCATGACGACAGTGGTAAAACCACCTGCAGCAGCCGCTAGGGCACCAGTATGGATGTCTTCCTTGTGGGTCTGACCAGGTTCACGGAAATGAACATGGATATCAACCAAGCCAGGTGCAACCACAAGCCCATTAGCATCAATTAGCTCTGCTCCTTCTTCCTTGATTTCGGCAGCAATTTTGACAATTTTCCCATCTTGTACCAAAACATCACACACTTGATCCAAACCAGACTTGGGATCCATTACACGACCATTTTTGATTAGTAGCATCTGCTCTCTCCTTTATTCATAAAAATCAACTTGGGTATCCAACAATTTATCCCCATCATAAACAAACTTGGCTGAGAAGAAGGGTTTGTCCTCTAAAAGCCACTCAACAAAGGTGTGGTCACCTTCCCAGGTTGGCTTGCTTAGAACTTCATCATAGGGAACCCATTCTAAGGTCCCCTCATTGCAGTCAATCAAGTCACCCTCAAACTCCGTCACCTTAAAAACATAGGTGTACCAGTCTAAATCAGGTGTGAATTCTGGAAAAGTGATAACGCCTTTTAGAACTGGCTTGGCTTTGAGCCCTGTTTCTTCGAGGATTTCACGCGCTGCACATTCCTGTGGAGTCTCCCCTCGCTCTAGCTTCCCACCTACGCCAATCCATTTACCAGCATGGACATCATTGGGTTTCTTATTGCGATGGAGCATGAGTAGTTCTTTCCCGTTATCAATGTAGCAAATCGTCGCTAACTGAGGCATATTCTCTCCTTATCTAAGCCAATCGATTGGCTCTTGTTCGGTCTCTTTTAAGAATGCATTAACCTTGGAAAAAGGCTTGGAACCCCAAAATCCTCTATAAACCGATAAAGGACTGGGATGGGCTGATTCGATAATCAAGTGATGAGGATTGGTAACCAAGACTTTCTTCTTGCGTGCATAAGCACCCCAGAGTACAAAGACTACAGGTCTGTCTAGATTATTGACAACCCGAATCACAGCATCTGTAAAAGGCTCCCATATCAGCCCAGCATGACCATTGGCCTGGCCAGCAGGAACCGTCAAGCAAGCATTGAGAAGTAAAACTCCTTGCTCAGCCCAAGATGTCAAATCATGAGATTTCTTAACGCCAAGATCATCTGCTAATTCTTTCAGAATATTTTGCAAGGATGGCGGAGCTGGAATGGTATCCGGTACAGAAAAACTCAAGCCCTGAGCTTGACCTGGCCCGTGATAGGGGTCTTGCCCTAGAATCACCACCTTAACCTCTTCCAGAGGAGTAGTCAAGAGAGCCTGAAAAACCTTTTCCTTGGGTGGATAAACAGTTCCCTGTGCATATGCCTGCTCTATAAATTGATTGATTTTCCTGAAATAACCCTCAGGTAATTGCTCCTTAATCAAAGCATGCCAAGATGAGTGTTGCATAGCCAACTCCTTCGTTTTTCCTGCCTCTATTATAGCAAAAAGTGGCTATTGAAACCACTTTTTACAGTTTATCTAAGAGTTCTAGTAGAGCTAGGTAAGAATGGACTTCGTAAGTCGGCTGGGCTTGCGTCTTAATTTCCAGATGATGGGGATTATACCAGATAGTATCGATACCAGCATTATTGCCACCTTGAATATCAGCTGTTAGGGAATCTCCAATCATCAGGGCCTTTTCTTTATCAAATCCAGCAATCTGCTGACCGATTTTTTCATAGAATAGTGCATCAGGCTTTTGCGTTTGCAACTGCTCGGAAATAAAGATTTGGTTGAAATAGGGAGCCAGACCTGATTGAGCCAAGCGCCCTGTTTGAATAGCAGTTATCCCATTTGTCGCAGCGTACAGCTCATAATCACGCTCAATGAGACTGTCCAAAAGTTCATGAGCCCCCGAAAGAGTTTGTCCCTGCTGGGCTAGAAGAAACTGGTATCGCTGGGCCAGTAAAGTCCCATCTTTCTCTAGCCCAAAATGAGCAAACAAACGTGAAAAGCGCGTGTTAACCAGCTCTTGTTTACTGATTTTCTTTTGCTCCAAATCCTTCCAGAGAGCCTTGTTCATAGGAACGTAATAGTCTTTATAGGCTTGAATGTCTGCAACCCCTTCTTCTTTTAGAAGTTGCGTCAGAGCCACATCCTCAGCAGCATCAAAATCAAGCAAGGTGTGGTCGAGGTCGAAGAGTAAAAATTTGTAGGACATTAAATTTCCTTTCTGAGTGAGAAAAAGTCGCTAATATTTATTTGGGAAATATTCTTTTCCCAACTGCCATAAATACTGATCAATCTCTTTAAGATTAAATTCTTCTAATCCGTAGTATTCTCTAAAAGCAATAATTATATTTTTAAATTTTTGATAATCTTTTAGATCTGCATTCTTAAAGTTGGAAAATTTATCTGTTTTTCTAAAATATTTCAATACTTTTTCTACATAGCTATCATAAATAGGGTATTCTTTAGGATTATGATGGGAACAGTATTTAGTAGAAAAAGAATAGAACTTTCTAGTGACTCCATTGATAGTAACATTCTGAATTTCATTGACTAAAGTTACATCACCTTGTCTCAATCTCTCGTCAATTTTAAGACTCAGAATATGCTCTGCAACTGGATAAACTGAAAAAATATTTGTGCTATAAAAATCATTTAATGTAGCAACCTTTAATAAAATATCAGAAATTTCTTCGTTACTTGGTAATAGCTCAAAAAACAATTTATCTAAAGCATCTTCTTGCAACTTATAATTTTTAAGATTTTTCCACGATTTTAAGTATTTTTCAACTTCAATGGCTGAAGGTTTTAAAATAACAATATCTGATTTCTGTTTTCTATTGTAGTTTATTTGCATATCTATCTCACTTCAAGTAGTTATTCAAAAAATTTGATAGATTAATTATAGCATATTACAAAACGAATGGGTAACCTCTTTATTCTCCCCTACCCCAACTCCTTGGCTATTCTACTCTTTTCAAGTTTTCCCTTGGTAATTCGTTTCCATAAAACAAGAGGATTCAGACTATAGGATAAGCGTAGGAGGAAATAATTGATCCATTCGATTAGTGCAAAAAGCTGTATTAGTGTGGCTATAATAGCCACTTGAAAACTCTGTGTATTCCAGACAATAAAAGGAAAGCCTGAAATAAGTAAAACAAGGTCTAGTATTCTGAAACCACCATATAGTTTGGGGACACTAGCGCTTCCGAACTGAGGTTTCGAGAGTCTTCTCATCAAAATCGCCCAATAGATTGAACCTTGAAGCAATATAAATGTCAGTAAAGACAGAGGATAGAGAATGGTTACTAGACTATTCCAATCAGCAAGCCGATTTTTTAAAAGGAAAAAAGAAAACCAAAAGGATAGGACGGCTGTAAACTCTCCCAAACAGAGGGACATCAACTCTTTTCTAACTTTCTCTTTTTGTATGTTCATCATCTCACCCATCTATCTATCATCCTATATCAGAAAAAAGCCATTCGAAGCATCGAACAGCTTAATTCCTTTAATATCAATGCAATTCTAAACTTAGAATTACTATAAAATAAATGTTTTCGTACTATTCTAAGCCATTGATTGCTTTAAATCTAAATTTTTGAAGGATTCTAAAGCTAGAAGAGCTCTAAAATCACGAGCACTAAGCTATTCGAAACTTAGAAGAACCTTTGGTGAATTTCAATAGCACTCCAACTAGCGACACTTACAATTTTTCTGATGAGCTTTAAGCTTTTTAATAGCCCAATCATAGTGACTGGAAGTGGCACTTACAAAGTAGGAGCCTAGGCTTGTCCCACCCGTCCACTTATAGACACCTTTGGTAAAGAGTTGATCATTGCTGAAGTCTTCCATCAACTCTAAAACCTCTTTATGTGATTGATTGAGGAGTTTGGTCGCTTCTTCTAAGGACGTTCTCTGGTGCTTCTTCCAAAAAGCGACATTCATTTCCCCATAAGTTTTCCAATTATAAGGTTCAGGGAGAAAAGGTCTTTCATGACCCTTTTGATTGGAATGTACCCAGGTCAAAAGTAACTGATGCCATTCATAGAGATGGATCAGGACATCCCGTAGATTTTTATCTCTTTTCCAGTGAGCTTCTTTTTTCTTTTGGTCTTTTGAAAAATCAAAAGGAGTCTGTAGTTCCTCTTCACTTAATTTAGATATAAAGTGATTGAGCTTTTCATAGTTTTCCTTAGAGGCTAGCACTAGCTCCTCTTTTGTTCTTGGTCTAGGCATAGGAGTTCTCCCTTCATTTTTAAGTAGAATAAGCTATTTTCTTACTTCATTATACCATAACCATAATCAAAAAGCAGTTCTTCATGTTACGAAAAACTGCTTTTACTGACTAGTTATTTTATGCATATAGTCACTAGTTTACATATAAATCTCTAAAGCGACCATCCACTTTAGCTATCTGATAGAGCAAGAGGGATAGTTCTTGGTAATCTTCTTTTAAACACGAAAGGTGGGCTTGGCCAAATAGAGTAGCCAATTCTTCTTTTAATCTTGCCCCTTCGGGATCATGGTCTTTTAAGAATTTACTGAGATAGAGATTTCGAACATCCGCAAGTTTGAAGCTGAAATACTGATGCAATTGTTTTTGCTCTGTATTTAAGCCATTTTCAGCAACTGCTTTTGCATAGTATTCCAACACACCACTTTGACCATTCAGATATCGGGTCTTCATAATCCTTGCTGTTTCTTGATAGATTTCAGTCTGACTAGGACTCTTAACCTTCTTAAAATTTCCCCACATGGAGTAAGCTCCACGCTTATAGTCAATAGCCTCCGCCTTCCAAGCTTCTAAAATGTCATTAAAAGCAACCTTCATACAGGCAAAACCAGCTGGATCATGCAAATAGAGATACTGACCATCAAGAGCATACACGGTTACAAAGTGATCCACACCATAAAGGATTGTGTGATTGGGATTGTAAGTCAGATGACCCATATCAAGAGGTCCCAGTACGACTGGTCCATTGGACAGAAACATTTCCAATTTTCCTTTAACCTCTTCCAAATCTACTTCAGTTCCATCTTTTAGATAGAAATCCTCATAGTCAAAACCTAGTATTTTTAAGGAATGGGAGATGGAAAGGTCTGGCATTCCATTATCAAAGAATACTAGAGGGTGCTGGTCATCTTCCTTTACGATACTAGCGCCATTTCCCATCACCATAATTGCCTCTAAAAACTCTGCTTTAAAGTCATAACCATAGGCGTCGAGCGCCATTGCCAATGAATAGCTATAGCAAAGTGACACATCTCCAAAATACATCTGCATATTCATACCTCCTTATCTTCTATGGGACTATTATACCGAGATAACTTTACTCATACCCCATAAAATCAAAACAAAAAATAGGGTATATTTGCTTTACGAATATGAATTTTCACAATAAAAGACTCTGTAGAGGTTCTTTCTACAGAGTCGGATTTGCATCTTTATAAAAAATCAGAAAATGATCTAGTCCCTGATGACTGGTATCCAGAGTTCCATTTGGTAGTCTGGTGACGACATATCTCCTTCGGTATAGACTTCAAAGTCTGGTGAGCCTGAGTGGCGATAGCCTGTTTCTGGGAAAAAAACCTCCAAAACATACTTCCAAGCATTGTGAATGCTAGCTGGTATAGGACCTTTGACTGGGACGATAGCATATTCAGCTGCTGGGATGTCTTTGATTGACAGACCTAGTTCTTCTGCTTTAGTTTTATCCGTCACATCATAAGCAGCCATGTAGTTGATGATTTCACCTTCTTTGACATCCGAGCAGACGCCAAAGGATTGGCCACTGCCCATACTTTCTAAGCTTTCAAAACTGTGATGGGCATAGAGTTGCTCCCAAGCAGACGGGCATTTGCTATTGTCAATAGCTTCCAATAGGACGCCTGCTACAGTAAAAGCAGGTTTCTTTTGAATCTTGATATCCATATTCTTTCCTCCTGTAATCTTTAAGGATAATTGAAGTCTAGGAAAGACCCGATAAGGTTTTCCATTCCTAACTTCTGAGGGGGTTGCACCATGGAATTTCTTAAAGGCTGCGCTGAAGGCATCCGCAGACTCATAGCCGTATTTCATCGCTATGTCAATGACTTTCTCAGAGCTTTCCCGCAAGTCCGTCACAGCTTCTGACAGCCTGCGATTGCGCAAGTATTCTGCTAAAGTCATATCTGCTAGGATGGAAAAGAGCCTGCTAAAGAGAGCATAAGAATAGCCTGATAGTTGCTGAAATCTTTTCATATCCACTGCTCCAGTCAGTTGCTGCTCCAAATAATCCATGGTTCGATTGAATTGATGCATCATATTCTTTTCTTCTTACCTCCATAAGATACAAAGGTCATTAAAAGCAAAGTGAAAATAGGAAAATTAACGCTGGTTCTAGGTAATTTTTTCTTTTTCGCATAGCTTTTAGTCCGTGTTCAATTCTATCTATATTCTAACAAATACAAGATACTTCCGCCCTAGAATATTTGTACAAGGTTTAAAGGTTCAAATCTTTATAACTTATCTTTTAATTTCTCAACAAAGAGATAGGCTGCTGGGCAGGTCAAGGTATTCTTAATCGTCAGATGGTTAATTTGATGGATCTTTTTACGGTCTGTATGGGGAAATTCACGGCAGGCCTTTGGACGAACGTCATAGATGGAACAGAGATTATCTCCACCTAGAAAGGGGCAAGGCATGGATTTGAAAACCTTATCGCCATCTTCATCCACCTGCAGAAATTCCGCTTCAAAAGCTGGTAATTTCATCTTAAAGTACTTAGCAATACGGGTAATATCTGCTTCTTTGAAGTCGGGCCCCAATGTCTTGCAACAGTTAGCGCAGGCAGTGCAATCGATCTCAGAAAAGACTTCTTGGTGGATCTGCTGAGCTATCTTATCTAGATTTTTTGGTGGCTTTTTCTTTAAATTGGCTAACACTTTACGATGCTCTTTCTGCTTTTGCAAGGCTAGCTGGTGGTAATACTCAATATCAATTTCTTTAGACATAATTGCTTTCTAATACAAGTGTTTTTGTCTATTATACCATAAACTCTGCCCCCTTTTTTCCCCCTGAACAGAAAAAAGCCCTTCGGATAAAATCCGAAGGGCTTATAACGTTGTTAAATCAACGGCCGAACTGTTGAATTTAAAGGTTCGGGATAAAATAGTTCACTGAACTAGATTATTTTTTAAGGTTGTAGAATGATTTCAATCCACGGTATTCAGCTACTTCACCAAGTTGGTCTTCAATACGAAGTAATTGGTTGTATTTAGCGATACGGTCTGTACGTGAAAGTGAACCAGTCTTGATTTGTCCTGCGTTAGTTGCAACTGCGATGTCAGCGATTGTTGAATCTTCAGTTTCACCTGAACGGTGTGATACAACGGCAGTGTAACCAGCTTCTTTCGCCATTTCGATAGCGTCGAAAGTTTCAGTAAGAGTACCGATTTGGTTAACTTTGATAAGGATTGAGTTAGCAGCGCCTTCAGCGATACCTTTTGCAAGGTAAGAAGTGTTTGTTACGAAGAAGTCGTCACCAACCAATTGAACTTTACCACCAAGACGTTCAGTAAGAGCTTTCCAACCGTCCCAGTCGTTTTCATCCATACCATCTTCGATAGTGATGATTGGGTATTTGTTTACCAATTCTTCAAGGTAGTCGATTTGTTCTGCAGCAGTACGTACAGCAGCTCCTTCACCTTCGAATTTAGTGTAGTCGTAAACTTTACGTTCTTTATCGTAGAATTCTGATGATGCACAGTCAAATCCGATAAATACGTCTTTACCAGGAACATATCCAGCAGCTTCGATCGCAGCAAGGATAGTTTCAACTCCGTCTTCAGTTCCTTCGAAACGAGGAGCGAATCCACCTTCGTCACCTACGGCTGTTTCAAGACCACGAGATTTAAGGATTTTCTTAAGAGCATGGAAGATTTCAGCACCCCAACGAAGAGCTTCTTTGAATGATGGTGCACCAGCAGGTACGATCATGAATTCTTGGAAAGCGATTGGAGCGTCAGAGTGAGAACCACCGTTGATGATGTTCATCATTGGAGTTGGAAGAACTTTAGTGTTGAATCCACCAAGGTAGCTGTAAAGTGGGATTTCAAGGTAGTCAGCAGCAGCACGAGCTACAGCGATAGACACACCAAGAATTGCGTTTGCACCCAATTTACCTTTGTTAGGAGTACCGTCAAGAGCGATCATAGCACGGTCGATAGCTTGTTGATCACGTACATCGTAGCCGATGATTGCTTCAGCGATGATGTTGTTTACGTTGTCAACAGCTTTTTGTGTACCAAGACCACCGTAACGAGATTTGTCACCGTCGCGAAGTTCAACTGCTTCGTGTTCACCAGTAGAAGCTCCTGATGGAACCATACCACGTCCGAAAGCACCTGATTCAGTATAAACTTCTACTTCAAGTGTTGGGTTACCGCGTGAGTCTAGGACTTCGCGAGCGTAAACATCAGTAATAATTGACATTTTTTACTCTCCTTTGAGTTAAATTTTTTACACCTCTATGATACCTTAAAAATAAGCGTTTTTCAAGAAAAAACGTTATCTTTGTGCAAATTTTCCTTAACTTTATAAAGTAATCGCTTTCTTTTGTCTGTTTTCTTGCGATTTTTGTGATATACTGTTTTTATGACAGATTTATCAAAACAACTACTAGAAAAAGCTCATGGTGGGCCGAAATTAAACCCGGATGAACAACGTCGCTACCTCGGCACTTTCGAGGAAAGAGTTCTTGGATATGCGGATGTTGAGACGGCCAATAGTTCTGAATTAGAACATGGATTTTTCTCTATTTTAGAAAGTTTTCAAGAAAAGGTAGAGGAACTTTTTGTGAAGATTTCTCCAAATATCGAGTTTGACAAACAGGTTTTTTACTTAAGACAAGCAAAGGAAAGCAACTGCCAGGCGACTATTGTTTCAGACGATCATATCACCTCTCCTTTTGGTCTTGTCATTCACACAAATGAACCTGTTCAAGTGGACGAGAAGGACCTTAGACTTGCTTTCTCAGACCTCTGGGAAGAGAAAAAGGCAGAGGCTCCTAAAAAATCTATCTGGAAAAAATGGTTTGGTTAATGGTTTCTCATGTTTAATAAACGGCCAATATTAGTAGCTGTGTGCTCCAAATAGAGACTTGCATTTTTCAGACTGTCTTCCAAAGGTTCACTTTTCTCTAAAATAGAAAAGGCAGCTTGTATATTTTCGAATGGTAGGGAAGGCAAATCGTTAGCAAGACTTCCACAAATAGCAATAACAGGGACTCCGTTAGGGGTTCTTTTTGCTACACCGATAGGAGCTTTTCCAACAAAGCTTTGACTGTCCAGTCTACCTTCTCCAACGATAACCAAGTCGGCATCTGAAACTTTCTTGTCAAAGTCTATCAAATCCAAGCAAGTGTCAATCCCAGATACAATACTGGCCTCAGCAAAGGCACAGAGTCCAGCAGCAATGCCACCTCCAGCTCCTGCTCCTTTAAGAGATAGGGTTGAAGGTGAGAATTTTTCATAGAATCGCTGCATAGCCAGATCTACTGTTTCAAACAAAGCAGGGGCCAATCCCTTTTGTTTACCAAATGTGTAGGTTGCTCCTTGATGACCACATAAAGGGCTCACGACATCTGCTAAAATGCGGATTTTCACATCTTCAGGAATCCTGCATAGTTCAGCTTTGAAAACTGAATCAAACTCAAGCAAAGTCTGACCGCAAGCTGGCAATTCTTCTCCCTTCTTATCATAAAAACGATAACCTAAACCAGCAGCAATGCCTATCCCACCGTCATTACTAGCCGTACCACCAACTCCGATATAGATTTCTTTCATCCCTTGATTAATGAGATGGTGAATCAACTCTCCAATACCTCTGGTTTGGATGTGAAGAGGGTTTCGTTTCTCTTGGGGAATCTTTCCAAGACCAACCAAGTCAGCAACTTCAAAGAGAGCTATTTGGCCTTTTTGAAAGTAGCGCATTGCTTCATTTAGACCAAAAGGTCCCGTAACCTCTTGCCATTTTTCTTCGAGGTCAAGAGAATGTCGAATAGCATCTACGGTTCCTTCCCCGCCATCACCAACAGGATAGAGCAGACATTCTACATCCGCTATTGACTGTTCGAAGCCTTTTTTTATAGCTTGAGCGACCTGTTCTGCCGTCAAACTTTCTTTAAAAGAATCGGGTGCAATTACAATTTTCATAGTTCCCTCTCATTCTAAGAAATCAATCAAAGGCAAAACTTCTAAAAGATCCCTCGTATCTACATGACAAGCTATCTCAGCTTTTACGACCTCCTTGGCACAAAAGGCTATACCGTGACCTGCTGACTTTAACATCAAGAGATCATTAGCTCCATCACCGATGGCAATCGTTCTTTCTTTGGAAAGTCCTAGTTCCTTTCTCCAATTCTCAAGAGTAGCTTGTTTTACTTGACCTGTCACAATTTCACCAACTAATTTTCCAGTTAAAAAGCCGTCTTTGACTTCCAACTGGTTAGCAGAGAAATAGGAGATACCAAGGGATTTTGCTAATCTCTCAACTATTGGTGTAAAGCCACCAGACACTAGACCGACTGGAATGCCATTCTTTTGAAGTGTGGTGATAAATTCTTGAGCATTCTTGGACAGATGAATGGATTTGAAGACAGTATCAAAGACCGAAATCGGAAGACCTTTTAACAAAGCCACTCTCTCTCGCAAACTCCTTTCAAAGTCCAATTCACCTCGCATTGCCTGGCTTGTAAGCTGCGATATTTCTTCTTCGCAACCTGCTTCTCTTCCTAAAAGATCAATCACTTCCTCTGCTATCAGGGTGCCATCAACATCCATAACACAGAGCCCCATTACTTGAGTCATCACTTCTCCTCTTTTCTAAACAGCCCAAAAATCGTATGAAAGAATCATACGATTTTATCTATTAGTTGACTAGACTATGGTACAAGTCCAGGTAAGACTTGCAGGCTGTATCCCATGAGAAATCGCATTCCATAGCTTGTTTTTGTAGATTTCTCCAAACGTCTGGCTGGTTCTTATAAACATCCAAGGCTGTTTGGAAACTCCAGTTAAGCCAGTATGGTGTTAAATTGTCGAAGCTAAATCCAGTACCAGTTCCTTCAATCGGATTGAAGGATTGAACTGTATCTCTTAGTCCACCCACTTCATGAACCAATGGTAGTGTTCCATAACGCATGGCCATCATTTGTGACAAGCCACATGGTTCAAAACGGCTCGGCATGAGGAAGAGGTCACAAGCTGCGTAGATTTCTTGAGCAAGTTTGACGTCAAAAGTGATATTTGCTGATAGCTTGTCAGGATAGACTTGAGCAAACCATGAGAAAGAATGTTCAAAAGCAGGATCCCCTGTTCCTAAAAGAACGATTTGAACGTCTTCTTGCAAGAAACGATGCAAGCTTTCTACGACAACATCAAAACCTTTTTGGCGGGTCAATCGAGAGACGATCCCAACTAGTGGAACATCTGCTCGTACTGGTAGACCAACTCTCTCTTGCAATTTTGCTTTATTTTGTGATTTTCCAGACAAATCTTCCTTATCAAAATGATAATCTAAAAGTGGGTCTGTTTGAGGATTATAAAGATCTGCGTCAATACCATTGACAATACCTGAAACCTTACCTGACTCCATCCGAAGAATCTGGTCCAAACCGCAGCCGAACTGACTGGTCATAATCTCGTGCGCATAGCTAGGGGAAACGGTTGAGACACGATCCGCGTAGAGAATACCTGCTTTCATCCAGTTGAGGCAATCATTCCAACGAAGGGTCCCATCAGCGTAACGTTCAAAACCGACTCCAAACAAATCCCACAACATTCCTTCAGAAAACTGACCTTGGAATTCCAAATTATGAATAGTTAAGACGGTTCTGATTCCTTGATATGCCTGAATCCATCTGTATTTTTCCTTCAAGAGGAAAGGAATCATAGCGGTGTGATAATCATGGGCATGGAGAATATCTGGAATGAAATCAATTCGCTCCATGGCTTCAAGAACAGCCAGTTGGAAGAAGGCAAAACGTTCACCATCATCGAAATCTCCGTAAACATGACCTCGGAAGAAATACGTTTGATTGTCTACGAAGTAGAAGGTAACACCATTCAAGACGGTCTTCTTAATACCACAGTACTGTCTACGCCATCCTACACTCACTTCAAAGTGGAGAAGATCCTCAATCTGGTCGCCGAACTTAGCCTCTACCATGTCATAGTAAGGTAAGACAACCGCAACTTCGTGCCCTGCCTTTACCAGTGATTTGGGAAGAGCGCCAATGACATCTCCCAAACCACCTGTTTTTGAAAAGGGCGCACCCTCTGCTGCTACGAATAAAATTTTCATGAATGAATATCCTCTGTAACTTTTTCGCCTTTTTTGACTACAACTGGGTGTTCTGCAGTACCGCGAATAACGACACCGTCAGCAACTTCAACCCCTTTGTCCAAGATTGCATACTCAACTTGGGCACCTTGGCCAATCACAACACGAGGGAATAAAATGCTGTCTTTCACCACACTATCTTTGTGAACATAAATGTTACGAGATAGGACTGACTGAACTACTTCACCCTCAATGATACTACCAGAAGCAAACTGAGAAGTACTTACTTTTGAAGTATTCGCATAGTAGGTTGGTTCTTCATTCTTAACCTTGGTATAAATCTTTTGGTTAGGTGAGAAGAGAGAGTAGAATTTTTGAGACTCCAGCATATCAATATTGGATTGATAATAGGATTGAACAGAGTGAATATTGGCTAGGTAGCCAGTGTATTCATAAGCAAAAGCACCTTCTTTAGCTGCCAACTCACGTAAAACATAGCGTAATTTTTCTGGGTATTCTTTTTGAACTTCTTCTTCCAAACGCTTAATCAACCACGGAGTATCAACGACGAATATATCTGTAGACATGTTGAAAAGTTCATCTGTTGATTTGGCATCAAAAAGTTTATGAGAAAGAACACGGTCTGTTTCATCCACTTCCAAGATGGCATTAACATCTGAAATATCCTTTTTAGGTAATTTCTTATAAACAACTGTAATTGGACGACCAGCAGTAGTATGTAAATGGAATACTTGATTGAGGTCAATATTCACCACGATATCACAGTTAAGTGCAACCGTCTGATTTGATCCTGAACGTTTCAAATAAGTGAGAAGCTGTTGGTAATATTCTTTCCCAACTGTGCTACTTTCAACACGAGTATTGTAAATTCCTAGATAGTAGTGACTGAGAAGGGTAGATAAGCCCCACTCACGACCTGAACGAATGTGGTCAAAGACTGAACTGATATTATCTTGTTGAAAAATACCAAAGATACTACGAACACCTGCATTTGCAAGACTGGAAAGGGGGAAGTCAATCAAACGGTATTTCCCGCCGAAAGGCAAGCTAGCTACCGGACGGTGTTCTGTTAACGTTGACATATCATGAAAACCAACTGTGTTTCCTAAAATGGCTGAATATTTATCAATCTTCATCTGTTGCTACCCCCACTACTTCATCATATCCTACTACTTGTACTTCGTCTGTTCCATCAATTTCGACACCTTCAGAAATAACAGCACCTTCACCAATGATAGCACGTTTAATTTTTGCACCTTTTCCGATAATGGCACCACTCATGATTACAGAGTCTACTACTTCAGCACCCTCACGTACTTGCGCTTCTGTTGAGAGAATGGAATGCTTAACAGTTCCATCCACGAGACAGCCATCCACAACTAAAGAATCTTCTACATGAGCGTGTTTTCCAATAAAGTTTGGTGGTGAAATCAAGTTGCGTGAGTAGATTTTCCACTGACGATCACGACTATCCAAAGCGTTGTTTGGATCAATGTATTCCATATTTGCTTCCCATAGAGACTCGATAGTACCAACGTCTTTCCAGTAGCCTTTGAATTCATAAGCATAGACACTTTCTCCAGACTCAAGGTAATTTGGAATAACGTTTTTACCAAAGTCTGACATATCTACCTTGCTCTTTTCAGCAGCAACAAGCATATTGCGAAGTCGTTTCCAGTCAAAAATATAAATCCCCATAGAAGCCTTTGTAGACTTAGGTTGAGCAGGTTTTTCTTCGAATTCAACGATACGATTATTGGCATCTGTATTCATGATACCAAAGCGACTAGCTTCTTTGAGAGGTACGTCTAGGACAGCTACTGTCAAGCTGGCATTGTTGTCCTTATGTGATTGGAGCATGTCATCATAGTCCATCTTGTAAATATGGTCACCAGAAAGGATCAGAACATATTCAGGATTGACACTGTCGATGTAGTCAATATTTTGGTAGATAGCGTGGCTAGTTCCTTCAAACCAACGATTTCCCTCGCTTGCAGAGTAGGGTTGAAGAATAGAAACACCTGTGTTAATTCCATCCAGACCCCAGCTCGAACCATTTCCAATATGGTTGTTTAAGGCAAGAGGTTGATACTGCGTAATAACACCGACGTTGTGAATCCCAGAGTTAGCACAGTTTGAAAGCGCAAAGTCAATGATACGGTAGCGCCCACCGAATTGCACTGCTGGCTTGGCAATGCTTTGAGTGAGTTTTCCGAGACGTGTTCCTTGCCCACCGGCAAGGATCAAAGCTAGCATTTCATTCTTCATTTTCTACTCCTTTTTGGGTTTTATTTGTGACAGTTTTAGTTGGTTTCAAGCGACGTTTAATCTTCCAGATACTTGCTCCCATAGCTGGCAAGGTAAAGGTCAAGGTCTGCTCATAATCCTTCCATAATCCTTCTTGAGTTTGAACCGTTTGGTTGTATTCTTTCCAGACACCACCCCATTGTTCCAATTCTGTATTCCAAACTTCTTCGTAAACTCCTGCGACAGGAAGTCCGATTGTAAAGTCTTTTCGTTCAACAGGCGCCATATTAAAGACACAGACTAGCATTTCACCCTTTTTACTCTTACGAATAAAGGAAAGGACACTCTGATCTCTATTATCCGCATCGATAATTTCGATGCCGTCGTAGCTGGTGTCAATTTCCCAAAGGCAACGGTGCTCTTTATAGAATTGATTGAGTTGAGAAGTGAAGTACTTCATCTTAGCATTCATTGGATCTTCCAAGTTAGACCATTCTAGCTGTTCCTCAGACTTCCACTCTAAGAACTGACCATATTCGCTTCCCATGAACAAGAGTTTCTTACCTGGATGACAAATTTGATAAGTGTAGAGATTTCGCAAACCTGCAAATTGATTGTAGCGATCACCCCACATCTTGTGCATCATGCTTTTCTTACCATGCACGACTTCATCATGTGAGAAAGGTAAGAGGTAGTTTTCATTAAAAACATACATGAAGCTGAAGGTTACCAAGTTAAAATCATACTTACGATAAATCGGGTCCTCCTCGTAGAAACGGAGAATATCATTCATCCAGCCCATATTCCACTTGTAGTCAAAGCCAAGACCGCCCATTTCTTTCATACCAGTAATCTTTGTTGCTGATGAGCTTTCTTCTGCAATCATCATCACATCTGGATGAGCTAACTTGATAACAGTGTTCAAACGTTGAAGGAAATAGTAGCCTTCGTAGTTGAGATTGCCACCGTCTTTGTTTGGAGTCCAAGGAGCATTATCATAGTCTAGGTAGAGCATATTGCTAACTGCATCCACTCGAATACCGTCTAAATGATAAAAGTCAATCCAGAATTTAATGCTAGAAATCAAGAAGGACTGGACTTCATTCTTCCCAAGGTCAAAGTTAAGAGCTCCCCAACCATAGTTATGGGCCTTATTGTGGTCTTGGTATTCAAAAGTCGGTGTTCCATCATAATAAGCTAGAGCGTCATCGTTGATGGTAAAATGACCTGGAACCCAATCCACAATTACACCGATATTGTTTAAATGACATTCCTCAACAAAATCTTGGAATTCCTCTGGTCGCCCATAAGAGTGCTCCATAGCAAAGTAACCCATAAGCTGGTAGCCCCAACTCAATCCAAGTGGGTGAGCCATTAAAGGCATAAACTCGATGTGAGTGTAGTTCATCTCAACAAGGTATGGAATGAGTTCTTCCTTAAGTTGTGCAAAGCTGTATGGACTACCATCTGGATTTCTCTTCCAAGATCCAGCGTGGGCTTCATAAATATTGACTGGTCTCTCAAAAAATCCCAGACGTTTGCGACGCGCTAGCCAAAGCCCGTCTTTCCATTTCTTGTCTGGTATGTCAGTCAGGATAGCTCCCGTCTCTGGGCGGGCTTCAAAACGGACTGCCAATGGGTCAATCTTCATAATCTGATGACCATTTGCACGCGTGATATGATATTTATAAATCTGACCTTCCTGAGCTTGGCTCGTAAAGACTTCCCAAACACCCGACTCATTCCGTACCATAGGAATTTGGTGCTCTGTCCAGTTTGTAAAATCACCAACTAAGTGCACAGCCTGAGCGTTAGGTGCCCAAACACGGAAAGTAAAACCAATTTCTCCGTCTTTTTCCTCTTTATGTGCTCCTAGATAGTGCTGAAGATGAAAATTTTCTCCAGTAGTAAAGGTTCTCAATGCTTCTTGATTATTCATCCAATCCCCTTTCTCAATGTAAGCGTTTTCTATATGTCTATTATACTATCTTTTAAAAGAACTTTCAAGCAGTTTACGGAATTTCTTAAAAAATATCTTGAAAATTTTAGAAAATATATCTTAACATTATATAATTTTTCATTTAATTGTTGAAAAAAATAAACGATTTGCATATATTTTCTTAGTATAATATCAAAACATTCGTTATTTTTCAATTTTTAACTGGATTTTTTAGTAAAAATAAAAATCAGGAATGTTATTTCCTGATTTTAGAAATTATTTCACATCAAAAACAATGGATTTTACATTTGTCATCGCTTCGATACTATATTTAATTCCTTGAACTCCTGCACCAGAACCTTTTACACCAAGAAATGGGAAATTATCTGGTCCACGTTGTGTTTTATTATTAATGTGAACAGTACCGACTTCAAGTTTTTCAGCGATTTCAAATGCTTTTTTAAAATCATTTGTGAACACGGATGATTGAAGACCGAACTCAGATTCATTGGCAATTGCTACCGCTTCATTTGAATCGGAAATACGGATAATTGGCAGAACAGGACCAAACGGTTCTTCCCATGCTAATTTCATATCTCTTGTGACATAATCAAAAAGTCCCGGCCAAATGAGATTGCCCTCACGTTTGGTTGGACTGAGTGCTTTGGCACCTTTATCTTGCGCATCCTGAATCAATCCCCAGATAAAATCAGCTGAAGCATTGTCAATAACAGGTGTGATATCAGCATTGTCAAATGGGTCACCAACTGTTAGCTTAGCAACTTCTGCCTGAAGTAATTCAGCCAATTTATCCGCTACACTTTCCACAACCAAGACACGCTTGATAGCTGTGCAACGTTGCCCTGAATAGCTAAAGGCTCCACCGACGATTTGTTTAGCTGCGTGTTCCAAGTCTGCATCTTCGAGAACGATAGCTGCATCTTTCCCACCAAGTTCAAGCATGATAGGACGCATTCCAGCTAAACGACCGATTCGCTCACCAATTGGAGTCGAGCCGGTAAAGTTGATAAAGTTCACTTCTTTGTGCTCAATGATATAGTCACCAATTTCAGAACCTCGTCCAGTTATCGTATTAAATACTCCTGCTGGAATACCTGCCTCATCAAAAGCCTTAGCTAGCAAGAGACCAGAAATAGATCCTTGCGTTGGTGGCTTAAACATAACGACATTTCCTGCAATCAAAGCCGGAGCAATTTTAGATCCAGAAAGGTTGACTGGGTAGTTAAATGGCGCGATAGCTAAAACGACACCAACTGGCTCACGACGGACAACGGCTAGTTTGTTTTTACTGGCAGCTTCAAAACCGCCACCTTCCATTGCTTGTCCAGTGATACGGAGACCTTCTTCAGCGGCAAAACGGATCAAATCTGCTGTACGAACTACTTCTCCGATAGCTGCCTGAATTCCCTTTGCCACCTCCTTGGCAAGTATCGTTCCAATTACTTCCTTGTCACGTTCTAAAATATCTGCCGTCTTATGCAAATAGGCCGCCCGTTCTACGGGTGCTAAATCACGCCATGCAGGAAGAGCTGCACGCGCAGCTTTCATAGCCTCATCAACTTCTGCCTGACTCATAGCTGGTACTGTCCCCAGCTTTTCCTGATTAATGGGTGAATAGATTGCAATTTCCTTTTCAGATGATTTCCAATTTCCATTTACTAAATTCTGATATCTTACCAATTTTCTTCCTCCTGAAAATGATTAAAACTTATTTTATCAAATTTTCAGAAAATTACAACCCTTTTTGTGAAAAAATTGAGATTATTTTCACAAACTTGATTCGTCAAATAGTTTGACACTTGATTCTACTCTTCATTGAAAACTTATAAATGATAAAAAGGATTAGACAATCTAACCCTTTTTAGTTTATACATTTAAGAGAGTACTTTTAGCACTGCGACACTAGTATCATCAATGACATTTTCTTGTTTCGAACTACTATTGGTCACAAGCATTTCTAGATTTCCTGCATTTTCAAAGTATAAGGAAGTTCCCTTGGCATTGAATACTACCAATAGATGTTCGGGTCCCCCGTGAATCTCGTAAACAATCCATCCGCTATTTTCTGCAGCTGTGTGGACAAAGACATGACGGTAGACTTCTTCGTATGTAGGATAAGAAAAGGCGCTAGTTTTTGTCTTCAGTCGAATAATTTGACGGACAAAGTCAATGCTTTCTTGTCTTTCATTGATCAAATCCCAGTTTATTTGGTTGACACTGTCAGGAGCGTTGTAACTATTCATAGCACGTTCTCGGTCTGCCGGAGTAAGTTCTCCGTGTTCGCCTGTCGGAATTAACTTGGTTCGACCAAATTCTTGCCCAATTTCCATAAAGGACATTCCTTGCATGAGAAGATTCATTGCTGTCGCTGTCTCGACCTTGCGCATAATCTGGTCTGAACTTTGATCAGGATGAAGAGTTGCCAGCAAATCATGTAGATTGTAATTGTCATGGGCTTCAACATAGTTGAGAACCTGGTTTGGACTGAGATAAGAACCCAATTCTCGGCTACCAAGAATGGCCTTGGCAATGATTGGCTCAGTGGCTGCGCCACTTACAAATCCTGACTTGATTGCACCATAAACTTCTCCTCCTTTGACCGCATCACGCTGATCATCATTGAAGAATCCGATATTTGGCATTTGGTAGGCATTGTCCTTCTTGGCCTTATCATAAGGTGCAAGACCTGTTCCCATATCCCAACCTTCTCCATAGGTGATAATACGGGGATCAACCTCATCTAGCGCCCAACGAATCGCTTGCATGGTTTTGACATCATGAATACCCATCAAGTCAAAACGGAAACCATCAATATTGTACTCTTTCACCCAGTATAGGAGAGAGTCAATCATGTACTTACGGAACATTTCATGTTCACTCGCTGTTTCATTTCCTACACCTGTACCATTTTGGAAGGTTCCATCTGGGTTCATGCGGTAGTAATAATCTGGAACAGTTATCTGGAAAGGCGCATCAACCGTTGAGAAGGTGTGATTATAAACCACGTCCATGATGACACCAATTCCTGCATCATGATAAGCCTGAATCATGGTTTTCAGATCACGAACGACTTGTCCTGGATCATCTGGATTACTAGAGAAACTTGGTTCTGGTGCATTGTAGTTTTGAGGATCATAGCCCCAGTTATAGGTTACATTTCCATCCTCGTCGTATTCCTTATGACGATCAAAGATAGGCTGGAGTTGAACATAGTTGCATCCAAGTGCTTTGATATAGTCAAAGGCGGTTGCTTGGCCAAATTGGTTTACAGTTCCAGTCTGGGCAGCTCCAAGGAAGGTTCCACGGAGATGCTCTGCCACTCCAGATGTTGGAGATTTGGTTAAATCTCGGATATGCATTTCACAGATAACCGCTTTACATGGATTATCTAAACGCCAAGGAGCATCTGTTCCATGTTTGACCTCAAATCCTTCTACTTGTCTGTCTTTGTGTGAGAGAATAACAGAACGTTTTCCGTCAGGACTAGTTGCAGTTGTATAAGGATCTCTTGTCAAAGTCTGGTGGTGAGGAAATTCAATTTGATACTGATAAGCCTTACCAGCAAGATTTTCATCTAAGTCTAGACTCCACACACCAATGGTATTATACTTATGACTGTATGAATAGCTATTTCCACGCTCTAGATTAAAGGTTTTCCAAATCGGAGCGTCGTTGCTGGTATTTTCATAGACAAGCACCTGTACAGCTGTAGCTGTAGGAGCCCAAAGTTTAAAGCTTGTCTGATAATCTGAAAGGCTATAACCTAGCTCTCCTTGGTAGCCCCAGTGGTGATCAAAACTAGCACTATGGATTGCTTTATCAAAAGCAAATGGATTTTGATCTTTGTAGTAAGGACTAGCAATGGCCGGGTTTTCAGAATAATAAACCGTCTCATCGCCCTCTAAAATCCAAACTTCTGTCAGAAGGGGATAGTGGTTATAACGCACGGGATATTCCTTAACTTTTCCATCAATTTCAACTGAGAACTTTAGGTTTTCTAACTTTTCTTGACTTGTGACTGTGAAAGAGAACTTTGCGCCAAAAAAGTTATTCTCATAATACAATTTTTCAACATTGTCCGCCTGTTTTCTACTAAATGAACAGGCTGCATAATCCCCATTTTTTCGATGAAAATGGATGACTACAGGGTAATTAAACATTTCTTTTCCTAATTTCATTTTAAATTTTTTATGTGGTGCTGATAGATTCAGCGATTGAATATCTGACTGACAATAGATTCAATCTAGGTAAAAACACTTCAAGCGAGATGGTTTCAGACTATCTAACACCTAGCTTTCTACTATTCTCTACAAACTTTCCAACCAGGCTTCATCTCGAACTTCAATACCAAGTTCTTGAGCTTTTTGGAGTTTGCTTCCTGCATCCGCTCCTGCTACGACTAGATCTGTTTTCTTGGATACACTGCCGGTTACCTTAGCTCCCAGACTTTCGAGTTTGCTTTTTGCTTCTGAGCGAGTGAGACGTTCCAGTTTTCCAGTCAGAACTACTGTCAAACCTGACAGGGCTGCGTCTGCTACTACAGTCTGACCTTTGTAGTCTAGATTGACCCCTGCTTCTTTCAGCTCATCTAAGAGAATCTTAGACCCTTCTGTAGCAAAATAAGTCTGAAGACTTTGGGCAATTACACTACCCAAGCTTTCTATACTTGCCACTTCCTCTGGGTCTGCCTGAGCCAGATTTTCAATTGAATGGAAATGCTGAAGCAAGAGCTGACTAGCCTTACTTCCTACATGACGAATTCCCAAACCAAACAAGAGTTTCTCAGCTGAGTTTTCCTTAGAGGCTTGAATAGCCTGATAGAGTTTAGAGGCTGACTTTTCCTTGATGCCTTCTAAAAGGAGGAAATCGTCTTCTTTCAAACGATAAATATCTGCCACGTCCTTGACTAGATTGGCAGCGAAGAGTTTCTCAACTATGGAAGGACCAAGGCCCGTAATATTCATGGCATCTCGAGAGGCAAAGTGAATCAAGCCTTCCATAATTTGAGCAGGACAGCGAGGATTGATACAACGAAGAGCCACTTCGTCTTCAAAATGAAGCAAGTGACTGTCACAACTTGGGCAATTTGATGGAATATCTAGTTTTTCTTCAGAAAGACGTTTAGACTCTACCACACGCAAGACAGCAGGGATGATGTCCCCAGCCTTATAGACGATAACTGTATCGTCTTTGCGGATATCTTTTTCAGCAATATAATCTACGTTGTGTAGTGTTGCACGGCTAACAGTCGTACCAGCAAGCTGAACAGGAGTTAGGTTGGCAGTTGGCGTGACAACACCAGTACGGCCAACTGTCCAGTCAACTGAGAGTAGTTGGGCTTCTTTTTCCTCAGCAGGAAATTTGTATGCAACTGCCCACTTAGGCGCTTTAACTGTAAAACCGAGTTCTTCTTGACCTGCTAAGTCATTGACTTTGATAACCACTCCATCAATATCGTAAGGCAAATGTTCCCGTTCTTTTCCTACTTCTTGGATAAAATCCCAGATTTCATCTATGCTTTCAGCCAAAATTCGCTTAGGATTTACCACAAAACCGAGTTGTTCTAGGTGCTTCAAAACTTTTTCTTGGCTATCACGAGTTGAAGGGCTAGCTTCTTGATAGAGGAAAGTGGCAAGATTGCGCTTGGCTACTACTGCTGTATCCAACTGTCGCAGGGTTCCAGCTGCCGCATTACGAGGATTGGCAAATTCAGGCTCTCCATTTTCTTGGCGAGCTTGGTTGACCAGATCAAAGGAAGCGCGTGGCATGTAACACTCCCCACGAACGGTAATATCAAGTTCTTCTGGTAAGGTCAAAGGAATATCCTTGACACGCTTGAGGTTTTCGGTGATATTTTCTCCAATAGAACCATCACCACGTGTCGCCCCAGCGACCAAAATCCCCTTTTCATAAGTAAGAGAAATAGACAAACCATCGATTTTCAACTCACAGATATAGGTAGGATGGGGTAACTCCTTACGAACACGCGCATCAAAAGCTTCTAACTCTTCACGTGAAAAAGCATCCTGCAAACTATAAAGGGGATACTGATGACTGTATTTTTCAAAACCATCTAAAACCTTGCCACCAACACGATGGGTCGGACTGTCCGCTAAAACTTGATCTGGATAGGCAGCTTCCAACTCGACCAACTCTCGGTAGAGGCGATCATACTCGCTATCTGAAACCGAGGGATTATCGCTCGTATAGTACTCGGTTGCATAGCGGTTGAGTAAGGCAACTAACTCATTCATTCTTTCATTCATAAAACCATTTTACCACAAATCAAGCCCTCCTCACAATAGAGAAGGACTGAAAAATGGTTTGTAGTGTAATATTTTCTAAAAAAGAGAAATTATAACTCTTTTTTAAAATGACTTCGTACATAAACGAGGGATAAACAAGACAGGGCAACAACCCCGCTTCCAATTATCAAGAAAGAAAAGAGATGAACACTTGGCAGCACTGTCATAAAGCCTTTTGCAATCGGCATAAATAGGATGGCTAAGGTAAAAATTGTGCTTAGTACCCTTCCCAAGTATTCCCCCTCAACCTTAGTTTGCACCTGAGTAAAAAAGTGAATATTAAAAATCGTCATAAACAGTTCACAAACTAAATTTCCAGAAAAGGAAAGAAAAGTTAGCAGTGGTAATCCCATCATAAAAACTCCAACTCCAGTCAAAGCCAATAGAATCAAAAGATTATAAACATTTGCCTTTATTTTACTAGCTAGAAGAGCTCCCACAATGGAACCAATAGCGCCCATAGTTAAAATAGTTGCATAAGCTCCTTCTACCCTGTAAAGCTGATCTGAAAAAGGGAGGAGAAATTCAAAGGCTGCAAAAAAGAAATTAACACTGGAAGCGACTAACAAAAGGAAAAAAATTTCTTGCTGGCGCCAAATATAGCGAATCCCTTCTTTCATATCAGAAAGAATATTTTTCCAGCTGAAAGTCTTTTTCTCTTGTAACTGAGTCTCTTTTTTGGGAAGGAAAGCTACTAAGATAAATGCGATGAAAAAACTAATAGCATCTAAAACGAGTGTCATATGGAGACTGGCAAATTGTAAAACGAGGAAAGAAAGTACAGGGGAGCTAACACCTACAACCTGCAAAACGAGCTCTAAACGAGCATTATAGGTCACAATCTCGTCTTTCTCTACAACCTCAGTTATAATGGCTTTGTTAGCTGTACGAGAAAATGCAAAGGCAACCGCCTGAACAATATTGGCAAAAATCAAGGCAGCAATCATCAAGCTATCATTTCTGATAAAAGAAATAGCTAAACAGAGAACGCCACAAATCAAGTCCGTCGTCATCAAAATTTTGCGACGCGAAAAGCGGTCTGAAATCACTCCTCCAAAGGGATTGACCAGAATCGATGTGACCAGTTCAGAAATTTGATAAATCCCAAGAACAGTCTGTCCTATCGTTCCCATTGAAGCCAACCAAACACTGTTTCCATAATCATAGAGCATATTCCCTACCTTATTAATAGCCCCACGACTAATCAACTGGATTGCATGTCGATTCATATAAAAAGCTCCTCTCAAATTTTGAAACTATTGTATCAAAACTGAAAGGAGTTTCTTCGTTTTTCCCTTATTTGGGAAATTTAAGGATTTACAAATTTTTCATAATGTTCCTGATAGTAAGCCACTTGCTCTGGAAGTCCAAGTACATCAAAAATATGCATGGCTTCCTGCATCTGGTTACAACCTTCATTACACTGTCCTTTTTGGTACAAGGAAAAGCCTCTTAGATAATGGAAAATATTACGCTCATACAGTTTGATACCATCACCAATAATCTTCTCTACATAAGCTTCAAAATAGCTGGCATTTTCAAAAGCAAAATTTTCCAAGCAATGCTGGTAACAGTTAAGAGCTAGAATCAAAACGAGTTTTCGATGGCGACCAATTTCTTTATAGTAGTCTTCTCGCTCCATGACTTCTCTACCAATCCGAGCCACATAGTCCACATTGTAGAAAGTATAGAGATTACCAAAAAGAATCAACTCATACATAGTCCATTCTTCTGTTTTGAAGAGATAATCTGCTACCTTATCCAAATCACTCTGCTTCATAGTGTAACTGGCATCTCTTTGACAAATAAGGCCTTGTAGCAGAATCCAATTCAGCTCAAAATAGAGGGGATTGATCGAACTCTTCGCTTTCTTAAGCTGTTCCTTTTGAAGCTTTTGAAAACCTGCAATATCATTTGAGTAGTAAAGCGGAATAATCTGTGCCATCAAGGCAACATGTTCATGATTTTGAAAATCCCTAGCCTTGTCCATGAAATTTTCAATAGTCACATGAATATTGTCCAAAATCTCAAAGAAACGAGAAACTGCTAGGTCAGACTCCCCAAGCTCGAAGCGAGATAACTGAGAGGTTGAACATGATTCACCTGCTGCCTCTTTTAAGGAGTATTTCCCACTTGTTCGAAATTCACGAAATACCTTTCCAAGATGTTCCATTTCTTACACCTGCTCCGATAATTCTTCCCACTCAAGCATAGCTTCTTCCTGACGATGGCTGATTTTGTCCAGTTCAGTCTGCAATTCCATGAGTTTTTCAGCATCATTGGTTTCCAGCATTTTTTCAGAAATGGTTTGGCTTTGGCTCTCTAACTCTTCGATTTCAGCCTCTAAACTCTCTATTTGGCGCATGAGCTTACGGGCTTCTTTCTGACTTTCTTTCTGAGCTTGATAATCATTGGCTGGACTTGCTTCTTTTGCCTGATTACTCATTGAAGCTTCCTCTGTCTGGCTCGCTTCTACTTCTGCTTTCTTCTCAACATAGTAATCGTAATCTCCCAAGTAAAGAGTCGAGCCGTTCTCAGATAATTCCAAAACATGAGTGGCGACACGATTGATAAAGTAACGGTCATGGCTAACAAATAGCAAGGTACCGTCAAAGTCAATCAAGGCATTTTCTAGCACTTCCTTGCTATCAATATCCAAGTGGTTGGTCGGCTCGTCAAGAATCAGGAAGTTATTGTTTTCCATTGAAAGTTTGGCAAGAAGTAAACGAGCTTTCTCGCCACCAGACAGCATGCCGACTGACTTTTTGACATCATCTCCTGAGAAAAGGAAGGCACCAAGGCGGTTGCGAATCTCAACTTCTGGAGTCAGTTTAAAATCATTCCAAAGTTCATCCAGAACAGTATTACTTGGTGTTAGCTTGCTTTGGGTTTGGTCATAGTAGCCAACCTCAACATTGGCACCAAAACGTTTTTCTCCCTTGATAAAAGGGATCTGGTCTACTATTGACTTGATAATGGTTGACTTCCCAATGCCGTTTGGTCCTACGATGGCAACAGCACTCATCTTACGAAGATCCAGATTGATAGGCTCTGAGAGTATTTCCCCATCATAGCCAATGGCTGCATTTTCAACTGTCAGGACAACATTCCCAGACGTTTTTTCAGATTGGAAGGTCATGTTGGCTGATTTCTTACCAGCTTCAGGTTTGTCCAAACGCTCCATTTTTTCCAATTGTTTCCGGCGAGATTGAGCGCGTTTGGTCGTTGAAGCTCGGACTAGATTACGATTGACAAAGTCTTCCAGAGCAGCGATTTCCTTCTGCTGCTTTTCATAGTTCTTAGCTTCCGTTGCTAGTTTTTGTTCTTTCAGCTCGACAAAACGAGAGTAATTTCCCACATAGCGATCTAAGGAATGCTTGGTCAAATCGAGTGTAACCGTCGCAACCTTGTCTAAGAAATAACGGTCGTGGCTGACAATAATGAGGGCACCGCTATAGTTTATCAAGTAATTTTCCAACCAGGCTATGGTTTCAATATCCAAGTGGTTGGTTGGCTCGTCCAAGACCAAGAGATTAGGCTTTTCAAGGAGCATTTTTGCTAGAGCCAGACGAGTATTTTGACCACCAGAAAGCTCGGCAATTTTCATCTGCCACATAGATTCGTCAAACTTGAAGCCATTCAAAATAGCACGGATATCAGCTTCATAGGTAAAGCCACCAGCCTGACGGAAATTTTCTGACAAACGGTCATAATCCGCCATCAGTTTATCCAAATCCTCACCAGACTTTTCACCCATCTCCAGTTCCATCTGACGGAGTTGCTTCTCAGTTCGACGTAGGTCATCAAAGACATGGAGCATTTCATCGTAGATGGTATTTTCAGACTCAAATCGGCTATCTTGGGCTAGATAAGACAGAGAAATATCTTTTTTCTTATTGATTTCCCCACTAGTTGGCTCCTCTTCTCCAACCAAAATCTTCAAAAGAGTAGACTTACCCGCTCCATTTCTCCCAACGAGGGCAATCCGATCTCGTTCATCTACTTGCAGATTGATATTATCAAAAAGAACCTCTCCTGCAAATGAACGTTCAATTTTATTAGCTTGTAAAATAATCATATATGTAGTATAGCATGTTTCCCTAAGGGGTTCAAGACTGTAGAATCCATTTCATTTCAAGCTTTTTCAGAAAGTTATGCTAACGTTTTACTAAAATGTCAAATCGTGATATAATGAAAGCGATTAAAGCAAATAAACAAAGGAGACACTCTATGACTTACCAAGAAAATTATCAAAAATGGGTCGATTTTGCTGACCTTCCAGACTACCTTCGTCAAGATTTGGAAAATATGGACGAAAAAACAAAGGAAGATGCCTTTTATACCAATCTTGAATTTGGTACTGCTGGTATGCGTGGTTTGATCGGTGCTGGTACAAATCGTATCAATATCTATGTTGTTCGTCAAGCAACTGAAGGTTTGGCTCGTTTGATTGAATCAAAAGGTGGGAATGAAAAAGAACGTGGTGTGGCAATTGCCTACGATAGTCGTCACTTCTCACCTGAGTTTGCCTTTGAATCTGCGGCAGTTCTTGCTAAACACGGTATCAAATCTTACGTATTTGAAAGCCTCCGTCCAACTCCAGAACTCTCATTTGCAGTTCGTCACCTCAACTGTTTTGCAGGTATCATGATTACTGCCAGTCACAATCCTGCTCCATTTAACGGTTACAAGGTTTATGGAGAAGACGGTGGACAAATGCCTCCACATGACGCGGACGCTTTGACGACTTATATCCGTGCTATCGAAAATCCATTCGCTGTGGAAGTTGCTGATGTCGAAGCTGAAAAAGCTTCTGGCTTGATTGAAGTTATCGGCGAAGCTGTTGACGTAGAATACCTTAAAGAGGTTAAGGACGTAAATATCAACCCAGCCTTGATTGAAGAATTCGGTAAAGACATGAAGATTGTCTACACACCACTTCATGGTACTGGTGAAATGTTGGCTCGTCGTGCTCTTTCCCAAGCAGGATTTGACTCTGTTCAAGTTGTTGAAGCGCAAGCAACTCCAGACCCAGACTTCTCTACTGTTAAGTCTCCAAACCCAGAAAGCCAAGCAGCTTTCGCCCTTGCTGAAGAGCTTGGTCGTCAAGTTGGTGCGGATGTTCTTGTTGCAACTGACCCTGATGCTGACCGTGTTGGTGTTGAAGTCCTTCAAAAAGATGGAAGCTACCTCAACCTTTCAGGTAACCAAATCGGTGCCATCATGTCTAAGTACATCTTGGAAGCCCACAAAAATGCTGGCACTCTTCCTGAAAATGCTGCTCTCTGCAAATCCATCGTATCAACTGACTTGGTAACGAAGATTGCTGAAAGCTACGGCGCAACCATGTTCAACGTTTTGACTGGTTTCAAATTCATCGCTGAAAAGATCCAAGAATTCGAAGAAAAACACAACCACACTTACATGATGGGATTTGAAGAAAGCTTCGGTTACTTAATCAAACCATTCGTACGTGATAAAGATGCTATCCAAGCCGTTCTTGTTGTTGCTGAGCTTGCTGCTTACTACCGTTCACGTGGTCTGACTCTTGCTGACGGTATCGAAGAAATCTACAAAGAGTACGGTTACTACGCTGAAAAGACTATCTCTGTAACTCTCTCAGGGGTTGATGGAGCTGAGCAAATCAAAGCGATTATGGCTAAATTCCGTGACAATGGTCCAAAAGAATGGAACGCAACAGCTATCACTGTTGTAGAAGACTTCAAAGCACAAACTGCTACTGCTGCTGACGGTACTGTTACAAACTTGACAACTCCTCCAAGTGATGTTTTGAAATACACACTTGCTGACGGTTCATGGATTGCCGTTCGCCCTTCAGGTACTGAACCAAAAATCAAGTTCTACATTGCCGTTGTGGGTGAAAGTAACGAAGAATCACAAGCTAAGATTGCTAACATCGAAGCAGAAATCAATGCTTTTGTAAAATAAAAATCTATAAAAGATGAGACCAGCCAATCTCATCTTTTTTCGTATCAAATCTAAGCAATTTTAGGAACTTTATGGCATACTAGACTTATCAATGAAAGCGAGGTAATCTCATGGAACAATTTTTAGATAACATCAAAGACCTTGAAGTCACTACAGTTGCGCGTGCGCAAGAAGCTCTTGATAAAAAAGAAACTGCAACCTTCTTTATTGGTCGTAAAACTTGCCCTTACTGCCGTAAATTTGCTGGCACATTGGCAGGTGTCGTAGCTGAAACTAAAGCACATATCTACTTCATCAATAGCGAAGAACCTAGCCAACTCAATGCTTTGCAAGATTTCCGTTCACGTTATGGTATCCCAACTGTTCCGGGATTCGTTCATGTTGCTGATGACCAAATCAATGTCCGTTGCGACTCTTCCATGTCAGCAGAAGAAATCAAAGAATTTGCAGGATTGTAAAAAACAACAAAAGAAGGCACTCGCCTTCTTTTT
Source organism: Streptococcus oralis (assembly GCF_003943415.1). Lineage (GTDB taxonomy): Bacteria > Bacillota > Bacilli > Lactobacillales > Streptococcaceae > Streptococcus > Streptococcus oralis_BJ. The sequence continues at coordinate 394,774 of NZ_RJPK01000001.1, read as the reverse complement.
ATATATCTGTCAGTGGTGTTGCTGTATCTGGAGAGGTATCATAAACCTTAAAGTCTACTCCTACTCCCAGATCAGCTTGAGCCAGCTGATTGACCATGGTCATATGAGCCAACTCCTTGATATTGTTCTCTTTGGACAAATGTCCGAGGTAGATTTTCTTGGTCCGATTTCCCATTGCACGAATCATGGCCTCAGCACCGTCTTCGTTAGAGAGGTGACCGAGATCTGATAGAATTCGCTGTTTGAGTCGCCAAGCGTAAGAACCTGCTCGCAAGATTTCCACGTCGTGGTTGGACTCAATGAGATAGCCGTCAGCATTCTCGACTATTCTAGCCATACGGTCACTTACATAGCCTGTATCGGTCAGCATAACAAAGCTCTTGTCGTCTTTCATAAAGCGGTAAAACTGTGGCGCTGCCGCATCGTGGCTGACCCCAAAACTCTCAATGTCGATATCGCCAAAGGTTTTGGTTTTTCCCATTTCAAAAATGTGCTTCTGCGATGAATCTACCTTGCCGAGGTACTTGCTATTTTCCATAGCCTGCCAAGTTTTCTCATTAGCGTAAAGGTCCATACCATACTTACGAGCCAATACACCGACTCCATGGATATGGTCGGAATGCTCATGCGTAATCAAAATCGCATCCAGATCCTCAGGTTTGCGGTTGATTTCACTCAAGAGACTGGTAATTTTCTTACCAGACAACCCTGCATCCACTAAGATTTTCTTTTTTGGGGTCTCCAGATAAAAGGAATTTCCACTGGAACCTGATGCTAAAATACTGTATTTAAAGCCTATTTCACTCATTCTAGTCTTCTATTTCGTCCTCCCATATTTCTTCTTTTACGGCATCCTTATCATAAGGGAGCACGATGGTAAAGGTTGATCCCTTACCGTATTCACTTTTGGCCCATATAAAGCCATTGTGTTGTTTGATGATTTCTTTGGCGATAGCCAGACCTAGACCAGTACCACCTTGAGCCCGGCTTCTTGCACGATCCACACGGTAAAAGCGGTCAAAAATCTTCGGCAAATCTTGCTTTGGAATACCTAGACCTTGGTCTTTTATGGATAAAATCATCTGGTCATCAGTAGTTTTCATGCTGACAGTAATTTTCCCACCATCTGGTGAGTACTTGATGGCATTGTTGAGAATATTATCAATCACCTGGGTCATCTTATCAGTATCGATCTCGATCCAAACAGAATTGATAGGATAATCTCTAACCAGCTCATATTTTTTCTCCTCATCCTGACTTCTCATCTTATCAAAGCGGTTGAGGATAAAGGTGATGAAGGCTGTAAAATTAATCAATTCCACATCCAACTGAGTGGTCGCATTATCAATACGAGAGAGATGCAAGAGATCTGTCACCATCCGCATCATACGGTTGGTTTCATCAAGCGAAACCTTAATAAAATCAGGAGCAACAGGATCATACAAGGCTCCCTCGTCTAAGGCTTCAAGATAAGATTTAACACTGGTCAAAGGAGTCCTCAACTCATGGCTAACATTGGACACGAAGAGTCTCCGTTCACGCTCTTCCTTCTCCTGTTCAGTCGTATCGTGCAAAACGGCAACCAAACCAGAGATGAATCCAGACTCACGACGAATGAGTGCAAAACGCACACGAAGGCTAAGATATTCTCCATTAGCATTTTGGGAATCAATCATCAATTCGGGAATCTGTGTAATGAGGTCACGCAGTTCATACTCTTCCTCTATCTTAAGCAATTCTAGAATGCTTTTGTTCAATGCTTCTTCTTTTATGATACCCAGCTGTTTCTTAGCCATATCGTTAATCATAGTAATCTGACCACGGCGATTGGTCGCAAGAACTCCATCTGTCATATAAGAAAGAATACTGTTAAGCCTTTTTGTTTCTTGCTCCAAATTCTCCTGCGTTAAACGAATGACCTCAGACAAATCATTGAGATTATTGGTGATGTTGGTAATTTCAGAACTTCCCTGCATATCCAAAACTCGAGAATAATCCCCTGCAATCAAATCCTTGACCTTTTGATTAATCTGCTTTAGACGAATATTATCACGGCGATTTTCTAGCAATAGCAAGGTGACCACCAAGATAAAGCCCAGCAAAATCAAAATAAAGATAAAATCACTGGTCAGAATCGTTTGTCTAATATCTTCAATCATTATTTCTCATATAGTAACCCACACCACGACGTGTTAGGATGTATTCTGGACGGCTTGGAGTGTCTTCAATTTTTTCACGTAAACGTCGGATAGTCACATCCACTGTACGAACATCACCAAAATAATCATAGCCCCAGACAGTCTCAAGCAAGTGTTCACGAGTAATGACTTGTCCAATATGGGAAGCCAAGTGGTACAAGAGCTCAAACTCGCGGTGGGTCAATTCCAGTTCCTCACCATATTTTTTGGCTACGTAAGCGTCCGGCAGAATTTCCAAATCGCCAATCTGTAGGGGTTGGGATTTCTTTTCATCAGTTTCTTGACTATCCACTGAAGCGAGATCTGTACGACGGAGTAAAGCCTTGACACGCGCCTGCAATTCACGGTTTGAGAAAGGCTTTGTGACATAATCATCTGCCCCAAGTTCTAAACCGATAACCTTGTCAAACTCACTATCCTTGGCTGAGAGCATAATGATAGGCACACTACTCGTCTTACGAATGGCTTTGGCTACTTCTAAACCATCAATTTCAGGTAGCATCAAGTCTAGAATAATAATATCTGGTTGCTCTGCCTCAAATAGCTCAATAGCTTCTCTACCGTTAAAGGCTGTTACAACCTCATAACCTTCCTTGGTCATATTGAACTTAATAATATCTGAGATTGGTTTCTCATCATCTACAACTAATATTTTTTTCATATGTTCACCTTTTCTCTATCTATTATAACAAAAAAATGTAAAGAAGGCACAAATGGCTAATTCCAGCCCTCATCTTCAAGAAGTGTTTTATAAGCCTGCCAAATCTTTTGTTGAGGTTTAGCAAATGGATAATCAGAAAATTCCTGAGGAGAAACCCAGCGAATTTCTCTGTCAGAAAACTGTTTTGATTCTGTCACCTGACCCGCTAGGATTTGAATATGCCATTTCCGATGACTAAAGACATGCTTGACTTGATCAAATACTTGATAAGACCAATCAACTTCTAAATCATAATCTTGCTCAAAACTTTCTTGGGGTGTTGGACCGAAAGTAACGCTTTTTTCAGCGACCTGAGCAAATAGATTCAGTTGTTCCTCTTCCTGTGAAAACTCCTCTACTTCTATCAAGGGGAAATGCCAAAAACCAGCTAGCAGTTTCTCACTTTCGTTTTTCTCAAGTAGATATTGACCTTGAGCATTGCGCACAACCAAAGCCTTGAGATAGATTGGAAGAGGTTTTTTCTTGGGTTCTTTAATCGGATAAATATCCATGGTCCCATTCTGATAGGCTGCACTAAAGTCCTTAACAGGGCTTTCTTCTGGTCTAGGATTAACTGGCGCCTCTATGTCAGAACCCAAATCCATCAAAGCTTGGTTAAAGTCACCCGGCCGTTCTGGATCAATCAAGATTTCCATCATAGCTTGGAAGATCTTTCGATTGCTAGGAACTCCGATATCATGATTGACCTCAAACAAGCGAGACAAAACTCGCATGACATTGCCATCAACTGCGGGCTCGGGTAAATTAAAAGCGATACTGGAAATTGCTCCCGCAGTATAAGGACCAATCCCTTTCAGACTGGAAATTCCTTCATAGGTGTTTGGAAATTGACCACCAAAGTTAGCCATAATCTGCTGGGCCGCAGCCTGCATATTGCGCACTCGAGAATAATAACCCAACCCCTCCCATGCTTTCAACAAACGTTCTTCAGGCGCATTAGCCAAACTTTCCACAGTTGGAAACCAGTCCAAAAATCGTTCATAGTAGGGAATAACTGTGTCTACTCTAGTCTGTTGGAGCATAATTTCAGAAACCCAGATATGATAAGGATTTTTACTTCTACGCCATGGCAAATCCCGTTTGTTTTCATCGTACCAGTTGAGGAGTTTCTCGCGGAAAGAGGAAATCTTCTCCTCTGGCCACATATCAACACCGTATTCTTTCAAATCTAACATATATCTAGTATAACATAGAAGCTCCTAACTGTCCTTTTCTTAGCGCTAAAAAAGCCTCTTCTACGAGAGGAAGAGACTCCATTTCTTTATTGATTGATCGCCTGAGCTGCTGTGATGAGAGTCAATTTGTAAACATCATCTGGGTTACATCCACGTGATAGATCGTTGACTGGTTTATTCAATCCTTGTAGAACGGGACCGACAGCCGCAAAACCACCTAGACGTTCAGCTATCTTATAACCAATATTACCTGCTTCGATACCTGGGAAAATGAAGACATTTGCTTGACCTGCCACATTGCTTCCTGGAGCTTTTAGAGCTGCTGTTTCTGGGACAAAGGCTGCGTCAAATTGCAATTCTCCATCAATCTCAAGGTCAGGACGTAAGTTATGTGCCAGTTTAGTTGCTTCAACCACCTTGTCAACACTATCACCAAAACCAGAGCCTTTTGTAGAATAACTCAACATAGCGATTTTGGGTTCAATTCCAAACATTTTTGCAGTAATCGCTGAGTTGATAGCAATTTCAGCCAAAGCTTCCGCATCTGGATTGATGTTGAGGGCACAGTCACCAAACAAGTAACGTTCTGTACCACGTACCATAAGAAAGGCACCTGATGTCCGTGTAACATTTGGTCGTGTTTTAATAATCTGAAGAGCTGGACGAACAGTTGCGGCAGTTGAATGAGTAGCACCTGATACCATTCCATCTACCAAGCCCATATAGACAAGCATAACACCAAAGTAGTTAACATCTTTTAGCAAGACCTGGCGCGCTTCTTCTTCTGACATTTTTCCTTTACGACGTTCTACAAGTGCAACCACCATATCTTCAAATTGAGGATAGTGTTGGGGATCAATCACTTCATAACCATCCATGATCCCTTCGATTTCAAGATAAATTTTAATTTTTGCAGGATTTCCAAGTAAAACAGGAACAACTTCTGTTTCTTTTACCAAGCGTTTTGTCGCTTGAAGGATACGAGGCTCTTCCCCTTCAGGTAGAACAATACGAGCATTTTTGCCAACTAAACTGGCTTTGAGACTTTCAAAAACTTCCATGAGTTTCTCCTTTAAGATAATTAATTATACTCAAAATAGATTTTAAAGAGTATTAGTTGATAACTGAGTGATAAGATTGTTAAAATCATCTGGCAAAGGGCTTTCCAGCTCTAGCTGATGCCCTAAGAAGGGATGATAAAATGATAAGGAATGGCAATGCAGGGCCTGGCGTTGAATGCCATCTTCTAGGCTACCACCATAGAGATCATCTCCCAACAAGGGGAAGCCAATATGAGAAAAATGCACTCGGATCTGATGAGTTCGACCAGTATGCAGGCGAATATCGACTAGGTGAATATTTCCATAAGACGCTACAACTTTATAAGATGTATGAGCGTATTTCCCACCTTTTGCGACTCGTCTCGTGATAATGGAGTCCACATCACGCGCAATCGGGGCAATAATTTCCCCTTCAGGATCCAAAACACCAGCTCCTTTAACCAGTGCAAAATACCTTTTTTCGATAGACTTTCGTTGCAGTTGCTTGTCTAAACGTGCATGAGCATAGCCGTGCTTGGCAAAGAGCATCAAACCAGATGTATCTCTATCAAGCCTGGTCACGATGTGAACCTGCTGGTTTTCATATTCCCGCTTGACATAGTAACCCTTGATAAAATTGGCAATGGTATTAGAATGATTAACACTAGGAATAGAGGCTACTCCATAAGGCTTATTCAAAACCAGAAAATGGTCATCCTCATACAAGATATCTAGTGGTCGATCAATAGCTTCAAGGCTCTCAAACCCTTCCTCTGCTGGAATATCAATGGTAACCCTGTCTCCAACATCTAAGAGATAAGTTGCATTTTGAGGTTGGTCGTTGACCAAAGTAGCCCCGCCTCGAAACTTTATCTTAGCCAAAAGTCCTTTAGAAACCTCGTGTTTCTTAAGAAAGGTTTTGATTTTGACATGTTCATCTGCGATAAATTCAAACCTCATTCGTCCACCTCGCCGATGAAGGCATCTTTGACGCGATTCCAGAAACTAGTGTGACTTGGTGTCGCTACGAAGTGAATCTTGTGATGGTCGATTTGATACTCAATCCGTTCGATATTACGGAATGAATAGACGCTGTTATCGACTGATATCGTGTGGTAATCATTGCGTGTCGGCAAGAGTTCAATCTTATCTTTTTTTGGAATAATGATCGATGATCCCAAAGTGCGATAGACTCGGTTGTTAAGACTCGCAATTTCAGTCAGTTGCAAGGCTTCAATGGTCGGATGCAAGACAGCTCCACCCAAGGACTTGTTGTAGGCAGTGCTTCCCGTCGGCGTTGAAACAGTTACTCCATCTCCTCGAAATCGCTCAAACGGAACATGGTTAATGATGATATCTGCAACCATGGTGCGGTCTGACCGACGAATGCTGGCTTCGTTTAATGCACGGAAGGTCTTAACTTCTCCGTTTTCAAGTGTCACCTTGACATTCAAAACAGGATAGGAAACCTTGGCGCCAGTATCTAGTTGGAGATTGGTAACCAACTGGTCCAGCTCAAAGTCGCGGTAATCCGTGTAGAATCCCAAGTGTCCTGTATGTACGCCAATAAATCGAACTTTATCTAACTGATTCTCGTACTTGTGAAAGGCAGACAAAAGCATCCCATCCCCACCAATTGATATGACGATGTCAGGATTGGTGTCGTTGAGTATAAAATGATGTTTTTTCAACTGATTTTTCAGCTCATACAAAACCTTTTGACTCTGCGGTTTTCTATTTGCAATCAGATCAATTCGTTTACCTGTATTCTTCATCTGTATCGTCACTATTTCCTACACCGTCGTTTAGTTTTCTACTTAAAGGATCAAAGAGAGCCTGTGCTTCCTGAATGTCATCTCGAATCTTACCCATTTCTTCATCTAGTTGATGAGCAATTTTGGCAGTAATTTCCAGCCTTTTCTTGATCTCCTCTGGGAAATCCCCCTGATACTTATAATTGAGCGAATGCTCAATCGTAGCCCAAAAATTCATGGCTAAAGTCCGGATTTGAATTTCAGCCAGAATCGTCTTAACACCACTGATGGTGTCAACTGTATACTCTACCACCACATGATAGGAGCGATAACCCGAAGCCTTACGATGAGTGATGTAGTCACGTTCCTGTACTACTCTCATATCATGGCGTTTGCGTAAAATCGCAACAACTTCCTGAACATCATCGACGAACTGCACCATGACCCGCAAACCCGCGATATCCTGCAAGTCATGTTCCAAAGTATCGTAGCCAATCCCTCTGCGATTCATTTTTTCCTTAATACTTTCGATCGGCTTCACCCGTCCAGTAACAAACTCAATCGGAGAGTGCTTGTTTTGTTTACGATATTGTTTGCGAATCCCACGAAGTTTAATCTTCAATTCACCAACAGCTTGAATGTAAGGATCTAAAAATTCTTCCCATTCTATGGTCATATTTTCTCCCTTTTGGTATGTGATTGTGTTGTTGAAAATTTTTGATTTTTTCACTACAATCATATACAATAAATACATTGTCCATTATACCATAAATCGCTTTCAAAGATAGAAAAAAGGTTAGAAAAATGAAACATTTAGAAATTGAACTGAAAACACTACTGAAAAAAGAGGATTACGATCATTTAAAAGAACAGTTTTCCCATATCCAACCCGTCCTACAGAAAAACTACTACATTGATACACCTGATTTCCAATTGCGTGAAAAAAAGGTTGCCATGCGCATTCGCACCTTTTCAGATTGGGCGGAGTTGACCTTGAAAGTGCCACAAACTGTAGGAAATATGGAATACAACCAGAAACTAACTCTTCCAGAGGCTGAATCATACTTAGAAAAACAAAAACTACCTCAAGGGCTCGTTTTAGAGAAGCTCGCTAAAATTGGTATTGAAAGCCAAGACTGGTTTGTTCTGGGCTGTCTTGCAACTATTCGTTACGAAACGGAAACGTCGATTGGTCTAATGGCACTAGATGAAAGTCACTACTTTGATCATACAGACTACGAACTGGAGCTAGAGGTCACTGATCACGAGAAAGGAAAACGAGATTTTCAGCAATTTCTTTCAGAAAATAGTATCACTTATCAAAAGGCTCCTTCAAAATTAATTCGTTTTATTAAAAGCATGAAAAAATGCTGAAATAATCTCCATTTTCTGGTAAAATAATGGAGATAAAATATTTAGAGTTTACAGAGGACGGTCTATAATGTCAGATAGAAACAACATGAAACTTTTTGCACTTAATTCCAATCATGAAATTGCACAAAAAATCGCAGAGACGGTTGGGGTACCTCTCGGAAAATTATCTTCACGCCAATTTTCTGATGGTGAAATCCAGGTCAACATTGAAGAGAGTGTCCGTGGTTACGATGTCTACATCATCCAATCAACCAGCTACCCCGTTAGCAACCACTTGATGGAGTTGTTAATCATGGTCGATGCTTGTGTACGTGCAAGTGCTCATAGTATCAACGTTGTCCTTCCTTACTTTGGTTATGCTCGGCAGGATCGTATCGCTTCTTCTCGCGAACCTCTCACTGCAAAACTAGTTGCCAATATGCTTGTCAAGGCTGGTGTAAGTCGTGTTCTAACGCTTGACCTCCACGCTGTTCAGGTTCAAGGTTTCTTTGACATTCCAGTAGATAACCTCTATACAATTCCTCTCTTTGCTAAACACTACAGCGATAAAGGGTTGCTGGGATCAGATGTCGTTGTTGTTAGTCCAAAAAACTCTGGCGTCAAACGTGCCCGTAGCTTAGCTGAATATTTAGATGCACCAATCGCAATCATTGACTATGCTCAAGACGATTCAGAGCGTAGCCAAGGTTATATCATCGGTGATGTTGAAGGCAAGAAGGCCATCTTGATTGACGATATCCTAAATACTGGACGTACTTTCTCAGAAGCAGCAAAAATCGTCGAACGTGAAGGTGCAACTGAAATCTATGCGGTATCCAGTCATGGTCTCTTTGTAGAAGGCGCTGCTGAGCTTCTTGACGCAGCTAACATTAAAGAAATCCTTGTGACAGACTCTGTAGCAACCAAAGAAAGAACTCCGGAAAATGTATGTTATATCACCGCTAGCGAATTGATTGGTGATGCCATCGTCCGTATCCACGAAAGAAAACCAGTTAGCCCACTCTTTGCATATAATAAAAAGGAATAAGGTGATTCTTTGATTTATTTGGACAATGCTGCTACTACTCCAATGTCAGCAGTAGCTATCGCAGAAATGACCAAGGTCATGCAGGAAACCCATGGGAATCCTTCAAGTATTCACAGTCATGGTCGCCATGCTGGTAAACTGCTCCGTGAAGCGCGTCAGGAGTTGGCTCACTTACTTAGAACCAAGCCACAACGAATCTTTTTCACATCTGGCGGTACAGAAAGTAACAATACCGCTATTATCGGCTATTGTCTCCGCCATCAAGAGCGTGGAAAACACATCATCACGACAGCTATTGAGCACCATTCTGTGCTTGAGACCATTGATTACCTGGTGCAACATTTTGGCTTTGAAACGACCATCATCCAACCAGTAAATCAAGAAATCACTGCTCAGCAAATTCAAGAAGCGTTACGTGACGATACCATTCTAGTTTCTACCATGTATGCCAATAATGAAACGGGTAGTCTCTTACCTATCGCTGAAATTGGACATATTTTAAAAGAGCATCCTGCTGCTTATCATGTTGATGCTGTTCAAGCTATCGGAAAAATCCCTATCCATCCTGAAGAATTAGGAATTGATTTCCTTAGTGCTTCCGCTCACAAGTTCCATGGACCAAAAGGAGTTGGCTTTCTTTATGCTTCTTCCACGGGCTTTGATTCCTACCTTCACGGTGGCGATCAAGAACAAAAGAAACGGGCTGGAACAGAAAACCTTGCTGCCATCGTCGGTATGGTTGCTGCCCTCAAAGAAGACTTGGATCATCAGGCCGAGCATTACCAAAAACTAGAGGGATTAAAAACTGCTTTTCTTGGTGAAATTGCGGAACTCGACTTCTATCTCAACGAAAGCAAACACCAGCTTCCTTATGTTTTCAACATTGGCTTTCCTGGTCAAAAAAATGACTTACTCTTGCTTCGGTTAGACCTTGAAGGAATCTCAATCTCAACTGGTTCAGCCTGTACTGCTGGTATTGTGCAGACCAGTCATGTACTCGAAGCTCTTTATGAATCGGATTCCCATCGTTTAAAAGAGTCTGTCCGTATTAGTCTGTCCCCTCTTAATACCGAGAACGAACTGAAACAACTGGCACAAACCTTAAAAAATATTATTGGAGATTAACCTAATGGCATTCGAAAAAACCATTAAACTACAAAACTGCCGCTACGACTACACACTTAGCCCATCTGTCAAAAAATTCACACTAAGAGACAATACTTTCTTTGAAACAAAGGTAGGAAACTACGAACTGACTCGTCTACTTGAAAAAGTTCCTAATAGTGGTGAAGGTTTCCTACTAAAAATTATCATCAACAAAGAGCTTACAGGTGTTAAAATTAATATCACTGACAAATCAGGTCTTCGTTTGGTCAATATCTTTAAATCTGAAGAACACCATATCCACCAAGAGAAATTCTACTTCCTCATGGACAGTCTTGTAGAACGCGGAATCTTCACAAAAGAAGAGAGATGATTGGCTATGTTTCGTTTGACTTATAAAGATAACTATCACGTAGAACGTACACTTGAATTTGCCGATTACGAAGAGCTTATGCTATCACTATCAGGCTGTGTTACCCTGCCCGACACTCTCCTAATCAGTTCCTTAACACGGAATGATAAAGTGATTTATCAAGGATTAGTTGGCGATCTCTACCGTTTTTTATCACAAACTAATTTTTCAGATTAAAACTAAGAATTCTCTTAGTTTTTTCTTGTTTTTGTTGATTTTTTCACAATGTTTCTATAAAATAGAAGAATAGAAAGGTTGTGATTTTGTGAAAGATAAACAGTCTGCTATTCCAAAAGCAACAGCAAAAAGACTCTCTCTTTACTATCGAATTTTCAAGAGATTTCATGCAGAAAAAATTGAACGTGCCAACTCTAAGCAAATTGCAGAGGCTATCGGTATCGATTCTGCGACTGTCCGTCGAGATTTCTCCTATTTTGGCGAACTAGGTCGTCGTGGTTTTGGTTATGATGTCAAAAAATTGATGACGTTTTTTGCTGATCTCCTAAATGATAACTCGATTACTAATGTTATGTTGGTTGGAATTGGAAATATGGGGCATGCACTTCTCCACTACCGCTTCCATGAGCGTAACAAGATGAAAATTATCATGGCCTTTGACCTAGATGACCATCCAGAAGTTGGGAGCCAGACACCTGATGGGATTCCAATCTATGGTATCTCTCAGATTAAAGAAAAAATCAAAGAAGCAGATGTCAAAACTGCTATCCTAACTGTTCCAAGTGTTAAATCACAAGAAGTTGCCAATCTTTTGGTCGATGCGGGTATAAAAGGTATTCTCAGTTTTTCACCCGTCCACCTTCATCTTCCAAAAGATGTGGTCGTTCAGTATGTCGATTTGACAAGCGAACTCCAAACTCTCCTCTATTTTATGCGTAAAGAGGATTAGAAAGCGAAAGCATTTATGAAAAAACCAGTTATTGGGATTACAGGAAATGAAAAAGCTCATCCAGATGATGATGTCATGATGAGCTATGCAGCAAAAGGCTTTGTTGAAGGAGTCAAGGACGCTGGCGGAATTCCAATCATCCTTCCGATTGGTGATCAAGAAATGGCAAGCCATTACGTCGCTATGATTGATAAACTCATCCTTACGGGTGGGCAAAATGTTGATCCAAAATTCTATGGTGAACCTAAAACCATTGACAGCGATGACTACCATCTTCAAAGAGACCAGTTTGAATTAGCCCTTATCAGAGAAGCCATCAAGCAGAAGAAACCAATTTTCTCTGTTTGTCGGGGTACCCAGCTTTTCAATGTCGCTATGGGAGGTACGCTTCACCAAGATATCGAGGATCATTGGCAGGACTGTTCAGCCGAATACACGACCCAACGCCTCGTAACGGAGCCTGATACAATTCTCCGAGAAATCTATGGAGAAATCTCCCATATCAACTCCTTCCACCACCAGAGTATTAAAGATCTAGCTCCTAATCTTAAGGTTGTAGCACATGATCCTAAAGATGGAATCATTGAGGCTGTGACAACTACGGACGGCTTTCCTTATCTTGGTGTTCAATGGCATCCTGAATTTCTCTTTGAAAATCGACCCAAAGATAAAACGCTATTTGACTATGTTGTTAACGAACTCTAAATCAGATCCGTCTTTTCACGGTAACTAAAGTAATCTGAGTGCGAGACGATCAGATGGTCCAAGAAAACTATTCCCATCAGTTCACAAGCTTCCTTGACCAGCTTAGTGACATGGTCGTCATTTCGACTAGGAGATACGGCACCAGATGGATGGTTATGAACGAGAATCACAGAGGTGGCCATATGCTTCAATGCATAGTGAAGGATTTCCCTCGGTTCAGCAATACTACGTGTCGCAGATCCGATAAAGATGGTCTGCTGATGAATGATTTGATTTTGAGTATTGAGATAGAGCGCCACTAGGTGCTCTTGTTTTTTGTCACCAAGTTCCTGTTGCATTTTCTTGGCTAGCTTTTGACTACTGAGAATACTTTCCATCTCAAGGGTTTCATGTTTGTGAATGCGATGACCCAGTTCAATTACCGCTTGTAGTTCAATGGCTTTAATACGTCCAATACCAGACAGACTTTGCAATTCCTGCAGAGTCATTTTTTTCAAATCAGTTAAGCTGTTTAGACTATTCAAGACTTTTTGGGCAATTTCAAAAACGTTTGCTTGACGCGTTCCTGTTCTGAGCAGAATGGCTAACAATTCTTGATTGCTCAGAGCCTCTACTCCTTCTTTAACCAGTCTTTCTCTCGGTAAGAGTGAATCTTCTTGGAATGAAATACTATACATAAAAATCCTCCTCACTTTATTATTCGTGAGAAGGATGAAAAATTAGATTTTTTTCTCAATTGGGGCTACGCTGGCTAGGAGTTTTTTCAGTCCTACCTCTGGGAAATTGATTTTTAGTTCCTGAGTAGCGCCACTACCTGAAACTTCAAGGACTGTACCTTCACCCCACTTCTTGTGGAGAGCAATGTCCCCAATAGACCAGTTTGTATTGCTTGAATCTTTTTTATTTCCTGCTGCAAATTGTCCAAATGGAAGACCACTTGACTGGATAGAACTTGGTGCAGCATTGCGTTTCCGTTCTTGAAGAGCCTGAGCCAAACTCATTCCTTGACCGAAAGCAATCCCACCACTGCTATAAGATGCCTTGAAGCTGGTATTAGCTGGACGAGCCAAACCTTGATACTCAAGCAAGTCCGAACTAATTTCATTGATAAAACGGGTCGGACGATTGTAGTTGGTACGACCGAAAAGCAGGCGAGAGTTGGCATTGGTCAGATAGAGGATCTTTTCTGCGCGTGTGATACCTACATAGGCCAAACGGCGTTCCTCTTCTAGCTCATCTGGATCTTCAGCTGCGCGACTAAGCGGAAAGACATTTTCCTCCATCCCGATGATAAAGACAACTGGGAACTCGAGTCCCTTAGCTGCATGGAGGGTCATCAAGGTCACTTCTGACGTCTCCTGACTGCCTGAATCTGTGTCCGCAATCAAGGCAAGGTCATTCAAGAAACGACTTAGTTTATCTAAACCGGTTTCCTCTTCTTGACTATCAGGATTGTCATCAAAGTTCTTGGTAACAGAGAGAAATTCCTCGATATTTTCAACCCGAGCCTTGCTTTCCAAGGTTGCTTGGGCATTGAGAATATCGATATAACCTGTTTTTTCTAAAACAGCCTCAACTAACTCTGTAATGGTTAACTGGTCCAGTTGCTCGCGCAAATTCAGAATCATATTTGCGAAATCCCAGATCGACTGGGCTGTCTTTCCCTTGATGCCAGACAACATGATGTTGGCTGAAGCATCCAGCATAGACATCTCTTGCAGGTTAGCAAAGTCACGGATTTTCTCAACTGTTCCTGGGCCAATTCCACGTTTTGGTTCGTTAATAATGCGCTCAAAACTGATATTGTCACTCAGATTAGCGATGAGATTGAGGTAGGCGATAATGTCACGGATTTCCTTACGGCTGTAGAACTTGGTCCCACCAACCATAGTATAAGGAATATTGGACTTTAGGAGAGCCTCCTCAATAGTACGGGATTGCGCATTAGTTCGATAAAGAACTGCAAAATCCTTGTGGAGGAAGTTTTGACTGCGACCAAGTTCATCGATGGTTTTGGCTACAAAAACAGCCTCGTCCTGTTCGTCATTTGCACGATAGTAAATAATCTGCTCCCCATCGGCATTCTGGGTCCAGAGATTCTTGGGGCGGCGATTTTGATTGTTTTTGATGACGTCATTGGCAGCTTGGAGAATGGTTTTAGTTGAACGATAATTTTCTTCTAGCAAAACTACCTTGGCTTGAGGATAATCTTTCTCGAAGTCCAAGATATTCTGCATATCAGCCCCACGCCAACCGTAGATGGACTGGTCCGCATCCCCAACCACGCAGATGTTTTTAAAGCGTGAAGCTAAGAGTTTGACCAGTTGGTACTGGGCATGGTTGGTATCTTGGTACTCATCAACGTGAATGTACTGGAACTTCTGCTGATAGTAAGTCAAGACGTCAGGATTCTGATCAAAGAGGCGCAGGGTCAACATAATCAAATCATCAAAGTCAACCGATTCTGACTGACGAAGTTCTTTTTGATAGGCTGTGTAACACTGGGCCACAATTTGCGTGTACATATCACCAGCTTGAGCAGCATAAGCCACATCATCTATCAAATCATTCTTGGCATTGGAAATGGTTCCCAAAATGGTTCGTTCATTCCATTTTTTAGGATCCAAGTTTAACTGCTTGAGAATGCGCTTCATAAGGGTACGTTGTTCACCAGGATCTACAATAGTAAAATTACGATTGTAGCCAATGTGATCTGCATCACGACGCAAAATACGAACACACATGGAGTGAAAGGTCGCAATCAGACAGTCCTGAGTTGCTGGATTGAGCCCATAAGCACGCTCCTTCATCTCACGCGCAGCCTTATTGGTAAAGGTAATGGCCAAGATATTCCAAGGATTAACCATCTTTTCATCAATCAAGTAGGCGATTCTGTGAGTCAAAACTCGAGTCTTTCCAGAACCAGCCCCCGCCATAATCAATAAGGGACCTTCTGTCGTTTGCACCGACTCAGCCTGACGGTCATTCATTCCATTCAATAATGCGTTCATTTTCTCTTCCTTATTCTTGAAGTCAATGTTACTATTATATCAAAAATCAGGGAAAATATCTTTACCTAGACTGGTTGCGTGTAGAAGAAAACTCTCTCATCAGCTGAAGATAACTCCTCATATCTAGATAAGAAAAAGAGCTTGGATAGCATTTCCAAACTCATTTAATATCATTTATATCATTAGAACAATCCTAGAACAGTTCCATCACTTTCAACATCCATGTTGAGAGCTGCTGGTCGTTTTGGAAGTCCTGGCATGGTCATAACATCACCAGTAAGGGCTACAATAAAGCCTGCACCTAATTTTGGTACCAATTCACGAATGGTAATTTCAAAGTTTTCAGGTGCTCCAAGTGCATTTGGATTGTCAGAGAAACTATATTGCGTTTTTGCCATACAGATTGGCAATTTGTCCCATCCATTCTGAACAATCTGAGCGATTTGCGTTTGAGCTTTCTTCTCAAAGTTTACTTTGCTACCACGGTAGATTTCACTAACAATCTTTTCAATCTTTTCTTGGACAGAAAGATCATTGTCATAAAGACGTGTGTAGTTGGCTGGATTTTCAGCGATAGTCTTGACAAGCGTTTCGGCAAGCGCTACGCCACCTTCTGCACCATCAGCCCAGACACTTGCTAGTTCAACTGGCACATCGATTGAGGCACAAAGTTCCTTCAAAGCTGCGATTTCAGCTTCTGTATCCGTGACAAATTCATTAATCGCAACAACTGCTGGAATACCGAACTTGCGAATATTTTCAACATGGCGTTTCAAGTTAGCAAAACCTGCGCGCACTGCTTCCACATTTTCCTCTGTAAGAGCGTCCTTAGCTACGCCACCATTCATCTTAAGGGCACGAAGGGTTGCGACAATAACTACTGCATCTGGAGAAGTTGGCAAGTTTGGTGTCTTGATATCAAGGAATTTCTCAGCACCAAGGTCCGCACCAAAACCAGCTTCAGTAACAGTATAATCAGCCAAACGAAGGGCTGTACTTGTTGCCAAAACAGAGTTACATCCATGAGCAATGTTGGCAAATGGACCACCGTGTACAAAGGCAGGTGTACCGTAAATTGTCTGAACCAAGTTCGGCTTAATAGCATCCTTCAAGATCAAAGCCAAAGCACCCTCAACCTGCAAATCACCTACAGAAACTGGTGTACGGTCATAGCGATAACCGATAACGATATTAGCTAAACGACGTTTCAAATCTTCAATATCAGTCGCCAAGCAAAGAATGGCCATGATTTCAGAAGCAACTGTAATATCAAAACCGTCCTCACGTGGAATACCGTTTAGAGGACCACCAAGTCCAACGGTCACATGACGAAGAGCGCGGTCATTCAAGTCCACAACACGTTTCCAAAGGATACGACGTTGGTCAATTCCCAACTCATTTCCTTGGTGCAGGTGATTGTCAATCAAGGCAGAAAGAGCATTGTTGGCAGTTGTAATGGCATGCATATCCCCAGTAAAGTGAAGGTTGATGTCCTCCATTGGCAACACTTGGGCATAACCACCACCGGCTGCCCCCCCCTTGATCCCCATGACTGGACCAAGTGACGGTTCGCGAATGGCAATCATGGTTTTCTTACCAATCTTGTTCAAGGCGTCTGCAAGACCAATGGTAATGGTTGATTTCCCTTCACCTGCAGGCGTTGGGTTGATGGCAGTTACCAAGATTAATTTACCAACTGGATTGCTCTCAACTGCACGAATTTTATCGAAGCTTAGCTTAGCCTTGTACTTTCCATACAACTCCAAATCGTCGTAAGAAATACCAAGCTTTTCCACAACATCCACGATTGGCTTTAACTCAATACTCTGCGCGATTTCAATATCTGTTTTCATAACAAACTCCTCTAATCTCTAATGTGATAATTCATTATAACACAAAACAAGATTTTTAACACCCTTAAACTCTTAAAACGTTCGTAAATATCAATATTTCAGGGGTTACAATAGCGCTTTTTAAAATTTTATATGCTTTTATAGTTTTAGACTATAGTATTCCTTCGTTTTAGAAAAAATTTATCGCTTTCATTTTACTTACTGTTTATTTTTGTGTACAATAGTCCTATGAAAATTTTAGTTACGTCGGGCGGTACGAGTGAAGCTATCGATAGCGTCCGCTCTATTACGAACCATTCCACAGGTCGCTTGGGGAAAACCATCACAGAAACCTTGCTTGCTGCGGGACACGAAGTTTGTTTGATAACGACAAAACGAGCTGTGAAGCCAGAAACTCATCCCAACCTAAGCATTCGAGAAATTGACAATACCAACGACCTTCTAGTTGTTATGCAAGAACGTGTTAAGGAATATCAGGTCTTAGTCCACTCAATGGCTGTATCAGACTACACACCTGTTTATATGACGGGGCTTGAGGAAGTACAGGCTAGCTCTAATCTAGAAGAATTTTTAAACAAGCAGAATCATCAGACTAAGATTTCTTCAACTGATGAGGTTCAGGTTTTATTCCTGAAAAAAACACCTAAAATCATCTCTCTAGTCAAGGAATGGAATCCAGCTATTCATCTGATTGGTTTCAAACTGCTAGTTGATGTCTCTGAGGATTATCTCATAGAAATTGCTAGACAGAGTCTTATCAAGAACCGAGCAGACTTGATCATTGCAAATGACCTTACTCAAATTTCAGCAAATCAGCATCGGGCAATCTTTGTTGAGAAAGAGCATCTTCAAACTGTTCAAACCAAAGAGGAAATTGCAAGCCTCCTTCTTGAAAAAATTCAAGCATACGATTCTTAGAAAGGAAAGCCATGGCAAACATTCTAATCGCAGTGACAGGTTCCATCGCCTCCTATAAAGCAGCTGATCTCGTCAGTTCTTTAAAAAAACAAGGCCATAATGTCACTGTCTTAATGACCGAGGCGGCGAGAGAGTTTATCCAGCCTTTGACACTACAGGTACTCTCACAAAATCCTGTTCACCTTGATGTCATGCAGGAACCCTATCCTGATCAAGTCAATCATATTGAAAGAGGCAAAGAAACCGACCTTTTTATCGTCGTCCCTGCTACCGCTAATACCATTGCCAAACTAGCACATGGTTTTGCGGATAACATGGTTACGAGTATAGCTCTTGCCCTGCCAGACCATGTCAAAAAGTTAGTCGCACCAGCCATGAACACAAAAATGTATGACCATCCGGCAACTCAGGCTAATCTAAAAACATTAGAGACCTATGGTTATCAGATTATCTCTCCAAAGGAATCTCTACTAGCCTGTGGCGATCACGGCAAAGGCGCCCTAGCTGACCTGAATACTATTTTAGAAAGAATAAAGGAAACCCTCGATGAACAAACGCTCTAACATTGCTCCAATTGCTATCTTTTTTGCAGTTATGCTCGTTATCCACTTTTTGAGCTCTCTCCTATTTAATCTTTTCCCATTTCCAATCAAACCAACTATCGTGCATATTCCTGTTATTATTGCAAGTATTATTTACGGCCCACGAGTTGGTGTTACACTTGGTTTCTTGATGGGGCTACTTAGCTTGACGGTTAACACGATTACCATCCTTCCAACCAGCTATCTATTCTCACCTTTTGTACCAAACGGAAACATCTATTCCGCAATGATCGCCATTCTACCTCGCATTTTGATTGGTCTGACACCTTATTTAGTTTATAAATTATTGAAAAACAGAACGGGTCTCATCATTGCCGGAGCTCTCGGTTCACTTACCAACACCGTCTTTGTACTTGGGGGAATCTTCTTACTTTTTGGAAATGTCTTCAATGGAAATATCCAAAAACTCCTGGCAACGGTTATCTCTACAAACTCAATTGCTGAACTCCTCATCTCTGCAGTTCTCACAGTAGCAATTGTCCCACGTCTCGAAACCTTGAAGAAATAAACATAATTCCACTTTCGTCCTGAAGGTGGAGTTTTAGTTTTCACCAGTAAAGGCTCATCTTCTACTCATAAATGGTTATTTATCAAAGAGTCATTAGTTCAAAATTTTGAAAATATATGAAAATCCTTTGAATCTACCACCTATACTTTTGAAAATTTTCAATAAAATCAAAATAAATTCTTGACATGTCTATCTATTTATTGTACTATACTTGTGTATATACAGTTAAATGGAGGTTCTTATGGATATACGGAAAAAAACGCAGTTTATGACGATGACTGCCCTACTCACAGCAATCGCGATTTTGATTCCAATCATTATGCCTTTTAAAATCGTCATCCCACCCGCTTCTTATACCTTGGGAAGTCATATCGCCATCTTTATCGCCATGTTCCTATCACCCTTGATGGCTGGTTTTGTGATCATCGCTTCTAGTCTTGGCTTCCTGATGGCAGGCTATCCCATGGTTATCGTCCTGCGCGCCTTTTCTCACATCGTTTTTGGTATTTTGGGAGCATTTTACTTAAAAAAATTCCCTGAAACCTTGGATAAACCAAAGGCATCTTGGATTTTTAACTTTGTTTTGGGTGTTGTTCATGCTATTGCTGAGGTGGTAGCTTGTATCATCTTCTATGCTACTTCAGGTACAAATGTTGAAAATATGTTTTATGTTCTCTTTGTCCTAGTTGGTTTTGGTACAATCGTTCATAGTATGGTAGACTATACATTAGCACTAGCTGTCTATAAAGTGCTTCGAAAACGTCGCTAAAAGGAAAAGCTATGACAAAAGATCGCAAACAAGCTCTTCTCAAACTTTTAAAAGAGTCACCAAAAGCTCTCAATGGTCAGACCTTGGCTGAACACTTTCATGTCACGCGCCAAATTATCGTCCAAGATATTGCCATCTTGAGAGCCGATGGTGCTCCTATCCTATCCACCAATCGTGGCTATATCTATAAAGAAAACAATGCCAGTCCTTACGTTCACAAACTCTTTAAAGTGAAACATGAACTGGAAGAAATTGGGCAGGAACTTCTAGCTATTGTAGATAATGGCGGACGCGTTCAAAATATCTTAATCGATCATCCCGTTTATGGTGAAATTGAAACTCTGCTCAAACTCACCTGTCGTCGAGATGTCCAGCACTTTCTGGAACAAGTTGAAAATTCTGACTTTAGACCACTTTCTGAATTGACAGATGGCATTCATTATCACCTTGTTGAAGCTGAGACACAACAAGACCTCCACTATATCGAGGAGGCCTTGGATCAATTAGGTTATTTAGTAAAAGACTAGAAAATTTCTTTCTCCCAGCCGTCCTCTGTACGGCGAGGGTAGAAAAATTCAGACTTGTCCGGAGCTTCCATCATCTCCATCAAAGGTAACATATCATAGGCCAGATCCAAGTTTGGAATCTGGTCTTTTTGCACCCAAGATACTTCTCCTTCTTCTGAAGATTGGAGATTTCCAGTAAACTCTGTCGCTTTGTAACAAAAGACGATGTAGCGTTCACCTGTATCTAGAGGCCAATTTTTAATACCAACCAGTTGGGGATTCTGAATGGTCAGACCTGTTTCTTCGTAGATTTCACGGATAACTGACTCGGCAAAAGCCTCGCCATTCTCAACATGACCTCCAGGAAAGGCATAACCAGACCAGCGATTCTCTTCAGGAGAGCGATATTGCATGACTACTCGCTTATTTTCTAGATCTTCGATTAGACAGATGTTGGTTAAAATAGTTGCTTGGGCACGGGACATAAATTTACTCACTTTCTAATTTATTATAGAATTTTTTCAGACTTGATGTCAGATTTCATGATAAAGGGATTAATCAGCTCATGATAATAGTATACATCATGAAGCAAATATCCTTTTGTTATGACAATTTCTTGTTCCCTAACTTCATAATCAATAGTGATTGGAACAGGAGGATTTGGAATAAAAGCGAAGACGACAATTACAAATAACCAAATATAAAAACTACAAATCGCACTGCGCACTCCTTCAAGGAAGCGATATTTCCCCTTTAAAAAGTAAATAAAAATATGCGAAATAGAGAGGATAATTGGAACAAAAAGCCTTGTATTCCACGCTATGGGAATAAATTTCAGTCCAAATATCCCAAATAGAAGATCAAGAATTGCAAAGGACTTCAAAAAGCGAATAAATAGAGTAAAAATTAGAAGAAAGATCCAAATATTCCAAATAATCGGAGTAAATGATAAACCAAATGACCATAATATGAAATGAGCGATAACAAATGCTATCAGTAAGGAATATAGGACAGTATAAATAAGCTTGTTAAAAGTACTCGATTTTTTCACTATTTATTTCTCCTTTAAATTCAAACTACTAACTAATGACTAATATCCATCACTTTTAAATTATCTCGTCTATTATTTTAACACAAATTATTACATATAAAATTTTTAGTTAAAATTACTTCCATAATAGAGCATCTTATGGTTTTGAACTTTTAAAGAAACACTACTACCTGAACGATATCCTTTAGCACCATAGTAGTAAGAAACCTCATAAAAGGCATCTGGCAACTCGGCATTATCTATCCCATTTGAAATAAATCCTGTCAGTCCGCCTTCACTATCAAAATAATCTTTCTCACCCTCTTCTAAAACAGTATCGCGATAGATGATGTATCCTTTAATCATTTCTTTTTCCAAGAATTCATCAATAGGAATATCATACAAACCTTGAAAAGCTTTTCCTTCCTTACGGTTCTTTTCAATGAGGGCATAATAGTCTTGGATATTTTCAGATTCAGTATCGACACTCCAGTAACTGTTCACATATTCTAGATTTGGATTTTCATATTGCTTAAAAAAACTCTCTACCTTTTCTTTGTTAGAAACACTGACAGGATGCTGGTTGAGTAGTTTATGAGCCATGTCTGAAAATTCTTGTAACATGGTTTTCGTAGTCCCATCATAGGCTAGTTCTTCATCAGTCTTTTGGGGATTGTATTTTGAGGACTTTGGACGATAAAACAAGGCATGACTCACAGTGACTCTACTTCCATCAACCTCTTCACTATAATCGTATTCAATTTTGTATTTTTCAGAAGTCCATTTATCTCTAGAAAACTTCGTAACCTTCATATCTCCTTTAAAACCATACAAATCAAGGGTTCTTCTTACTGCTGTCTCTACTTCCGCTTGATTTGCTTCAGGAAAAATATCATAAGTTGTTGTAAAGATAAGGAAGGCAAAACGTAGAATAAAGAATAAAGGGACAATATTTATAATACAGAAAATTAAAAGTAACCATTTTTTCATTACTAGATTCTCCTTATTAATAAAAAGATTATAATTTCTTTGAAGCTTTAATTTTTTCTCAACTCAACGATAAGGAATTTTCGAACTTTCTATCTCTATATCAGGATTGGCAAGTTTGAGATAAGGAGCAATATAGTCTGCATCCGTAACCTTTGGACCTAGAATAACTTTTGAGTATTTCAAGGGAAGTAAATTGATGTATACAAATAAATCATATCTACCTTTATCTTTTGGACTTAATACGATATACTTCCTAAAATCTTTATAGTTAACCTTATCAAAAATCTCTAATCCAATTTCTTCCTTCTTCAAGCTAAAATCATTATGGTTAACTTTATCAAAAACTTCTAACCCAATTTCTTCTTTCTTCAAGTATTTCTCATTTGATGAATCATTAGCATCTCTATTAATAATATTTTGTATCGCTGTATCATCTAAATTAATTAAAATACGATACTCCATTTCATACTCATAGTCTTTAACTTTGAAAAGGTAAGAAATCTTCTTTAATTTCTCAGCAAAATCTATTAATTCTTTTTCAGCTTCCAGCTCCTGTAATTTTTCAAAAATTTGTTTTAAATTATGAAGAAATTTACCAACCTCTGTTTCGTCTTTATTTTCTGACATTAAATCTAAATAATGAACTTTAACAAACTCTATTGATTTATGAGCAACAATATCTTCAAGATAAGACAGATCATATTCAAGGAAGGCACCTTGAGATGAATCTGCATATTCCTTCCACATAGGTAAACTATCAGATACCGTGGTTAGAGAAGATATAAAAACATTGGAAGTTTGATATTGTTTGAAAAACGTATTATCTATACCCAAATAATCATATATTACTCTTCCTTCCATCGGATCATTTAACTGTTTTAGATTAGTCAGTCGTAAAAAGGGAGATTTTTCTTTAGAATCATTTTCATTTTTATTGTCATTTTTCCAGTCAGCTTTTATAAGATGATTTGTTAATGTGTCAATCTTAGTATAATGTCCAAAGGAACCAATTTCTTTTAACTCTGTAGCATCAACAGTTAATTTAGAACGTATATAGTATATAATCTTATCCGCTTGTTCTAAAAGTTGATTAGCATCAAATGACAGGATAAATTCTGAATCACTTTTCTCATTCAAAATATCATGATTATACTTCTCAATTAACTTAATAGCTTGGTTGCGAATTATATCCGAATCATTTTCTTCTGCTATCTTTCGAACAACATCAATCGAATCTTCAATTACATCATCAAAGTGTCTTAACACAAAATCTAGATAGTCATCAATATCTTCAGCTTGAGGATTCTCCATAAAATAGTCATTTATTATCTTTAAGTGCTCAAATTGAAAAATTGAAACAAGCTCATCTAATTCAAAATACCAATATAAAATGTCTTTAAAATCATTATCTTTAAAATCATGATCTTTAAATATAAAGCCAATGAATGATTCTAATTCCTTCTTAAAATAGTTTCTTCTTTCTTCTGGCAAACTATCTTTTTCAAATAATACAACAAAAACTGAAAGTATGGTCGAAATAAGTTTTTTTCCATCCTCTAGATTTTCTTTTAATATTAAATCACGGATTTTAAAGAAATAACTATCATTTTCAAACAATATAGAATATTCTTCATATTCCTTTGTTAAAAATAAATATCTATACAAAATATATAAATATTCAAAATTTTCAAACCAATTAAATGACTGGACATTATTTAATAATATTTTATTTAGTGTAACTAATATATTTTTTGCTGCGATCTTACCTATTTTTTCTATTAAATTCATACAAACATACAGAACCTTGTCTGCATATTTTAATTGTTCTTCTTCAGATAACTCTAAATATTGATTAATAAAGATTTCAAGTTCGGATTTCAGTTTATTTTCGTCCAACGAGTCAAAATGATTCTTTAATTCAGATTCACTAAATTTACCTGTAAAATAATTTAACACTTCCATTTTATCTCCTTCTAAAATTCTAATCCAACGCCTTGACTTCCAGCATCATATCTCGAATCTGCGCTGCCAGTTCAAAGTCAAGCACTTCGACAGCTTCTTGCATTTGTTTCTCTAGTTTCTTGACGAGTTCTTTGCGCTCTTGTTTGTTGAGGCTATTGATATCGACTTCCTTATCAACCGCCTTGGTTATGGCAATCAGGTTAGAGATAATCTCAGTAAAAGTTTAAGGTCACTGTCTCAGTGTATAATTTAGTGCTCTTGCTCCTATTTTTAATAAAACAATAAAGTTTTAAGTTTGTTTAAGATTTTTTAAATTCTTAATTAAAGCGAGAATATACGCCATTAATTTATTTCTAAAATACTCAATGATAGCGCCTGAAAAAAATAGGACAAGTGTCATAACTAGAATAATAATGACAAACATGAGTAATTCTTGTTCTTCAACTAAAGTATAAATGTTTGGTATAATTCTTCTAAAAATAAGAGGATGTACATGAAACAGATAAATCCCCAAAGTTAGTGGAGATACTAAAAGAACTAGTCTCTTAAAAGTTAAAGGAAGATTTTTAATTTTCAAGAATAGTAAAAAGATTGCTATGCCTTGAAGTGTGACCGTTGGAGAAATATAACTTCTCCACTGTTCATAACCAAACCAGCACAATATAAAAGTTAAACTAGTTAGAAATAAAATTAAACCACTAACATTACGTATTTGAAAATGACTTTCGTAATTGAATTTTCTAATAATTGCTCCTAAAGTGTACAAGAGAATCATCCATAATACACTATATCCACCCCACAGACCCAGAGTATCTTGTTTAAATACTGTGGGTATGACGGAAAAGTATATAAATGCTCCACTAATAATTGGAAGCAATAGTTCTTTTTTCAATGTCAGCACTGCTTGATTCAAAAATGGTGCTATTAAGACTAAACCAAAATAACAACTCATATACCAATACTGTCCATGACTTATTGGAGTAAAAGCTGAAAACCAATCACTTAAGTTGACAGATGATTTTGAAAAAATAGCAAATACAAAAGTAATTGAAATAGTATAGAAAATAATCTGTACCCAAAAACTAAACATTTTTTTATAACTAAATTGTGAATAAAGACCGACATACCCACTGATTAAAATATAAATATTTACAGCTGAATATGAGAAAGCTTCTAAAAAATTTGCAAAAATATAGTAAAGATCTTTTTGACTATCAACTTTCTCCAAAATGCCTCCCATACCCAAAACATGTAAATTGCAAATCATCAACATAGCTAAAATTCTACAACATTCAATGCCTATGTGTCTAGTTTTTTTTGCTGTCATATTATGTCTTTCTATATATTTCTATTTCTTTATAATTTTTTCAGTTTAACGCCTTGACTTCCAGCATCATATCACGGATCTGAGCTGCCAGTTCAAAGTCAAGCACTTCGACGGCTTCTTGCATTTGTTTCTCTAGTTTCTTGACAAGGTCTTTGCGTTCTTGTTTGTTGAGGCTATTGATATCTACTTCCTTGTCCTCTTCCTTGGCAACTGCCTTGGTTACGGCAATCAGGTCACGGATTTCTTTCTTAATGGTTTGTGGAACGATACCATGCTCTTCATTATAAGCCATCTGAATTTTCCGACGACGGGCCGTTTCATCGATGGCACGTTGCATAGACTGAGTCACCGTGTCCGCATACATGATGACATGTCCTTCGCTATTACGTGCAGCACGTCCAATGGTCTGGATGAGGCCACGTTCGTTACGAAGGAAACCTTCCTTATCAGCATCGAGAATGGCAACCAAGCTTACCTCAGGAACGTCAATCCCTTCACGGAGCAAGTTGATTCCGACCAAGACATCAAAGACACCCAAACGTAGGTCACGGATAATCTCAGTCCGCTCTAAAGTCTTGATATCCGAGTGCATGTACTTAACCTTGATACCCATTTCCTTAAAGTAGTCGGTCAAGTCTTCTGCCATCTTCTTGGTCAAGGTTGTGATAAAGGTTCGCTCATTTTTTTCAACACGGGCATTGATTTCACCTAAGAGGTCATCAATCTGTCCCATAGTTGGACGGACTTCCACCTCTGGGTCTAGAAGCCCTGTTGGGCGAATGATTTGCTCGATCACTGTCTCGGTCTGTTCATTTTCATAGTCACCAGGTGTCGCTGAAACGTAAACAATCTGATGCACATGACTTTCAAACTCCTCCCGACGTAGAGGACGATTGTCCAAGGCAGACGGCAAGCGGAAACCATAATTAACCAGCATTTCCTTACGAGAACGGTCTCCATTGTACATTCCCTTAATCTGCCCCATAGTCATGTGGCTCTCGTCAATCATGATTAAGAAATCATCTGGGAAAAAGTCAAGAAGCGTATAAGGGGGCTCTCCTTCGCTACGACCATCCATGTGACGAGAGTAGTTTTCAACCCCATTTGTATAACCCATCTCACGTAACATCTCGATATCATACTCTGTCCGTTGTTTCAAACGCTGGGCTTCTAGCAGTTTTCCTTCCTTCTCAAAGACAGCTAACTGCTCTTCCAACTCTGCCTGAATCTTGGCAATAGCAACTTCCATGTGATCGTCATTGGTCACAAAGTGAGTCGCAGGGAAAATCGCCAAATGATCCACTTCTCCCAATACCTGACCTGTCAAAGCCTCAACTTCACGGATACGGTCAATCTCATCCCCGAAAAACTCTACTCGAAAAGCGTGTTCATCTCGGGAAGCTGGAAAAATCTCTACCACATCCCCACGAACGCGAAATCTTCCCCGTTGGAAATCAATATCATTGCGTTCAAACTGAATATCTACCAAGTCATTCAAGAGTTTATCACGCGAAATCTCAAGACCTGGACGGAGACTAACCACGCTATCAGAGTATTCCTTAGGCGAACCTAAACCATAGATACAAGAGACAGAAGCCACAACGATGACATCATTACGTTCCAGAAGGGCTGAAGTCGCTGAGTGGCGGAGCTTGTCAATCTCGTCATTAACAGAGCTGTCCTTTTCAATATAGGTATCGCTAGAAGGTACATAGGCCTCTGGTTGGTAATAGTCATAGTAGGACACAAAGTACTCAACAGCATTTTCAGGGAAAAATTCCTTAAACTCTCCATAGAGCTGACCAGCTAGGGTTTTGTTATGGGCAATGACCAAAGTTGGTTTATTGACTTTGGAAATGACCTGACTCATGGTATAGGTCTTCCCTGTACCCGTCGCCCCCATCAAAATTTGGGCTTTCTCTCCACCTTCAATATTATCAACCAACTGCTCAATTGCCTGGGGTTGATCTCCTGAAGGTTCGTATTTTGATACTAGTTTAAATTTATTATCTGTAATCCGATTGATCATAAGAATCCTCTCTCCATGTGCTATTCCTATTTTAGCATACTTATAGCATTTTCACGAAGAAAAGGACGGACCTAAGTCACATCCTTTCATTTTCTTTCTTTAATTGATTAGCGAGATAGACAATCAGAAGTAACAAGACTAAACTTGTCATGATAGAACCTTCAATCCCAAAAGAGCCTCCTGATAGCCAGCCTTGATCGCCTTGTGGTAAAAAGATCATCAGAGACGTTCCTGACGGTTGACCGCTAACTAAAATGCCAAAAATATTGCCCTGAGCAAAATTCCAAGCTCCATGAATACCTGCAACACCCCAAACTGTATCAGTTTTGAGAAGGTAAAGAGCCATGGCAACTCCGAATAAGAAGAGATTCACTAGAGATAGAGGTGTTAGACCAGAATTTCCCACATGAAGCAGGGTAAAGAATATGCTAGATATGACAACAGCAAGTTTTAGATTGGTTCTTGAGGCCAATTGTGGAAGAAGCCAAGCACGGGACACCACTTCTTCTGCTGTCCCCTGTAAAATCCAAAATGGGATAGTAAAGACGACAAAAGTAAGCGAATAAGGATTCAAGCGAATGGATTCCAAACGATATTGCCCCAAGACCACCAAACCTAACAAGGTCAGAAGAAAAAGTGCCAAACCTAGGCCAAATCCTTTCAGAAGACTGCTAAGGAAATTTTCTCTATAAAATCCCAAGGTTCTAATAGATCTTTTCTCAACTTTTTTAGTCCATCTGAACACAGTATTGAGAATAAAACCAAAGGACAGCAATGCTAAAATTAAACGAAAGTCACTTGTTTTATCCGTCAAGCTCTGCTGCAAGGTTTGCAAGTAAGTTGCAAGATTTTGACCAGCCTCTCCAAAATTTCTAGCAAGTCCGATGAGAGCTAACAAACTAATACCATACAAAGTATATGCAACAAACTCTCCTATAAAGACAAAAACAAAGGCTAACAAAGGACTTGTGTAAATATTTAAACCCGTTTGGGAAGATTGGAAGTCTTTAAATATTTTTTTATTCTTCATGTTCCTACCCTCATTTCTTCTATTATATGCTATTATTATAGCACTTTGTAGTGGCAATTCAAGAAAGAAACAAAGGGCTTTTATGTTATATTTTCTAACATATAAGTCTGTAAAATTTGCCTTCTGAAATATTTTCTGTTATAATGGGAAAATATTCGGAAAGGAGACTTAAAATGAAGAAAAAAATCCTAGCATTTTTGCTAATTTTATTTCCCATTTTCTCACTAGGAGTAGTAAAAGCTGACACAGTTAAATCCAAGTATGTTATTGCCAGTGATTCATCTTTTGCTCCCTTCGTATTTCAAAATTCAAACAACGAGTACACTGGTATTGATATGGACTTGATCAAGGCTATTGCCAAGGATCAAGGAATTGAGATTGAAATTACCAATCCTGGATTTGATGCAGCTATCAGCGCCGTTCAGGCTGGACAAGCTGATGGTATCATCGCTGGTATGTCTGTGACGGATGCTCGTAAAGCAACGTTTGACTTCTCAGATTCCTACTACACTGCTAATACCATTCTCGGTGTAAAAGAATCAAGCACCATCGCTTCTTATGAAGACCTCAAGGATAAGACAGTTGGTGTTAAAAACGGGACGGCTTCTCAAACATTCCTTACAGAGAACCAAAGCAAATACGGCTACAAAATTAAAACTTTTTCAGATGGCTCTTCTATGTATGACAGTCTAAACACTGGAGCTATCGATGCCGTGATGGATGATGAGCCTGTTCTCAAATATTCTATCAGCCAAGGGCAAAAATTGAAAACGCCAATCGCTGGAACTCCAATCGGTGAAACAGCCTTTGCAGTCAAGAAAGGCAGCAATCCTGAATTGATTCAGATGTTCAACAAGGGACTTGCCAACCTAAAAGCAAACGGTGAATTCCAAAAAATTCTTGACAAGTATCTAGCCAGCGAAGCATCAACTACTTCTACAAATACAGTTGACGAAACCACTATCTGGGGTTTGCTTCAAAACAACTACAAGCAACTCCTTAGCGGGCTTGGAATCACTCTCGCTCTAGCCCTTATTTCGTTTGCGATTGCGATCGTGATTGGGATTATCTTTGGTATGTTCAGCGTTAGTCCATACAAATCTCTTCGTCTTATCTCTGAGATTTTCGTTGACGTTATTCGTGGTATTCCTTTGATGATTCTTGCAGCCTTCATCTTCTGGGGAATTCCAAACTTCATCGAGTCTATCACAGGCCAACAAAGTCCAATCAACGACTTTGTTGCTGGTACCATTGCCCTTTCGCTAAATTCGGCTGCTTATATTGCTGAAATTGTTCGTGGTGGTATCCAAGCCGTTCCAGTTGGTCAAATGGAGGCCAGTCGCAGTCTTGGTATCTCTTATGGAAAAACCATGCGTAAGATTATCTTGCCGCAAGCAACTAAACTAATGCTTCCAAACTTCGTCAACCAGTTCGTTATTGCTCTTAAAGATACAACTATCGTGTCAGCTATCGGTCTGGTTGAACTCTTCCAAACTGGTAAGATTATCATCGCCCGTAACTACCAAAGTTTCAAGATGTATGCAATCCTTGCTATCTTCTATCTTGTAATTATCACGCTTTTGACTAGACTAGCGAAACGCTTAGAAAAGAGGATTCGTTAATGGCAAAACTAAAAATTGATGTAAATGATTTGCATAAGTATTATGGAAAAAATGAAGTTTTGAAAGGTATTACAACCAAATTCTATGAAGGAGATGTTGTTTGTATCATCGGTCCTTCCGGTTCTGGTAAATCCACTTTCCTCCGTAGCCTTAACCTTCTCGAGGAGGTAACGAGTGGCCATATCACAGTAAATGGTTATGATTTGACTGAAAAATCGACCAATGTCGACCATGTTCGTGAGAACGTAGGAATGGTTTTCCAACACTTCAACCTCTTCCCTCATATGTCCGTCCTAGAGAATATCACTTTTGCACCTATTGAACACAAACGGATGACCAAAGAAGAAGCTGAAAAATTGGGGATGGAATTGCTTGAAAAGGTTGGACTAGCAGATAAAGCGAATGCCAACCCAGATAGCCTTTCAGGTGGTCAAAAACAACGTGTGGCTATCGCACGTGGTCTAGCCATGAATCCTGACATCATGCTCTTTGATGAGCCAACTTCTGCCCTCGACCCCGAGATGGTTGGAGATGTACTAAACGTTATGAAGGAATTGGCGGAGCAAGGTATGACCATGATCATCGTAACCCACGAGATGGGATTTGCTCGTCAGGTAGCCAATCGTGTTATCTTTACGGCTGATGGTGAATTCCTGGAAGATGGAACACCAGACCAAATCTTTGATAACCCACAACACCCTCGTCTGAAAGAGTTCTTGGACAAGGTCCTAAACGTATAAAACGAAACTGTAAGGAAATCCTTACAGTTTTTTAATTACGTATTGGATTTTTTGATTTTTTTGAAAATTATGATAAAATAAAAACTATGATAATGAGGAAATCTCATCCCTAGTCCAACTAGGAAAAAATATAGAAATTAGGTAGCTAGATGTCATCAAAGGTTATTGTTACAATTTTCGGTGCGAGTGGAGATTTAGCTAAACGCAAACTCTACCCTTCCCTTTTCAGACTCTATAAATCAGGCAATCTCTCTGAACATTTTGCAGTTATCGGAACAGCTCGTAGACCTTGGAGTAAGGAATATTTTGAATCTGTAGTTGTCGAGTCCATCCTTGATTTGGCAGATAGTACCGAGCAAGCCCAAGAGTTTGCTAGTCATTTCTACTATCAAAGTCATGATGTTAATGATACTGATAATTACATTGCTTTACGTGAATTACAGGCTGAGCTTGATGAGAAATACCAAACGGACCACAACAAACTCTTCTTCCTATCGATGGCTCCTCAATTCTTTGGTACCATTGCCAAACACCTCAAGTCTGAAAACATCGTTGACGGCAAAGGCTTTGAGCGCTTGATTGTTGAAAAACCTTTTGGTACAGACTATGAAACTGCAAGTAAGCTGAATGAAGATCTTTTAGCAACATTTGATGAAGAACAGATCTACCGTATCGACCATTACTTGGGGAAAGAAATGATTCAAAGTA
Organism: Streptococcus oralis; assembly: GCF_003943415.1. Taxonomy (GTDB): domain Bacteria; phylum Bacillota; class Bacilli; order Lactobacillales; family Streptococcaceae; genus Streptococcus; species Streptococcus oralis_BJ. The sequence continues at coordinate 362,752 of NZ_RJPK01000001.1, read as the reverse complement.
TCTTTGCGGTTCGTTTTGCCAATATGATCTTTGAAAATGTTTGGAACCGTGAGCACATTGATAATGTGCAGATTACCTTTGCTGAGCGCTTGGGAGTTGAGGAACGTGGTGGCTACTATGATGAATCTGGTGCCCTCCGTGACATGGTTCAAAACCACACTCTCCAGCTTTTATCACTTTTAGCCATGGACAAGCCTGCCAGCTTTACAAAAGATGAGATTCGTGCTGAGAAGATTAAAGTATTTAAAAATCTCCACCAACCAAGTGAGGAAGAACTAAAAGAACACTTTATCCGTGGTCAATACCGTTCTGGAAAGATTGATGGTAAGAAATACATTTCCTACCGTAGCGAGCCAAACGTTAACCCTGAGTCTACAACAGAAACCTTTGCATCCGGTGCCTTCTTTGTAGACAGCGATCGCTTCCGTGGCGTTCCTTTCTTCTTCCGTACTGGTAAACGCCTGACAGAAAAAGGCACTCATGTCAATATCGTCTTTAAGCAAATGGACTCTATCTTCGGAGAACCATTGGCACCAAATATCTTAACCATCTATATCCAGCCAACAGAGGGCTTCTCTCTCAGCCTCAATGGTAAACAAGTAGGTGAAGAATTTAACCTAGCACCAAGCTCTCTGGATTATCGTACAGATGCTACCGCTACTGGAGCTTCACCAGATCCTTACGAGAAACTGATCTACGATGTCTTGAACAACAACCCAACCAATTTTAGCCACTGGGATGAAGTAAGTGCTTCTTGGAAATTGATTGACCGTATCGAAGAGCTCTGGGCTGAAAATGGAGCTCCACTCTACGATTATAAAGCTGGAAGCATGGGACCACAAGCTAGCTTTGACTTACTTGAAAAATATGGAGCCAAATGGACCTGGCAACCAGATATCGCCTATCGTGAAGATGGCCGTTTAGAATAGCAAAAATATCCTGCAAGATTGACTTGCAGGATATTTATTTTGTATTAAATCAAGCCCTCTAAAAGACCTTTCATAAAGTTTTCTGAGTTAAATTCCCCGATATCATCGATTTTTTCACCGAAACCAATTAATTTCACTGGGATATTGAGTTCTTCGCGGATAGCCAGAACAACACCACCTCGGGCAGTTCCGTCAATTTTTGTCAATACAATACCAGTAACAGGGGTAATTTTCGAAAATTCTTTGGCTTGTACCAAGGCATTCTGTCCAGTTGACGCATCGAGTGCTAGGAAGGTTTCATGTGGCGCCTCTGGAACGACACGTTTGATAATACGACCAATCTTTTCCAACTCGGCCATAAGGTTGTCTTTGTTTTGCAGACGACCTGCTGTATCAATCATGAGAATATCAATTCCTTCTGCTACAGCACGTTCCATCCCATCAAAGACAACACTAGCAGGATCAGCTTTTTCAGGCCCCGTCACAACAGGAACATCAACACGACGGCCCCATTCTGCTAGCTGGGCAACGGCTCCAGCACGGAAGGTATCTGCAGCAACCAACATGACTTTCTTGCCAGCTTGTTTGTAGCGGTGAGCCAATTTCCCGATAGAAGTTGTTTTCCCAACACCATTAACACCAACAAAGAGCATGACTGTCAAACCATCTTGGAAGTGGATACTTTCATCGTAGTTGCCATCCTTCTCATAGAGTTCAACCAATTTCTCGATAATGACACGACGAAGTGCGTCAGTCTTCTTAGCGTTTTCTAATTTAGCTTCATAGCGAAGCTCTTCTGTTAAGTTCGAAGCAACCTGCACACCGACATCACTCATGATGAGCAGCTCTTCCAATTCTTCGAAGAAGTCCTCATCGACAGAGCGGAAGTTGGCAAAGAAGGCATTCAAACGAGCTCCGAATCCCGTACGGGTTTTCTTGAGACTGCGGTCATATTTTTCCTGAACAGTTTCTTCAACCTGAGGACTTTCTTCTTCTACTTCAGACGCGAACTCTTCTTCGCTCTCTATAGTTTCTTGGCTCTCTTCTTCTAGAACTTCTTCTGCCTTTTGGAATTGCTCCAATTCATCAGCTTCTAGCTCAGGCTCTTCTTGAGCCATTTCCTCGACTGCTTCTGGTTCAATGGCCCCATCTGTCGTGACCTGTGGAATTTCTTCTTGAGCAAGTGTTTCTTCCACTTTGTCCCTTGCTGTCTCTTCCTGAGAAGTTTCTTCGACTGCCGTTTGGTTTTCTTCAACCTCTTCTGATAAATCAAGATTTTCCAGAGCTTCTTTTACAACATCTTCGATTTTCGGCTCTTCTTTTTTCCCGAATAGACGGTCAAATAATCCCATATTCTAATTCTCCTTTAGCACGTATTCTTCGATAGCCCAGGCAACGGCTTCCTCGTCGTTGGTCATAGGGGTAATCACATTGGCAACTTCCTTAACAGCAGGAACTGCATTTTGCATGGCAACTCCCAGACCTGCCCACTCAATCATGGAAAGATCATTAGCCTCATCCCCACAAGCCATAACTTGACTTTGGTCGATGCCCAAGTGTTTAATTAATTTCGCTAAACCTGTTGCCTTGTGGACGTTTTTCGGTGACCATTCCAATAGCATTTCACGCGATTTGAAGATTTCATATTGGTCAAACAATTCTGGAGAAATCTGTTGAATCGCTGTATCCAAAGGTTCTTGGGCAAAGGCGGTCACACATTTATTATACGTCATCTGACTAGATAGATCTTCAAAAGCGACAGGTACGAAAGTCAGGGCTGGGTTGAACTTAGCATAGAGACTTTCTTGGTCCGACTGGATTTGATAGACTGTTCCTTCTGAAATGGCATCTAACGGTAATCCGAGTTTTTCAGTTTCCTCATACAATCGTGCCACATCATCGATTGAAAAGACGGTTTTATCGAGAATCTCTCCTGTATTTTTCTGTACCAGACCACCATTAAAGGTGATGGTGTACTCGTCCTCCTGACCATCAGTCCCTAGCTCATGGAGAAAGAAATCCATAGCTTTCAAAGGACGACCTGTTGTCAGAACGACCTTGATGCCACGATCACGCGCAGCCTTGAGGACCGCCTTGGTACGATCTGTCAGCTTTTTATCCGTTGTCAGCAATGTGCCATCCAAATCAAGTGCAATCAATTTAATATCTGCCATTACAAACCCTCCATATAAGCCATCACTGATTGGTCCTTATGGTGGCCAATCACTATCTCTGCTAATTCTAAAATCTCTGGTCGCGCGTTTTCGGGAGCGATTGGGTGCCCGACGACCTGCATCATGTGAAGGTCATTGAGATTATCTCCAAACGCCATGACCTGATCCATGGTTAGACCAAGTTTTTTGGCTAGCTCAACAATAGCCACACCCTTATCAACATAGTCCAAGACAATATCGATGGATTCAAAACCTGTTGTCATGGCATTGACACCAGGAACATTTTCATTGACCCAGGCCTCTCCAACTTCTATCGTATCTTCTGTGAAGTTCGTGGTGAATTTAAAAATCTCATCCTTGATAAATTCCAGACTCGCTACTTTTTGGATATTCTCATTGTAGTGACGGCTGAATTTGAGATAGGTCTCATCCACTGTGTCTAATACGTAACAAGCTTTTTCCCCAGTCAGGAGCATTTTTCTTTCATCAAAATAAGGCGATTTCTTCAAAGCTTCAAAAGTGCTCAAGTAAAAATCCCGAGACATAGTAGCCTCGTACATATCCTCACCATGAAACTCAACATAGCTCCCATTTTCAGCTATAAAAATCACTTCATCTCGCACATCCGCAAATAGCTTTTTCAGCGACAAGATACCGCGACCTGAAGCCACAGCAAAATAAATCCCCTTTTCCTTGTAGGAAACAAGTAAGTTTTTGAGGCGTTCCATATCAAACCGCCCCTCTCCATCTAGAAAGGTTCCGTCCATATCAGTTGCTACAAGTTTAATCATAAAATCCTTCATTCTCCAATTGATAAATCTATCTTCTATTATACCATAGATAAACTAAAAAAGGACTAGTACAGAAGGATTGGTTACTTGTATTACAGTGCTTTTTCGGTAAATAAAATAGAAAATAATGTTTTTAATTTAACCCAATAGACCAATAAATATTCGTAACACTATCATGAAGTAACAAAAAACTGACCAGTTATCTAACTTAGGCTCTATACTATCATGGTTGAAACACGGAAAAAGCTCTCCTACTAAGAGAGCTTTTCTTGATAATTCTTACGAAACAAAAGGCGAACAAATTCTCATGCTTCCTAGCAGACGTGAATTTGCTCGCTTTTTTGGTGCCTTGGAGACAGACAAAGACACATGGACAATATTTTATAGGTAATCTAGAACTTAAAAACCATCCAAATCCACATAATTTAAAATGGAAGACCGTGTCTCAATTCCTTATAGGTAAGGTAGAACGGAAAGGTCTACTACAACAACAAAGGCAAAGACGTTTTCTATCAAACGAAGTCTCAATTCCTTATAGGTAAGGTATAACCCACAGAAGCAGCACAAAGAGCTGCCAATCAAGAAAAAGCTCAGGGTCTCAATTCCTTATAGGTAAGGTAGAACACTCAACGTAACAAGAATGCACAAGCCTTTGCAGCAGCGTCTCAATTCCTTATAGGTAAGGTAGAACGTTACATTCATATTCGCATATTCCTTTTCGTCACCCAAACGACGAGTCTCAATTCCTTATAGGTAAGGTATAACGGAGGCAAAGTGATGCATAAGTTCCCTTGTCCAAAGTGCGGAGCGTCTCAATTCCTTATAGGTAAGGTATAACTATCTCAGTCTTGGATGAGTTGGGGTACAATGTGGAATGGCAAGGTCTCAATTCCTTATAGGTAAGGTATAACGCTAATCAGGGCAAAGCCCCAGTTGGCGGAGGTCAAAATGATGGATCGTCTCAATTCCTTATAGGTAAGGTATAACAACAGCATTTTCGCTGTTGCTAGATTGATTGTATCAAAAAACAGGGCTTTTTTCAAGATTTCAAAACCTTAGCCACGCGCTTGTGATGAGCATCGTATGTCCAGATAATATACATTTATTTTCGCTTTTTGAAATAGATAAAAGCAATTGTCAAAAGAGGAATAAGCAAAGTAAGCCAAGATGAATACGTCAGGCTCAGATTGCAAATCGTCAGACAGTGTTCCTGCAGTTCTTTGATGTTCGGAATGATTGCTAATGCAATACTTAAAACGGTTAGTACTAATACTCTGTCATTCAATTTATTGCTTGCTTCCGTCTGGCTGATATCATGCAGTTCACTGATTTGACTATCTAGGAGATTGATATGCTTCTCGATATAGAGAGAAGTTTGCAGCAATTCGTAGATCTCAATCGCCTGCTCCTGCGGGCAAAGTTCCGGAAGCAGAAATTGATTTTTAAAGGTCGTGTAAGCCTTCTGCAACTTCAGTTTATCAGAAACTCTAGCATTGACCCTATCCCCCGCATCCTTAGAATACTTCAGAATACCAATCCTCTGACTGAGCGTAATCAAGGCTAAGTCCAGATATTCCGACAAAAAGTAGCCTTTGAGGAAAAACTCTGGAAAATCAGAACTACTCATAAAAATCATCGAGTGCTGACTGGCCATATAAAGACTTCCCTCAGCTGACCACCTCGTATAGAGAAGCTTTTCCAACTCTGCCTTTAGCATATCTCGACTCAGACATGTTGAATCTCCCTTATCAACGTATAAAATACTATAAAGAAGCTTCATCTCCTCTAAACTCTGCTTCGAATCATCAAAATTCGCCCAATTCGCCGTTTTATAAATCAACTCCTCTACTTCAGGAACCATCATGTAGCTCACCACATACATGCGGTCATCAATGATGATCTCCAGATGAGGCTTAGATTCAAACTGCGAGATATCCTCTGGGAATATCGCTTCCTCTGGCAAGCCAAAGAAATCCTGCAAAATTTCTTTCGGAGCTGACATGATTCCATAGGTAGAAATCAAGTCGCACGGCTGTGGAGGCTCGTTAATTTTTTCACTCTTAATCAGCTCAATATTATTTGGTGAGACTAAACCACACAACAATGGAGTCAAAAAAGGAGCATAGAGATGGCGACCATACTGGTTGATGTTTTTAATATCTTCCAATTCATCATAGTAACGATTTTCCATTGAAAAAATCAGGAAACCTGCTTTTAAATTTGGAAAATAACGAAGCATGATATAGTCAAGCGTCAGATCATAACACTCAAGTTTGTTGATTTGATTATAATAAGAAATTCGATACACCTCACCTTTTTCTAAGCCAGTATAAGCATAGTTTGTGACCAGCTCAGGATTGCGGAAAATCAGCTCCTCTGCTTCTTTATTAAAATATCGGCGATAAGCGTACTTTAATCGCTCACTTTTTTCAGCATCTTCTAAATTTAGATAGGGAAGCTCATTAGCATCTTGGCTGAGTTTCTTCCACTTGGAAGACTTCGGAAAAGACTCCAGCCCCTTGGCCGCAAAGGGCAAAACAAAGATATGGTGACTATATACAGATTGACTCTCAGACATAAACAACCTCCGAATAAGATATTCATCATGAAAGCACTTCCAATATACCACAAAAAACTTGCTCCCGCAAGTTTTTTCAGTTGAACAAACCAATTCCTTATAGGTAAGGTATTACGACCAACCTTATAAACGCAATCGTGATATTGCTCGCTCGTCTCAATTCCTTATAGGTAAGGTAGAACTTTTCTCATTCGACGCAGAGACTAACGGACTCTGGGGACAAGCGTCTCAATTCCTTATAGGTAAGGTATAACGTCCAACTTATAGTGTTCAAGTCACTCACTGGGACACTTCAGATCGTCGCCCAAAGATAATGTCTCAATTCCTTATAGGTAAGGTATAACAATTTGCTTCATCATATCCTAACGTGGGAGATAGAGTCTCAATTCCTTATAGGTAAGGTAGAACGATTCACGTCAGGTTGAGAAGCCACATTACCTAGACCCACATTGTCTCAATTCCTTATAGGTAAGGTATAACCAAAGAGCTGCTGGGAGAAATTAAAAAGTCTCATAGGAGACAGTCAAATCTCAATTCCTTATAGGTAAGGTATAACAGAATCACGAATTGAGGTTCTGGCTTTTGTTGTAGGAAGCAACGTCTCAATTCCTTATAGGTAAGGTATAACAACAGTATTTTCGCTGTTTCTAGATTGATTGTATCAAAAAATAGTGCTTTTTTCAAGATTTCAATGAAAAAAGTCGGTCGATCTTTTTGTACCCATCGCTCCTAAACCGCTTGGTTGACAGCTTTTGAAAAAGAGACAAAATATCGAAAAGATCGACCGACTTTTTAATAGTATTTGTAGGGTTTAAAGCGCTTCAAGTCCCCATCCTGCTGCAAGATTCTCTTAAACTGCCGAATGTCGTGCTGGATGAGCTGGGCATAGGTATAGGTCGATCCTCCCATGACTAGCCTCGTCTGTAGTTTTTCCTCAAAACTTCTCAAGACGATATACTTCCCTTCCCGATTCAGATAAACCGAGCCATCTTCCCTTTCTTCAAAATGATCTGTGGCATTGATTTGATGTTTATTGATCAAACTCAAAATCACTCGATCCACGATAACCGGCTTCATATAATCCGCAAAATCCAGATGCAAACTGTAAGGACGATTATTTGAAGCATGGAGCACTCCAATTTTAGGATCCAGTCTAGCCTGCCAGATCAGGCGCAGAACACGACTGTACAAAATCGTATTGCAAAAGCTAATCAAAGCATTTAGTGGATCTCGAGGTGGCCGCTTGGTTCGCTTAACAAAAGAAAAACCACTTTGATTCAGAATCTCATTAAACATAGGATCGTATATCTGCTTGACTCGTGCCTCTAAAAGCATCAAATCATCGACCGACTTTTTGCGATGAACTTCCTTAATCGCCATCGTCAAGTCTTTTTCAATCTCTAAAAGAGACTTATTGGACTTATATCTTTTAAGATAATAGCGACAGTTTGCCCGCAAATTATGAAAATGCGATAACTCAAACTGCTTGGACAACAGCAATCGTTTCTCCTCGTCCAGATACACTTGGCACTGCTTCAATAAAAAATAAAAGCGGATCTGGACTCTTCATGGTCTCAGGAATAACGAAAACATCTCACTCACCAAGCAGTCTTTGGATGATACGACTTGATAGTCTGACATCATCTAGCGCATTATGTAGTCTTCCTTCGAAATGCGAAACTAAATCCAGTCGGTTTCCAATGGGTTCAAATCCTCTTGCGTACAAAAGACTGGCAACATCAATAATTGGAAAGGGAGCCATAAATGCTCTATTTTGCCTGTCCTTTTCTACCATCTTATGAAAAAGCCGACTCTCTACAGGAAAGGGTACATCTGCAAAGCAACGCGCGGAAGTCCGATAAGTACACCAGAGCTGCCAGACCTCTTCCAAGAGCTCTTCTTCTGTATCAAAAGCTTGATAAGCTCCTATGTAGGGAATGACATGTTCCAACACCCAGGCTTCTTTGGTCTCTGCAATCTGCCTAGGTACACCACCGTAAAAAGTGGCTACTTCCGTTCCATCTAGCTTTGTGACTATGACAGCCATCGTCAGCAGGGGACCATAAAGACCATCCACCTCAGCATCTACAATAAAACGATACTCCATTTAATATCTCCATTTCTGAGAAAAAGACCAAAGCTTATCAGAAATAGTCTCCGATTTTTGATCAAGATTGTCAAAAAATCCCGTCCATTCTCTCAGCAATTCTTCCGTTTCTGAAAAATCAACATCGTTTTTGCCAGTATAGCCCTTCATCATGTTTTCCGATTGATGAAGGGTAGCTTTTAATTTTTCGTAAGTATTAGATTTTTTCCCTTGCAACTTCTCGCAGCTAATTTTAGCTGCATAGATTGGGATGGAGCGTAGTTTCAGCGTGAAACTATCTTGGTTTCTCATACATACTTTAATATCCTTATCATAGCAATTCAGGCTGTCTTCCATTTTTCCCTCAAAGCGATAATAATTAGCAAAATTCCAATAGACTATCTCCATAGGATGGTAGAAAATTTTCTCCGTATTTACTAACTTTGTTAACTTATTTCGCTTGTGAAATGAAAAGAACTCTTGATAGATTGGATGTTTGACAAAGGCAGTATAAAGTAGTTTAGCAAATTCTATATCCTGCTGACAAGCCTCAGTCATGATTAAAGAGTAATACATGGCATAGAACTGTTGACTAATGGTTGTCTCTTGTCGCTCAACCCTATCCCAAAAATCTTGAATCACAACCTCATCTATCTCACTATCCATCCTATGATCATAGTCAATCGCTAAAATCAACCAATGAAGCGCAGCTTTAGCATCCTTTCTCAGAAGTTCAATTCTACTACGATATTGCCGATGACGTTCCAATTCTCCTGGGAAACTCGGATACTGTTGCAAGCCCTCATCAGATAAACGGATGATAGTCTCTAATTTAAAATCTTCCTGCTGGGCTTGAAATAAGAGACTATAGATTTCCATACAGAGAACATCCCCATAGTATTCGGACTTCAAGGATTGAAAATAATTTGAAATTGAATCATAAGCTAACAATAAATCTAGCAGCTCTTTAAAAATAGCGTGGAGATCTGCCATTAAGTGAGAAGCTTTTTTATACTGACCACTGTCAATATAAAATACAGCGAGTTTTTCCTTGATTCGATAGAGACTAAAAAGATTTTCTAAGCTATTTTCAGAAATCTTTACCAATTCTAAACTTTGAGAAATGACTTGACCTGCTTGACAAGAACGGCCAGAACGCAGGTAGACATCGCTTAGTTGCAGGAATACTTCAAAGGCAAACAACTCATATGGATACTTTTTATCTCTCAAAAGTGGCAGTAGTTGATCACAAATCTCTGTAAATATCTCAATAGATTTCTCATAATCATCCTGTCTCGCTGTATAAGCTAAAATCTCTGAAGCAAACTGTTTTAATTACGACTTCAACACTCTGTAACTCAGATACTCCATTCGATCGACAATCAGATGCAAATAAGTTTAATTACTTTTTATAGCTTGGGATGTATAGTATTCCATCAGAGCTTCTGATACATCATTTTGAGCAAGCAAAAAGCGGATACGACTGTCTGAAGACAGTGTTAACAGAGAAAATACATAAGAATCCTCAAATAAATTGCGCAAGACTGCTCTCTGATCTCGAAAAACTGGAAGGCCTCGCAGATACATCCGACGAATATTCGAAGCAAAATCCGCCAAAATTAACCTTTGTGATTCCGTCGCTTTTTTTAACTGAAATTGAACATCTGTCCCAGAACGATAGCTGACTTCACTTGTTTTTAAACTCGTTGTAAAGGAACGCTTATATTCAGACTCCTGAATATGGACATGCTCCTCTATACCTTTTCGAGCTACACGACTGGAAATGATAATATCCAATCTAATATCACCATATTTTGCCTCTAATAGCTGCGTGAGTTGCACGAGACCCTCGGATAAGATTTGTAAATACAGTTGTCGATTGAGCTCTACTACTCTAACTGTCCGAAACCAACATTCGTTTTGGCGCCAATGCCTACATCAGTCAAGATGGTTTTAAATAACTCTATTTTTTCTTTAATCGTAATCTGAGGTCCATCCGAAAGCTGACAATCGTTCAGATAAAAGCCAAATTCAAAAGAGATTCCAGGCTTAACTTTCAGACAGTTGATTGGAATAGGATTCTTGATGATGTCACTATGAGGCGTAATGAATTCCAAAGCTAAACACTGCTGCTTCGTATTTTTTTTAGAGGTTGGACAGGGATAAGCATCTAAAAAGACATCATTATCTTCGAAAATATCATCTTTCAAGCCATAAACTTCTTTATCAGAAAGTCCTGGTTTAAGAAGTGACTTAATATACTCCATCTTTTGCTGATTAATATCATCTTTGGTATCTTCTTTCGTAGGAAAGACGCTTCTCAGTACCCCTTTGACAGAGGAGCCAGGTATATAGGGCAGTCCCGTTACATAATCAAATGAAAAGCCAGAATATATAGAACCCTTTGATTTCAAATCATGGGGATTGCCCGTTCCTATCATGAGACCAGGATAAATAGTTTGCAAAAAAAAGGTTTGAACACTTGCTACATCTTTTGAAGCATTTTTCAAATGCTCCAGAGGTGATAGAGAAAGGTCAAATTTAAAATCCTGCAAAGCTTTATTTCTCTCACGAAATTGCTCTTCACTAGATTTTGAATTACCCAGTTCATAAACTAGACCTGATGGCTCTTTCCGCTCTTTTAAGCCTTCAAAATATTCATGATAGTAGATATAAGACATGTTTTTTGAATTAAACATCATCCTTACCCTCCATTTTTCTCGTCTTCCTTGACTTTTTTATCCTTTGACTCAATTTCAAACAAATTTAACCCTAGTTTGATTGCGATTGCTGCATGCAGTACATCTTCTTTAATAGCGAAACTCTCATTATCATTTTTGAACGATGTCACATACTCAAACAAGGTGTCTACTGTAATAGCTGCATTTTCTCCCTTCAAAACTTCCAAAATCATAACAGGGAGCTTGGTGCGATCTTCTTTGGCATTTTTTGATGCAGCCGAATAGTAGGCAACTGCTGCAGGGAGACTTCCCATAGTAACTGCCGCTCCGAAAGAAGCGATATATCCTCGAAACTCATTTGGAATTGGCTCCGAAAGCTCTTTTTTAATCACCTCAACAGCAATAGGAAGCAACTGATTTATTCTGTTCTTATCCATTGTTGGCTCCTTCTTCATTTTCTGAAATCACTTTAATAACCTTGCAAAGTCCATAACCTACGGAAGCATTTGCACCAAACTGGATGATTTTTCCTCTCACCGACTCTGTAAACACATCTAAAAGGTCATCTGCCTCACTGGTTGATGTCACCACTGCAAAATAGAAAATCGATTTGTGGGGCACAACTTCCTCATACCACAAATTAGTTTGTTCTCCGACACTATTTCGAGCAATTACTGGTAAACCATCCTTTTCGTAGCAAGAATTATCTTCGTCCAGAGTTATCTTCTCATCTCCGCCCTTTATATCTTCTATTGAAACATCTTCTAATTGAAAATTTTTAAGCATTTTCTTGAAATCTTCACAAGCTGTTTTCGGAGCATGTATTGAATAAGGCTTATCCCCACCACTTATCGAACGAATTGGTAGGGCTAGTAGATTCGCGCTAAGAAATTTTAATGCGCCTGAAGTAGTACTCCCATTTTCGTCCGAACCAAATATTCCATTAATGTTCGATAATAACTTATTTTCTTCAAAGAAGGCCCTCAAAGCACCTTTAACGCCTGAAGAGTTGATCGTCGGGAATCCCGTCACAACATCTCGCTCCACTTCGTTATCAATGATGTTAAAATTAACATCTCCATTTCCTACATGCAAGTTTGTTAAACATTCAATGACAAAAATTTTTGCTTTCATTTTTTACACCTTACTTCCTTCAATTTTGCAAATAACATTATAGCCTGCTGCTTCTATGCCAGATTTTAACGGAATTTTATCATCACCATAAAAGACACTGCCCGCCTTGTATAGAAGGTGATGGCCTTGCAGACTGAGACCTTTCAGACGATTTTCCTTAAGGTCTGTATGAAGCTGACGAACTAGTTTTTCCTCTAAGATCGCAAAGCCTGTCACATCATTTAAGAGGCACACATCTGAGAGGCAGTAATGCCAGGTTTGCCCTTTTGGAGTATGTTTCTGGAAATGCTTTGTGATTTCACTTTCTAAATTATTCTCATTATTTTCAGATTTTTGAACAGAAACCTTGAAAAGGGTGCCTTTCTGTCCCATAGGAACGATACCATCTTTTAATATGAAATTATCCTTAACCTTTACATAGACAGCAAATTCATAGTCCTTATGTAGCTGATGTACCTCTCGCTTAAATAGACGGTCAGCATCAAAATTTTTGATCAGTTTTTCTAATTCTTCTTGAAAGAGATTTTTTTCCCTTTTGTTGTGCTCGTCTAGTAAATCCATAAAATCATTGATAAACTCAGTTAAACTAAGATTGCTATTACTATCTAAATTAGACCCCCCCTGTTTCATAGCGTCATTCACAAATGACTCACATAAATCTCGAATATTTATCTTCAGGTTCTGCAGATCATTCTGCGTAACACGCCTTACACCAGTCGCTACTTTAGTCCTAAAAATATCTTCAATTGCTTCTAGACAGCCTGTATTAATATTATAATAGCCATTTCCATACCCTTCTTTAGGATTATATTCCTTAGATTTAGGAAGAGAGATCTCACCAAAACTAGTCGATACTTTAATTTCTTCTAGTATCATTGGTGCAAACTGTTCAATCCCCTCTTTCCCCTGCTTGTTGTTAAACGGATTTGGTATGACAATTTCCTCACTATTTTTTAGCAGAAAGATGGGAGAGATTTTTTCTAATTTTCCGAAATGTTGTACACTTCCATTTAGAGAAAAGCTCTTCTCTCCGATTAGAGCTTCGATTTTATTTCGCGTATTCCCATCATACTGAAAATCCTGGTTCAGCTCAATCCCATTACTGACTAAGATAAGATAGCGTATCATCCCAAAGACTGTGGACTGTTCAGGAACGCGATTAGTACGGATAAAATAAGGCGCATACTCATCAGCTGAATAGTTATTTCTACCGGCAAAGCTAAAGCGCCTATCTGAGCCAAAAGAGTAGTCTCCCAGCGGTTTAAAAGTCACAAGATATTCTGTCATCACTTACCTCCCTGCCAAAACTTCACCAAAAATAAAATAGCCTGTAACTCTTTAGTATAGAATTCCCCTATACTTATGTTTCGTTTTGTACAAACCCCATCAACCTTTACTTTCGTATCTGGCTTATATTGATACTCTTTCAAATAGTTGTCATAGAAAAATTTAGCTATTTCGTCAAGATAACTATGATAAGACAACTGGTTTGGATTGTTAAAGTTATTCAAAAACCTCATTTTATATTCTTGAAAATCAAATATATTCTGTGCGGTTTTCTCAAACAACAACTTAAAAATAATTTCTGTATCCTGCAGATTATAAAGGACAGATTCCAGTGCTTGATCGTTCGTAGTTGCTCGATATTTTATCAGATTATCTATGGCCTCCAACTTCTCATTTTCCACCATCAATTGAACGGTTTTTCCGCTGTGTTTTACCAACTCTATCCCCAGACGATTGCCTCCGCTGATTTCACTACCATTCGGACGTTTACCGTAACTTTCTTTAGCCTTATAAAGTTGAACTCTAGCTCTTTCCAGCGCTTCATATAGAGGATATTTTACATACTGAATAGCAGCACCAAAAGACAAGCTAATCTTGACTTCCTCCTTTAACTCCTTAATACTTTTTGACAAAGTATCTATAAATAATATATTTAGTTTCTGACATAGGGCAAAAATAGAATGAACAGGGGCGATAAACAGTAAATCATCCCCCCCAGCATAAATAGTCATCCCGCCATAATCTCCGACAAGCTTAGCCGCTTCACCAGCATAGTCTAAACAGGCCCTCGAAAAACTGTTTATCCTATCAGATTGTTCAGGGATTTCTACATCTTTACATAAAGCTTTCAAAAGAGTTCCGACCTTATCCCCATCCGAATTAACGACTGCATAATATTCGCTTCTGATTGGTGCTATCTCACCACTAGGGGACCTGTCAGAAGAGTTTTCCTCTTTCTTTCGAGATAGAGCTATATCTTCTATTGATTTCAATTCAGAAGCGTGGTCTGAGTAGCTTGTAAGCAACTGGCTATTTAGCTTGGTATCTGTAAATAGCTCACTTCCTTTAATATAGCAATTCCGATTGTCTTTCTTGCCTGCAAAGAATGGAGCAAATAAGTTCATATCTGTTCTTCCCTTACCTGCTGCCATTAGCTCCAGCGCATCCAAAGCATCATTCAGTATAATAGCTATATTGTTTCCATCCTCACCTTCTTTTTCTCTTTTTTCTATAATTCCATTCATGGTTTTTTCATCAAGAATAACAAAATCAATTCTCAGATAGTTGTCAACAAAGTCCCTAATCTCCTTTGTATTAAACTTTCCGAATTTCTCAGTCATTTCCTCTTTCACTTTTGAAATTATTGTTTCAAGTCCTTCCGAAGTTAATGTACTATCATTATCTAAAAATAAAATCCGATCATGGTAACGACCAATACCATCTTCTTGTGGGTTTTGATTACTATTAGAGTCATAAAACGGTGAAAAAATATTGACATTTGGAATCCCAACAAGTTTTTCACAGAGTTTCTTTGTCACCGTTGAGAAAAAATAACTGCCAAACCACAAACCTGCCGGAGAGATCGCCTCTCCAATGGTTTTAAAAATTGGACCGATTGTTATACCTACATATTTCATTTATTCATCTCCCCTGTTATCTAATATCATATGAAATTTGGATGGTATGTGCATAACCTTTGGGTTCCATTTTATTATAATATTGCACAGCAAAGTCTAAAAATTTTAGTAAATCAAACTCCTCTGGAGTTTGTAGGTATATCTCTTCCCTTTTTAATTTTTCATCCAGTTTTCTTATAAATCTCTCATATTCTATTTTTCTCATTTTATTATCTTTTATGGCACTCATCCAGCTTCTAGGAACATTTTTCGATACCTTATATTTAAATTTAAATTTCTTGTTTAAAATATACTTACACCATCTCTGTTTAGGAATAATGTAAACAATATCGTTGATTACTTTAAAAGTTATTGGTGAAGAAAATCGTTCAATATTTGCTTCAATTTTATTTGCTTCATGCATAATGTTAATATTAACAGAAATATCTTTCTCTTCTTTTTTTGTGTTTTTTCTTATATCTGTAAATGATAAATAAGAAGATAGCCCCAGCAGTGCTCGAACATATTTTTCGTTATGTGTCTGCTGATTAAGGTGGTAGGGGATAGTTCCAAAAGGTTTTTCTATTACTTTATCCTTTAAAGCAGCTTTTTCATTTCCAATCATTTTATCATGCATATAATAAAACAAGGCACTTCGAGCATATTCTCCCTGATAGTTATAGCCACTCTTGGTTATTTTATAGAATTTTTCAATATTTTCAAAAATCACTTTTATCTTCTTTGAGAACTTCAAATTTTTAGCTGCTTTCCTAAAATCCATTTTATAAAGAGTCTTTAATCCAAACTCTTCCCTTAGAATTCTTTCAATTTTACTCTGTTCTTCATCAATTACAGTAAAACTACCATACCCTTTTCCTTGAGCAGCCCCAAAATTTGTCACTATAAAAAAGTTTTTGATATGTTCAACTATCAATTTCTGAAGGAGCGGATCAAAACAAGTAATTGTCATTGTAGGATTTGTTTCTACTCTGCGTTTCTCATCTCTGGCAAAATATAATTGGAAGTTGCCTTCGTTATTATTTGTCTGCTTATCATACTTGCCTTCATTTTTACTATACTTGTAAATGACATTAGGACTATTATCAATAAACTTCATTTTATATGGTAAATACTGATTTTTGAAACAGTTTTTCAGACTTGGAACTTTCTTCATCAAGTACCGATCAAATTTTGGCTTGACTTCACTAGCACGCAAAGTGGCTCCTTCTTCTTCCGGCTGGAAATGAATAATTGGCGCATGACATTTTAAGTCAAGCTCTAACTTACAATTCCTAAATTCCATATCCATTTTATCCTCCTATTCTTCAATTACAAACATTCCGAATCCCATCGAATTCTTCTCACCAAGCCCAACTTGATAGAGGAAATCCAACACCTCCGCATCTCCTCTTATCCCAAATTCTCCTTTCCAACCCGTTATGAGATAGTCTTTGTATTTGGTAACAAATTTATTCTTTAAAGAAAAATTTATCGGCTCTATATCAAATCTACCTGTCGGTACTTTATGATAATAAGCTTGATATTTTCTCTCAAGATTCTCCATGATTCTGCTCTTAAATTCCGTATCAAATGGATTGTAATACAATGTTTTTTTAGTCTCAGGATCTGTAGAACGAACCACCAAGGGAGAAATCATCCGAGTCTTATAAGAAGTCTCCGTTAATTTTTTTTGCTCAATTTTTACATTTAAAATTTTTACAAGGTTTCGACCAATTCGCAATTCATCTAGATTTGACAAAGCCTCTGCAATAGTGAATAAAATGGATTGATCAATCGTTCTAATTTCAAAACGCACCTTATCAAGAAACTCTATTCGTTTTCCTCGCATTTTATATTGACCTTGCAACAATGAAAATGTAAACAACTTAAAATGTTTGTCCTCAAACTGATGACCTATCTCATGAAGTTGCGCAGACAAGTCTTCCTTATTTTTCAATAAATTATAAATCATCGATTGAAGAAGATAATTATAGTTTACTGGCAAGATAAACTGATCAATTTTTTGCAGTTCAATTAATAATTGCATCCTACATTCCTCCCTGAATTAAAATACATCTTCTTATATTATAGATATTACAAAATTTTGTAACCGCTGTCAAATTATATTGTTATATTTTATCATCTTAAATCAACTGTGAAATCACTGCTTGCTCTTCAGATCAAATAAATAGTGCTACAACTTGTTGATACCAATAATTCAGCATTCAAAAATTTTGTGGTAGATTTAGCTAATACAAAATTAAAATAGACGAGAGTAACTTAGCAGTTATTTCAGATTGAAGAAAAAGTCTATTTTGGACAATTTGCTAGTGAGTCATCGTATTCAACATTCAAATGGTGATAAAGACTTTCCACACGGTAATAGCAGTTTTGAATCATTTTATATAACAATCAGTATTGAGCATAAAGGCTTCAAAACTGATACGCTTACATTCCCCAATACATAGATATTTTCTATAATTCACGAATAGACTTAGTAAATCGGATTATCCTCATCAGAGTTGTTTTGAATAATAAATTGTTTAGTTACCTAAACTTCTTCATTAAAAGATGACTAGTTTTCCAAAAATGTGTTTAGAATATTGACAAAATGCATGTTTTGTTCTTGTTACAAATGGAAGAATGAACGAACTAGTTTGTAAAACTTTATATAATTTATAATAATAAAAGAATTGGACGTATTTCAGTAAGTTCTATTGGAGAAAATTTGGCTTTTCAATAGAGTTCAAAAATGATATAATCAATAATGTACTTCAATGATACTGTCTCAACCAAAGCTAGTGAGTTAATATTAGCCACGATTTCAGTAAACTGACAGGTGAGAAAATATGTCATAGAAAGCGAGGGAACCTCCACAAGAGTAGAGTTCGAGTAATACGAATCTAAGTATAGACTTCATAGCTTAACCAAGTAACATTTAAAATATCTGTTGAGTATCTTTGTGAGATTTCTACGTAAGAAAATATTTTAAAAGAGGATAAGCGTGGTGCTTTTTATACGTCGAATTTACATTCATAAAGCATTCGTTCAAGAACTAACGCAATGGAAAGAAAAACAAGCTCACCTATTAGTAGAGTTTACGGACAATACAGAAAACTTACAAATCTTTCAAGACAGTCCTTTACAACTGACTACTCCAATGGTTTCTAATCAAAAGATTAAATTGAAAAAAGAATGCCTGCGTCATTAAAAATGATTCGTAATCACGATTTCCGACACTCACATGCAGCATTTCTAGTTTCAAAAGGACTCAGAAACGGTGAGGGAAAAGATTATATATTTTTTACACTTATGAAACGACTTGGACACAGTAGCATTAATACAACTATTAACATCTACTCGCACCTATTCCCAACTCAACAAAAAGAAATTGCCAATGCTTTTGACAACTTCTAGGGCAAAAAATGGCAAAAAAATTTATAAAACAAGGCTCAAAGCCTTGATACGAAAGGAATCTTAAAAATCTTATGATGAACATGCAAAACATGATGCGTCAAGCACAAAAACTTCAAAAACAAATGGAACAAAGCCAAGCAGAACTCGCTGCTATGCAATTTGTTGGAAAATCTGCTCAAGACCTTGTCCAAGCGACCTTAACTGGAGATAAAAAAGTTGTTAGTATTGACTTCAGTCCAGCAGTTGTAGATCCAGAAGACCTAGAAACCTTGTCTGATATGACCGTTCAAGCCATCAACGCTGCTCTAGAACAAATCGATGAAACGACTAAGAAAAAACTAGGTGCTTTCGCTGGAAAATTACCATTCTAATCACCTACAGAAAAAGGAGGAAGGTTCACTTCTCCTTTTTTCTATGTTAGAAATTAAAGAACTCCGTAGCTTTTTTCAAAAGGAGATCGGTGTATTCTGGATCTTCCTGAGCTGCTGCTAAAGTCTCCTGTAGCATCTCCATGTCATCTGTAATCATCCCATCCACTGACAACTGCAACGATTTATCAAGTGCGTCAGAGCTATTGATGGTCCATACGTAAAGCTTTTGTTCTGTATACCAAAGTTTAGTAACAAAATATTCATCCAATGTTGAATACTCCATGGTATAGCCCGTTGCCTTGGTTTTTGGGAAAATACTATTATAAGGCAAGATGAAATAAGCTGGAATAGTCGAATCATATTTCAAAACTTGGTCAATCACATGATAGTCTAGTGATTGCATCTGATGACCATACTGCTTGATAATCGTTCCATACTTCTCTAGAAAACGTTCCATCATTTGTGGACTGTCTTTTTTACTGGTTTTGATTTCAATCAACAATCTTTGATGAAGTTCATTCGCGCGATTGAGATAGTCATCAAAACTAGATATCTTGGTTCGATAGCCATTTTCAGAAATATCTAACCCTGTCAACTCCTCCAAAGTCAAGTCTTGAGGTCTGGCATTGATACCTGCTAAGTTCTTAAGATTGGCGTCATGCATCATCACAAACTGACCATCTTTGGTCTCCTGTACATCCATTTCAATCAAATCTGGTTTCAGTTGCGCTGTTTTTTCCAAAGACTGGACAGTATTTTGTACACCATTTTTATTTGAAACGCCCCTATGTGAAATGACTAAAGGGGTATTTGTCACAGGAGCTTCCAGATAGATATAACCTTCCAGCGCAAAAAAGATACTAGCGCAGCCCATAACTCCCCATCTCATCAAATGGTCTTTTTTTCTTCTTGGCATAATCTCCAGTTCCTCACCGGTCAAAAAGGAGACAAACTTAACAAGGAAATAGGTCAACGCCATATAGTGGATGTTTTTTATCAAGACAAAGTTGATAACTCCAAGAATCAGTGATTCTTTCTGTGTTAAATTGTCAATTACAATCTGCCCTATTAGCAAAGGAGTCAAGAGAAGGAAGAAAAAGAGATAGGTTTTAATAATAATGAGTAGCAAGTTCCAAGCATAAAAGAGAACTTGTTTTTTTGTCTTTTGTAGGCTATATTTTACTCCTTCTCTCACAGTCCTCTTTTCAAAGAGAATCTTCGGAAGGGCAAACATAAGTCGGACAGACACATAGAGCAAAATCCAAGCAGAGGCAAAAATCATCAAGCCCACTAGCCAGTATTTGTCTTCCAGATAAGTCACAATAAAGTCTGGAATAACGATTTTATTTAAGTAATAAATTTTTAAAATTTTCCTGATGAAAGGAAAGAGCATGGCTACGTAGAAGAATACAAAGGCCATCTTACAGAAACTCAAGCGTTTCATGAACAGAATACTTTGCTGGAAAACTTTGCGACTGTACTCAATCAAGGTTCTCTTTTCGTGGTAGAGAAGGTGGCGCGCCCCAATAAAGAGGAGGCAAATCTGGAAATAGGCCACCAAAAGATTGATTACAATCAAGACGAGAAAGGCAAGACTGATTAAAGGAGAACTCGTGATAATGGCAAAAATATTATTGTAAGAAATAAACAAATAGCCTGTCTGGCTGAGTAAAAGACCAGCAAGAAAAGAATTGAGAGGTAACCACAGATATTCCACCATCATGAAAATTAAGAAAAAGAGGAAGAGAACTTTATCTAGGTTGAGGTAAATTTTCCTAAAACCTAGTTTTTTAGGTTTTTCAGGTTTCATAAGCACTCCTAGTCTAGAAATTGAGATAAGTCTAGCCCACCAAAGGGATTCATGGATAGATTACTCTGTTCTTCTAACAATAGTTTTCCTTCGTCAGACTCCAGAAAGGCTTCATAAACACGCGCTGTCATGCGGGCATCTTCTAAACTATTATGTGACTTACCATGAAAGCCTAAGAAATTAGCTACAGTTTGCAATTTGAGATTAGCTATGCCGTGTAGATCGGAACTACGACGTTCAAAAGCCTCATCATATAGGTCGACCTTGTACTGGTCACGATAGTCCAAGCCATGCTCCAAGAGAATAGGCAAATCACTCTTGGCTGCATTGTAGCCAACGATAGGTGAATTGCCAACAAATGCCTGAAAGTCCTTTAAAACTTGCTCCACCATTGGCGCATCTTTCAAAGTTTCAGCTGTAATTCCTGTCAAACCATTGATAAAACTCTTTAAAGGCACGCTGGTATGGACATAAGAATCAAAAGCACCTATCTCTTGACCATCTTGAAAGCGAACTGCTGATACCTGAATTAAATGGGTAATCCCTTCGTGTTGATTGAATTCTAAGTCAAAGGCGATATAGTCTCTTAATTTTTCCATCATTTACCTCAATTCCGACTCAATTTAAACTATAAATAATAAAAGAAGCCATCAGGTTAGTGAATAACCCAAACAGCTTCTTTATTTTCCTCCAAACAGGCGAGCAAAAAAGCCTTTTTTGGTTGCTTGGACTTCTTCTTTTGCTTGGTCCAACTCGAGTTTCAAGCTTTCTTGATCCTTCATAGCTTGAAGAGTCAACTGTTGTTGTTGATCCAATTGTTTGTCCTTTTCTGCAATCTGGCGGTCTTTGATGCGCATCTGCTCATCTTTTTCTGCCAGTTGCTGATCCTTGGCCTTGAGTTGCTCGTACAAACGAAGAATTTCAGCATTTTTCTCATCGACCAAGATTTCCATCAGTTCGCGTTGTTTGACATCATCACTGACTGGTTCATCTTCAAAAATCGTTTTTTTATAGATTTCTTCTAGCTTGATTAAGCCACTTCGAGTAACTACTGTTACACCTTTGTCATTTTTTTTCGTGTCCTCTTCTGGAAGTTCTTTGACACGATTGTTGATTGCCTGACGAGATAGTCCTAAGACCTCTGCAATCTCGCTGACGGTCATTTCAATACTCATAATATCCTCTGAAACGTTTTCTAGCTTTTCTTTATTTAAATCTTATCATAAGCTAGATAAACTGTCAAATTTCCGCTTAATTCAAGGCCTTTAAAAAGGCTAGTAAGACTTGGGCCGAACGACGTCCAGCTTCGATAATAAACTCATCAAATGAGATAGAGGCCTCGTGATTGGCATTGTCACTCATAGCGCGAATGACGAGGAAAGGTAGGTCAAGAGCCTGAGCCGCTTGAGCAATGGCTGCCCCTTCCATTTCAACTGCTAAAACATCTGGAAAGTGGGATTTGATAGTAGCAATCTTATCATCTCCAGCTATAAAACTGTCCCCTGTAGCAATCAAGCCTAGGTGCCAAGTCTGCTCTAATTGAGATAAACTTTCTTGAATCCTAGTGATAAAGTTCTTATCAGATTCAAAGTAGAGGGGTTGACCAGCCATCTGACCATAAGCATAGCCAAATGCAGTCACGTCCACATCATGATAGACTAGTTTATCCGCAATCACTACATCACCAACGGCAATCCCTTCTGCAAGAGCACCTGCAGATCCTGTATTGATGATGGCTTCTACTTGAAAATGGTCAGCTAGGACAGCTACACTCATAGCCGACATGACCTTCCCGATCCCACTCTGAACTAGGACAACTTCTGTCTTGCCAATAGTGCCAGTGTAGTAGCTATTTCCCATGACTTGGACTTCTTGTGGTTTGTCCAAATTCTGAATCAAATGTATCAGCTCTTCTGGCATGGCAGCAATGATTCCAATTTTCATTTCATGTCCTTTCAATTACAAGAGTTTCATCGCCAAAACTAGCAAAATCAAAAGTAAAATCACCACAAACAAGACTCGGTTGAGTTTTGAGTTGAAGACATTTCTCTTAGTGTTCTCAATGCGACGGCTCTTATGAATCGTTGGCTCTACTTCGATTGTAAGTGTATCTTGACTAAAACCGTGGTCTCTAGAACGTGAATAACTAAAATGTTGTGAAGACGTTGGTAGGATCTTTGTTTCCTCATCATCTTGAAGAGGTGGCCCTGATATTTCCTCACCGCGGTTGGCACGTTCAATCATTTCGTCTGTTAATAAAGGTTTTCCCATGGGTTTCTCCTCTATTTCTTTTGTAGTTCCCAGTACTGGATCGCCATAATAGTCTTGGCATCACAGATATGACCTGACTGGATCAGGTTCTTGGCCTCCTCTAGACTCACTTCTAGAACTTCCAAGGTTTCATCATCGTCTTGCGGACGAGGATTTTCTACCTTGACCAAATCACTAGCGAGGTAGAGTTTTAGTTTTTCATTACAAAATCCAATCGCAGAATAGAAATCGTACAACAGTTCTAACTTACCAGTGTAGGCAACCTCTTCTTCCAATTCACGAAGTGCCGCTGCCATTGGATCAGCATTTTCACCAAGTTCTAGTTTACCAGCAGGAATCTCATAAGAAACCGCCTCGATTGCCTTTCGGTATTGCTTAACAAGAACGATTTCGTCTTCAGCTGTCACAGCTAGTACACAAACAGCTCCATTGTGAAAAATTAAGTCACGTTGGGCAGTCCCCTTTCCTTCTGGTAGTTCCACCTGGTCTTGTACTAGTTTGAAAATAGGACCTTGATAGATTTCCTTACGACTAATCGTTTTTTCTTCAAATTCCATGACAAACTCCTACTGATTCTTGGGATGATGAGGGAGGCGAGTCGCATATTCATCTTTGTTAACTTGTCGTCCACGACCGATAGCAATGGCATCCGCAGGAACATTCTTGGTAATGGTTGAACCAGCTCCAACGAGAGAATTGTCACCTAATTCAACTGGAGCAATAATGGTTGAGTTTGAGCCAACAAAGACATTGTTACCAATGACAGTTTTGTACTTATTTTTCCCGTCATAGTTAACTGTAATGGTACCAGCACCGAAGTTAACATGGCTACCTACTTCACAGTTTCCGATATAGGTCAAATGACCAGCCTTGGTATTTTCACCGATGGACGACCCTTTTACTTCAACAAAGTTTCCAATGTGAACTTGGGCAGCTAGGCTTGAACCTGGACGGATATGGGCATAAGGACCGACTGTCACACCGTCCGCAACACTACTCTCCTCAATCATAGAATTCGTAATCACGGCTCCAGCTCCAATAGTGCTATCCACGATATAAGTTCCATTTGTTAAAATAGTCTCCGCACCAATCTTCGTTTGACCTTTTAAGGTAACGTTGGCTTCGATTTGAACTTCAGGAGCAATCTCAACATCAATGTCAATGTAAGTCGCTTCTGGATTAACAAAGCTGACACCATTGACCATATGTTTTTGATTGATACGGCGGCGCATCACTGCTTCCGCAGTAGCAAGAGCTACACGGTCATTTACTCCAAGGCTTTCATCAAAGTCCTTAAGAGTATAGGCACCAACCTTCTCACCCGCATTACGGAAAATACCAATTACATCTGTAATATAATACTCACCTTGAGCATTGTTAGTGTTGATGCTTTTGAGAGCTTCAAAAAGACGTTCATTGTCAAATACGTAAGTTCCAGTATTGATTTCTTTGATTTGTTTTTCAAAATCAGTCGCATCCTTTTGCTCCACAATGCGAAGAACTTCAGCATTATCGTTACGGACGATACGACCATACCCAAAAGGATCAGCTGCTTCAGCTGTTAAAATAGTCGCTACATTTTTGTGATTGATATGGAAATCCAAGAGATTTTTCAAGCTTTCACCTGTAATCAGAGGAGTATCCCCAGCGATAACCAAGGTATGTCCAGAACGATTTTGGAGAATGGGCTCTGCCATCATGACAGCATGACCTGTTCCTAACTGTTCTGACTGGGTAACAAAGTCTGTCTGTCCAGCCAAGACTTGCTCAACTAACTCCGCCTTGTGACCAACTACAGTGACTTTTTTTTCAGGTTGAATAGCACCAACACTACGAAAAACGTGTTCCAACATCGAAATTCCTGCTACTTTATGAAGTACTTTGGGAAGATCTGATTTCATGCGAGTACCCTTACCCGCTGCTAAAATAATGGCATAATTTGACATACTATTCTCTTTTCTGTAAAAATTCCCTTATATTATACCATAATTTTACTTTTAAAGAACAAACAAACAGGTGCTTTCCTGAAAATATCCCCTACTTGTCTACATTTCTAAACTGTTTCCTTTGATTTTTTTAAATTTTTACGATAAACTAAATAAGTATGAGAAAAAAAATTCATCCAGCTATTATTTTTAGTTTATTTGGAATTTTCATAGCGATTTTACTCCTCAATAGACCAAGTTTTGAGGACCATCCTATCAAAACAAAACCAAATGCTCTTCAAGTTGAAACACAAGCCTTGCATAATCTTGACAAACCCATTATCGACGTCTCTGGTTGGCAAAGACCTGAGGAGATTAACTACGATACCTTATCTCAAAACATTTCTGGTGTTATCGTTCGCGTGCACAATGGGGCTCAGCATACTGAAGCAAATGATGCTGCCTTTATCAATGGTGTCGATAAAGCTTATAAAAATCACATATCAGAATTCCAAAAACGGAATGTCCCTGTGGGTGTTTATGCTTACGTTGCTGGAAAAAGCAAAGAAGATATGGAGAAGGCTGCTGAAGTCTTCTACAATGCTGCTTCTCCCTACAATCCTAGCTACTACTGGTTAGATGTTGAAGAAAAAACAATGTCTGATATGAATGAAGGTGTTGAGGCCTTTCGCGCCAAACTGGCAGCTCTCGGCGCTAAAAACATCGGCATCTACGTTGGAGTTTACTTCATGCAAGAGCATAGTATCAATACAGAAAAGTTCACTGCTATTTGGATCCCTTCCTATGGAACGGACTCTGGTTATTTTGAAACGAAGCCAAATACTGATCTGGACTACGATCTCCACCAGTACACATCTAAAGGAAGAATTGCAGGATTTGAACATCATTTGGACATCAATCTGATTTCTACTGCTAAAGAGAAGGAAGAAACCTTCAGAAAACTATTTTTAAGGCCATAAGACAAGTGAAAATAACAAACTTTTTCACTTGTTTTTTCATTTTCTCCCTGTCTGTGTTATAATTGATAGCATAGAGAAAGAATTTTATGAAATTGAGGATTTTATTATGTTTTCATGGATTGCACGAGTTATTAAAGGAATCGTCATCGCATTAGGGTTTATCCTACCAGGAATTTCTGGCGGTGTTTTAGCAGCTATTTTGGGAATTTACGAGCGAATGATTGGCTTTCTGGCTCATCCCTTTAAGGATTTTAAAGAGAATGTCCTTTACTTTATCCCAGTAGCTATCGGGATGTTGCTAGGGATTGGTTTGTTTTCCTATCCGATCGAGTATTTGCTAGAAAATTACCAAGTCTATGTTTTGTGGAGCTTTGCGGGAGCTATCATCGGTACAGTTCCTAGCCTCCTTAAAGAATCTACTCGAGAATCTGATCGTGATAAGATTGACCTAGTCTGGTTCTGGGCTACCTTTATCATTTCTGGGTTGGGGCTTTACGCTCTCAATTTTGTCGTAGGATCACTCAGTGCTAGTTTTGCAAACTTCATCTTGGCAGGTGTTCTTTTAGCTCTTGGTGTCTTGGTGCCTGGTTTAAGTCCGTCAAATCTACTTTTGATTTTGGGACTGTACGCTCCAATGCTCACTGGTTTTAAGACCTTTGATTTGTTTGGTACCTTCCTTCCTATCGGGATTGGTGCAGGAGCAACCCTCATTATCTTTTCAAAACTAATGGACCATGCCTTGAACAACTATCACTCCCGTGTTTATCACTTTATCATTGGGATTGTTCTATCAAGCACCCTCTTAATTTTGATTCCAAATGCTGGAAATGCTGAAAGTATCCAATACACTGGACTTTCTATTGTGAGCTATGTACTCGTTGCCTTCTTCTTTGCGCTTGGCATTTGGCTTGGTATCTGGATGAGTCAGTTGGAGGATAAGTATAAATAATGGCAAAAAAAGTCAAGATTAAAAAAACCTTGGTCGAACAAATCTTGACCAAGGCAGGTATTGACCATACTGGTATTCAAATCAATGCACTTGAAGGAGAACTACCTCCTGAATACGACCGAAAACAGATTTTTAAAACCTTGGCTCTTTTGGGAGACAAGACAGGACCGATTATTGGAATTGTTCCCATAACAGAACACCTTGCCGAGAAAAAACTAGCAAAGGTTTCTGGCAATAAAAAAGTGAGTATGATTCCACAAAAAGATCTAGAAAAAACGACAGGCTATATTCATGGGGCTAATAACCCCGTCGGCATTCGCCAAAAACACAATTATCCAATTTTTATTGATAAGACTGCTTTGGATTTGGAGCAAATGATCGTATCTGCTGGGGAAGTCGGGCATAGTATTATCATTGATCCCCAAGACTTAGTCAATTTTGTAAAAGCGGATTTTGCTGATATCTTGGAGGAAAGTAAGTAATGAAACTCTATTTTGTTCGTCATGGTCGCACTCTCTGGAATCTTGAAGGACGTTTTCAAGGTGCTAGTGGCGACTCACCCCTTCTTCCGGAAGCCATTGACACCCTAAAACAACTTGGCCAGTATCTTAAGGATATTCCTTTTGATAAGATATATTCAAGTGATTTACCCAGAGCTGTTAAATCTGCTGAAATTATCCAAAGTCAACTCCAGGCCCCCTGTCCTTTAGAAAGTATTCCAGACCTACGCGAATGGCAACTTGGAAAACTTGAAGGTTTAAAAATCGCAACGCTCAATGCCATCTATCCACAACAAATCAAGGCCTTTCGCTCCAATCTTGCCCAGTTTGATACAAGGATGTTTGAAGCGGAATCCCTTTACAGTACTACCAAACGCACCATTCAATTTATCAAATCTCTGAAAGGAAGTCCGACTGAAAACATTCTAATCGTCGGTCATGGTGCAAATCTCACTGCTAGCCTACGTACTCTTCTAGGCTATAAAGAGGCTCACCTTCGCAAAGATGGAGGCTTGGCAAATGCTAGTTTGACAATTTTAGAGACTGATGATTTTGAAACCTTCATTCTAGAAAGATGGAATGACACTTCCTATCAAAGAAAATAATGGGACTTGATCTTAATAGTCAAGTTCTTTTTAGTTTTCAAAGAATATCCGTGAATTTCTCTGCTATTTATGATAAAATGGGAGTATCGCAAAAAATGACTCATCGTATTCAATTTTGAGTAAAATTAGGAGGAACCCATGTCTACAGAACATATGGAAGAACTAAATGACCAGCAGATCGTTCGCCGTGAAAAAATGGCTGCGCTCCGTGAACAAGGAATCGATCCCTTCGGAAAACGTTTTGAACGTACTGCTAACTCTCAAGAACTAAAAGACAAATTTGCAGAACTTGATAAAGAACAATTACATGAATTAAACGAAACTGCTACTATCGCTGGACGTTTAGTAACTAAACGTGGTAAAGGGAAAGTCGGCTTTGCCCATCTTCAAGACCGAGAAGGTCAAATCCAGATCTACGTTCGTAAAGACGAAGTCGGTGAAGAAAACTACGAAATCTTCAAAAAGGCTGACCTCGGTGACTTCCTTGGTGTCGAAGGTGAAGTCATGCGTACCGATATGGGAGAACTTTCTATCAAGGCAACTCACATTACACACTTGTCTAAAGCACTTCGCCCGCTTCCCGAGAAATTCCACGGTTTGACTGATGTTGAAACAATTTACCGTAAACGTTACCTTGACTTGATTTCTAACCGCGAAAGCTTTGAGCGTTTTGTCACTCGTTCAAAAATCATCTCTGAAATCCGTCGTTACCTCGACCAAAAAGGTTTCCTTGAAGTGGAAACACCTGTTCTTCACAACGAAGCCGGTGGTGCTGCGGCTCGTCCATTTATCACTCACCACAATGCACAAAACATCGACATGGTACTTCGTATCGCGACTGAGCTTCACTTGAAACGTCTTATCGTTGGTGGTATGGAACGTGTTTACGAGATTGGCCGTATCTTCCGTAACGAAGGAATGGACGCCACTCATAACCCTGAGTTCACTTCTATCGAAGTTTATCAAGCTTATGCTGACTTCCAAGATATCATGGACTTGACGGAGGGTATTATCCAGCACGCTGCTAAATCAGTCAAAGGTGATGGCCCAGTAAACTATCAAGGTACTGAAATCAAAATCAATGAACCATTTAAACGTGTTCACATGGTGGATGCTATCAAGGAAATTACTGGCGTAGATTTCTGGCAAGACATGACCTTCGAGGAAGCAAAAGCTATCGCTGCTGAGAAGAAAGTTCCAGTTGAAAAACACTACACTGAAGTTGGTCACATCATCAACGCTTTCTTTGAAGAGTACGTTGAAGAAACCTTGATCCAACCAACCTTTGTCTATGGTCATCCAGTAGCTGTCTCACCGCTCGCTAAGAAAAATCCTGAAGACGAACGCTTTACTGACCGTTTCGAGCTCTTCATTATGACCAAGGAATATGGTAATGCCTTTACCGAGTTGAACGACCCAATCGATCAGCTTAGCCGTTTTGAAGCTCAAGCTAAAGCTAAAGAACTTGGTGACGACGAGGCAACAGGCATCGACTACGATTACATCGAAGCCCTTGAATATGGTATGCCACCAACAGGTGGTTTGGGAATCGGTATTGACCGTCTCTGCATGCTCCTCACTGATACAACCACTATCCGTGACGTATTGCTCTTCCCAACAATGAAATAAACTAATGTCCTCTGGTGATTACCAGAGGATTTTTAAGACTAAAAGAGACTGAGGTACACTCAATCTCTTTTTCTTATTCTTGATTTTTCACCTGACTGGTGGCTACATCTTCCCCAAACCATTTTTGACTAATTTCTTGGAACTTACCATCCTTGTAAAGACTAGAAAATCCTTCATTTATCTTATTAACCAGAGTTGTATCTTCCTTACGTGCTCCAACTGCAAAAGCTTCACTTTCAAACCCTGCTGAAAAGATATTGTAGTCGTTTAATATCCCTTCAGACTGGAGATAATAATTGGCATATACCCGGTCAATCAACAAAGCATCAATCCGATCATTTTTCAAATCAATCAAGGCTTCATTGAAACTTTGGTATTGGTTGGCTTTATGGTCTTTGACACGATTTTTCAATAAGTCTGGCTGGGCTTCAAAATCCAAATAACCAGAAGATCCTGCCTGGCCCCCTAAAACTTTGTCAGTCATATCCTGAACTGAGTGGATATTTTGAGACTTTTTAGAAACTAAAACTTGTTGATTTTCCATATAAGGAATGGTAAAAGCAACCTTCTCTTTTCGTTCATCTGTAGCTGTATAGCCATTCCAGATGGCATCAATAGTACCGTTTTGTAGTTCGGTTTCTTTCATATCCCAGTCGATGGGTTGAAATTTAATCTGAATTCCTAGCTTTTCAGAGACAGCTTGGGCTAGGTCAATATCAAAGCCCGCATACTGGCCATTCTTTTCCTCAAATCCCATGGGAACAAAGGTATTGTCAAAGCCAATAGTAATGCTACCCTGCTTTTGATATTTGGCCCAATTATCCTGATTTGGATCACTTGCCTTCTGAGTACAGGCCGTCAGGAAGAAGCTAAAGAACAGAGCAAGTACAAGGACAATTTTCTTTCTCTTCATAGGCACCTCCTACTCCTATTCTGGATCAACCTTAAGAATCTGATCAGCAATATTTTCAGCAAATTGTAAATCGTGGGTAACCACAATTTGCGTCATCCCAAGTTCTCTATTTTGCAAAATCAGTTTTTCCACTTCCAAGCGTAATTCTGGATCCAAGGCAGAAGTTGGTTCATCGTAACCAATGATTTCTGGGTCAATCATCATAGCACGCGCCAAAGCCACCCGCTGCTTTTGCCCACCTGATAGTGAGAAGGGATAAGCATCTGCGTGCCCTGCTAGTCCTAACTGTTCCAAGAGTCCACGCGCCTTCTTCTCAGCCTCTTCCTGCTTCATCCCCATAGTTTTCACAGGCGATAGGGTCAGATTGTCCAGAACTGATAAATGAGGGAAAAGTTGAAAATCTTGGAAGACAAATCCTAGTAGGTTGCGCTTTTCTAGTTCGTCTAAAGCTAGAGATTCACCGTTATAGTAGATTTCTCCAGAATCGATAGTTTCCAGTCCAGCTAACATACGCAACAAGGTTGTTTTTCCGCCTCCTGATGGACCTACGATTGCCAGGATTTGCTTTTCAGGAATTGATAGGCTGAAATTGGTTAAGATTTGTTTGCCACCAAAGGCCTTGTTGATGTTTCGTAATTCTAACATGGCAACCTCCTATCTATAGTAACTGTACTTCTTCTCAACTTTTTTGGCAAGGATAGTCACAATACCAATCAAAATCAAGTAAATTGCTCCTGCCAAGAACATAGGAATCAGACTAGCATCACGGTTGGCAGCTGTTCGACTAGCCAAGATAAGGTCTGAAATGCCTAGAGCATAGACCAGAGAAGTATCCTTGACCAAACTCATGACTTCATTAAATACACTAGGTAGAACAATTTTGGTCACCTGTGGTAAGATAATATAGCGAACTGTGGCAAAAGGGCTAAACTTCAAGACCTTAGCAGCCTCATATTGACCCTTAGGAATAGTATCAATCCCCCCACGGAAGATTTCAGCAAAGTAAGCTGCATAATTCAAAACAAAGGCAATAATAGCCGCAGGAAGGCGATCCAAACGAATCCCAATATTTGGGAGCACATAATAGATAAAGATCAATTGCAAGAGCAAGGGTGTTCCCCGCATGATCCAGATATAAATGTTGATCAGATAATGGAGGAGTTTCCAATGGACTTGCAAGGCAAAGGCAATCAAAACGCCCAAGGGAATAGAAAAAATCAAGACCAGTACAAAAACCTGTAAAGTCATGCTTGCACCGCTCAATAAACTCGGTAATATCTCAAACAAATAAGACATACTGCACCTCCTAAAAATAATTGTTCCTATTATAGCATAAATAAACAATTTAGCAAGGGTTATTGTAAAAAAATTCTATTTCTTTTTGAAAATAAAAAAAACCGTATCCATCAAAATGACTAGATACAGTTTTGCTTTATAGGATATTTTTAAAGTGTTTCTAGCAGTTCTTGCATCTGAACATCATCTGGAATCAGTTTTAAATATGCCTCTGCTTGAGTCTTAGCTTCTTCAAAATACCCCAATTCACGCAAGAGATAAGTATATTGTTCCAGAAACTCTGGATTGTCCTTGAGGTCAGACGACAGTTCTTGATAGAGCTCATAGGCCTTATCTAAATCCTCGATTTCCTGGTAAGAACGGGCAATCATCCACTCGGTCAGAAGGTTTTCAGGTTCTTGACTTTGAAGAGCAATAATATCCTCAAATCGCTCTTGTTCCATATAAATGGTTGCGAGGCGAAGAAAAATTTCTTCTGTATCCTCTGCATCTTCTTTAGCAGTAAGGAGAAACTGCTCTGCAGCACTAGGATCATGCAATTCATACGAAAACTGAGAAGCAGCTAGTAAGAGCCGAGTTTCAAATGGATTTTTCTCCAAACCTTGTTTAACGATACGAAGGGCCTCTTCCACCTGATGTTCCTTATGCAAGGCTTGACTATAACCATACTCATATCCTTCAAAATCTGGTGAGATGGTATCAATCTGCTTAAAGTAAAGAACAGATTTTTGATACTCTTCTTGATCAAAGTAAAGACTAGCCAGTTCAAAGGCAGTTTGGTCATCGTATTCTAGTTCTAAGGCTTTTTCTAAGAACTCAGTTGCAGCTTCAAACTTGCCTAACTGGGCATAAGCGTAGCCAATTCGTTGATAGGTTGAGACACCCGTTCGCTTATAGATGGAGCGATTGTCTAATTGAGCATAGCCCTGAATGGCTTCCTGATAATTTCCTAACTCGCTATCCAACTCAGCCAAACCAAAAACTAATAAGGCATCATCTGAGTAATTTAAGGCTTCCAGTAACTTTTCGCGTGCTACATCTGTCAATCCTTCCAACTGATAGAGGTCTGCCTTCAAGGCCAAGGCCGATACGTACCAGTCACTTTCGGGTGTGATTTCCTCAAGGTAAGCAAAAGCTTCCTCAACATTGCCATCCTCGCTAGCAATGCTTGCTAAGTTCAGATTCACTTCTGGAAATTCTGTAACGATATTTTGATAAATTTCTTTTGCTTGAGGATAAAAGCCAATTCTCTCTAGATAGCTTGCTAGTTCGTAAAGAACCTCACTTGAATCTGTTTCGAGGGCTTTGTGAAAATACTGATCCGCTTTGGTTAAATCCTGCTCATCCAAAGCCTGGAGCATGCGTTGACTATTGTTCACTCTTGATTTCCTCCCCTTCTTCTTCATACAGACCGCTGACTTTTTTATACCAGTTAAAGATAGCTGAGATAACGACCTTGGCAGAAGCATAGACAGGAATTCCCAGCAAGACTCCCCAAATACCAAACATAGAACCTGAAGTTAGGAGAACAAAGAGGACATTGATCGGATGGATGTTTAGCTGACTACCTAAAATAAGCGGAGAAACGAAGCGACCTTCAATCGTTTGTTCAACAATAAAGACAATAATTACTTTCAAAAGCATCACAGGGCCTGCGATTAAACCTAAAACAAGGGCAGGCAGCATGGCGAGGAAACTACCTAGATAAGGGACTAGATTTAGAATACCAGCCGTTACACCTAGAGTGACAGCGTAGCGTAAACCGATAATCTTAAAGAAGATAATAAACATGATAGCTACAATAATAGCTACTGTAACTTGTCCTCTAACATAGTTTGATAGCTGTTTATTGACATCTGATAGGATTTCACCCACAGGTTCTTTTAACTTGGTTGGGATGAATTTAGTCAAGTAATCACGCAAGCCTTTTCCATCTCTCAAAAGATAAAAGAGCATAAAGGGTACGATAATGACCGCTACAATCACCTGAGAAACGCTACTGATAAAGGCGCTGACCCAGTTAACGGCTTGAGAAGAAATTTTGCTGGCCCATATCGTTGCTTCTGTAGAAACATTGGCAAGAACCTGCTCCAACTGTGGTCTAAAATCATCTGGCAAGCGTTTGGTTACAAGGTCATTGATAACCATATCAGCATCCTTAAGATAAGTCGGCACATTCTTTGCAAAATTTAAGACTTGGCGTTGGAAATTTGGAATTGCGACTGCCAGCCCCCAAATGATAAAGAGTCCAATAATAACAAAAACAATACTAATGGCAAGAACACGATTGATCTTGTGTTTCTCCATCCAGTCAACAATCGGATTGAGGAGGTAATAGAGTAAACCAGATAAAATAACTGGTAACATGACAACCCCAAGAAAGTCTAAAACGGGTAAAAATATAAAACTAATCTTACTTAAAATAAAAATGTTTAGCCCCAGTAACAAGGTTACTAAAAATACAGTGATGGCTTTATTATCTAAAAACCACTTAAAAAACCAAGATAGGCTAAAATGTTTCTCTTTATGTTCCATAAATACATCCTTTCTGTCATTATTTCATTATACCATTTTTAATCTAAAATAACTCTTATTAAAGTGCTTACATAGATTAAACGAACACTTCCTGACTGTCATTTTATGGTATAATGAACTTATCATTATTAAGAGGTATGGACATGAAAGAAACTGTTTATTTTGGAACTTACACTCGTCGCTTATCTAAAGGGATTTACAAGGCAGATTTTGATACAGAAACAGGCCAGCTTGCAAACCTTGAACTCTTTGCTGCTGAACCAAGTCCGACCTACCTTGCCTTTGACCAACAGCAACACATATACACCGTAGGGAGTCAGGATGGCTTGGGGGGAATCGCTGCTTACAAGACCGATGGTACTTTGTTAAATCATGTGGTTGAAGAAGGCGCTCCCCATTGTTATGTGGCAGTTGATGAAAAGCGCAGTCTCGTTTACGGAGCCAACTACCACAAAGGCCAAGTTCTGGTTTATCAGCGCCAAGCAGATGGTAGTCTCATCCAAACGGATCTGGATCAACATAGTGGACATGGTCCTCATGAAAACCAAACTTCCCCACATGTTCACTTTACGAATCTAACACCTGACCAGTATCTCATCACATGTGACCTAGGTACTGACGAGGTGACGACCTATGATGTTAGCCCAGAAGGAAAAATAAGTAAGCTCCACACTTATCACAGCCAGCCTGGAGCAGGTGCTCGCCACATCGTTTTCCACCACCACTATAAGATTGCCTATCTCATCTGCGAACTAAATAGTACCATTGAAGTCTTGATTTACGATGGGGTTGGTGAATTTGAACGCATGCAAGTCATTTCAACCTTACCAGACGGCTATGGGGGATTCAATGCTACTGCAGCCATTCGTCTTTCAAAAGATGGGAAATACCTTTATGCATCCAATCGAGGCCATGATTCCATTGCCGTCTATACAATTCTCGCTGATGGCAGTCTGGAATTATTAGAGATAGTACCAACACATGGACAAAATCCACGTGATTTCGACCTAACTCCTGATCAAGAGTTTCTCATTGCTGTTCACCAAGATTCTGATAACGCAACCGTCTTTAAGCGTAATCCTGAAAGTGGTCGTCTTGCAGAACTTTCTAACGATTTCCATGTCCCAGAAGCAGTCTGCATCCACTTTGCGAACTAAGATAATCAAAAAATGAACTTGAGATTCAAGTTCATTTTTTGATTATAGTTTATTTCCGACATTAATACGGTTAATGGCACGTTGAAGAGCAATCTTAGCGCGTCGTTCTTGGTCAATTAAGTGCTTGTCTTGAGCTTCTTCAATTTCACGTTCGGCGCGAAGTTTAGCACGTTCAGCACGGCTGACATCGATATCACGAGCACGCTCTGCTGAGTCTGCTACGATGGTAATGATGTCATTGGCAATCTCGATAATCCCTCCGTTCACTGCAATCCAGTTCACATGAGTATCATCATCGATTCGTTTTACCTTTACTTCATCAACCGCTAAAACCGCAATCATATTTTCATGTCGTGGCAAGATCCCCATCTCACCATCCAGAGTTCGTACCGATACAAAGCTGGCATGGTGATCATAGACGAGGCCATCTGGTGTCACGATCTGGACAGTTAACTGAGCCATAGATCACCTCTTAAAATCCCATTTTCTCTGCCTTAGCAATGACGTCTTCGATTGAACCAACTCCACGGAAGGCATCTTCTGGCAAGTGGTCATGTTTCCCTTCAAGGATTTCCTTGAAACCACGAACCGTTTCTGCTACTGGTACATAAGAACCAGGTTGGCCAGTAAATTGCTCCGCAACGTTGAAGTTTTGTGACAAGAAGAACTGGATACGACGGGCACGAGCAACCAAAGTCTTTTCTTCATCAGAAAGCTCATCCATACCAAGGATGGCAATGATATCTTGCAATTCATGGTAACGTTGAAGGACACGTTTGACTTCAGCAGCAACTGCATAGTGCTCCTCACCAACGATTTCAGGTGCCAAGGCACGTGAGCTTGAAGCTAGAGGGTCAACGGCTGGGTAGATACCCAACTGTACCAACTTACGTTCCAAGTTAGTCGTTGAATCCAAGTGAGCGAAGGCTGTCGCTGGCGCTGGGTCAGTATAGTCATCCGCTGGCACGTAGATAGCCTGGATAGAGGTTACAGAACCCTTCTTGGTTGAAGTGATACGTTCTTGCAATTGACCCATTTCCGTAGCAAGTGTTGGTTGGTAACCAACGGCTGATGGCATACGACCCAAAAGGGCAGATACTTCTGAACCAGCTTGTGTGAAACGGAAAATGTTGTCAATGAAGAGAAGAACGTCTTGACCTTCTACATCACGGAAGTATTCAGCGATTGTCAAACCAGTAAGGGCAACACGCATACGTGCTCCTGGTGGTTCATTCATCTGACCAAATACCATTGCGGTTTTCTCGATAACGCCTGATTCTTTCATTTCCCAGTAAAGGTCGTTCCCCTCACGAGTACGTTCCCCAACACCAGTAAATACTGAAATACCACCGTGTTCTTGGGCAATATTGTGAATCAATTCTTGGATCAAGACAGTCTTACCAACTCCGGCACCACCGAAGAGTCCAACTTTCCCCCCTTTAAGGTAAGGTGCAAGAAGGTCGATAACCTTAATCCCTGTTTCCAAAATTTCAGATGAGGTAGACAATTCATCAAAAGTTGGAGCTTTTTTATGAATTGGCTGACGCTCAGCGTCTTCAGCGAAAGGAGCATCCAAGTCAATGGTATCTCCCAAAACGTTGAAGACACGTCCCAAAGTTTCTTTACCTACTGGAACGGAGATTGGACGGCCTGTGTCCAATACTTCCATTCCACGAGTCAAACCATCTGTTGATTCCATGGCGATCGTACGGATCATACCATCACCCAACTCCAAGGCTACTTCAAGGACGATTTTTGTTTTTCTTTCGTCATTTTTGTAGACGACAAGTGCATTGTTAATCTCAGGAAGTGTTTCCCCTGCCGCAAACAAAACGTCTACAACGGGTCCAATAACCTGAGCAATTTTACCTGAACTCATCTCCTTCTCCTATTCTATATAAGATACTGTCGGTTCCTAGTTTACCTAGGGCCTAAGTTCATTTTGATACGTACAGGGTAAAGCCTTATTCTAAGGCACTAGCACCTGCTACGATTTCTGTAATTTCTTGTGTAATCGCCGCCTGTCTGGCACGGTTATACTGGATGGTCAAATCATTGATGACTTTCTTGGCATTATCAGTCGCTGTCTGCATAGCTGTCATACCAGCGGCATTTTCAGCTGTCTTGGCATCGATAATGGCTCCATAAATCATACTTTCAGCATACTGTGGCAACAATTGCTCCAAAATTTCTTCTCGGCTTGTTTCCAACTCAAATGTCAAGCTATACTCTTCATCTGCTTCGTTTGGATCCAAGTCAACGATCGGAAGCATTTGTTCCACACGCATTTGACTAGTAAGTGTATTAACGTGGTGATTATAACAGACATAGAGTTCATCAAAAAGTTCATTTTGATACATTTCAATCGTTTTTGAAATAATTTTACGAACTTCATCAAAACTAGGTTGGTCGGCCAAGCCACGTAATTCATAGATTGGTTGAATGCCACGAGCCTTGAAAAAGTCAGCTCCCATACCACCAATACAGATGACTTCAAAGTCATCTCCATTTGGATGATATTCTTCTTTCAACTCCATAACAGTTTTAAGGATAGAAGCATTGTAGCCCCCAACCAAACCACGATCTGAAGTGATGACAATATAGCCTGTCTTTTTAACTGGACGACTAATCAACATAGGATTGGTTGAACCACCAGCTCCATTTCCATGAAGGATATCTGTCAACAGTTTACGAACCTTTTGAGAGTATATTTGAAAGTTTCGAGCTGCTTCTTCAGAGCGGCCTAACTTAGCTGCTGATACCATTTGCATGGCATTGGTGATTTGACTCGTATTTTTTGTTGAGGCGATTTTTGTTTTAATATCATTTAGAGATACTGCCATCTGACACCTCTATTCTTATTGGAAGCTGGATTGATTGAGAAACTCTGTAATCGCAGCATCCAAGACTGCTTCTTCTGGCAAGTCTTTTGTTTCACGAATAGTTTCCAAAATCTCTGGATGTTGAACATCAAAGAAGGCATGGAACTCTTCCTCAAAGCGAACAATGTCATTTACAGGAACTGTATCCAAGAAACCATGTGTCAAAGCATACAGGATCGTTACTTGTTTCTCAACAGGCAATGGTTTGTGAACTGGTTGTTTCAATACTTCTACCGTTCGACGACCACGATTCAACTTAGCCTGTGTTGCTGCATCCAAGTCCGAACCGAACTTAGTGAAGGCTTCCAACTCACGGTATGAAGCAAGGTCGATACGAAGTGTACCAGCAACCTTCTTCATGGCTTTAATCTGAGCGGAACCACCTACACGAGATACAGATGAACCCGCATCAATGGCTGGACGAATGCCTGCATTAAAGAGACCATCTCCAAGGAAGATTTGTCCATCTGTGATTGAAATTACGTTGGTTGCGATGTAGGCAGAGATATCTCCAGCTTGCGTCTCAATAAATGGTAGGGCTGTGATTGATCCACCACCAAGCTCGTCAGAAACTTTAGCTGAGCGCTCAAGCAAACGACTGTGGAGGTAGAAAACATCCCCTGGAAAGGCTTCACGACCTGGCGGACGACGAAGCAAGAGGGAAAGCTCACGATAAGCTACCGCTTGTTTTGAAAGATCATCATAAACAATCAAAACATGCTTACCTTGGTACATAAATTCTTCAGCCATAGCCACCCCAGCATAAGGAGCAAGGAAGAGCAATGGAGAAGGTTGTGAAGCAGAGGCTGTCACAACGATGGTGTAGTCCAAGGCACCGTACTGACGAAGTGTTTCTACTTGTGTACGGACAGTTGATTCTTTTTGACCAATCGCTACATAGATACAAATCATATCTTGACCTTTTTGGTTCAAGATAGTATCAATCGCAATGGTTGTTTTCCCTGTCTGACGGTCACCGATGATCAACTCACGCTGACCACGACCAATCGGTACAAGGGCATCAATAGCTTTCAAACCTGTTTGCAATGGTTCTGATACAGACTTACGCTCCATAACACCAGGAGCTGGAGCTTCTACTGGACGAGTTTTATCAGTGTGGATTTCTCCGAGACCATCAACTGGGCGACCTAGCGGATCCACAACACGTCCAATCAAGTTATCACCAACTGGGACTTCCATGATTTTCCCTGTACGACGAATAGTATCGCCTTCACGGATATCAGTAAAGTCTCCAAGAATGATAATACCAACATCTGTTGATTCTAAGTTTTGCGCCATACCATAAGAGCCGTTTTCAAAAATCAAGAGCTCTCCACTCATGGCATTTTCAAGTCCGTGGGCACGCGCAATTCCGTCCCCGATATAGGTTACGACACCTGTTTCAGTCACATCAAAATTGGGTTTGAAATTTTCAATTTGTTGCTTAATTAAAGCGCTGATTTCTTGTGCGTTAATTGCCAAAAGAACACCACTTTCTATTTCAAATTTTCCTTAACAACTTTAAGTTGTTGTTTAATACTCACATCAATTGTCTTGTGATTGGCGATAATGACAAAACCACCGATTAAACTATCATCGATTTGTTCCTTGATACTCCGAA
This sequence comes from Streptococcus oralis, assembly GCF_003943415.1. Taxonomy (GTDB): domain Bacteria; phylum Bacillota; class Bacilli; order Lactobacillales; family Streptococcaceae; genus Streptococcus; species Streptococcus oralis_BJ. The sequence continues at coordinate 322,615 of NZ_RJPK01000001.1, read as the reverse complement.
CTTTCAGAGCCATTTTTTTCTCAATCAAAGGAAGCAATCGCGCCTTCTGATCATCTGTTAGGGGATGAGCAGAAGCAATCGTCACTTCAAATCGATTGGTTTCTTTTTCAAGTCGGCTCAAACAATCTACAATCACATCATAAAAAAGATTTGATCGATGATTGTACAACAGAACTTGAATGAAGTTTTGTACTAATGGTGATGCAGAGTCTTTGAAATAACTTACTGTTTTTTCCTTATCAGACTCATCAACATCTACCTGAGCCAAAAAAGAAGGTAAGTCTGTTTCTTCAGCAACTTGTTTGATTTGAGTCAAGTCTGAAAAGATACGGTCTTCTTCTCCTTTTTCAATCACCAACTGGACAAAAGGCATGCTGTATTTTTCAATTACCTTTACTGTCTTTTTGTCCATTAAGCTTCTCCTAGCTGATCAATATACTGATCAATGAGTTCTTTGTGGGCATGACCATCAAGGTTTTGTGAGATAATTTTTCCAGCTAAACTTACTGTTAAATCTGCTACCTCGCCCTTAACACTTTGCAAAGCTTCTGCTTTATTTTGTGCAATTTCTTGGTTTGCTTTATCTTTTAAGCGTCCAGCTTCAAGCTTGGCTTCTGCTAGGATATCAGCTTTACTTTTCTCAGCTGTTTCCTTTGCATTATCAATGATGGTCTTAGCTTCCTTACGACTTCCAGCCAATTCATCTTCACGCTTTTGAGCAAGAGTTTCTGCCTTTTGACGAGCTTGTTCAGCTCCATCAATATCAGCAGCGATTTTTTCAGCCCGTTCTTCGAAGATACTTGTCAAGTTTGACCATGCGAATTTTTTGACTAAGACGATCAAAAGGATAAAGGAGCCAGCAATTAAAATAAAGTTACCAATCAATTCACCTATTGTTACGTGCATCAGTTACTCCTTTCTACTCTTCTTCATCATTTATTTTATGTCCCAAATACATAGAAGACAATACTGTGAACACATAAGCCTGTACACAGGAGATGAACACAGAAAATGCCGTCCAGACAAGATTGGTAACAAATGCGACTGGATACCAATACAGTGCCTGATGAGAAAGAATAATTAGCAAGCTTGCCATCACTTCTCCGGCAAAGATATTCCCAAACACCCGCAAAGCAAGTGATAAGAAATTCGTGACTTCTTCAAGGAGATTCATCGGTGTCATAAAACCTGGTGTTACAAAACCTTTCAGATATTGTTTAACGCCACGACGACGAATTCCTTCGATATGGGTCATCAGGATAATTCCGAATGACAAGGCCAAGTCAAACTGGAGATTTGCAGTTGGCGATGTCCAAAGGTTTGTCCCATCTGTAGTTTGAAGTTTTGCCATCAAACCAAGATTATTTGCGATGACCATAAAAAGAAACAAACACAAATAAAAGAGTGAGTAATCTTTCATGTACCGTGAACCTACGTTAGGTTCTGTAAAACCGACTACAAAGTCGTAGAGATACTCTAGTACATTTTGCTTCCCCTTGGGTTTGACAGTCATGTTGCGACTTGCCCAATAGATAAAGCCAAAAATAACTGCCACAGACAACAAGGTCAAGGCTGTCAAGGTTAAATCAAAGGTAACAGGACCAATATTGATGGTTGGATTGATACTTTCTTCCATCTAGAATCCTCCCTTTTTCCAATTTATACTTCTCTTTATTTGATGATAAATGAAAAGACAAGAGTTACAAAGAAAGTTCCTTCAATAAAGGCAATCCCCATGATCATCAAGCTACGCAATTGTGGAATGATGTCTGGTTGGCGAGCTGCTGATTTGAACAAACCGTTCATCAAAAATCCTTCTGCAAGGGATACACCCATACAGGCAAGACAAAGACCGAAAAATGTTAAATTCATGATGAATTCTCCTTTTTTATTTAAATTTACTTACTTAGTTTAGTCCTAAAATTTGTTTTTGTCAACTTTTTACTAACATTGAAAGCGTTTCAGATAATTTATTTCTAATTTTACTATTTTTAGTACGATTGTATAGAAATTTTTAACCTGTTTCCATAAGAAATTCCGTATTTTTACTAAGGTTTCTGAAGCAAAATAAAAGACCCAAGCTTAAAAACTTGGATCTATTTTTGTCTATTTAAAATAAAATGAATGATGTTGTTTACAACCTGGATTAAATGGAGCGCTACAATAAGGACAAGCTACCTGTTTTTGGTATTCTTGAAAAGTCATTGTCCTCTTACAAACCCCACATAAGATCGGTCGATCCTCAGAAAGCGTCAAGGGATAGGGCGAAAACATATGCGTCTCCATAGCATTGTGACACTGATAGCAAGCGTAGTATTTCCTGCATTCATAACACTGAAGGGAAACGATATCCTTTACACTATGGTAGTGAACACACCTGCTTTCATCATCTACCAATAAACCATGAGCTTGAATCATTCACTTTTCCTTATCTAAGCACGAACTGTAACGCTTGTCCCGTCTTCCTTATAGAGGTTAATGAGCCCTTCCTTGAGAGCACGGACCATGTCACCTGCTTGCACAGGTTGTGGAACCTTGATCGTCAAGAGTTCCATTGGATTTGGAGCGCGGTCGATTTTATTGCCTTTAGAATCATGAAGATCTTCGATATAGGTTTCAAAATGACGGAAACCTGGTCCGTAAAACTCAACTTGGTCACCTTCATTGATTACGTTCCGTTGACGAATGGTCGCTGTTTGGGTCGCATCATCATAAGAAACGACTTCAGCGACAAACTTGTACTCAGGAATCTTACGGCGAGCACCAAATAACTGCTCATTCTCAGACGGCGTACCATAGTAGAATCCTGTTGCCAATTCACGTTGGGCAACCTTCCACATCTCATCCACCAAGTCTTGTTTGATGGCTTCAAACTTTTCAGGACTTTCAAGATAGGCATCCACAGCTGCCTTGTAGCAGTTTGTTACTGTTGAAACATAGTGAATAGACTTCATTCGACCTTCGATCTTGAGACTGTCTACACCATTTTCAATCATATCTGGGATATGGTCAATCATAGACATATCAACGGCAGACATCGAAAATTCTTCTGGGATTTCACCTTTAAGACTCTTACGTTCTTGGCCAAAGGGCATATCGTAGAGGTCGTATTTCCAACGGCAAGACTGAGAACAGCCCCCACGGTTAGCATCACGCATACTCATGTGGTTTGAAAGCGTACAGCGACCTGAATAAGAAATACACATGGCTCCATGGACAAAAGCCTCAATCTCAACATCTGTACGTTTGCGAATCTCTGCCAATTCTTCCATTGAAACTTCACGAGCCAAAACCACACGAGTTAAACCAAGTTCTTTCCAGAACTCAAGAGTTTCATAGTTAGTGGCACTGGCCTGGGTAGAGAGGTGTATTTCAAGACCTGGTGCTTCTGTTGCTGCAATCATGATTAAGGCTGGATCTGATACGATTACGGCCGCAATCCCGATGTCACGTAACTTACGGAACCACTCTCCAGCACCGGCTTCATTTCCTTCGTGCATAACCATGTTAGCAGCCACATAGACCTTGGCACCGTACTTAGCAGCAAACTGCACGCCTTCTTCCATCTGTTCAAAGGTGAAGTTTCCTGCACGGCTACGAAGACCATAGGCCTGTCCACCGATGAAGACTGCGTCCGCACCATATTGAACAGCTACTTTTAGCTTCTCTAAAGTCCCTGCAGGTGATAAAACCTCAGGACGTTTTAATGTTTTTGTCATTTTTTCTCCTATTTGCAATATAAAAGTTTGACGTTTTTCCTTCCCATTTTATAGTAAATAATGGATAAAATCAAGTCTAGACAGATTGTTTTGACAATTCTAATCTTTTTTAAAAACTAAAAACTAGTCTTCTGAGACTAGTTATTTTCAAGATAAAACTCAAAGCGTTCACCCACGTATTGACTCTTTACATATTCAAAAGCCGTCCCATCTTCAAGATAAGAGACCTGAGTCAAGGCTAAAATGGCATGTCCTTTTTCGATTCCTAAGTAATGGGCAATCTTTTCCTTAGCCAATCTCGCATAAATGGTCTGTTGGGATTTTCCAATTCGGTAATCATGTTCTTGCAAGGTCTGAAAGAAATGACTGGTTACTTCTTCTTTTTTAAAATTCTTAATAAACTTTTCGGGGATAGAAGCCACTTCATAAACAAGCGGAACTTGATCAGCGTAACGCACTCGTTCCATACGGATGATATTTTCAGTTGGTGAGATACCCAGCTTTGCCACTTCCTGCTCGTTGGGAATGGTTCTCCTATAAGAAATCAGCTGACTAGAAGGAACCTTTCCTTGGGCTTTGACAATCTCCGTAAAACTAGTGGTTCCACGCATTTTTTCTTGAACTCGAGTGCTAGAAACAAAGGTTCCGCTTCCTACACGACGCTCCAAAACTCCCTCCTCAACCAAGAGAGAGATGGCTTGTCGCAAGGTCATCCGACTAACTTGAAACTGGTCTGCAAGATCCCGTTCACTTGGAAGCCTTTCTCCTATCTTCCAACAATGCTCGTCGATATCTTTTTTTATCTGATCGTGGATTTTCATATAAGCTGGTAACATGCTTTTCACTTCTTTTCTCTATTTTCTCTATTGTACCGTATTTAATTAGAAAAAGTCAAACTTTGCCTTGTTTAGTTGGTAATTCGCCCTCATTTGTGATAAAATATTGAAAAAGATATTTCTTTTGAGAAAGGAAAAAGATGAGCAACATTTCAACTGATTTGCAAGATGTCGAAAAAATCATCGTACTGGACTATGGTAGCCAATACAACCAGCTAATTTCACGCCGTATCCGTGAAATTGGTGTTTTTTCAGAGTTAAAAAGCCATAAAATTTCAGCTGCAGAGGTTCGTGCCATTAACCCTGTAGGAATCATTCTCTCAGGTGGACCAAATTCTGTTTATGAAGAGGGTTCATTTGATATTGACCCAGAAATTTTTGAACTTGGGATTCCAATTTTGGGAATTTGCTATGGTATGCAACTTCTTACTCACAAACTTGGAGGTAAGGTTGTCCCAGCAGGTGATGCTGGAAACCGCGAGTATGGTCAATCCCCACTTACTCATACCACTTCTGCCCTCTTTGAAGGGACTCCTGAAGAACAGATTGTTCTGATGAGCCACGGTGATGCGGTTACTGAAATCCCTGCTGACTTTGTCCGTACAGGAACTTCCGCTGACTGTCCTTATGCAGCTATTGAAAACCCTGATAAGCACATCTATGGTATCCAATTCCACCCAGAGGTTCGCCATTCTGTCTATGGAAATGATATCCTTCGCAACTTTGCCCTTAACATCTGTAAAGCTAAGGGTGACTGGTCAATGGACAACTTCATCGACATGCAGATCAAGAAAATCCGTGAGACAGTCGGTGATAAACGTGTCCTTCTCGGTCTATCTGGTGGTGTTGACTCTTCTGTCGTTGGCGTTCTTCTTCAGAAAGCAATCGGCGATCAATTGATCTGTATCTTTGTAGACCACGGTCTTCTCCGTAAAGGGGAAGCAGACCAAGTTATGGAGATGCTTGGTGGTAAGTTTGGTTTGAACATCGTCAAAGCAGATGCTGCTAAACGTTTCCTTGATAAACTTGCAGGCGTATCTGATCCAGAGCAAAAACGGAAAATCATCGGTAACGAGTTTGTTTATGTCTTTGATGATGAAGCAAGCAAGCTCAAAGATGTGAAATTCCTTGCCCAAGGAACACTTTACACTGACGTGATTGAGTCTGGAACTGATACAGCTCAAACCATCAAGTCACACCACAACGTAGGTGGTCTTCCAGAAGACATGCAGTTCGAACTTATCGAGCCACTCAACACCCTTTATAAGGATGAAGTTCGCGCTCTCGGAACGGAGCTTGGTATGCCAGACCACATCGTATGGCGTCAACCATTCCCTGGACCAGGACTTGCTATCCGTGTCATGGGTGAAATCACTGAAGAAAAACTTGAAACAGTCCGTGAATCAGACGCAATCCTTCGTGAAGAAATCGCTAAAGCAGGACTTGACCGTGATATCTGGCAATACTTCACTGTCAACACAGGCGTTCGTTCAGTCGGTGTTATGGGTGATGGTCGTACATATGACTATACAATTGCCATTCGTGCTATCACCTCTATCGATGGTATGACTGCTGACTTTGCCAAAATTCCTTGGGAAGTCCTTCAAAAAATCTCTGTTCGTATCGTTAATGAAGTCGACCACGTTAACCGTATCGTCTACGATATCACAAGTAAACCACCTGCAACCGTTGAGTGGGAATAGAGTTAATGAGCTAAAAAAGCCCTAGAAATCAATATTTCTAAGGCTTTTTATTTTGCTTTAACAACAAATACTAAAATTCTTCCTCTAAACTATACTCAGCTTTTATACGTTGGAGAATATGTGGTAAACTGAGTTATAGTAATGAATCTCTTTCTAGTAATGTGTTGCAACTCTACTATAACTGATTTATTCCTTTTTGTATTTATACAACTTATTTTACGCTACCTTTATTTTTGTGATATAATGTCAAATTATAAAGTGGAGGTAATTTAAAATGATTAATAGAGTAATTGAACAATATGCAAAACAAGATAATCTTGACATTAGAGTAAAACTACATAAGAAGTATTCAAAAAATAAATTGGGCTTTAATAATTGGATTTTTTCTAACTACCAAATTACCGATGAAATTAACGTTCTAGAATTGGGATGCGGCACAGGAGAACTGTGGAAAAGTAATCTTGATTCTATAAACAAGATGAAGCAATTGGTAATTACGGATTTTTCTAGTGACATGGTAGAAACTACTAGGGCAGTGATTGGAAATAGAGACAATGTCAATTATGAAATAATGGATATCCAAAATGTTTCTTTTGAGAAAGAAACGTTTGATATTGTTATTGCTAATATGCTTCTACATCATGTAAATGACATTCCTAAAGCTCTCTCTGAAGTGAATAGAGTTTTAAAAAACGGGGGCATTTTTTATTGTGCTACATTTGGTGAAAATGGGGTTGTAGATTATTTGGCAAGCTTATTTAAAGATGAGGTTGTTCAAGATTTAGAAAATAAAACTTTTACTTTACAAAATGGAAAGACTTATTTAAATAGGCATTTTGACACTGTGGAAAAATTAATTTATGATGACGAGCTACAGGTAACAAGTATAGACGATCTAGTTCAATATATTCAATCCTTGAAAGGAATTTCAGAAATAGGTTCACTAGAAGAGGGAATTATTCGTAAAAGATTGGAAAGGGAGTTTAATAATGGTGTGTTAGTCATTCCTAAAGAATATGGCATGTTTATAGCTCGAAAAGAAAATTAAGGGGACTAAATTGTGAAACATTACAGAGAGCTTTTCGATATTTTAGAAAATTAATCGAATATTCTTTAAGCATGCTATAGCTGATTCTATATCAAAATCTCAACTTTTTAGATTTGAAAGGGAGAAAATGAAATTTCTATTTCAACATTTTTTGAATTATTAGGAATCAAAAGTTTAATCAGATCGACCTCATTAGTCAGACAAAACTTTAGATCGAATCTTTTTAATATACTGATTGTAATTAAATTTACTCTTTCTGATATTATTATCACTCACCACTACTTTTCCAGCCATTCTGGTTACTTCTTCTCTCATAGCATTTGCTTTTAAATTGGAGTATCTTCCGAGACTCCCTTTTTAAATCCCTAAAACCATGATATAATATAATAAGTACAAGTCCAATAACCTGACTATAAAAGTCAGCGATAAAGATTTCTTACATCATCCGTAAGTGTTATTCTACTCTGATTCATACTATAATGAAAGTAACAAAAGATGGAGGTGTTTCACATGGAAACAATTTTACGAGTAGAATCATTAAAAAAGCATTATGGAAAAGAGCCGAATATCACCAAGGCCTTGAACGGTATATCTTTTCAAGTTGTCAAAGGTGAGTTCTTAGGGATTATGGGGAGTAGTGGATCTGGGAAAACAACCCTTCTTAACTGTCTCGCCACTATCATCAAGCCAACTGACGGGTCCATTCAAATGCAAGAAAAGGACTTAGGTCAGTTAAAAGGTAGTCAGTTAGCTGATTATCGTGGTAAGGAAATCGGCTACCTCTTTCAGAATTTTGAGCTTTTGGACAATCTGACAGCCAAAGAAAATATTTTACTTCCCTTGTCTTTGCACAAGGTAGATGCCAACGAAAGCAAGGTTCGGTTAGAATTACTTTCCCAATATCTGGATATTTCTGAACTTCTGGATAAGTTCCCTTCTCAATTATCAGGTGGTCAACGGCAAAGGGTGGCTGCTGCGCGTGCTTTGATTTTAGACCCTAAGATTGTATTTGCAGATGAGCCCACAGGAGCTTTGGATTCAAAAAATGCGACCATTTTGATGCAAAAATTAGCTGAAATGAATCAATTGGAAGAGACCACCATTCTTATGGTGACTCACGATTCCATCGCTGCCAGCTTTTGCAACCGCATCTTGTTTATCCAAGATGGAAAACTATTCCATGAAATCCGACGCGATTATCCAAGAGAGAGTCAGGAAGATTTTTACCACAGAATACTAAAGGTCATGGCTACGCTGGCTGGAGGTGATGGCAATGTTTTCTAAATTAATTTCAAGAAACAGCAAGAGGGATCGAAAGAATAATGGCTTGTATTTCAGTTCCATGGTTCTTTCTATCATCTCCTTTTACATCATCCTTTCTTTGTCTCATCAAGATGTGATGGTATTTCTAAAACAAATAGAGAGTCATGCTGTAGATAAACTTTTTAGCATGATTCCCATTCTTTATGTAGCAACACTCTTTATTCTCTTTTTTCTAGTCTACTTCGCAAGCAGTATGCAGATGGAAAGGAGAAAACATGAATTTGGTGTCTATCTCACACTGGGAATGCGAAGAAGCAAACTGTTCTTGCTACTTCTGCTCGAGGATTTGAGAAATAGTGTCCTTGCCCTTGGAATAGGCCTTCCTATTTCCATCTTAATTTCAGAACTGATTAGCCTAATAACCGCTAAAATTGTGGGGCTAGGGATTATTGAGCATCAATTTTCTCTATCTACTACAGCTCTACTCTATACAGTCATCGGCTTCCTAGCCGTCAAATTAGCTGTCTTTGTCCTTTTAAGTGCAAAGACGGCCAATAAGGAAATCGGAAACCTGCTATCCTATTCTCCTTCTGGGATGAAAAAACTACTCCCAAAGGGTGTGTACCTTCTTGCTTCTGTCCTCGGAATTTTGCTTCTAGGAACAGCCTATTACATGGGTATGAGTGGACGAGCTTGGGAGAGTGTCATAACCATGGGCATCACCGTTCTCTTAGGAACTCTGGGAACTATCCTACTCTTCTTTGGTATGCGTTTATTTATAGACTTTTTGGTCAAACTTGGAAACAATCGAAAACTTCATGCCTATAATTTTAGACAGATTCAGGAATTAGTTATCCAGCGCTCAACTATACTGGCTGTCTGCTCCCTCTTAATCTTCTCTGCCTTGTGCCTCTTTGGAGCAGGTGTTGCTATTGCAAGTGGCAATTCAGGCAATCAAACCCACGTATTGGATTATACATTTAGAGATAGCAAGCAGGAAACAGATGAAAATCTTGATGTAAATGCAGTTAAAAAAGAGCTTGAAGATGCCGGACTAGTATCACAGTTTTCAAAGATTCTGCAAATCAAAGTAGGCACACCTAAAGAACACAAGTCCGTGTCCTTCGAAGAGGTCATCAAGGAGTTGAAAAAGCAAAAAGACAGCAAGAACAAGGAAATTTTGCTCCATAAATTTAAACAGTCTACTAATTCCCACCTCATGCCTGTTTCCGAATACAATGAACTTAGAAAGGCTGCCAATCTCCCTCCTCTAGAATTAACTAGTAAGGAAGCATATTTGTATATGGGGAAAGATTTTCTGCCAGATGAAAGTCTCGTCAACTCTGTCCTAAAGACAAAGCCTCAAATCAAAGTCATGGAAAATGATGTAAAATTGATTGGAGAGGTGGAGTCTTTGCCAATCGTAACGGATCGTGAGATCACCCTCTCTGTTGCCCTCATAGTCCCAGATGAGACCTTTATGAGCTATACAGATGGTCACTATTCGAACTATGTCAGCGGTATCTTGGCTCCTGAGCTGGTCAAGGAAAAAGGCTTGATGAGAGCTATCTCAGATACCAATGAAAAGCTAAATCAAACCTCTCTTGGCTATGAAAGCTATATACAAAATATGGGAAGACAACTATTTTACATTATCTCTGCCAGCTATATCACTATCTATCTAGCTATCATCTTCCTTGTTGTGGCAAATACAATCATTGGCGTTCAATTTTTGATGGGTCAGAGACAATCCTACAGACGATACCAAACCTTGATCCATCTTGGAGCCAACTACGAAACTCTTTGTAAATCGTCAGAAAAGCAAATCAATTGGTATTTCGGTCTGCCAATAGCCCTTGCACTTATCAGTAGTAGCTTTGGAGTGAGCTCCCTCCTCACAGGAATAGTACCAGCTAGTGCAAGAATGGTCATGGGACAGAAATTTATCACAGCCATGCTGATAGTACTGCTCTTAGCAGGCTTTGAAGTCATCTATATCAGAATTGTAAAGAAAAATAGCAACAAGTACTTATTGTCCTTAATGGAACCCAAAAGAGATGAATAAGGTAGAATAAATTAGAAAAAGGAGGAACCGATATGAAGCATATTCTGGTAATTGAAGATGAAGCCTTGATTCGAGATGAAATTGTTATCTTGTTAGAGAAAGCAGGTTATCAAGTTGATAAGTTGACTGACTTCAAAGAAACAAGCCAGCAAGTGCTGCAATACGATACAGATCTAATCATACTGGATTTGAATTTGCCAGGAGAAACAGGTTTTCAAATTTGTAAAAATCTCAAGTCAAAATGCTCTGTGCCTATATTGGTTCTCACCTCCCGTGAACAACTAAAAGATGAGATCTACGCCCTAAAATTAGGGGCAGATGAGTACCTAACAAAACCTTTCAAAAAAGAAAGATTCTTGGCACGTATAGAAAATATCTTGAAACGCTATGAAGGCAGACAAAATCTACTTGAAAAAGATAATTTTCTGCTGGATAGACAGACCTATACCCTTTATATCAACGGACATTCGATTTTACTACCCCAAAATCAAGGGAAATTGTTAGAAACCTTATTAGTGGCAACTGATTCTGTCGTCACAAAAGAAGAACTAAGCATGAAACTGTGGAATACAACTGAGTTCATCGATGAAAATGCCCTACAAGTAAATATTGCAAGGCTGAAAAAGGTGATGAAACAGGCTGGTATTGCCCTTCAAGTTAAGTCCGTCAGAGGTATTGGTTACAAGCTAGAAGAGGTAAGTCCAGATGAAACCTAATCTAAAATATCTAGCTGCCTATCTGCCTTGGTTACTTGTTCTCTTAGCATTTGATCTATTTACAGCAATTCTGCTTTGGCTTTCAGATGTGAGAATGTTTCAAGCCCTCATCCTTCTCTATATTTTAGCCACCGTCCTGCTCTTTTTCATCCTATCATTTCTACTTATAAGAAAAGAAAGAAAAAAATCCGCTGCCTATAAAGCCTTCATAGCCAATCCCAAGGTCGATACTGAGCTGGAATTATTGCATTTATCAAGTGCCTCAGAGAAAGAAAGCATTGAAAAAATGGCAGATATACTTTATCAAAAGCAAGCTGAAATAGGAAAGCTCAACTCATTACTAGCCGAGTATGAGGACTATGTTGAAAAATGGGCACATGAGATTAAACTCCCTCTATCACTTCTTTCTCTCCTTTTAGACAATCAAAGCGACCAGTTGCCGAAGGATACAGCTTTTAAGTTGGACTATGTGAGAAATCAAATCCAAGAAAATGTATCGCAGATCCTATTCTACTACAGGGTGAAAAGTGAGAAAAATGATTTTCTATTTGAAGACCTTGACCTACAAGAGTGTATTCAGAAACTTTTGGAAAACTTTGATCCCTTGCTCAAAGAAAAGAATTTTACGATTAAGTTAGAAAACATACAAAGCACCTGCTACACCGATCAACGCAGTTTTGAATTTATCCTCTCTCAAATTCTCGCCAATGCCCTTAAATATAGCTCTGACAAGCCCGAACTCAGTATTTCTATGTCAAAGGATAAGGAGCGCACAAGTCTGATTATTAGGGATAATGGCTGCGGAGTTAAAGCTTGCGACCTCCCTCATATCTTTGAAAAAGGATTTACAGGTGATTCAGGTGATACAAGGAAAAAATCAACAGGCATGGGCCTCTATCTGGTCAAACAATTAGCAGATGCTTTAAAAATCGAAATCACAGTAAATTCCGAATGGATGCAAGGGTTTGAAATCACTCTTTCTATTTAGTCAATTTTTCGATTAAGAAAATTGCCTAATCATAGAAAGCACATATTTTATATAAAAAAGGAAAGCACTTCTGCTTCCCTTTTTATTTGCGTTTCTTCTTAGCTTTTTTCATTTTGTTGGCCATACGTTTCATAGACTGTTTCATAGCAAATTCGCCGATTTTACCTTTGAGTCCACCACCAAACATCTGGCTCATATCTGGCATTCCTGCTCCTCCTAGAGCTGACATATCAGGCATACCACCTTGTCCCATCATGCCTTCAAGGGCAGACATATCCATTCCTCCCATATTTGGCATGTTTTTTGGAAGATTGTTTGGATTGATTCCCATCTGCTTCATCATTTTGTTCATATCTCCAGACATGACACCTTGCATGAGCTGTTTAGCCTGATTAAAGTCCTTGATAAATTTATTGACTTCGACAAAGGTATTCCCAGAACCTGCAGCGATACGTCGACGGCGACTTGGATTTAACAAATCAGGATTTTCACGCTCTTCAGGTGTCATCGAAGATACGATGGCACGTTTGCGAGCAATCTGGCGCTCATCCACCTTCATATTTTGAAGGGCTGGATTGTTAGCCATACCTGGAATCATCTTGAGCAAGTCTTCCATCGGACCCATATTTTGCACCTGATCCAATTGATCAATGAAATCATTGAAATCAAAGGTGTTTTCACGCATCTTCTCAGCCATTTCAAGGGCTTTTTGCTCATCGTATTCCTGAGAAGCTTTCTCGATCAAGGTCAGCATATCCCCCATACCAAGGATACGGCTTGACATACGATCTGGATGGAAGGTTTCAATATCCGTGATTTTTTCACCAGTACCAGTGAACTTGATTGGTTTTCCAGTGATGTGACGAACAGATAGAGCTGCACCACCACGAGTATCCCCATCAATCTTGGTAAGGATAACACCAGTCACTTCTAACTGAGCATTAAACTCACGGGCGACATTGGCCGCTTCCTGACCGATCATGGCATCAATGACAAGCAGGATTTCGTTTGGTTGAGCCAAGGCCTTAACATCACGAAGCTCATTCATCAAGAGTTCATCAATCTGCAAACGCCCTGCCGTATCAATCAAGACATAGTCGTTGTGATTGGCTTGAGCTTGCTCCAAACCTTGACGAACAATCTCAACAGCCGGAACCTCTGTTCCAAGTGCAAAGACAGGCACATCTATCTGCTGTCCAAGTGTTTTCAGCTGATCGATGGCTGCTGGACGATAAATATCCGCCGCAATCATCAAAGGACGAGCATTTTCTTCCTTCTTGAGTTTATTAGCCAGCTTACCAGCAAAGGTCGTTTTACCAGCTCCTTGCAAACCGACCATCATGATAATCGTAGGAATCTTAGGTGACTTGATAATCTCAGCCGTATCAGATCCTAAAATGGCTGTCAATTCCTCATCAACGATTTTGATAATCTGTTGTGCTGGATTAAGGGTATCAATGACCTCGTGTCCGACTGCACGTTCACGAACCTTCTTGATAAAGTCCTTTACAACTGGCAAAGCAACGTCGGCTTCCAGCAAGGCCAAGCGAATCTCTTTGGTTGCTTCTTGGACATCAGCCTCAGAGATTTTTCCTTTTTTACGTAGATTTTTAAAGACGTTCTGCAAACGTTCCGTTAAACTTTCAAATGCCATTTTTCTTCCTCTTATTCTCTATCATCAATGCTTGTTAAAATTTCTATTTGCTCCTGCAGAAATTCATCCTTGGGATAACGCTCCAAGATCTGGTCAAAAATCTGACCGCGAACAATGTAGTCCGAATACATGTGCAGTTTCATCTCATAATCTTCTAGAATCTTTTCCGTCCGCTTGATATTATCATAGACAGCCTGACGACTGACACCGAACTCTTCAGCAATCTCCGCAAGACTGTAATCATCTGCATAGTAGAGTTCAATATAATTCATCTGCTTATCTGTCAAAAGCGCAGCATAAAATTCAAAAAGCGCATTCATGCGATTGGTTTTTTCGATTTCCATAACTTTTATTATACCAAAAAAACGATTATACTGCTAGAGTAGAATCACTTCAAATGGAGCAAGAACAAAAAAAGAACCTTGCAAAGCAAGATTCTTTTAGTGTCTGACTTAAATAATTGTTCTTCTGGGAACTAAATCGAATTAAGCTTCGATTTCTGTAACCATACCTGAACCAACAGTACGTCCACCCTCACGGATAGAGAATGTAGTACCTTGTTCTACGGCGATTGGGTGGATCAACTCAACGTCGATAGTCACGTTATCACCAGGCATTACCATTTCAGTACCTGCTGGAAGTTCGATTGAACCTGTAACGTCAGTAGTACGGAAGTAGAATTGTGGACGGTAGTTGTTGAAGAATGGAGTGTGACGTCCACCTTCTTCTTTAGTAAGGATGTAAACTTCACCTTTGAATTTAGTGTGTGGGTTGATTGAACCTGGTTTAGCGATAACTTGTCCACGTTCGATTTCGTCACGTTGAACACCACGAAGAAGGACACCTACGTTATCTCCAGCAAGACCTTCGTCAAGTTGTTTACGGAACATTTCAACACCAGTAACAACTGCTTTTTGAGTTTCTTCTTTAATACCAACGATTTCGATTTCATCGTTGACACGAACAGTACCACGATCGATACGTCCTGAAGCAACTGTACCACGTCCAGTGATTGAGAATACGTCTTCGACTGGAAGAAGCAATGGTTTGTCTGTGTCACGTTCTGGTTCTGGGATGTACTCATCAACAGTAGCCATCAATTCCATGATGATGTCTTCGTACTTAGAGTCACCTTCAAGGGCTTTAAGAGCTGAACCTTGGATAACTGGAAGATCGTCACCTGGGAAGTCGTATTCTGACAAGAGGTCACGGATTTCCATTTCAACCAATTCAAGCAATTCTTCGTCGTCTACCAAGTCAATTTTGTTCATGAAGACGATAAGGTGTTTAACACCAACCTGACGTGAAAGAAGGATGTGCTCACGAGTTTGTGGCATTGGTCCGTCAGTTGAAGCTACTACAAGGATAGCTCCGTCCATTTGAGCGGCACCAGTGATCATGTTTTTAACGTAGTCCGCGTGTCCTGGAGCGTCGATGTGGGCATAGTGACGTTTTTCAGTTTCGTACTCAACGTGCGCAGTGTTGATAGTGATACCGCGTTCGCGTTCTTCTGGAGCAGCATCGATAGACGCATAGTCTTTAGGTTGGTTAACTGCTGAAGGCAAGCGACGTGCCAATACAGTTGTGATAGCTGCAGTCAAAGTAGTTTTACCGTGGTCAACGTGTCCGATAGTACCAATGTTAACGTGTGGTTTACTACGATCGTATTTTTCTTTTGCCATTTGAGTAAAAGCCTCCAATAAAATATATTTTATAGATAGACAGTAGGCAATACAGTCTAACTTTCCTTACTATTTTATCAAATTTCAGCTAAATTGCAAGTGTTTTACACACATTTTGTGAATTATTCTAAATCTCATAATTTCCCATTCTTTTCCAACAGAATCATTTAAAATACTTTTGACCAGTCTAACCTCAAGTCTTTTTATCAAAAAAAATCAGGTCTCCCTGATTTTTAGATTGATTCTGATTTTTCTTGTTCTTTTTCTTGGGCTTCTTTATGATTTTCATATAATTTCGCCAAGAACTTAGTAATTTCTTTTAGGATAGAATAAGTTGGCACTGCTACAATCATTCCGATAACACCATAAATATTGCTAGAAAGTAAGAGAAGGACCAGAATGGTGATTGGATGAACTTTCATAACCCCTCCGACGATACGAGGGTAGAGGATATTCCCGTCCACCTGTTGAATAATCAGCATATAAATTACTGCAATGAGAACTCTGTGCGGATCAGTAAAGACATTGGCAATAATCATAGGAATCAGACCGATACTTGGACCAACATAGGGAATCAGATTTGCCAAACCAGAAAAAATGGCAAAGACTAGAGCATATTTTAAACCAATCGTACTGTATCCAATATAAGCTAAACATCCGATAATAACAGCATCAATCGCAATCCCACTGATATAACGTGCGATAGTGGCGTTCAAATTCTTCAATAGACTGGAGAAGTTTAATTTATCATGTTTTAGGACTGTTCGTTCCAACATTGGAAGAAACTTATGACCATCAAGTAAGAAATAAATCAAAAAGACTGGTGTCATAATGAGAATCAAAACAGTACTAAACAAAGCTGAAAGAACGCTGCCTAAACTATTGCTCACACTGTTGAGAATGTTTTGTAAAATATCAATGTAAGATAAATTCAACTGTTGAATGGTTTTTTGAATATCAATATTTTGAAAGATTGGATTCATTGATAAATCATATATCAAATCTTGCAAGCGGCTATAGATATTCTGGCTAGAAATAATCAAGCTTGTCAACTGATTGATCAAAATCGGTAGCAAGTAGACTACCCCTACTACTATTGTACCAATCAAGGCACAAAGAGTGATGAGCACACCTATCAAACGATTGACTTTACATTTCTTTTCTAAAAATGTTACGATGGGATTTGTCAGGTAATAGAAAAATCCTCCGAGCAAAAATGGAATCATAATGGTATTAGCTACCATCACAAAAGGTGTGACAATCGCTCCCATCTCTCTCCAAAGGTAGAAAATAAGAGTTAATAGTAAAATTTCAGCTGTCCAAAAAAATAACTTGTTTCTACGGAACATAGGCGCCTCCTTCTTTTTATTTTACCATAATTCTTCAAAAAGATAAGATGGTTTTACCATAAAAACGAGAATATTTTTTCGCTTTGTGATAGAATAAAACTACTATGAAGAAAATAATTTTATCCTTACTAACTCTTATCATTTTTGGGACAGCCATTCCTACTGTATCTGCGCAAGATTTTGATGTTGCTGCCAAGCATGCCATTGCTGTTGAAGCAAACACTGGGAAAATTCTCTACGAAAAAGATGCTACTCAAGCTGTTGAAATTGCCTCTATCACCAAGATTCTCACTGTCTACCTAGTCTATGAAGCCTTGGAACAAGGTACAATTAGCCTATCTACCCCAGTTGATATCTCTGACTATCCATACCAACTCACAACCAATTCTGAGGCGAGTAATGTCCCTATGGAAGCGCGCAAGTATACAGTGGAACAATTATTGGAAGCAACTCTAGTATCAAGTGCCAATAGTGCAGCCATTGCTCTTGCTGAAAAAATTGCTGGTTCAGAGAAAGACTTCGTTGACAAGATGAGGGCGAAACTTCTTGAATGGGGTATCAAAGATGCTACTATTGTCAATACTACTGGACTTAATAACGAAACACTTGGAAATAATATCTATCCTGGTTCTAAAAAGGATGAGGAGAATAAGCTAAGCGCTTACGATGTTGCAATCATCGCTCGAAACCTCATCAGAGATTACCCTCAAGTTTTAGAAATCACCAAGAAATCTTCATCAACATTTGCTGGTATGGAAATTCACTCTACTAACTATATGTTGGAAGGAATGCCAGCATATCGAGGTGGAGTTGATGGGCTCAAAACTGGTACAACAGACAAGGCAGGTGCTTCTTTCGTTGGAACAACTACCGAAAAAGGTATGCGAATCATCACAGTTGTCTTAAACGCTGACCAGCAAAACAGCAATCCTTACGCTCGCTTTACTGCTACTTCTTCCCTTTTGGACTATATAACATCTAATTATGCTCTCAAAACGATTGTCCAGAAGGGAGAGGCCTACAAAGATAGTAAAGTTTCTGTACTTGATGGGAAGGAAGATACCGTAACTGCTGTTGCTAAATCTGATATCACTGTCATACAACGATTGGGAAGTCGAGCATCATCAAGCCTGCAGTTCACTCCAAAAACCAAGGCCGAGACAGCGCCACTAGAAGCTGAAACTGTTGTTGGCCATCTAACCTATGATGACCAAGATTTGGTGGGTCAAGGCTACCTCACTTCTGAAAAACCATCTTTTGAAATGGTTTCTGAAAAGAAAATTGAAAAAGCCTTCTTCTTAAAAGTTTGGTGGAATCAATTCATCCGCTTTATCAATGAAAAATTATAAAAAAATCGCGATTCTTCGCGATTTTTTCGTATTCTTTAATTCATTTCATCTCTTTAAAAGCTGCTTCAGCATCTGCATTGCTAATAGCACCAAATTGGATTTTCCCGATTTTTCCTTGACTGTCAATCAAGTATTCTGTTGGAATACTACGAATTTGGTAGGCTTGGAAGGTAGTTGCCTTGGTATCATATAGAACTGGTACATCCTTGTAACCTTGTTCTTGGTACCATTTCGGAAACTCTTCAACTGTTTTTTCACCTTGTAGACCTGGTGCGACGACACTTAGTATTTCAAAATCTCGATCTTGTTTTGCAGCTAATTCCATCAACTCTGGCATACTCTTTCGACAAGGTCCACACCAAGAGGCCCAAAATTTCAAATAGACTTTTTTACCTTTATAGTCTGATAACTTGACTTCTTTACCATCCATGGACTGCAAGGTGAAGTCTGGCGCATCCTTTCCTACTGCGATTTGTTGTACAGTAGACTGTTTGGAACTTTCCGTTTGTTTGGTTTCTTTTTCGCCACAGGCAATCAACAAAAATAAAGACATGAGGCTCAATCCAGCAAAAATAACTTTTTTCATTTTTTCTCCTTTTATCCAAGAATTCCTGACAAGGCATTTAACTGTCCTAGCATTAATAATAATCCCATCAAAATAATCAGAGCTCCCCCGATTTTCTTTAGTAGAATCATATGGGGTTTTAGTTTGCTAAAATAGGGCATTATCCAGCCCGAAGCCAAGGCTAAAACAAGGAAAGGAAGAGCCATTCCCAATGTGTAAACTAAGGTTAGTATAGCTCCTTGCCAAGCACCATTTCCTCCTGAAGCTGCAAGAGCCAAGACAGAACTTAAAACGGGTCCGATACAAGGCGTCCAACCAAAACTAAAGGTTATCCCAAGTAAAAAAGCTGATAGATAATGATTTGACTTTGATTGTTTGAAAGTGACTGTCTTTTGAACTTCCAGTTTATTGAAATGCAAGATTTCCATCTGGTGAAGCCCCAAAAGAATAATGACTGTCCCCATAGCATAACGAAACCAGTCAGCATAGAGCATGTGCCCTAGGAATCCAGCTCCAAATCCCAAAATAAAGAAAATAAGAGAGATTCCAGCAATAAAGCACAAGGTCCGAATTAAGCCCGACCATGCAACCTCTCTTCCGAAAAATCGAAAGCTTTTCGAATTTCCCTGATCATCCAGTAAAATACCAGCATAGACTGGTAGCAAAGGGAAGATGCAGGGTGAAAAGAAAGACAGAATGCCGGCTAAAAAAACGGATACTAAAAATATAATAGACTCCAACGAATTACCTACTTTCTCAAAATTCTAATCTTATTTTACTACAAAAGAAAAAATTTGTAAGAAGTCTGCTACGCTTGTTTGTTTTATCTAAACTTGACACAAAAAAAGGAGCTAAGCTCCTTTCATTTTAATACGTTCCTTCTTCACCTTGGCTGGTCAAGATAACAGGACCGTCTTTGGTAATCACGAACTGGTGTTCATATTGGCAAGACAGGCCGCCATCTATAGTCTTATGAGCCCAGCCAGTCTTCATATCTGTATCAATTTCCCAGTCACCAGTATTGATCATGGGTTCAATGGTTAGTACCATTCCTTCACGAAGACGGAGTCCACGACCTGCTACACCGTAGTTAGGAACCATTGGCTCTTCGTGCATAGTTGGTCCAACACCATGTCCAACCAAATCACGTACGACACCGTAACCGCGACTTTCAGCATATTCCTGAATTGCTGCACCGATATCACCGATACGATTCCCAACAACTGCTTGCTCAATCCCTATATACATAGCTTCCTTGGTCACGTCCATCAGGTTTTTCACTTCTTCAGATGGTGTACCAACTGCATAAGCCCAACATGAGTCTGCTAAACCACCAGTATAACTTTGGGTGTATTTTTTCATTTGCTCAACATTGTTAAAGTTAAGTTTAGATACATTAAGATCGGATTTTGCTATCGGACCACCCAGTACCATGTCAACCTTGAGCAAGTCTCCATCTTTCAAGATATAGTGACGTGGAAAAGCATGAGCAACTTCGTCATTAAGAGAGCAACAAGTGGCATAGGGATAATCCATGACTGCGCCATCCACGCCAATCTGTAGAGGAAGGAAATTCTCCTCTTTACAACGTCGACGAACATACTCTTCAACTTCCCACATATCCACGCCTGGCTTAATCAAATCACGTAAGCCGATATGGATACTCGCTAGGAAATCACCTGCCTTGTCCATGGCTTCGATTTCACGTGCTGATTTTAAAGTTATCATTTTTTCTCCTAGATTCTAATTGATTTTAACTGTAACATTTGCTTTTGAAACAATCTGATGACCATGATAAATATCATAATCAATAATAGCTGAGCGTCTCGTGTGGTGAATAATACGTGCCTGAATCCGCAGAGTATCATCTATCTGCACAGCCTGTAAGAAGTAAATTAGCATCTGCTCGATGATGAGATTGCGTCTACTATTTGCCACCAAATCCTGTGTCATATGAGTTAAAATTTCAGCAAGAACACCATTTGCTAAAACCCCGTTTTTCTCAAGCATAAAGGGTTCAACTGTAATCACAACTTCGTCGTGATGATAAGACAACTTTTGTCCAATTTGCTCTGAAAAAGTCGGCAAAGCCGAAACTTGAGAGCGGCTCATCTTATCCATGACATCTCGTCTCGTTACAACTCCGAGCAAAGTTTGATTGCTTCTCACTACCGGAACCATTTCAAAGTCTTCTGCTATCATCCGTTGACTGACGTTGGCAATATTGGTCGCTAATCCTGTCACAAAAATGCTGCGCGTCATCACCTTATCAATCGTCGTGCTGGGGGATTTGTCTCCTGCATCACGCATGGTAACAACCCCAACAACCACTTGGTGCTGATTGATGACTGGGAAACGACTACTTCTGTTCTTACGTACCAAGTCTAGATAGTCTTTCACTGTGTCCGTTTCTCTTAAGAAACCATACTCATGACTTGGACGATAGAGCTTTTCAACGGTTAAAATATCTGTCTTAATCTGCACATTTGAGAGAGCTCTATTGATCATGGTCGCTACTGTAAAAGTATCATGCTTGCTTCGTAAAACAGGGATACCTTTCTGATTGGCAAGAGCTAGTACATCCTCGTGCACATGAAAGCCACCCGTTACAAGGACCGCATTTTCATTTTCCAGAGCTAAAAGTTGAATACGAGTACGGTCTCCGACGATTAACAAACCACCATCATTCAGATAGGACAAGATATTCTGCTCAGTCATAGCCCCAATGGAGAATTTGCTAAATTCTCTATCCAGCCCTTCTTGACCAGCCAAAACTTCAGATGAGGTTACTTCTGCAATCTCTGCATAGGTCAGTTTTTCAATAGCCACTTTCTGAGATTTGACACGAATGGTCCCACTACGAGGTCGAGTTTCTACAATTCCACGGTTTTCAGCTTCTTTAATGGCACGATAAGCCGTCCCATCACTGACACCTAGGTGATTTGAAATACTACGAACACTAACTCTCTTACCAATTGGTAGCTCTTCCAGATAACTTAAGATTTCTTGGTGTTTACTCACTGAATTCTCCTTTAACGTATCGAAATTCAAGGTAGTCTCTCATTTTACGTGTATAGCGATCGCTCCCCTTGAATTGGCGAAAAAGACTAAAACCTGCTTTTTGAGCCACTTTTTGGCTAGCCTCATTTTCCAAATGGGTGATAATTGACAGCTGTCTGAGATCAAATTCTTCAAATGAAAGCTGACAAAGTTTGGTAACTACTTCTGTCATAAAACCTTGTGACCAAGAATCTTTTTTTAAGAAATATCCAATCTCAGCTTCTTTTTTGATTTCGTCTATTTTTTCAAACTTGATGGAACCAATCATTTCCTGATTGTCTTTGCTACAAATTGCCCAGACACCCAGAGGAGCCTTCATAAAATAGTTAGCAAGAGCATATTGACTCTCCTCCAAACTTGCTTGGCAAGGAAAAATAAATTGCAGATTTTCAGGATTCGAAGCAATCTCATAAAAAGCTTGACTGTCACTAAAAAAGAAAGGACGCAAATACAAGCGCTCCGTTTCAAAGAAAGAAAACATTGCTAATTTGGTCCAAATATTCATAATCACCTCAACGGCTTAGTCTTCAACGAGTGTAATATCCGCTCCAAGACTACGTAATTTTTCAATAATATCTGAGTAACCACGAAGGATAAACTCAATATTTGTAATTTCAGTCTGACCTTGAGCCATCAAACCAGCGATGACAAGTGCAGCACCAGCACGAAGATCTGTAGCTTTCACCTTGGCACCATGTAGAACACGCCCACCAGTGTAGAAAATATGGTCATTTGTAGTCGTAATATTCGCATCCATTTTTGCTAACTCAAAGACATGGTTGACACGTTTTTCGTAAATGGTATCAATAATAGTTCCACGACCTTGAGCAGTTAGTAAAAGTGGCGTGATAGGCTGTTGCAAATCGGTTGCAAACCCTGGATAGGGAGCTGTTTTGATATTGATGGCCTTCAAATCAGACTGTTCTTCAACGAAGATACTATCCTCAGAGACTGTCATGCGAACGCCCATTTCCTCTAGTTTGGCGATAAAACCTTCTAAATGCTCATAGAGAACATTGTTAATACGAATTCCTTTACCAACCGCTGCAGCAAGTGAAATATAGGTTCCTGCTTCAATGCGGTCTGGAATGACTTGATGACGCGTCCCATGAAGTTGCTCGACACCATCGATGATGATAATATCAGTCCCTGCACCACGAATGTGAGCCCCCATGTTATTCAAAAGGGTAGCTACATCGATGATTTCTGGTTCACGGGCCGCATTTTCAATGACAGTACGTCCCTTAGCTTTTACTGCAGCAATCATGGTGTTAATAGTTGCACCAACGCTGACAGTATCCATATAGATACTTGCGCCGTGAAGTCCCTTACCCTGAGCAGACAAATTCATATTGTCTCCCTCATAGCTCACCTTAGCTCCCATGGCTTCAAAAGCTTTTAAGTGAAGGTCAATCGGACGAGGTCCCAAATCACATCCACCAGGAAGTCCAACTGTAGCTTCACCAAAGCGACCTAACAGACTTCCATAGAAATAATAAGATGCACGAAGGCTATTGATCTTGCCATAAGGCATTGGAATATTCTGAACACCTCTAGGATCAATCTCCAGAACATCATCGTAGCGTTTTACTTTTGCTCCCATGATTTCCATAATTTCGACAAGACTAGCAACGTCTGAAATATCTGGGACACAATCCAAAGTGACAACATCATCTGCCAGTATAATAGCAGGGATTAATGCTACAACACTATTCTTAGCACCGCTAATGGTGATCTCACCTTGCAATGGATGTCCACCATTGATGACAATTTTTCTCATGTTATACTCTTTCAAAATTTACTAAAAAGGTCTTTACATTCTATTATACCATAGTTCTCTTATTTTTCCCATTTCTGTTTAATAAAAATCTCTCTCTTTTTATCTTTTAAAATAGAAAAAAGACCTATCATACAAGCACAAAAGCTTGGTATGATAGGCTTTTAAAAGTTTAAATTAACGTACTGTACGGATACGCATTGTGTTTGTACGGACAGCTTCTCCAAGTGGTACACCTGCAACGATAATCATATCATCACCAGATTCTACCAAACCTTGTTCCACTGCAATCTTTTCAGCAAGTTCGAACATATCATCAGTGTTTGATGGACGTTCAGTTGTTACTGGAATAACACCCCAGTTCAACATCAATCCACGCTGAGTCAATTCATCGAAAGTGATTGCCAAAATATCTGCATCTGGGCGGTATTTAGAAATCAAGCGTGCAGTGTGACCAGTCTTAGTAAGGGTAACAATCAACTTGATGTTCATTGAGTTAGTTGCATCCTTAACAGCTGATGCCATAACTTCAGTCTTAGAATTACGTGCCAAGTTAACTGATGACAAACGACCGTATTCTTTCAATAGGGTTTGAGCATTCTTGTCAATTGTTGCCATTGTACGAACAGATTCAAGTGGGTATTTACCGTTTGCAGACTCACCTGAAAGCATAGTCGCGTCAGTACCGTCGATAACAGCGTTAAATACGTCTGATACTTCTGAACGAGTGGCACGTGGTTTTTCAGTCATAGTTTCAAGCATGTTTGTTGCTGTGATAACAACTTTACCAGCTGCGTTAACTTTAGTGATAATCATTTTTTGGTAAACTGGAACCATTTCGAATGGTACTTCGATACCCATGTCACCACGAGCAATCATGATACCATCAGCAGCTTCGATGATTTCATCCAAGTTGTCGATACCTTGTTGGTTTTCGATTTTAGCGAACAATTGAACATGCCCGTTTCCAGTTTCTTCACAGATTGCACGAACTTCATTCACGTCTTTTGCAGTACGTACGAATGAGATCGCGATGAAGTTAATACCTTGCTCAAGACCGAAACGGATATCATCGTTATCACGTTCAGCAAGTGCTGGGAAAGGAATTTTAGTGTTAGGGATGTTTACACCTTTTTGTTTAGCGATAATTCCGTCGTTTTCAACTTCAACTTCAAATTCACGAGTTGCATCGTCTTTAGCAACAACGCGAAGACCAAGTTTACCATCGTCAACCAATACTTGGCGACCAACTTCAACGTCATCATAGATGTCAAGAGCACCAGCAACATTCAAAGCAATCACTTCACGAGTTGATTTGATTCCTTGTTTAGTTGCAACACGGATTTTTTCACCAGTTTTGTATGAGTACTCTTTAGCTTCACCTTCGAACAACTCAGTACGGATTTCAGGTCCTTTAGTATCAAGAAGGAAACCAACTTTTTTACCTGCAAGTTTTTCAGCAAGTTTAACAGTTGCCATACGCTCACCTTGTTCTTGGTGGTCACCGTGTGAGAAGTTGAAGCGGAAAGTGTTTGCTCCTGCTTCAATCAATTTCGCAATATTTTGAGCTGAAGCTTCAACGTCAAGTTTTTCTCCCCAGTATCCGTCATCACCGAATTTTTTACCACCACGGATTTCTACCGCAGGACCCAAAGTTGCAACGATTTTTACACGTTTATTCATGATTTGTGACTCCTTTATATAATTTGACCTTTTATGGTCATTTTACCAGATTAGTTAAAGTTGATTAGGACAAGCTCTTGTTCAAGCTAGCAAGTCCAAGGTCAGCTTTGTGAGGGTTGTTAACAACGATTTTGCCATCTTCAGTCAAGCTAAACAAAGCTCCCTCTTCTGCTGTCCCAAGAATTGGATTTTCAACCATTTTCTCATTACGAATACCAACAGCGACACCACCGATTCCTTGTTTGAGGAGTTTAACAGCATGTGCTCCCAAGCGTGACGCTAATACACGGTCACGAGCGGTTGGTGAACCACCACGTTGGATATGTCCAAGCTCAGTCACACGAAGGTCACTAGTATCTCCTGCTTCCTTGAGTTTCTTACCGAATTCATCGGCAGACATAACCCCCTCGGCCAAAACGATGATGTTGTGTTTTTTACCGCATTCGTAACCAGCTTTGATGCTAGCTACGATATCTTCCATCTTGAAGCCTTCTTCAGGGATAATGATTTCATCAGCACCAGTTGCAATACCTGCCCAAAGTGCGATATCACCAGCGTTACGTCCCATTACTTCTACAACGAAAGTACGACGGTGACTTGATGATGTATCACGAATCTTATCGATGGCATCCATTGCAGTAGTAACTGCAGTATCAAATCCGATTGTGAAGTCAGTACCTACGATATCGTTATCGATTGTACCTGGAAGTCCGATAGCAGGGAATCCATGCTCAGTCAAGCGCATAGCTCCGTGGTAAGAACCATCTCCACCGATAACAACGACACCTTCGATACCGTGTTTTTTCAACTGCTCAATCCCTTTAAGTTGGCCTTCAAGTTGTGCAAACTCAGGGTAACGAGCAGAGTGAAGGAAAGTACCACCACGTGAAATGATGTCTCCTACTGAAGCAGCATCAAGTGGATAAATTTCACCGGCAACCATACCTGCGTACCCATCATAGATACCAAAAACTTCCATTCCTTCTGAGATTGCTTGGCGAACTACTGCACGGATGGCAGCATTCATACCAGGGGCGTCTCCACCACTGGTCAAAACAGCAATACGTTTCATTTGGTTTTGCTCCTTTTTCTTTTAACATTCTTATTGATTATACCACATTTCATTTGAAAATTCTTCTATTTTTCATATTTTTAGCGATAAATCGTTTTCATAGCAATTCCCTCTAATTTTTCCTGTAAAGCAGGGTCTTTTTTTACAAAATGACGGGAGGAAACAATTGTTTTTTCTTCCTCTACATATCTGATAATAACAGGAATAGGGCCTTTATATTGTTCCAAGATATTTGAAATCTCTTTATCGTTGTCGTGATTTTTAACTTGAATCCAGAATCGTTCAGCGACTGCTTCTTTCAAATCTTGTGCAATCATTTGCAGACGACCATCTCGAGATTGAACCTTGCCATTGATATAGTAGAATTTTCCTTCGGATAAAATGGAAGCGAATTTTCGATATTGGTCAGAAAATACAGTTACATCCAGCCTAGACTTACTATCATGAACCTGTAGAAAGGCCATACTCTCGCCTTTCTTAGTTCGAATGACTTTTATTTTTTGCACTTCAACTAGAAGTGTTGCTTGACTCCCCTCAGTGAGAGTAGCAATGGGTGTCGTTGGATAAAGGGCTTGTTTGGCAAGAGTTTGTAGAGGATGGGCACTGATTCCAACTCCAATCAGTTCCTGCTCCTTATAAAATTTTTCTGCCTCTGTAAAATCATCAGCCTCAGTCCAACTATAGTTTGCATCCGCAAAGAGTCCTCCTAACTCCTCAACAAAAACAAACAAATTGGGCAGATTCACTAGGATTTTCTGGCGATTCTTGTCAAATTCATCAAAAAGTCCCAGTTCAACCAAAGGAGTCAAAAGCGATAGTTTCTTGTAATTCTTAGGAAGACGTGTGACGAAATCTTCAATGCTTGTGAAAGGACGATTTTCAATAGTCCAGTAAGACAAATCTCTTGGCATGCCCTTAATGGCTTTTAGACCAAGATAGATTTTCTTCTGAGCAATTTTATCATGATAGGGAATGCTGTTTATTGCTAACGGAGCTACTTCAAAGCCCATCTGCAATGCATCTACAATGTAATCACTGCTAGAATAATTCAACATGACTTGAAAGAAAATAGCAGGATAGTGCGTCTTGAAATAGGCAAGCTGGAAAGCCAGGGCTGAGTAGGCGTAGGCGTGAGATCTATTAAATCCATAGCCTGCAAACTTTTCCATCACTGCAAAAACTTGGTTGGCTTTTTCTTCTGAATGGCCGAGTTTGACTGCGCCAGCGATAAAATCTTCCTTCATCAAATGCATCTCTTTAGCATTTTTCTTACCCATGGCACGTCTGAGAATGTCGGCTTTCCCAAGACTGAATCCTCCAAAGCGCTGGGCTACCTGCATGACTTGCTCTTGATAGAGCATGATACCGTAGGTTGAAGACAGGATGTCCTCCAAGGCAGGATCTAGTACCGTCACCTTTTCTTTGCCATGCTTGCGAGCTACAAAATTATCGATATAATCACTTGCACCTGGTCTGTTAAGGGATGTCGTTGCTACCACTTCTTCGAAGACTTGTGGCTTGACTCGTTTTAAGAGTCGAATGGCTCCTGGTTGTTCAAATTGGAAAATACCTTTCGTATTTCCAGCCGCAAAGAGGGCTAAAGTTTCACTGTCTTCCAGATCAATCTCTTCGATTTTGAGATGGACACCCTCTGAATCCGCAAGTAATTCCTGCATTTTTTGAACAAAGGTCAGGTTTCGCAAACCGAGGAAATCCATTTTTAGAAGTCCATTGGCTTCAACACCATGAGCATCATACTGAGTGATGAGCATATCCTCGCCGTATTTGAGCGGGATATAGTTTGTCAGATCTTGGTCACTCATAACGACTCCGGCAGCATGGATAGAGGTTTGACGAGGATACCCTTCAATCTTTCGAGCAATCTCAAAAGCTTTTTGGTATTCAATCTTACTATTGATAACCTGTCTAAATTGCAAATTCTTTTCATAGGCCGTCGTTAGTGTGTCCCGAAAACTGATTTTTTTCGTAATATTAGTTAATTCATACTCAGGGACACCATAACGTTTGAAAACATCACGAATTGCCTGTTTTGCTCCAAAGGTCGAATAAGTGACAATCTGTGCCACATGTTGACTACCATAGCGATCACGAACATAGCGAATGAACTCTGGTCTATAAAGGTCTGGAATGTCGATATCGATATCGGGCATGGTGTAACGCTCACGATTTAAAAAGCGCTCGAAAATCAGGTTCTTCTCAACCGGATCAATCCCTGTGATGTCAAGTGAGTAGGCGACCAAACTACCCACTGCAGACCCACGCCCCATTCCCATATAGTAACCTTGGGATCGTCCAAAACGCAACAAATCCCAAACAACTAGGAAATAGTCATCAAAGCCCATATCATGAATAACAGCCAACTCTTCATTCAGTCGATTTTGATAGAGAACTGAGGTTAACCCCTTGGCTATCAAGCCTTGTTTAGCCCTCTCTCTAAGTTCTTCTACTGCAAGCCTTTCAGGGTTAAAGCGAGGGAGTTTTAAACTTGGATCAAGTTGGTAGCTAACATTCTCTATCAAATCTTGAAGATTGGCAAGTGCCTGAGGAAAGCGATTTTTAAACCGTGCTTCCAAGTCTGAGGCAGGTAAAAAAATCCCTTGTTGTGAATGCAAATCTACTTCTCTTAGGCTGACATTGTCCTTGACTGCTGACAAGATTTGTAAAACCTGTAGGTCTTCTTTGTCAAAAGAGTTAACTTGGTAGAGTGGAAGAATGGGTCTGGTAAAGACTTCTTGAGGAGCATCTGGACTGACACCGATAAAATAATCATGCCCCAAATCCAGCTGTTCGACCCCATTAAAATAGGGAACAATAATGGCTACATCTTCAAGGTGGGGGGTGAAGTCAGACCAATTTTTCCGTCCAGTCATTTTTAAAGTGGATAACTTCATCAACTCTTGATACCCTTTAGTGGATAGAGCTAGAAAACGGAAAGAAATATTCTCCTCATCTTTGATCAAGGACATTTCAAGACCAATTAAAGGTTGGATTCCATATTTTCGAGTCACTTCTAAAAAATGATAAGCCCCATAGAGATTATCCACATCCATGATTGCAAGGTGAGAATAGCCATACACTTTAGCTGTTTGTACATATTTTTCAATCGAAACCACACTTTCCATAAAACTGTAAACAGTCTTGGTGTCGAGCTGCGCAATCATTTCTTCTCCCCCTTGCTTTATATATAGCACTATTATACCATTTTAAAAACTAGAATGAAAAGGTATAAGACCATTCCTTTTAAAGTGACTTCATCACAGGTCAACAATATCTTTTTTACCTTATTTTTGATATACTAAATTTAGAATATTTTCAAAGGAGAGTGCCATGCGTTTTAATCAATTCAGCTACTTGCCTGTTTCTCATTCGCAAGTTTTGGACGAGTTATCCCAACTTGGTTTGAAGCTGGTACCAGAGCAAGCATCAAAAAAACAACTTGAACAATTTGTCCGCTGGAGTTTTTTCACTTATACCAATACCGATTATGCTCTATCCACCCTAGCTGCAGATAGAGAAACGGATCTACTAAGCTTCTTTCAGTCTGATAAAGAGTTGACAGCTGATATTTTCTATACCGTAGTTTTTCAACTTTTAGGCTTCAGCTATCTTATTGACTTTGAGGATGCTGAGCAATTTCGTAAGGAGACTGGATTTCCTATTATTTATGGGGATCTCATTGAAAATCTTTACCAATTGCTAAATACGCGAACTAAAAAGGGAAATACGCTCATCGACCAGCTTGTTAGTGATGGACTCATTTCAGAAGATAATCACTACCACTACTTTAACGGTAAAAGCTTGGCAACCTTCTCTACTCATGATGTCATTCGTGAAGTCGTGTATGTCGAGAGTCGTGTGGATACTGATAAAGACGGACTCCCTGATTTAGTCAAGGTCAGCATTATTCGTCCACGTTATGATGGACAAGTCCCTGCTCTTATGACTGCCAGTCCTTATCACCAAGGCACCAATGATAAAGCCAGCGACAAGGCTCTCTACAAAATGGAAGGAGAGCTTGAGGTCAAACCTGCCCACACCATTAAACTTGAGGAACCTAAGCTGAATGTAGTCGAACCTCATGGTCAAGCAGAAGTCGTCTCAGAAGCTGAAGAAAAGCTATCTCATATCAATAGTTCATACACTCTCAACGATTACTTCCTCCCCCGAGGATTTGTCAATCTCTATGTATCGGGTGTTGGTACCAAAGATTCTCAAGGACTTATGACCAATGGGGACTACCAGCAGATTGAAGCATATAAAAATGTCATTGATTGGCTCAATGGTCGTTGTCGTGCTTTCACGGACCACACGCGCAAGCGCCAAGTTAAGGCTGACTGGTCAAACGGAAAAGTCGCAACAACAGGAATTTCCTATCTAGGTACCATGTCCAATGGTCTCGCGACCACAGGTGTTGATGGCTTAGAAGTGATTATCGCTGAAGCAGGTATTTCCTCTTGGTATAACTACTATCGTGAAAATGGTCTGGTAACCAGCCCTGGTGGTTATCCAGGTGAGGATTTTGACTCACTTGCTGAGCTTACCTACTCCCGCAATCTCCTAGCTGGTGACTATATTCGTGCTAATGAAGCTCATCAAGCGGACTTAGAAAAAGTAAAAGAGCAACTGGATCGCAAGACTGGTGACTACAATCAATTTTGGCATGACCGCAACTATCTACTCAATGCTCACAAGGTTCAAGCTGAGGTCGTCTTTACGCATGGTTCTCAGGATTGGAATGTCAAACCTCTTCATGTTTACCAGATGTTTCATGCTCTTCCAACTAATATCAATAAGCACCTATTTTTCCATCATGGGGCTCATGTTTATATGAATAACTGGCAGTCAATTGACTTCCGCGAATCCATGAATGCCCTCTTAAGCAAGAAATTGTTAGGACTTGACTCAAGCTATCAACTTCCTACTGTCATCTGGCAAGATAATACTGAACCTCAGACGTGGCAGTGCCTTGATGACTTTGGCAAAGAAGATAAATTGCATACTTTCTCACTTGGAACTGAGGAAAAAGTGATTCAAAACCAGTATGATCCAAAAGATTTTGAACGTTATGGCAAGACTTACCAGACTTTCAACACAGAACTTTACCAAGGAAAAGCTAATCAGATCACCATTGACCTTCCAGTAAGTCAAGACATTCACTTAAATGGGCGAGTGGAGCTGAAACTTCGTGTCAAATCAAGTACAAACAAGGGCTTATTATCTGCTCAACTGTTAGAACTTGGACAAAAGAAATATCTGCAGCCTTATCCAGCTGTTTTAAGTGCTAGAACCATTGATAATGGCCGTTACCACATGTTAGAAAATCTCTGCGAACTACCATTCAACCCAAGTGACCAACGTGTCATCACCAAAGGCTACCTTAATTTACAAAATAGAAATGACTTACTGTTAGTAGAGGATATTACTACAGATGAATGGATGGATGTGCAATTAGAACTGCAACCAACTATTTACAAGTTAAAAGAAGGAGATACTCTCCGTTTAGTCCTCTATACAACAGACTTTGAAATCACTGTCCGTGATAATACAGACTATCACTTAACAGTCGATCTCACACAATCCTCCATCACCATCCCCTCATAAAAGGAGTCAGCCTCATATGAATAAATCCGAACATAGACACCAACTCATCCGTGCACTTGTAGCTAAAAATAAGATTCATACACAGGCAGAGTTGCAAGCTTTACTAGCTGAAAACGACATCCAAGTCACACAGGCTACTCTCTCACGCGATATCAAGACTATGAACCTTTCAAAGGTTCGCGAAGCAGAACATTCTTACTATGTTTTAAATACTGGTTCCATCTCCAAATGGGAAAAACGCTTGGAAAACTATATGGAAGATGGCTTAGTCATGCTACGTCCTGTCCAGCATCAGGTTGTCCTCAAAACCTTGCCAGGCCTTGCCCAATCGTTTGGAGCTGTTCTCGATGCTCTCAATTTTAAACAAATCATTGCCACAGTATGTGGTGATGACGTCTGCCTTCTTATCTGTGAAAATGCTGAAGAAGCACAGACTTGCTTTGAAATTCTTAAAAAATTTGCGCCACCATTTTTCTTCAATGACTAAAAAATTCCCCGTGATGAATACAATCACGGGGTTCTGTTTTATCAATGTCGATAGGCTATTTTTCTTCTTTATCAGCCTTCTCATTGCTTTTTTTTTCTCGTGCTAATCTAAGAGCACGTTTGGGATTGAGACGATTAAACAATTCTTCTAGTTTCTTTTCATTCCATACATCTGCTGCAGAAACAAAATTTCCATCTGCATCTCGGAATGATATCGGTTTATCTCCCATATCAATCTCCTAGTCTACAAATTCAAATTCAAATTTACCAATTCGGACCAAATCGCCATCTTTGGCTCCACGCGCACGAAGGGCTTCGTCAACCCCCATACCACGAAGCTGGCGGGCAAATTTCATAACTGATTCGTCACGGTCAAAGTTGGTCATGTTAAAGAGTTTCATGAGTTTTTCACCAGAAAGTACCCATGTAGCATCATCATCGCGACTAATTTCAAAGGCTTTTTCTTCCTCATCAAAGCCATAGTAAGCTTCTTCTTCCATATCAGACTCGTCATAGAGCAAGAACTCTGGAGTCTTATCCAACAATTCAGCTGTCGCATCCAAAAGAGTAGCCAAACCTTGCTTGGTTAATCCAGAAATAGGGAAGATAGCTGGAAGTTCCTCGAACTCGTCGTAGTTTGCTGCCAATTTCTTCTTGAAAGTTTTAAGATTTTCCTGACTTTCAGGCATATCCATCTTGTTGGCTACGATGATCTGCGGACGCTCCATAAGACGAAGGTTGTATGATTCCAACTCTTTATTGATAGCAAGATAATCTTCGTAAGGATCACGACCTTCGCTAGCAGACATATCAATGATATGCAGAATCACGCGTGTACGCTCAATATGCCGAAGGAACTGAGTTCCCAAGCCGACTCCCTGACTAGCCCCTTCAATCAAACCTGGAAGATCTGCTACTGCAAAAGATTCGCCTGACTGCGTACGAACCATGCCCAAATTAGGGACAATCGTTGTAAAATGATAAGCACCGATTTTGGGTTTAGCTGAAGTGATGACACTAAGCAAAGTTGACTTTCCGACAGAGGGGAAACCGACCAAACCGACATCCGCCAAGATCTTTAATTCCAGTTGCAACTCACGTTCTTGACCTGGTTCTCCATTCTCAGAGATTTCAGGTGCAGGATTTTTTGGAGTCGCAAAACGAATATTTCCTCGGCCACCTCGACCACCATGAGCTACGATAAATTCTTGACCGTGCTCAATCAAGTCTGTAATGACTTTTCCTGTCTCTGCATCACGTACAGTCGTTCCCTGTGGAACGCGAACACGAAGGTCTTCTGCACCACGTCCGTGCATTCCTTTGGTCATTCCTTTTTCACCAGAATCAGCCTTGAAATGACGATTATAGCGGAAATCCATCAGGGTACGTAAGCCTTCGTCCACAACGAAAACAACGTTACCACCACGTCCGCCATCACCACCCCAAGGACCGCCATTAGGGACATATTTTTCACGGCGAAAGGCAACCATACCATCGCCACCATTACCAGCCTTGACTTTGATCTTGGCTGTATCTAAAAACATACTCATATTTTCTTCTCGCTTTAAAAAGGCTGGGAAATCCCAGTCATTAGTTATTGTTTCTATCCTAGCAACTTGCTTAGAATCTGCTAAAAGCTCCAAGCGCTGTCGCAAAGATGCCAGCAAGGGTTACAAACAACATAATTAGCACGACAAAAAGCGTTACTTTTTCAAACATTGTTTTTTTACGTTTTCCATTATCTCCAAAAGCCATCTGGACTCCTTTTTATTTCTCTTTGTTCTATTCTGATTCTCTTTTAATATTCGCTAGAAACAGGCGCAATTGCCCACAAAATCAAGTAAGCAAGTATCCCTGCCCCATAACAAAAGGCAAGAACGCCCCAAATCACACGGACAATGGTAGGGTCAATATCAAAATAGTGGGCTACACCTGCGCAAACGCCTCCAATTTTTTGATCTCTACCACTTCTCATAAATTTTTTTGCCATATTTTATTCTCCTATATTTTTACTAATCTCTCCAGTAATCCCGGATGCTAGACAATTGCTCTTTAGAAGCCTTTAATATTCGTTTGGACTCTTTAACTGGAGCTGAAACAGCCTGCTGAGGTAAGTACAAAATAGTTTTTAAGAATCGCTGTGTCATGGGTTCGTCGCCACGTAGTTCCTGCTCAAATTTATTTGAAATCATCGCATCGAGATAAAACTCATGAACTCGCTTCCCAAAATTCTCAGCCGAAATCTCGTACAACTTGTCAGCCAACTTCTGCTCATTCATATCTGGAGTGGCGATCAAGGCCTCCAAGATTGCACCTGCAAGATCGTGCTCTCCATAGTAGAGGGTTCCAAACATTTTGTCACTGATCAGATTATCCAGATAAGGATTGCCATGAGCGATAACAGGCGTTCCACTGGCTAGACTCTCTAGATAAGTCAAGCCTTGGGTTTCACTAGTGGATGCAGAGATAAAGAAATCAGCCGCTTTATAGTATAAGGCTGTCTCACTTGGAGCAATCATACCAGTAAAAATCACATGATCTTGGATCTGCAATTTCACTGCTTGTTCCTTCAGACTGTCCAGATAAGGACCATCACCTGCAACAACAAGTTTCACCTTGTCTTCTTCTTTCAATACCTCAACAAAGGCATCTAGGACTGCTTGGATATTCTTCTCATAGGAGATACGAGAAAGACTCAGTAACATTTTCTCGCCTTCCTGAATACCTAACTTCGAACGAAGTTCTTGCAAGTTTTCCTTTTTGATCTCAGGTCGTTCAAACTTAGCCAGCTCAATTCCAGTTGGGATGACACGCTTTTCAACCTTGACTTTGTATTTAGATAAAAGGTCACGAACAATCTCACTAGGGCAAATCACGCCATCTACATCATGAAGGAAGCCACGCACCAAATATTTTACCATACTTGGCCGAATCAGCATGCCCTTAGCAATGTAATGCACATAGTCTTCATACTGGGTATGGTAGGTATGAATAACTGGAATTTTTAATTCTCTCGCAATCCAAATCCCTAACAAACCGAGTGAAAATTCTGTTTGGGTATGAATGATATCGAGTTGATACTGCTTGGCAATTTCAAGTGCCTTTGTAAAACCTCGGTAGGCAAATCGTCGATCCTTAAACGCAAAGAA
The DNA here is from genome assembly GCF_003943415.1 of Streptococcus oralis. Classification (GTDB taxonomy): domain Bacteria; phylum Bacillota; class Bacilli; order Lactobacillales; family Streptococcaceae; genus Streptococcus; species Streptococcus oralis_BJ. The sequence goes on along the minus strand of NZ_RJPK01000001.1, from coordinate 286,829 downwards.
AGGGACACTCGGAATGCGAATAATTTGCCAATCCTCGTATCGGTTCACATCTTTATCTGTTGTTGTAAAGATAAAAACTGCATGTCCTTGCTTTTCAAGCTCTGTCTTCAAGGTTCGAATACTGGTCGCAACCCCAGAAACCTGAGGAAAATAGGTGTCAGTAAATAAACCAATTCGCATAGATTACCTCACTTTTTGCCTAGAGCCGCCTGCTCCCGATAGAACTTCAACCAGATTTCCAATAAATGCTCCTCGGAATACTCTTTAGAAATCTCTCTAGCTTTTTCTTTCAAGTCTTTCAACTTTTCAGGATGATCTTTGTATTCGAGAATGGCTTCTCTCATCTCTGAAACATCACTTGTAGCACGATAATTCCCTTCAAGGATGACCTTGTATAGATCTAAATCCCTCAACATAATCGGTGCTTCACAACTAGCTGCCTCTAGGATAGTCATCGGGAATAATTCGTTGTAACTTGGTAGCAAGAACAGATCCGCCAAAGCGTAGAGCTCCCGCATTCGCTCTGGAGGAACAATACCTGGGAAAATTAGATTTTTAGGTGGATTCTCCATGATTTTTTTATAGCGTTCATAACCATCTGTCATCCCGCCAAATGAAAAACCACCAGCCCAGATAAAAGTAATTTCTGGCAATTCCTCCGCAAGGCGGATAAAGTCATCAATTCCTTTACGTTTCTGAACCTGACCTGCACCGACTACGACAAACTGATCTTCCGCTAGATTCATTTCTTTACGGAGTTGAGCAACTTGTTCAGCTGGCAGTGGATGCCATTTTTCTTTATTTACAAAGTTTGGAATATAAGTCACTTTTTCACGTGGAATACCAGCTGCCACCAAATCCTCGATAAACATGGGATTGACCACTACCAAGTGTTCCATTCGGTTGTAAAAAGAAAATACATAGCGTTTGATAATTCCCTTTAAGAAAAATGGAATTTTCAAACTCCCCTCAAGCGTATCAGGCAAGAAATGCACATAGCCAATTTTTCTCCCAGATCGCTTCTTTTGGAATGTAGATAAATAATAGGGGAAATCAATGGTGTGAAAGTGGGTTACATCTGCCTCTACAGGAAGATTCTCTGTAACAATCAACTGGTCTTTGGCATCTCGATGTAGAAGGCGTACCAACTCACGGTAGGCACCTGATACTCCCTGACCAGCCACTTTTTCACTTGAACTTAGCATATTGACACGCAATTTTTCGTTTTCCATACCATTCATTATACCATTTTATTTCCAGAAAATCAGCAAAAGAAAGAAGAGACCAGAGGAAAAAGAAGGGAATTTCCTCATTTTCCAATCGTCTCTCGCATTTTTCTTAGTCTTTATTTAATTCCTAGGGCGATACGTGCATATCGGCTCATTTTTTCAACCGTCCAAGCTGGATACCAGACCAATTTAACTTCGGTATTGGTTACCTCAGGCACCTCTGTCATCGCATCGTGTATCTGGTCTGTTAAGAGGTCAGCCAGTGGGCAGCCCATAGTTGTTAAGGTCATATCAATTTCAGTGTGACCAGTTTCACCATCAAAACGAATTTCATAAATCAAACCTAGGTTGACAATATCAATCCCCAACTCAGGGTCAATTACTTCTTCCAAGGCATTTAAAATACGTGTTTTAATTGTTTCAATTTGCTCTTCTGTATAAGCCATGTTATTCCTCACTCTTAGTCTTCAATAAAATCACGAAGGGGTTTACTGCGACTTGGTTGACGTAGTTTTCTCAAAGCCTTAGCCTCAATCTGACGAATACGTTCACGAGTCACGTTAAAGACTTTACCAACATCTTCAAGAGTACGCATTTTCCCATCGTCCAAACCGAAACGCAAGCGCAAGACATTTTCTTCACGGTCTGTAAGAGTATCCAAGACTTCATCCAACTGCTCACGCAAAACGATACGAGTTGTGTAGTCTACTGGATTTTCAATCACTTCGTCTTCGATAAAGTCCCCAAGATGACTATCGTCCTCTTCACCAATCGGTGTTTCAAGCGATACTGGCTCTTGGGCGATTTTCAAGATTTCGCGTACCTTGTCAGGTGTCATATCCATACGCTCAGCGATTTGTTCAGGTGTTGGATCTTGTCCCAATTCTTGAAGAAGATTACGCTGTTCACGAACCAATTTATTGATAGTTTCAACCATGTGAACAGGGATACGGATGGTACGAGCTTGATCAGCGATGGCACGAGTGATCGCCTGACGAATCCACCAAGTTGCGTAAGTTGAAAACTTAAAACCTTTTGAATAGTCAAACTTGTCAACAGCCTTCATCAAGCCCATGTTTCCTTCTTGGATCAAGTCAAGAAACTGCATGCCACGCCCTACATAGCGCTTAGCGATAGAAACCACCAAACGAAGGTTGGCTTCGGCAAGACGTTGTTTGGCTTCGATATCACCTGCCTCAACTGCTAAGGCCAATTCTTTTTCCTCTTCGTTGGTCAAGAGAGGAACAACCCCGATTTCCTTCAAATACATACGGACAGGGTCATTAACCTTGGCAGAAGTTGAGCCAATCAAGTCCTCATCACTGAGTTCTGGTTCTTCTTCTGTACTAAGAACACGCGCACTTGGATTTCCTTCGTTGTCTGTGATAGAAATTCCAGCATCTTGAATCCGTTGCAAAAGGTCTTCAATGCCGTCTGCATCTAGGGTAAAAGGAATAACCAGACTTGAATTGATTTCGTCGTCTGTTGCTGTTCCTGTTTTTTTGTGGTTACGGATAAAGTCTGCTACTTGCACATCAAATGTAGTTACTTCTTTTTGTTTTGTTGCCATTATTACTCCATTCTTCTCTTTTGGGAAATCAATCGTTGCAATTCTTCCAAGGCTGTGTCTGTATCTCCTACATGACTAGCTTCCTGCACTTTCTTTTTAATTCTTAAATTGTCCTTGCTGAGGAGGGAACGGTTTCGAGTCGCTTCGACTTCCGCTAGCTCTTGAGGCGACATCTCAGCTGGCAAATCCAGACTAAGCACGTGGTACCAAGCATTTTCAACCTCAGGTGTCTGATGAGAAAGCTCCTCTGAGCCGATTTCTCCCTCTACACTTAATAATTCGTAAAGAATCTGAAATTCTGGGGTATCAAAGAAAAAATCTTCTCTTAATCGATAGTCATTCAAAACAAGTGGATTCTCAGCCATTCTATAAAGGAGATGAGCCTCTGCTCTCATGACTGCTGTTAGTTGCCGCGTCACAGGTAAACTAATCGCTACTGGTGTAGGTTGCTCCTTGACCCTCTCCTGCCTTTGAACAATGCGACTTTCATTTACAATCTGTTCTACCTGCTGGTAATCAAAGGAAGGTAGGTTATCCGCCAGAATGTGGATGTAAGAATTCTGGGCAGTGATCGACTTTTCTTTGGCAATTAAGGGCGCAATCTTTTCAATGAACTCGATTTGCGCTTGTAAGTTATCACTATTTTCAGGTTTGAGTTGGTGAATATAGAACTCTATGGGACTGATACGTGTCTTGGTTAAGAGGTAGGCCAGATCTTCAGGAGAATTCTTTTGTAAATACTCATCTGGGTCCATGGCATCAGGTACTCGGACAACTTCCACTGAGAAATCTTTTAATTCTTCCAGAGCTTTGGCTGTCGCTGCCTGTCCTGCCTTGTCACCATCATAGCTGAGAACAATTTTTTTGGTAAAGCGTTTAAGGTGGTCAACATGCTCCTTGCTTAAGGCTGTCCCCATGGAAGCCACAGCATTTTCTATACCAGCACGGTAGGCTGCGATCACATCCATGAAGCCTTCCATCAGATAGAGCTCTGTAATCTTACCTGTTCCCTTTTTTGCCTTGTCCAAATGATACAATTCGTAACTCTTGTTAAAAATTGCAGTCGAGCGACTATTTTTATATTTGGCAGTCTGACTGTCAGTTTCTTGCCAGATACGACCTGAAAATGCAATAACCTGTCCCTTGTCATTGGTCAAAGGAAAGATGATCCGTCCAAAAAAAGTATCATAAAATTGATTACCATCTGACAGATAAAACAAGCCCGAATCCAATAAATCCTTTTCCTCAAACTTGTCAGCCAAACGTTGATAGAGATAAGTTCTCTCTGCTGGAGCCAATCCAATCTGGAAGTGCTTCAGAACATCATCTGTCAATCCACGTTTGTAGAGATAAGCCCTTGCTTCTTCTCCCATCTTGGTCGTCATGAGGATTGCATGGTAAAAACGAGCAGCTTCTTCATGCATATCATATAGAGCTTGATGAGGGGAAGCCTGATGAGGACGAGACTGTACGGGCATAGCCAGTTGAATACCGACGCGCTCACCTAAGAGCTGAACGGCTTCCATAAAGGACACACCTTGATATTCTTCAATGAACTTAAAGACATCTCCTGAGCGCCCACAGCCAAAACAGTGATAAAACTGCTTGTCTTCCACAACATTGAAAGAGGGGGTCTTTTCACCATGAAAAGGACAGAGCCCTAAATAGTTCCGTCCAGCCTTTTGTAAAGAAATCACATCACCTATGACTTCCACAATGTTGGCATTGTTTTTGATTTCTTCAATGACTTGCTTGTCAACCATACACAATACCTCCATCTTATCATAGTTTCACGTAAACTAGTATAGCTTATTTCTGAAAAAAAGTAAACCATTTCATACGCTTTCCGTAATTCTCTTTGCCTTATTCTTCTATATAGAAAGAGGAGATAAAAAACTCAGAAACACTTCCATGTTTCTAAGTTAATTTTCACTATTTTTTGATGATTATTTAACTCATCTATTCAAATAATTGATAGTAGTCTGAGATTTTCATCTTAGCTTTTTCTTCTTTATTGAGGTCTTGGATGATACGACCTTCCTTCATGACAATCAGACGATTTCCATACTTCAGTGCATCTTCCATATGGTGGGTAATCATCAAGGCTGTCAGATAATCCTTGCTGACAAATTCATCAGTTAACTCCATCAAGGCCACACTTGTTTTTGGGTCAAGAGCCGCTGTGTGTTCATCCAACAAGAGCAACTCTGGTCGCTTCAAGGTTGCCATCAAGAGACTCAAGGCCTGACGTTGTCCACCTGAAAGAAACTCAATCGGAGTGTCGAGATGTTTCTCAAGACCATTTCCCACTTTTTCAATGGTAGCCTGAAACTCTTCCCGATGACTTGATAGCCTTCTAGGAAGGAGTCCTCTCTTCTCACCACGAAACTTGGCAATCAAGAGATTTTCCGCCACCGTCATACGGGGAGCCGTACCCATCTTAGGATCCTGAAAGACACGAGACAAGTACTTAGCCCGCTTTTCAGGTGAAAAATGCGTCACGTCCTCGCCCATGATACGGATACTTCCACTTGTTAAAGGCAAGGTACCTGCAATAGTGTTAAAAAGCGTTGATTTCCCTGCTCCATTTCCCCCTAGGATGGTAATGAAATCATGTTCGAAAATTTCAAGAGAAACATCATTCAGAATGATTTTTTCCTCATCAAAGCCATTCGTGATGACTTTGGTAGCATTTTTTAATTCTACAATTGCTGTCATTTGCTAAACTTGACTCCTTTCAGGTATTTGCTTTTGAAGGTTGGAATCATGAGGCAAACTGCCAAAATCAAGGCGCTGTACAAACGAAGATAACTTGTATTAAACCCAAGAGCAATCACTCCCCAAACGAGGAACTGATAAGCAATAGACCCTACAACGATGGTCATGAGTCGCTCTGCCAGGGTCAAACTCTTGAACAAAACCTCACCAATAATCAAGCTAGCAAGCCCTACGACAATCACGCCAATTCCTCGAGAAACATCCGCGTATCCTTCTTGTTGAGCAATTAAGGCTCCTGCAAGCGCGATAATCCCATTTGAGAGAACCAAGCCCATGAGTTCCATACGTCCCGTATTGATACCAAAGCTACGTGCCATATCGGGATTGTCACCTGTAGCGATGTAGGCCTGACCTAGTTTGGTATCTAGGAAAAAGAGCATGAGACCAATAACAAGAGCTACAAAGATTAATCCAGTCAGGAGTTGGTTAAGGTCTGAATCGAAAGGCAAGACATCCTGAATTTGCTTGGTTCCAAGAAGCCCCAGATTGGCACGCCCCATAATCATGAGCATGATGGAATGGCAGGAAGTCATGACCAGAATCCCTGATAAGAGGGTTGGGATTTTTCCTTTGGTATATAAGAGTCCCGTCGCCATTCCAGCTAGACATCCCGCTCCTACTGCAGCTAAGGTCGCTAAGAATGGATTGACTCCCTGTGTTATCAAGGTTACAGCTACTGCTCCCCCAAGAGGAAAAGAACCTTCAGTAGTCATATCAGGGAAATTCAAAATTCGGAAAGTCATAAAGATTCCCAAACCTAAAATCGCCCAGACCATCCCCTGAGAAATAATGGATACTATCATAATCTTTCACTCATTTCTTTCTTTAGTAAAAATGGGAGGAGATGTACCCAGCTCCTCCTTTATCTTTATTCAATCACTTGTCCTGCTTCTTTTAGAACGGACTCAGGAATGGTGATACCAAGTTCCTGCGCTAGTTTTTTATTAATCACTGACTTACCAGTTGAAAAGACATTAACTGGCGTATCAGCTGGTTTTTCACCTTTCAAAACTTTGGCAATCATTTTACCAGTAGCCACTCCAAGATCGTGTTGGTCAACTACTACAGATGCTAATCCTCCTGCTTCTACCATGGCAGTGGCACTTGGATAGATTGGCTTTTTAGCTGTTTGGTTGCTTGAAACAACTGTTGAGAATGCTGATGCGATGGTGTTGTCAATTGGAACCCAAATCGCATCGACCTTGCTGGTCATAACATTGACTGTTGAAGCAATTTCATTTGTTGATGGAACAGCAAAGGTTTCGACTGTCAAACCTGCTTTTTCAGCATAAGCCTTGAATTCTTCTACCTGTGTTTTTGAGTTATCTTCGCTACTTGAGTAAAGAGCTCCGATTGTTTTGACATTTGGTGTGAGAGTTTTTATCAACTCTACTTGTTGTTCAGCTGGGTTGTGGTCTGATACTCCCGTAATGTTGCCACCTGGTTTTTTCAAATCTTTGACCAAGTTAGCACCGATTGGGTCTGTAATAGCAGCCATGATAACAGGTAGGTCTTTTGTAGCACTAGCGAGTCCTTGAGCAGCTGGTGTCGCAATCCCAACAACAACGTCGTTTCCATTTGCTACTAACTGTTTACTCATGGTTGCAACCTTGCTCTGATCACCTTCAGAGTTCATAAAGTCGATTTTTACTTGGTCGTCCTTATAGCCTTCTTCAGCTAGTCCATCTTGAATTCCTTGGTAAATCAAGTCTAAAGAGGGGTGGCTAACAAACTGAAGGACACCAACCTTAGCAACTTTTTGCTCCACCTTAGCTGCTGGCTTGTTCATAGATGAATAGATCAAACTAGCTACTACCAATACTGCTAATCCAGCGATAATTCCAATTAAACGTTTATTTTTCATATTTTTTCTCCTTTTAAATCACTTGTATAATGCTCTTTTAAACAAAACAAGCGACGCCATCGTTTAAATTCCATAAGTCTCCTCCAACAAAAAGTCCTCACACAAAAAACTTGTGTGAGGACGTCGATGCGCGGTGCCACCTCAATTATAGGGAATATCCCTATCGCTCTTTCTCGCATTCACGAGTTGCACTATAAGGTGTGCTCACCGAATTTTTATGATTTCAAATTCTTAAGTACATTCAGCCCAATTTCATCAATTTCATCTATCTGCTTTCACCAACCACAGACTCTCTAAAAAATGAGCATGATTACTTTCTGAATGTTTAAATTATATCATTTTTCAACTACTTGTCAAGCTTATTTTTAGAATTTTTTAAACAATTCAAAAACTTCCCCTTGAAAAAGAGAAAGTTTGTAGAATATCAGCCTGAATTACGCAAACCGGTTGCAATTCCGTTAATAGTTGTATGAATCAGTCTTTCTTCGTCTGCTGACAATTCACCACGACGTTGACGTTTGATCAACTCCAACTGGATGTAGTTAAGGATATTAAAGTAAGGCATACGATAGTTTAGACTGTCTTTTAGGTAAGAGTTCTCCGCCAAGAGTTCGTCATAACCTTCGATGGCTAGAATAACGTCCTTGGTCAATTGCCATTCATCTAAAATGGTGTAATAGATGGCTTGCACTTCTTCATCCTCACAGAGCTTGGCATATTCAAAGGCAATGTTCATGTTGGACTTAGACAAGACCATGTCCACATTAGAGAGCAGAGATTGGAAGAAAGGCCAGTTTTGGTACATGTCACGGAGAATCTCAATATTCTTTGGATCTTGATCAATAAATTCTTTAAAGCTTGATCCCACACCGTACCATCCAGGAAACATGACACGACTTTGTGACCACGAGAAGACCCAAGGGATGGCACGCAAACCACCGATTTCTGTAATAGTCTTACGAGCTGCTGGACGCGAACCGATATTAAAGCTTGAAATAGCCTTGATTGGACTTGATTCAAAGAAATAGTCATAGAAATGTTCATTTCCAAAGACCAAATCACGGTAGATATCGTAGCTGCGGTCCACTACTTGATCCATGATAGCTTCATAACGATTTGATGTGTTAGTATCACTCTTCTTCTTGGTAATCATACGGTTAATAGCTGCAGAAACCAACATTTCAAGGTTATAATAGGCAGCGTCTTTGTTTCCGTATTTGTTTCCAATCACTTCTCCCTGCTCAGTCAGACGGATGCGGTCCTTAATAGACTTGAGTGGTTGGGATGTGATAGCTTCATAAGTTGGTCCACCACCACGACCCACAGTACCACCACGACCATGGAAGAAGGTAACTTTAACACCAAATTCGTCACCGATAGCAGTCAGTTGCTGTTGCGCTTTATATAGAGTCCAACATGATGACAGGTAACCACCGTCTTTGTTGCTATCAGAGTAGCCTAGCATGATTTCTTGGTAGTTGTCTTTTGAAGCAATCCATTTTTTAGCCAAAGGAAGAGAGAAATATCTTCTCATGGTTTCTTCCGAGTGATCCAAGTCCTCAATTGTTTCAAAGAGGGGAACGATTTGAACACGGGCTTTTTGGGCATCCACCAAGCCAACTTCCTTGAGCATGATGGCTAATTCTAGCATATCGGACACACTGGTTGCATGAGAGATAATCGTTTGACGAATGACATTTTCGCCCAGTTTATCCTTCAACTTGCGCGCAGCTTTAAAGATAGACAGTTCTTTTTCAAGCAGTTCTGACTTTTCAGCATGAGTGGCTGAGAGGATACGAGGATCTTCTTCCAACTCTTTTAAAAGGAGGCTACATTTTTCATCTTCAGAAAGATCACTATAATGGTCGTTGATACCTGCGGATGCTAGCAATTCTGCCACACAGGCTTCATGAACACTAGAATCTTGGCGCATGTCGATAGAGGCAAGATAGAAGCCAAAGATTTCAACCGCCTGCATCAACTCTACAAATTCTCCTGAAATCAGGTACTCACCTTTGTTCTCTAATAGAGAATCTCGGATGGCCAATAAATCTTGGTAAAATTCATCTGCGGTAGCATATCTTGGATGAACATCCTTATCTTCGATAAGATAGGTCTTGGTTGCCTGCATCTTAGCTTGGATGTCAAAAAGAGCACGACGATAGAGTTCTTTTTCACGATAAATGGAATTATCTTGAGACTTGAGCGCCATCTCACGAACCTTGTCACTAACATTCACAATACTGGTTGAAAGTGAGAATTCACGATAGAGGTTATAAATCTTCTCATCGTAGTAGTTCATGATGACTTCGCACTGAGTCAAGGCTGATTTGTTGAGGGTTTCCGCTGTTACGAAAGGATTTCCATCACGGTCTCCTCCGATCCACATCCCCATTGTAATCGGTTTTGGATGTTGGAGCTCGATACCTTGTTCTTTAGCTAATTTTTTATACTCAGCCGTCAAACGTGGAACAGCATTCAGGAAAGAACTTTGGTAGTACTCCATCACGTTGGTGATTTCGTTGGTTACTTTCAATTTCTTCTCACGAATCATGTCGGTTTGCATGATAATTTCAATGTAACGACGAAGATCTGTGTGCCACTTTTCTTTATTAATCAAGCCAAGTTTGACATCACGGTACTTACGTAGGAGAGTGTGGATATGATTGGTCAAGTCCAGCATACTCTTACGTTGTACTTGCGTTGGATGGGCGGTCAAGACAGGAACGACATTTAACTTTTCTAAAATTTCGGCTGCATTTTCTTTTTCAGCTACCATCTTAATCGTTGTTGACAGTTTTCCTAGATAGTCTTGGTCCACATTATTTTGGTGATTGATCTCATAAGCCAAATCCACATCTTCAGAGATATTGATCAAGAGTGGAAGGATTGAGAAATAGCGAGAAATATAGATCATTTCCTCGTTTGAAAGGCTGGTCACCAATTTATTGAGTCCTTGATAGTTTTCGCTTGTAGACAAGTCCTTCAACTGCATGATTTTATCAAAAGTCTCTGGCGCTAGCATATTTTTAGTGATGTCTTCTAACAGCTCTGTCAAAATCAAGACTTCTTCTTGGACGACGGCTTTATTGCTATAGTTTTCTAATTTTTGAAGTGACATAAACTTTCCTTTCCATTCAATCCTTATAGAGTAACAGAAGTTTGACCTTCATATTCTCTGATAAGTTTGGCACGTTTTTCACTAGCATCGATATTTAGTACAAAGGCAATGGCTACAGATAAGACTAGGAGGCTATTCCCCCCTTGTGAAAGGAAGGGGAAGGTTACCCCTGTAGAAGGAATCAAACCGGAAATCCCACCGATATTGACAAAGACCTGAACAAGGATCATCCCTCCGACACCGATAGCAACCATAGAGTTAAAGGGATCCTTAGCTCGAATACCGACTAGGATGATTCTCAAAATCAAGAAGAAGAGGAGTGCCAAAATCATACTCGCTCCTACAAATCCAAACTCCTCGATGACGATCGAAAAGACGAAGTCCGTATGGGCTTCTGGCAAATAACCACGTTTCTCAATGGAATTTCCTAAACCTAGTCCAAACCAACCACCATTAACCATGGCATAGTAAGAATTTGCAAGCTGGTGCCCTGCGCCTGCCAAGTCATTGAAAGGATTAAAGAAGGCGCTGAAACGTTTAGCAACGTAACCAAATACCGGAATTTGAGAAAACTTCTCAATCCCAACAAGACGAATGACAGACAAGGCTAAAATGGAACTTCCTGCTAAGAGAGCTAGAATAGTCGAGAACCAACGATAGGCGATTCCACTAACTGTGTACATAAGCAGCGACACCAAGACCAGAATGGTCGCATTTCCCAAGTCAGGGAAAATTCCCAAACTACCAATCAAAACCAGTAAAACGAAACGCCAGTCGTTAAAAGCTCGAGGCAACCACTGATTCTGAGTCAAGACTTGGAAATCATAAACAGCTATCTCATCTTGCTGTTTTGAGAATCGATGGGCTAGGTACCAAATAATGATAATCTTAAGATACTCTGCAGGCTGAATCGTTACAGGTCCTACAGAAATCCAACCGTAGGCACCATTGACGGGTGTTCCAATTAGCCGAGCCAAAGCTAGGAGAATCATCTCTACAAACATAACGATAAAAATCAAGCGTTCATTTCTTAAAAAACCAAGTTTCAGTTTATAAATTAAGGCAATCAAAACCAAACTAACTACCCAAAACATTCCTTGGTTCCGAGCTAACTGAAGAGCACTTTTCCCTTCTTGGATCAAGGTAGCACTCGTCGTTGAGTAAACAACAATTAGACCCAAAATCGATAAAAGGAGGTAAGGAATCAAAATGGAATAGTTCAATAGGTGCCTTTTACTAATTTTCATATGTCACCACTCTAATAGAAACAGAGAAAACTGTTCCTAATTCCGTTTTATTTTCTAGTTTTGATTGCTATTATACCATTTTTTCAGAAAGAAAAAAACTCTTATCCTCCAATCCTTCGAATTTTGCTATTTGGCCGAAACTGATTACTAAAAAATACAAACTTCAAGACAAAGTTTGTATTTTCTTTTTTATTCTGCTGATGAGCTACTGCTTGAGTTTGAGTCTGCACCACCAACGTATTGGGCAAAGATATTTTGGAAAACAGGATCTTTCACTTTAATATTGGCAGCTTGGAATTCTTTTCCGATAACGCTCTGAACGAAAGATGAATCGTTTTGTTTCTGAGTCAGGATGACCGTTTTCAATTTTTCTTTGTAGTCATCTAGGTTTGATGATTTTTCTGTTTTCTTGGTTAGCTTAATAATGTAGTATTGGGTACTGTAGGCTTGTGTTCCAGTCGCTGTGATAACATCAGAGACACCATTCACATCCAAGGCAAAGGCCGCCTTCTTGACTTGTTCTGGAAGTTCTGTTGAAGCAGAGTCAAAAGTGATTTCGCCACCATTTTCTTTTGTCTTGTCATCATTTGAGTTGTCTTTTGCCAACTGGGCAAAGTCAGCTCCTTCGGCTTTTGCCTTTTCAAGCACTTCTTTTGCCTTGGCTTCATTATCCATACGGATGATCTGAGCTGTTACATCTGGTGTATAAGACTCAAAAGCTTTTTGGTAAGCTTCGTCAGTCAGTTCATTTTCTGCTGCTTTTTTAACTGCCAATTCGACCAACTTACTTGTGCGAATTTGAGCTTTACGAGTCTCAGGAGTCATACCCGCACGTGAAAGAACATTTTGATAACTATCACCGTATTTCTTCTGCTCTTCAGCAACAGCATCATCCACCTCTTTGTCAGTCACTTCTGAACCATATTGTTTTTCAAAAACTTTTTCAATGGTCATATTAAGCAAAACTTGTTGCGCAGTTGGGTTATTTTTGACTTGTTCATAAAATTGATGTTCAGTGACGACATCACCCTTCATGCTGATGAGGTCAGCTCCTTCAGAACTTTTTGAACAAGCAGCCAAAGTCGCTACAGATAATAAGGTAATGGCTCCTGCCAATAGTTTTTTCTTCATGTTTACTCCTTTTATGGTAAGTTACCTTCTCTATTTTACTAAATTGTCTTAAATTTTTCTAAAAATCATCCACTATCAGGAAGTTGGACATCTGCTACATTTTTTCTCAGCATGAGAATCCCATCCCCGAGCGGAACTAGAGTTGCTGTTAGACCTGGATTGTCCAAAGTTGCATCGAAAAGTCTCTGCAAACCTTTATAAATGGTGCGTTGACCCCGACGGACTTCCATGATATCCTTGGCAACATCGCCTCCTTGGAAAATATCATCCAAGACCACTACTCCACCGACTTCCAAGTGCTTGAGGATTTCAGGCAGAAAGACGATGTATTTGGACTTGGCCGAATCCATAAAGACAAAATCATAGGTTTCTGTCAAGGTTGATAGGACATCGACTGCGTCCCCCTCTAAAAGAGTGATTTGCTTACGACTGTCAAACTGGGCAAAGTTTTCCTTGGCAAAGCCTATCATCTCAGGATTACGGTCAATAGTTGTAATCTTAGCATTTGGGGCATGTTCCGCCATCAGGAGAGCTGAGAAGCCAATTGCCGTTCCAATCTCCAAAATGTTCTTGGGCTGTATGGTCTCCATGAGAAATCGAAAGTAAGCGACCGTTTCATGGGGAATGATGGGAATGTTTTCCTTGCGAGCGAAGATTTCCAATTCTTTCAAGGAATCTGTCACCTGCTTTTGACGCTGGCGCATGAGTTCTACGATTTCTTCCTTGACGACTGGACGTCGCATATTGTGATTGGCATTTTTACTATAAGACTCTACCATCTTATGCTAATCCCAATTTTTCAACAAGAGCTTCAAACTCGTTCAAGCGACGTTCAAAGACTGCAAAGGCATCGTTAAGATAGTCTTCTTTTTCCATATCAACACCCGCTTTTCTCATAACATTGAGCGGATAGTCAGACTTACCAGCCTTGAGGTAGTCGATATAGCGGTCACGATCTTCTTGACTACCATGGACAATCTTCTCAGCTAAGGCTGAAGCAGCTGCAAAACCTGTTGAATACTGATAAACATAGTAGTTATAGTAGAAGTGTGGAATGCGCGCCCACTCGTATTGGATCTGAGGATTGTCTTCCTTGCTGAGTCCATAGTACTCTTGGTTCAAGTCAGCGTAGAGTTTATTGAGGAAATCGCTGGTCAAGACTTCTCCATTTTGGTCTGCTTGGTGGATGGCATGTTCAAACTCAGCGAATTGAGTTTGACGGAAGACTGTTCCACGGAAACCGTCTAGGAAGTTATTGAGAATAGCAAAGCGTGTCGCATCGTCTTCTACTTCTTCCAACAATTTCTCTGTCAAGATATTTTCATTGGTCGTTGAGGCAATCTCAGCCAAGAAGATAGAGTAATCTCCGTAAACATAAGGCTGCGTTTCACGAGTATAGCTTGAGTGCATACTGTGACCTGTTTCATGGACAAGGGTAAAGAGATTATCTAGATTGTCCTGCCAGTTGAGAAGCATGAAGGCATTAGTATCATAAGAACCACCAGAGTAGGCACCAGAACGCTTGCCTTGGTTTTCATAGACATCAATCCAACGCTCGCTAAAGGCACATTTGACACGACTCAAGTAGTCGTCACCCAAGACCGCCAAGGCCTCTTCTGCTTTTTTCAAGGCTTCTTCGTAAGTAAAGCTGTATTCTACTGAAGATAGTGGTGTGTATACATCGTACATCTTGAGATCAGAAATCCCCAAGATTTTAGAACGAAGTTCAAGGTAACGATGCAAGAGTGGCAAATGCTTGCGAACTGTTGCTACTAGATTGTCATAGACACTTTCTGGAACAAAGTTTGCTGCGAGAGCTGCATGGCGAGCACTCTTATAGTTGCGAACTTTTGCGCGGTAGTTTTGCACCTTAACATTTGTCTGCAAAGTCTTAGCATAAGTGTGTTGGAATTGCTCGTATGTCGCATAAAGGGCTTCATAGGCACCACGACGCACTTCACGGTTTTTAGACTCCATCAAACGGATGTAAGTACCGTGTGAGAGTTGCACTTCCTTGCCTTCATCATCAAGAACATATGGGAAGCTAATATCCGCATTGTCCAAAATAGCGAAAGTTTCACTAGCAGCGCCAAAGATCTCTCCTGCTCCAGCAAGTAATTCTTCCTCACGTTGCGAAAGAACATGGTCTTTCTTCTGCAAGAGCTTGTCAAAAAAGTGCTTGTAAACTTGGAGTTTTGGTTGAGCTTCTAGGAAGGCCGCATACTGCTCCTCACTCATCTCCATAAACTCAGGTTCATAAAATGAAAAGGCTTGTTCTAACTGACTGTATAGGGTCATTGCCTTAGCATAGTACTCTTGATACTTGGCTTCACGCGTGTCCTGGTCATTTTTCATATGTGCATAGACATAAAGCTTTTCAACTTGGCGTTCCAAGTCAAGTGAGAATTCTGTAATCTCAAGCAAACTGTCCGCGCTATCCAAGAGATGCCCCTCATACTGAGATGCTGTTTGTACTTTTTCAGTTAAGTCTTTCAAGGCTTCTTCCCAAGCCTGGTCTGTTGGGTAGATTGTCGAAAGATCCCATGTATCTTTTTCATTTATTTCATGTCGTTGTAATACCATAAGATTCCTCCATCCTTTCTATTTTACCACATTTTTTGAGAAATATAAGTGATAAAAAGCTGGTGGATAGAGCTTTTGGCGATTATTTTTCGGATTTTTTTGATAGTAAGCCTGAAAATTTCTATAATAGCTAGTCAAATCCGTTTCAATCTGCAAAAAATCACCTGACTCTATTGGTCTGATTTGGGGATACCAATCGTCCAGTTGACGGTTTAATAGATTGTTTCCTTGATGATATGCTTCCTCCTGCTTCTTCATCCAGTAAGGCGTTTGGTAGTACAACTGCTGGCGAATATAGTGACAGATAGTGGGATCTTGGACAACTGCAAAACGAGGCATTTTTTGTTTTTGATAAGGAAATCGTAGAATTTCCAAGAGATTTCCTTGTCCATAGGGAAATTCCTTAACCTGAAAATGAAGCTTGCCACGTAGGTCCTGATGCAGAAGATATTTGAGTCTCAAAACTTGCTTTTTGAGATCTAGTTCCCAAACATAGAATCCCATATTTTGACTAAAATAGAGGAATCCCCTTTGCAGTTGTGTTAATCGCTCTTTTAACCAGAGTTTTTCTCCCAGTAGCCAGATAACCTGGTATCCCTGACTACGGTAGCCTTGGCTTCTATCGCCTAAAAGCTTTTGAGACAAAGGGCTGCACTGAACCTCCAACGCTAGTTTCTCATTGACGAGAACATCCGCTATCTGCTGAATATCGGGCAGATTATATTCTAAGGCGACCTGATTGTCCTTCTTGGCCCAGTGATAAAGGGCCTCTTTGTTGCCCAAGTGTTCTGGACTTTCATTTTCAAAAATAGCTATACAATCCCTTAACCTTTCATGGGCAAAGTGCGTTCGAATACTCTGTCCTTGGCGTAATCGTAGTCCGCCCCCACAGGCTGGACAAGTATAAGCTTGCTTGGTCACTTCTTTTTCGAGGGCATTCACCAAATTTCCCTTGGC
The DNA here is from genome assembly GCF_003943415.1 of Streptococcus oralis. GTDB lineage: Bacteria > Bacillota > Bacilli > Lactobacillales > Streptococcaceae > Streptococcus > Streptococcus oralis_BJ. Next base: position 270,349 of record NZ_RJPK01000001.1, on the reverse strand, counting down.
ATCTCTGGCTACAAACATGGTCTACCTCCTTTTCTCATTTATTCGAAAAATAAGTAAAAAAGACTGGAATGCCAGCCTTTCATGATATTATTTCTTATCTTTTTTGTCTCTTAGAATATTTTTTTAGCATGGGAATGAGATTGGAAATCTGCTCACTTCTAATGACCAGCACGCCGTATTCCTGACAGCGATTGGCATAAACAGGATTGATTTTCCCCGTACAGACAATTAACTTGAGGCAACTCTCCCCAGCAAAATGATTGGCGTAGACTTCTAGTTCGTTGATGGCTTCAACTGACAAATCTGTCATCTTGCAAGAGATAAAGGTAATCGAGCGCCCCTTTCTCAGAATGACATCAATCTCATTTTGAACATTGTCCGCCTCTGGAAAGATACCATTCCAATCAATCTCACCACCTATCATGCATTCATCAAACAGCTGAGATTCAAGCGCCAAGAGATAGAGATACAATTCTAAAATGTGCCCTTTGTTGCGACAAAAGATTTGAGCTTCTTGAGTTGGAAAGCTGTAGCTTACTCGCTCCTTGTCCTCGCCTTCAATGCGAAGCATCCCCGCTTCCACTAGTAAGGGGATAAGGGATTCTGGATAGTGATAATACTTGCCGTTGTTTTCCAGAATCTTTTCTGTCTCAGCATGAAGGTCATTGGTCTTAGCTAGAGAGAAAAATTGGGTCACTTGATACCAGTGGGCTGGATTGGTAATAGCCGAGCTGGCTAGTTTTTTGATGGCAGCAATTTGCTGAACTGAGTGGATAGGGCGTTTTGATTTGAGTATTTTTCCACCACGCAAGGCTATCAGCTGTTGGATGCTTAGGGTAGGAATGTCCAAATCTTCTTTTTCCAACTGACCAGCTACCCACTTGTATTGTTTTCCCCGCTCGACATCCATTGCAACGATGGGAAGGTGGCGATCCAAGCCGTATTGATAGAGAGATAGGGCGAGTAGCGAATCCCCACCAAAAACATCAAGAAGAACCTGGTCATACTCAGCCAAGCAATAATCTAACTGGTTTGCTAGTTGTTCTAAGGATAACTGACGAAAGGTCACTCGTTGGATATGGGGGACTTCATCCAGGATAAAATGGCGCAGTGAAAGTTTATCGTTATTACTTATTTTCGTCAAAGATAGAAAAAGAATCTCGTCACAATCACTGACAAAAGCTTGGTAGACATTCTTTTCCAATACATGCCGATCATACAGCTCCACCAAAAGACTCGTCATTGGATCACCTCCATCATATACAACTTCTTGCGCTGAAAGAGGCAGTAACACACTTCTACTGCTCGCTTTTCCTACTTCTAGTATAGCATAAAATCCTGCTCGCCCCAATCAACCAACGCAAATAAAAACGAATAGAAACCTTGCAAAGTGGTTACTATTCGCTTGTAGATGTTTGATTTACTTGACTTTTTTGGCTAACATGGTCGCAAAGCGTAGTTGAATGCGATTGCCATTTTCATCACGACGGTGCAGATGTCCTGGGTTTTCATTGTACTTAATTAATTCCCAATCCTTGTAGTAGTCGGCCAGCTCCCCTTCTTTAAAGGTGAATGGAAAGTTGACTGAGCAAGGATAATCCTCCGTGTCCATAGCACAGACGATAAGATTATAGCCACCGACCGTGGTGTGCTCCTGCATATTTTGGATAATAGCTGGAATGCGGTCCGCTTGTAGAAACATTAAAACAACTGTTGAAACGATGAAATCATAGTCTTGGCTAATACTGGCTGAATTGATATCATAAAGTCCGACAGGCATGTCTAGATCCTCTTGTTCCACAATGCTTTGCAAGATTTCAAGGGACAATTCATTTTGATCCACAGCTGTCACATCAAAACCTTTCTGAGCAAGAAAGAGAGAGTTACGGCCTTGACCACAACCCAAATCCAGGGCTCTACCTGGTTTCACCGTTTGCATGGCTTCTAGAACCTCTGAATGGACTGGATTGGTCTGGTATTTCTTAGGGAAATAATCCTCAGATTTACAATAAAATTCCAAGTACCATTCTACATCATCAGTGGCAGCCTCTACTCGGTGCCAGGCTTGTGGTTGCGCCATAGGGTTGTCGGCTCCTGCTTCAAAGAGATGTTCAGCTAGAACCTCACCATCTTCTGTCAACTCAATAAACTTGAGTGTCCCCTTCAAGACAGTAATTTTTCCCCAAGTGCCGACCTTGGTATTGTGTTTTTGCTGGACAATTTCTGGCATGGTCTGTTTATTCCACAAGGGCATCCGTTTATAGGCAATTAGTTTTTCCATTTCACTTCCTCTTCTTAACGCTGGTTGACAGCTTTCATGACACGCGCGATGTCGCGGTTTTGTTCACGTCGCTTGATCGACTCTCGTTTGTCATAGTCGTGCTTCCCTTTGGCAAGTCCTAAAAGGAGTTTGGAGTAGCCATCTTTGATATAGACTTTAAGGGGAACAAGGGTCATTCCTGTCCCTTTGGTCTCTTGTTCCAATTTTTGAATTTGCTTCTTATGGAGCAGGAGTTTACGACGGCGTTCTGGTTCCTGGTTCCAGATATTGCCCTCTTCGTAAGGAGCGATATGAACATTGCTCAGCCAGACTTCCCCATTTTTTACTTGGGCAAAGCCGTCCTTGAGATTGATTCGAGCGGCTCGAACGCTCTTGATTTCAGTTCCGGTTAGGACCATCCCTGCCTCTAGCGTATCTACGATTGTATAGTCGTGGTGCGCTTTTTTATTTTGTGCGACGACCTTTCCCTCTCCCTTTGCCATGCTTGGCTCCTTTCTTAGCTACTTCTTTGTAAAAAGGTTTCTTGCCCTTTTTCTTCTTGTCTTTTTGTGAATGCTTGTGCTTATTATTTGAGCGTCCTGATTTTCTCTTATCTTCCTTCTTATCTGAACGACGACTTATGCCACGACTTCTGTCTTTGTGACTAGCTTGTTTCAAGCCTTTTTCGATGACATCAAACTCACTTGGAATATAAGAGAAATCAATCTCACCTGTCATCTTATCGGTTCTTTCAACCCGAATGCGAATCTGCTGTCCTACACGGAAGGTTGTACCCGATTTCTCCCCACGGAGTGTCAAGTCACGCTCGTTGAAATGATAAAATTCAGGCAGATTAGTGATATGAATCAAGCCTTCGACTGTATTTGGCAATTCAACAAAGAGACCGAATTTGACGATGCTGGATACAACTGCATCGTACTCTTCACCCACGTATTCTTCCATGTACTCAGCTTTTTTCATGGCTTCGACTTCACGCTCCGCCTCGATGGCACGACGCTCACGGTTGGAAGACTGGGTCGCAATCTCTGGAATCACTTGCTCAAAATGCTCTGCTACTTCCTTAGAACGCCCATAGTCTCGAATCATACGGTGAACAAGGAGGTCAGGATAACGGCGAATCGGACTAGTAAAGTGAGTGTAATAGTCAGCTGTTAGTCCATAGTGACCGTGATTGTGCTCCGAATAGCGAGCCTGTTGCATGGAGCGAAGAAGCATCATGGACAATACATCCGCATAGGGTTCTCCCTCAACAGTACGCATGATGTCTTGGAGGGCCTCCTGGCTAATCTCACTGGCAGTTCCATAAATTCGCAAACCAAAGCTCGAAGCATAATCAATAAACTTCTGAACTTTTTCAGCCTTGGGCTCCTCGTGAATCCGATAGATGAAAGGTAGATCCAACTTGCTAAAGTGCTCAGCAACCGTTTCGTTGGCAATCAACATGAAGGACTCAATCATGCGCTCTGCAATGCCTCGTTGGCGAAGAACGATATCCACAGGCTTGCCTTTTTGATCCACCAAAATCTTAGCTTCACTGGTATCAAAATTAAGAGCACCACGTTTCTCTCGCATATTTTCTAGAATTTCATGAAGCTTGACCATGAGTTCGATACTAGGAACAATTTTCTTAAACTCTTGTCTCTTTTCCTCGTCACCTGCTAGAATATCATTAACAGCGCTATAGGTCATACGAAAGCTTGTCTTGATAACTGTTTGGGTAATGGTGTAATTAACCACACGACCATGTTTATCAATCTCCATAATGGCAGACTGGGTCAAGCGATCTACTTGAGGATTGAGAGAGCAGATACCGTTTGACAAGCGCTCTGGAAGCATTGGAACCACTCGGTCTGTCACATAGACAGAAGTCGCGCGATTAAGGGCTTCCTTGTCAAGGGCAGAACCCTCTGTCACATAGTAGGAAACATCCGCAATGTGAACTCCGAGTTCGATATTGCCATTTTTCAAAGGCTTGATGTGAACTGCATCGTCCAAGTCCTTGGCATCCGCGCCGTCAATGGTAAAGGTAAGCTCATCTCTTAAATCCAGACGCCCTTCCATATCCTTTTCTGAGGGAGCATCAGGCACACTTTCCGCCTCCTTGAGAACAGCTTCTGGAAATTCTGAAACAATATCCATAGACTCCAAGACTTCAAGGACATCAATCCCAGCATCAGTCGAGTGTCCCACCACGTCCAGCACACTAGCAACAAAGAAATCATGTTTCTTACTTGGGTATTTGTCGATAAAGACCTTTAGAACTTCTGTTCCTTCAAGTTTGAGGGCTGGTTTCTTCACATAAATAGGTTGGCTGATTTTCTGATTTTTGGAACGGATATAGCCGGCATACTTGGGCTTTTCCTGATCCAGAACAATTTGGCCGACAACCGTCGTCAGGCTATGTTCTAGGATATCAATAATTTTGGCTTCTGCAGCTGTTCCCTTGTTACGGTCAGCAACTTTCTTGATGACCACCTCAACGGTATCGCCATCAATGGCATAGTTGACATCGTTTTTTCCAACAAAAAGATCATCCTCCTCGCCTTCCAGACTGACAAAGCCGAAGCCATTTTTATGGGCATGAAAAATCCCTTTGAGGGTAATTTCATGTTTCTTCTTCTGGTCCAAGGTGAGGCTACCATCTTCTCCAAATCGAATCTGGTGCTTTCTTTCCATCAGAGACAGGGTTTTAATCAACTCACGGAAATCCTTGGATCCATCCTTTCCGAGAGCCTGAGCCAGGTCATTTACCGTCACTCGCCCCTTCTCTTGCAAATATTCTTTAATTTTATCTTTCATGTTTTCTTTCTAGATTTTTATAATTTTTTTGATTGATAACTTTATAAGTGTCGTTAAAAATAAAAATAGGCAAAGACCTAGTCTCGCCCATTTCTTATCTACTTGATAATACCGTCAATGCTAAGGCAATGGCTAGCCAGAAAAAGACTAAAACACCTGTCAAACGTTGCATCACGGCTTCAAAACCACGCGCTTTACTACGTTCAAACAAATCACCCGAGCTGGCATCAAATACATTGCTGGATTGGTTCTTAGTTGGTTGCATGAAAATCGCAATCACAATCACAACAGATAATACTAATAAAATGGTTAATAATAGGTTGTACATATCAAACTCCTTAAAATCCCTATTATTTTACCATAAATTCTACTTAGATTCAAGATGTAGGGTTACTTTTCTTTCCTTGGGACAATATTTTAGAACTTCAATCTTATCTGGATGGTTTTTTGAGTTCTTACTAGTTAGATAATTCATGCTGCCACAAGAGGAGCATTTGAGATTAATTTTTACTCGCACTAGATTTCCTTTACTTTTAATAATGATCTAAATTGAACTAAGTTAAATAAACAACTGAAAGCCACACAGGCTGCTGTCGCATAAAAAACAGAGTGGTAGCCAAATTGCCCTGCTACTGCTGAACCAGTCATGGGACCAACAACACCCCCAAGGTAGAAAAAGACTTGGTTAAAGGCAAAAATCCTTGAAATGCCTGCTTTGGGAGTCATCTTACTAAGCAATGCATTAACACCTGGTATCAGAGCACCCGTTCCCAAACCAAATAGAAAACGATACAAGCCAAGTTGAATGGGGCTGGTTGCATGGGCACAAAGAAGGTAAATGATGACTGAATAAACCTGCGCTGCAACTAAAAGTCTATGATTTCCCACCTTATCTCCTAGTTTTCCCATCACTCCAGCACTCATCATGCTAGAAAATCCCATGCTGGATACGATCAAACCAGATACAAAGAGGAGATTTTCAGTCTGCCCTAAGTCCCGCACATAGAGAGCCAGGATAGGACCAATTGATTGAGCTGAAAATTGAATGACAAAGCTGGTTAAAAACAAATTAATCAAAAGATGAGAGTGTTTAATAGAACTAAACAACTCTTTTGTTGGTATTGCCTTCTCCTTAGCTACTGGCTGAAAATCTTCCTTGATAAAGAAAATGGTTAAGATTGCGGCTAAAAACAAGAAGCCACCTACCAATAAAAAAACATTGCGAATACCAAAAATTTCAGCAATCAAGCCACCTACAAAGGGGCCGGTTAGGGTTCCAGCTACTACTCCAGTTGATAAAGTCCCCAAAGCATAGCCAGACTTATCCTTGGGGACTTGACTGGCTATTAAAGCTGTCGCATTCGGTACGAAACCTGTAAATACGCCATTTAGTAATCTAAGAAAGATTAACCAATAGATATTCGGCACGAAGGCCAAACCTCCCATAGTGATGGTCATGGCAAGGCCAGCTCGAATCATCATGGGTTTACGACCGTACTTGTCAGCAAGAATACCCCAGATAGGAGAAATCAAAGCTGCTGAAACAGCCGAAACTGAGATGGCTAATCCAGCATAGAAAGCAACTTGGTCACTCTCGATTCCCAACTGCTCTACAAAGATAGGCATAAAAGGGACGACCAAGGAAATACTGGCTCCCGTTAGAAAACTACCGAACCAGGCGACACGAAGATTATCTTTCCAACTAATCTCTTGCACAGCTATCTCCTCCTTCAAGTAACTTCACTACTTGCCCCACAAGCTGGTCACGACTGCCATTATTATCTAATATATGACTCGCCAAACTTTTCTTTTCTTCTAAAGACCACTGGGCTGCCAGACGGGACTCAGCTACTTCCTTAGAAAGATGATCCCGTTTCATGAAACGTTCTAATTGGATATCATGGTCCACATAGACCAGCCACGTTTCATCAAACCAGTTGGCATAGTTCTGTTCAAAAAGCAGAGGAATATCCATGAAAAAAATCGCTTCTGTCTGGGCTAACTGTTCTCTCAGTGCAGCCAATTCCTCACGAATAATCTCTCCTTGGGTTTGCTTAGACCATTCCCGCTCTTCAGGATTTGAAAAGATAAGACTAGCTAGGAGAGGGCGATTGAGTTCTCCATTTTCTAAGATAATTTCCTGTCCAAAATGCTGAACTAAGACCTGATATAGACGCCCACCAGGTCTTTGTAACTGGTGAACAAGTTGATCAGCATCCACAACTTGAAAGCCTTTTTGTCTTAGAAAATTTGTCACAGTTGACTTCCCAGAGGCAATTCCTCCTGTGATTCCAATGATTTTTCCCATCAGCCCCTCCTTTGACACTGAGGACAAAAATGAGTTCCACGTCCACCAAGCTGGATTTTCTCAATGATGGTACCACAGCGTGAACATGCTTGACCAGTCCTATCATAGACCTGATGAAAATCCTGCATAGTTCCGTCTTCCCCAAAGGCATTGGTATAGGTTCGAATGGTAGAGCCGCCCTTTTCAACTGCCTGTCCCAAAACAGCAATGGTCTGGTCATGAATAGCTGACGCTTCTTCTGCCGTCAAAGTCTGGGAAAGTCTAGATGGATGAACCTGAGCTCGCCAGAGGACCTCATCCACATAGATATTGCCAAGGCCAGCTACCAAGGTTTGATCTAGGAGATGGGATTTGATAGGCTTTTTAGACTTGGATAGAGCAACTTGAAAGACCTGCAAATCAAAGTCCTGCTCTCTTGGCTCAGGCCCTAGTTTTTTAGAAACAAAGTAGGCTTCCAAAAGGTCAGGCGCCAATAGTTCCATAGTACCAAACTTGCGTACGTCCTCATATACAAGCGTTCCCCCGTCCTCAAACTGGAAGAAAACATGGGCATGCTTGCGTTCAGGAACCTGGTCTGGATAGTAAAAATACTTGCCCTCCATCCGCAGATGGGAAATCAAGACCTTGTTTGTCAGGTAAAAAAGTAAATATTTTCCACGGCGCCCCATGGACTCAACAATCTGACCAGGCAATTCCTTTTGAAACTCATCCAAATCCGTCTTGACCATCTTAGAATAGGCAATCTCTATATTAGAAATCTTCTTTCCTAAAATCAATTTTTCTAAGCCACGACGAACCGTTTCAACCTCAGGTAATTCGGGCATAGTTCCTCCTTCTGTAAAAACAAGAAGCAGGCATGAGCCCACCTCTACTTAGTATTCTTTCTCATTATAGCCAAAGTCAGCCAAATCTAGCTTTTTATCACGCCAGTTTTTCTTGACCTTAACCCAAGTTTCTAAGAAAACCTTATCTCCTAGCATGAGTTCGATATCACGACGAGCCATAGTTCCAATTTTCTTGAGCATAGCGCCACCTTTTCCGATGATAATCCCTTTTTGACTATCATGTTCCACCATGATGGTTGCACGGATATGAATCTTGTCAGACTCCTCATCACGCTTCATAGAGTCGACTACTACGGCAACTGAGTGAGGAATCTCTTCACGAGTTAGGTGCAAGACCTTCTCACGAATCATTTCTGAAACTAGGAATCGCTCTGGGTGGTCTGTGATTTGATCAGACGGAAAGTACTGGAAACCTTCCTCCAGATTTTCACTCAAAATATCGATTAGTCGAGAAACGTTATTTCCCTGAAGGGCTGAGATAGGAACAATTTCCTTAAAGTCCATCTGGTTACGGAAGTCATCAATCTGAGCCAAAAGCTGGTCTGGATGGACCTTGTCAATCTTATTCACCACCAGAATCACAGGAACCTTGGCAGCTTTCAGACGATCGATAATCATATCGTCGCCCTTACCACGTGGCTCATCAGCTGGCACCATGAATAGAACAGTGTCTACTTCACGAAGGGTGCTGTAGGCTGATTCCACCATGAAATCTCCAAGAGCCGTCTTAGGCTTGTGAATCCCCGGTGTATCGATAAAGACGATTTGCTCCTTATCCGTTGTGTAAATCCCCATGATTTTATTGCGCGTTGTCTGCGCCTTATCACTCATGATAGCAATCTTTTGTCCCATGACGTGATTCAAAAAGGTTGATTTCCCAACATTGGGACGCCCTAAAATGGCTACAAAGCCTGATTTAAATGTCATAATTTCCTCTTAGTGTTTAAAATAATAAATCCCAAATGCGTGGGAGAAAGATAAGTGCACCTGTCACTGCAGCAAAAAGAGAGACCACCAGCACGGCTCCTGCCGCCATGTCCTTGGCTTTCTTTGCCAACATAGAAAAGTGATAGTGACTGGCTAGATCCACCACATTTTCGATAGCAGAATTAATAATTTCAAACGCTACTACCAAGAAAATGCTCATTAGGAGAAAGAGCCATTCGATCCGTGACACCTGAAAAACAAAACCTGCAAGGATGACTACTAGAGCCGTCACTGCATGTTTTCGCATATTGCGTTCTTCCTTGAAAGCAGTCAGAATTCCTGTAAGGGCAAATTCTAAACTGGATACCAGGTCACGATTTTTCCATTTTCGTTTATTGTCTTGTGAGTCCATAGGCTGTTAAAATTTCTTCTTGTAAACCGAACATCTCCGCTTCTTCTTCCGGAGTGTAGTGATCGTAGCCGTTGATATGTAAAAAGCCGTGTACCGCCAAGAAGCCCATCTCACGCTCAAAGCTGTGGCCATATTCCTCAGCCTGCTCATGCGCTTTATCAATAGAGATGAAAAGCTCCCCAATATAGGCATCAAACTCAGACATCATCTCTGCTAATTCAGGATTTTCAAGCAAATCTTCTTCATCAAAGGCAATATCCAATTCTGGCTTATATTCAAGGCTAATGACATCTGTCGGACGATCCGTATCACGGTACTCGAGGTTGAGTTCGTGGCTACGATCGTTGGTCACAAAAGTGACTGCCATCTCCTTGTCTTCTTTTCCTATTTTTTGGGCTGCAAATTCCAAAATTTCTTGGGTTTGTTGCAAGATTTCTTGTGAAACTTGACCAGTTTCATCTACCATTTCAATATACATGTACTTCTCGATTCTCTTTACTTGGCTTTATTATACCATATTTCCATGATTTTATTCTACCTTTTTGATATAATACTATGGAATACAATCACAAGGAGAGAACGATGTCATTTGACGGATTTTTTTTACACCACATGGTTGAGGAGTTGCGAAGAGAGTTGGTCAATGGTCGCATTCAGAAGATCAATCAACCTTTTGAACAAGAGTTGGTCTTGCAAATCCGCAGCAATCGCCAAAGCCATCGCCTGCTCCTCTCTGCTCATCCAGTTTTTGGGCGCATTCAGCTGACCCAAACGACCTTTGAAAACCCAGCCCAACCTTCTACTTTTATCATGGTTTTGAGAAAGTATTTACAGGGCGCCGTAATTGAGTCCATCGAGCAAATCGAAAATGACCGTATCGTGGAAATTACGGTTTCCAATAAAAATGAGATTGGAGACCATATCCGGGCTACCTTAATTATCGAAATCATGGGCAAACACAGCAATATTCTCCTCGTGGATAAAAGTAACCATAAAATCCTCGAAGTCATCAAACACGTTGGCTTTTCACAGAATAGCTACCGCACCTTGCTGCCAGGCTCGACCTATATCGCTCCGCCAACCACCGAGTCTCTCAATCCTTTCACAGTCAAGGACGAGAAACTCTTTGAAATCCTGCAAACACAGGAACTAACAGCTAAAAATCTTCAAAGTCTCTTTCAAGGTCTAGGACGCGATACGGCAAACGAACTGGAAAGTCTATTGGTTCATGATAAACTGTCCACCTTCCGAAACTTTTTCAGTCAAGAAACCAAGCCATTCTTGACTGAGACTTCTTTTAGTCCAGTTCCTTTTGCAAATCAGGTGGGAGAGCCTTTTGCCAGCCTATCAGAGCTCTTGGATAGCTACTTTAAGGACAAGGCTGAGCGCGATCGTGTCAAACAGCAAGCTAGTGAACTGATTCGGCGCGTTGAAAATGAGCTTCAGAAAAACCGCCACAAACTCAAAAAACAAGAAAAAGAATTACTGGCCACAGACAACGCTGAGGAGTTTCGCCAAAAAGGCGAATTGCTGACAACCTTCCTCCACCAAGTTCCCAATGACCAAGACCAGGTTGTCTTGGATAACTACTACACCAACCAGCCTATCATCATTGCTCTTGATAAAGCTCTAACTCCCAGCCAGAATGCCCAACGCTATTTCAAACGTTACCAGAAACTCAAAGAAGCTGTCAAATACTTGACTGATCTGATTGAAGAAACCAAGGCAACCATTCTCTATCTGGAAAGTGTGGAAACCGTCCTCAATCAAGCTGGACTGGAAGAAATCGCTGAAATCCGTGAAGAATTGATCCAAACTGGCTTTATTAGAAGACGCCAACGTGAAAAAATCCAGAAACGCAAAAAACCAGAACAATATCTGGCGAGCGATGGCAAGACTATCATCTATGTCGGACGCAATAACCTGCAAAACGAGGAACTAACCTTTAAAATGGCTCGCAAGGAGGAACTTTGGTTCCACGCCAAGGACATCCCTGGAAGCCATGTCGTCATCTCAGGAAATCTTGACCCATCTGATGAAGTTAAGACGGATGCGGCCGAACTAGCTGCCTACTTCTCCAAAGGGCGCTTGTCAAATCTCGTGCAAGTGGATATGATAGAAGTCAAAAAACTCAACAAACCAACTGGTGGAAAACCTGGCTTTGTGACCTACACTGGACAAAAGACCCTCCGTGTCACACCAGACCCAGAAAAAATCGCATCTATGAAAAAATCCTGATTCAACTTGAAATCAGGATTTTCTATTACAATTTTAGTCTGCAATCAAGGTTTCCAAGCCGACCTTCATCATATCAGTGAAGGTGTTTTGATTTTCTCAGCCAGTTTTTAGTAACTCTTAAAGAGCGAGATTTTGGTCAATAAATGAGATAGTTTTCTCTTTCAAGTAACAAGGTTTTGTTGCTATCTTCTAAAATTCTTTTATTGTCTCAATTTCGAAAAGACTTCCCCAATCTTGCCTTCAATGACCAATGTAGCTTGGCTGTCTTGTGGAATACTGGTTTTATTGATAAGGACCAGATTTGTTCCAGAAAAATAGTTTACTAGGCTAGCTGCAGGATAAACAACCAAGGAAGTCCCACCAATAATCAGCAAGTCTGCTTGCCGAATAGCTTGTGCAGCTTGACTAAAGACATCCATGTCAAGTGATTCTTCATACAAGGTCACGTCAGGCTTGACCACCTTGCCACAGTCTAAGCAATGGGGAACAGGTCCCTCGAGGGCCAGAAAAGCAGTTAAGTCATAGAAACGTTGACAACCTAGGCAGTAATTCCGGTCCGCACTCCCATGCAATTTAAAGATCTTTTGGGAGCCAGCCATTTCATGAAGACTATCGATATTTTGTGTCACAACAGCCTTTAGCTTACCTGTCTTTTCCAAAGCAGCTAGATAAGTGTGAGCAGCATTAGGCTTGGCTTCTGGATAAATCAGGTATTTTTTATAGAAGTCAAAAAAATCTTCTGGATAGCGCTCAAACATGGTGCGAGAAACGAGTTGCTCTGCCGTAAAATGACGGCCTAACTGATGACTATAAAGACCATCTGAACTACGAAAATCTGGGATATTAGACTCGGTTGACACTCCTGCCCCTCCAAAGAAAACAATCCGTTGGCTTTGATCTATCAAGTCTTGTAATAGTTCTATTTTATCCATCACATCTCTCCTTAAGCTGAGTTCTAAAAAAGTTGAAAATCAATAGTTGGATTTTCAACTCTTTCTTTATCATTGCTAAGATATTGAAAATAAATCACTTACAACAGTTCTTGTAACTAATGTAATTGAAAATCTATTCTCTGATTACTCTGCAATCAAGGTTTCCAAACCAACCTTCATCATATCAGTGAAGGTATTTTGGCGTTCTTCTGCAGTAGTGTCTTCATCTGGATTGACCAAACTATCGGAGATGGTCATGATAGCAAGTGCATCAACGTGGTGTTGGGCAGCCAAGTAGTAAAGAGCTGCCGCTTCCATTTCCACAGCTTTGACTCCCCATTTACCAAGCTCGATGTTCTTTTCAAAGTAGTTTGAGTAAAAGACATCAGATGACAAGACGTTTCCAACGTGGGTGGTCATACCAAGTTCTTTGGCGATATGGTAGGCCTTGTCAAGCAAATCAAAGCTAGCGATTTGTGGGAAATCATACTGTGGCCAGTCATTGCGAATGATGTTTGAGTTGGTTGCAGCTGCTTGCGCTAAAACCAATTCACGGACATGGACATCCTCGTTTAACGAACCAGCAGTTCCCACGCGGATCAATTTTTTCACACCATAGTCCACAATCAACTCACGTGCATAAATCGAAATAGACGGCATTCCCATCCCAGTTCCCATGACAGATACACGGTGGCCTTTATAAGTACCAGTGTAACCAAACATGTTACGCACTTCGTTAAAACAAACAGCATCTTCAAGGAAGTTCTCCGCAATAAATTTCGCACGAAGAGGATCCCCAGGAAGAAGAATTTTATCAGCAATTTCACCCTGCTTAGCAGCAATATGGATAGACATAATTAAGATATAAAGGGCGACAGAGAACAAAGTAAAAATAGGAAACTGACGAAGCATCGCAGATGCTAGACAGTTTATCTTTTTTACACAGTTCTCCGCCCGTATTCAGTTCAGCAAATACGGTTTACCCATCCTTTCTTTTATTGTTATGAAAAGTTTTCCGCTCGTGTTCAAATCAGAACACACGCTCTACCTTTCTTTTTTTTTATTTTTATATTTCATAGCTAGGAAAAATCGTATTCAATCATGACTCCGATAAGCCTACTACATTTTTATTTAAAACAGTTATTGATAAACTGACAATACTTTTTAATCTTTTAAGATAAATCCTTGATTAGAAGAAACGGGCATTTCCTACCTAATTACTTTATTCTTTGACATCTTACACAGTATGCTAGCCCAAGGAAAACGGTCTAACACTTTTGCAAAACCATAAGCTAGGAAAGCAGATACTAAGAGATACGGAAGAGAATCTATACCTAGCCCAGTGAAACCTATAACTAATCCGGTTGCAGAAATGGGTGCCCTCAAGGTCACAGATAAAAAGCAAACCGATCCCAAAAGCAAAATGCTTGGCTGGCTGTCCAAACCTAGAATCATGCCCAAGAGAGCAGCTCCAGCCATCCCCAAGGCAAAAGATGGCGTAAGAGTACCACCATAGGCCCCTGCCCAAAGGAAAATAAGAACGACCACTGCTTTTAGGAAAAACATGAGAAGCACTGTTTGACCACTGCTACCATTTAAAATTTCCTGAGCCATCATGCGTCCATTGCCAAGTAGATGCGGAAAGTAACTTGCCAGACCAACAAGAAAAAGAAAAGCTGAGGGCAATGTGAGAAGTATTCGTTGATCTTTTATCCTGTTTGAAGACACTTCTTTACTTGAACGACCAAAAAGCCAAGCTAGGGGGGTTAAGAAAAGAACTAATAAAGGGACAAACCACACTTCCTTTAATGACCATGCAATAGCTGGAATCTGGTAGAGAGCATGATCTGAAATAACCAATCCTGCTGTATAGGTTGACACATAGGTAGTCAAACCGACTAAGACAAATCGCTTGATAGATAGAGTAATTCCTAGAGTCTCAAAAACGAAGAAAACACTTGTTAATGGAACCTGATAGACAGCCGCTAAACCAGCACCAGCACCACAAGCAAGGAGAAAGATGCGATCCTTCATAGACAGTATACATATTTTTCCAATTGGCCCGGCAAATAGAGTTCCAATCTCTCGTGGCGCAGCTTCTTTGCCAATAGGTGCTCCCCCTCCAACTGCAATAATCTGCCAAATTGAATGAAATAGCTGTCTTAAAAAATGAAGCTTGTATTGTGAAGTCTCATCCTTCATCTGAGCTTTGATGGAATAAATCTTCGACCCTTTTTGCAAGAAGTACCAGACTAAGGACGAGCTAAGACCCACGATTATTAAACTTAGTCCTATCCGTGAGGAGGAAACTCCATCTGTCAAAAATCCACTATGATGCTCTGACTGACCAAAAGCTAGCCCCTCCACCATCTCTAAAAGATAATGGAGAAATATACCAGATAAACCCGAAACTATTCCTTGCAGAATTACTGCTATGAATAATCTAAAATTATAAGGGATTTTTCGAAAAATACTCCTCAATTCTATTAACATGATTACAATTCAGCAAGAATCGCTTTAAGCAAGCCTTTGAAGTCGCCTTTAACACGTTCAGTCACTTCTACAACTTCTTCGTGGTTGAGTTCTTCTTGGAAACCAGCAGCATGGTTAGTGATACATGAAATTCCTAGAACTTTCAAGCCTGAGTGGGCTGCCACAATAACTTCAGGAACAGTGGACATACCAACTGCATCTGCTCCCAATGTCTTATAGGCACGAATCTCTGCAGGTGTTTCATAAGTCGGACCAGTTACACCGATATAGACACCTTCATCAAGCTTGATACCGAGTTTTTTAGCCACTTCATGGGCAGTAGCACGATATTCTGGAGTGTAGGCTTTAGACATATCTGGGAAACGTGGACCAAAATCATCTAAGTTTTCACCCATCAATGGGTTTTGCCCCGTCATATTGATATGGTCTGAGATAGCCATCAAGGTACCAGGACCAAATCCAATACCTCCAGCTGCATTGGTTACAATGACACCTTCACATCCGAGAACTTTCATCACACGTACTGGGAAAGTCACCACTTCCAGAGGATTTCCCTCGTAGAAATGGAAACGACCTTGAAGAGCCAAGACCTTGCGACCTGCAAGGTCACCATATACCAATTTACCAGCATGACCAACTACTGTAGAGCGGCCCCAGTTTGGAATCTCAGCATAGTCTACTACAACAGGATTTTCGATTTCTTCTGCAAGTTCTCCAAGACCCGATCCAAGGATTAAACCAAACTCAGGTGCTTGGATTCCCTTGTCTTTCAGGAAAGCAGCTGTTTCCTTGATCTTATCTAAAAATGTCATTGTGTGTCTCCTTTATTATTTTTTAGCATTTGACCGATTTTGTCAAAGGTTTTGGCATTGCGAATGGTGATGTTGCGATAAAAAGGCATCTTGAGCAAGTACTTGTGATAGGCAGTTGCATAGTAGGATTCTTCAGAGAATTTCCCCCAGAAAATCCCAAGTCTTCCAAAATGAACCACTTCATCTTTCAGTTCTAAACTTTCAACTTTCTCAATGACTTGACCCACATCCAAGCCCTCCGTGTAAAAGAGGACATCCTTTCGTGCCAAATCTTTGGTCCACCATTCTGGCAGATTTTCAAGTTCCGCCTCAAAGTCCTCTAGACTCAGCAAAGAAAAGCTCTGAATAAATGGATAATGGACTTCAAAGAAAGCCTCTAACTTTTCAACCAATCGGGCTTTGGGATCTGTCGAAGTAAAGAAAATATTGCCACTGTTGATGTAGGTTTCAACCTTCTCCAAACACAACTCTGTCAATTCTTGACGAAGATCCGCCATGACAACTTTATTTTTCCCACCGACATTAATCCCCCGAACAAGTAAAGCATATCGCGTAATATTATACCAATTCATCTAAGAAACTTTCCCCAATCATGGCTGTTTCAACACCAAAGTTATCCGCAACAGTCGCTGAGATATCTGCAAAATGTCCAACTGGAATGACACCATTTCCTTTAAAGGATGGACTGTAAGCTAAAAGTGGAATATATTCACGAGTGTGGTCTGTTCCTGCATAGGTTGGGTCATTTCCATGGTCCGCTGTAATCAAGAGAAGGTCATTCTCTCTCATGGCTGCGATAATTTCAGGCAAGCGTTCATCAAACTCATGCAAGCAATCACGGTAACCATGAGCATTACGACGGTGGCCATAAAGGGCATCAAAGTCAACTAAGTTTGTGAAGGAGAATCCTTTTTCAAACTCAGCAAGTCCCATAGTCTTCAAAAGTGTATCAATTCCATGACTATTTGACTTGTTATGACCCATGTCATGGTTGATACCAGCACCGTTAAAGATATCATTTATTTTTCCAACAGCATAAGTATCAATACCTGCTTCGTTCAATTTATCCAAAATAGTTGGTGCAAATGGCGAAACTGCCAAGTCACGACGATTAGCTGTACGAGTGAAGTTACCAGGCTCACCTACATAAGGACGGGCAATGATACGACCTAGAAGTGCTGGGCGCTCAAGAGTAATCGAACGAGCATATTCACAGATACGGTATAGTTCATCCAGAGGAATGATGTCTTCGTGGGCAGCGATTTGCAAGACAGGGTCAGCTGAAGTATAGATAATCAACTCGCCAGTTTCCATTTGGCGTGGTCCAAAGTCATCAATAACAGCTGTTCCTGAGTACGGTTTGTTGGCTTCACGAATGACCTTGCGTCCTGAAAATTCTTCGATTTTTGTCAAGATTTCTTCCGGGAATCCATTCCAGAAAGTATCGAAAGGCTCCGTAATGTTAAGTCCCATGATTTCCCAGTGTCCAGTCATAGTATCCTTACCAAGAGATACTTCTTCCAATTTCGTTGCATAACCTGTTGGATTACTTTCAGCTGGTACAGTCTTCAAAGGCGTTTCACGAGGAATATTTCCTAGACCGATTTTAGCCATGTTTGAAACATTCAAACCAACTGTTTTGGAAATGTGTCCCAGTGTATCAGAAGCTCCATCTGGAACCCCTGCATTGACAAAGTTATTAGCATCTGGTGCAGCACCAATTCCGACAGAATCCAGTACCACCAAGTGAATTCGATTAAATTTTGACATAATCTGTCTCCTTATTATTTTAGTTATCTTGCTTTTGTTGAAGTTAAAATCTGAACCCCATCCCGTCCCGCTACGATGACCTTATCCACCATTTGGTTAAACAAGCCATGCTCCACGACACCAACGACATGGTCTAATTCTTGTCCGAAAGCAATTGGGTCTTCGATGACTTCCAAGGCTAGATCAATGATAAAGTTCTGCATATCTGTCACAAAACGTTGGCCGTCTTTTTCACGGAAACTTGGTTTGTAGCCAGCTCGCTCAAACCGACGAAAGACCTGTTCTGATCCATACTGAACCACTTCTACTGGCAATTTAAAAGCACCTAGTTTCTCTACTAGTTTGCTTTCATCAACCACCCAAATGTATTCTTTTGAGGGCGTTGCCACAACCTTCTCCATCAGAAGGGCACCACCACCACCTTTGATCCCATTAAACTGGCTATCCACTTCATCTGCTCCATCGACTGTCACATCGACAAAGTCTACTTGATCAATCGACTTGAGCGGGATTTTAAGACCTTCAGCCTGTTTACTGGTCACACTGGAAGTCGTTACAGCAGTAATCTGCAATCCTTCTTCCTTAATACGACGACCGATTTCTTCTACGAAATAATAGGCAGTAGAGCCAGTTCCCAGTCCGACAACCATACCATCCTTGACAAACTCAGCAGCCTTGATACCTGCCATCTTTTTCAGATTCTCCACTTAAGCACCTCCATTAAAGAGCTACTTTTATTATAACATGTATCCGTTTTTATTTCATGAATACACTTGAAAAACCCGAACATTTTTATTTCGGGTTTTCGTGTCCTATTTAACCATATCAGGATCGTAATCATAGAATCCTGTATCGAGGAAACGGTTTTTAGGGTGTAACTTGCGCACTTCCTCATCTAAAAAGAAGGCTTGGTCATGGCTGAAATTCCCCTCTTGAATCAAGCTACGCGCTTGGATAAAGAGTTTAGCAATCTCAACAAAGTTTTGACCTGGTGTGTAGAGCCCTTCTAGCTTCCAATGGGTAAAACCATGCTCCACCAATTCTATCAATTTGGTCATCAAATCAAGGTCATTGTTAGCAAAGATATGGGTACCATGATTATCTTCAAAGATGGAATAATGGCTCTCTGGATCACTTGGTTCTGCTAAGAAGAGATCACGTTTACGCGTCTTTTCGTCATCGATGTGCGTGAAGTTGTAGTAGTTTTGTAAGAGCGGACGCTTAGAATGGTGAATGACGCTAGCTCCGTAAACCAAGACTTCAGCAGGAATTTCCAAAATCTCGGGCATCTTGAAGAGTTCAGCAGATGGAATTTCACGTGCTAAAACAGCTTCGGATGCGCCAGCCTTTTGACCCCAGAAGTTAATCTGACGACTGCTTGTCACCATGGTTGAAGCATCGTAGATGGTCTTAAAGGAATAGCCATCACGGTTGACCACGTAAAAGACACCTGCATCCCCAACAGTAATATAGTCTGTCTTGATTTCTTCCAAAAAGTCTAGAAAGGGCTTGATTCGGTCCATCATATCTTGGTGCATGAGGGCATTAACCGCAACAATCAATTCCTTGCCTGCTTCATGAACCAACTTAGCAATCTCACGCAATTGGTCATGACTAAAGGTTGTTGGCAGACGAAGACCAAAATCTTTCTCACCGACATAGATACGGTCTACGCCAGCTTCGAGTAGTTGTTCAACTTGTTCAATACTTTCAGCAGTTGCTGTAATGATAATCTTTTCCATAAGAAAAATTATACCACAATTCTCAAAAATCAGCTATGAATACCAGGAATTTTATAAAAAGTCAACGTCATTTTTTAAAGTTTGCAATCAAAAAAGTGAACAGTAAGCAGCACCGTCCACTTTCTTTTTTATGCGTGTTTTTCTTCAACTAGGTGGCCATCATTCATAACATAAATACGGTCAACCTTATCAAGAAGACGAGTATCATGTGTAATCATGACAACTCCTCTACCTTGTTCATGGGCAATGGCAGCTAACATTTCCGTTACTTGGTAAGCACGCTCGGTATCCAGACTGGCTGTCGGCTCATCTGCAAGCACGATGCTTGGATTGTTATAAAGCGCTCTAGCTATCGCGGCACGTTGACGTTCGCCACCTGATAGAGCCTTGGGATAATGATCTTGTACTTTTTCCAAATCCAACAAGTCAAAGAGCTCTTTTCGGTCACTTTTACTATTTTTTCCCTTATCCAGTCTGTCAATCAAATCCAGCTGTTCCTTGACTGTTAGAAAAGGAATTAGGTTTGAAGCCTGGAGAATGAAACCAAACTCTCTAAAACGGAGGTCTGTTTTTTCCTTCTCCGTCAAACTGCCTGTTTCCTTCCCCTTTACCAAAATCTTTCCACTCGATGCTTCCTGTAGTTGTCCTAGAGTTGTTAGAAAGGTCGTCTTTCCAGAACCTGAGGGCCCAACGATAGCTACGAACTCTCCCGCATTTAGCTGAAAATGCGTCTCATGCAGGGCAACGACTTTCATCTTTCCTTCCCCGTAGGTTTTTGTCACTTGATTCATTTCAATCAATGCTGTCATACTATTCTCCTTATCATTCTGCAATTGCAGTAATCGGGTCCACCTTTAGCAAGCGTGGAAGTGAAATGACACCACCTAGAAGGGCCATCAAGGAAATTACCAAGCTTAGGACAGAGTAGGCTATCCAACTCGGGTAGAAAAAGAAGGTAGCTGGTAAGACTAAAATCACTCCTCCGATTGCCAGCAAGGCTAAAGCAATCCCCATACCAGCTAGGAGGAAGATTTGACAGAAAAGGGACCATACAATGGTTTTGGTCTGTATTCCCTGAGCCCGCATTATTCCATAAAGACCTAGTTTTTGGATAGTAATGATATAAACAAAAATACCCACAATCAAGCCTGTGATAACAATCATAGCGAGAATCATCCCTGAAAATACATTAACCTGAGGTGTGTAACCAGGAATTTTCGATATCATTCTTGGAATAGAAATCTGTTTCAGTCCATCCCCGACCACTTCTATATCATTTTTCAATACCAAGGCAGAGATAGAACGATTGGCTTTCAAGGTTCCTTGTAAGGTCCAGTAAGTTGTCAGACTCGTAAAGACAACAGGCTCAGTGAAAAATTTATTTCCTTGAGTCAGGCCTACAATCTTGTAACTTGCCTCGCTTCCATTGAGCTGAATGGCATCGCCTAGCTTAATCCCATAGTTTTCAAAAGACTGATCCACGACAACCTCATCATCTCCTTCAGGATAACGACCCTCCGTCAAACTAGGAGAGATAAAAGCGTCCCAGTCTTGAGCAAAAATGGAAACATTGACCTTTTCACTACCATCGACTAGATTGGTCACAGCGAACATATAGCCCAATGGAGCAGCCTCTTCAGAACTCTTATCCTTGTAGTCCTTTTCAGGAATAAAGGATGCTGTCAAATTATCATTTGCGTAGTCGGATAAAACGACACCCATTGCTTGCCAATTATCAATAGCGGCCCGGTTGTTCCGCACAAGCCCAAGAGCTAAACTGGTCATAAAAAAGACCATGAAAGCGATAAGAAAAATGGTAGTTAGAATCAAACTATATCGAAGTTTATTTCGTACTATTTCTTTGATAGCAAGATACATGCTTATCTCCTTTAACTTTTCCCCAGAGGTAGTTTAAAAGCCACCCAGACCAATAGACAGAATCGCTGTCCTTCCATCCATTCAAAACAACTTCTACCAAAACTCTTCAAAAGTATCCAGGTAGCAACTCAACAAATCATCTTAGGAAAAAGCCTCAGCTTGCTATCAATTTATATAAGTTATCCTTTCCTTTCTCAGTATATTTATAATAGAGAAGGTTAGGTCATCTGTTTTAAGTGTAACATCCATGCTATCACTTTCCCTAGTAGGTGTCAAGAAGAGTGACTTAGAAGATGATAAGAGACTTTAGTAGTTTTGTAACCATTCTGTAACAATTCTCTGCATAAAAAATGATAAAATAGTTAGGTACTGTTAAGGAGAGAATCATGCCCGCAAGAAAATTAGAAGCTTATGAGTTTGAACAAATTCCCGAATCGAAACAAACTCCGCTTTACCAAGATTACACACCTGAAGCCCCAGTCGGCCCTAACCTAAAAGAGATTTTATTTTTTGTAAATATCGCTTGTTTCTGTATTTTTATGGCACTTTTTAGCTTTATCTTTTTAGCCTTAAAATTAAATACAGCTTTATCTTTTATCGCTGCAATGGGAACAAGTTTCGTCCTCTTACAACTTCAACGAAAGATGATTAAACGAAAACTTTCAAAATAAAGGTTGGTACTACTACCAACCTCTTTTCTTGTTATCTAAAAAGACAGTTTCTCAAAACTGTCTTTTTTATTTATTCTTTCGTTTTGGAGGAGATTGGATAGCGATTTTAACTTCAAAAATCGTTCCTCTAGGCTTGTTATCTTTGACGCTAATCGTTCCTCGTAAAGCATCAACAATCTGCTTGGCCAAAGATAATCCAAGGCCAAAGCCACCTTTCTGACGGGTTCTCGCCTTGTCTACACGGTAAAAACGGTCAAAGATTTTCTTCTTGTCAGCAGCTGAGATTCCAATCCCATTATCCGCTACTGTTAGATAGAGGTGGCGATCTGTAGCATAAACCACAAACTCAATTTTTCCATCTTCTTCGGTATACTTGATGGCATTATCAAACAAGATGGTCATGAGTTGTTTTAAGAGCAACTGATCGGTCATGAAGGGACGATAAATCCGATTTTCATAGTCAAAAACTCGATCATTTTCAGAAGCAATTAACTCATAGTTTGTAAAGGTGGTTTTAAAGAATTGTGGAGAAACTTCTGCTATTTCTGGCTTAAGTCCATCATCTCGACGTGCTAAATTGAGAAGGTTGGTTGTAAGGAAGCGCATGTTGCGAACTTCTTCGAGGCTAGAAGCAATACTTTCGCTGGATTCCATGATCGTCGCTTCTGGTTTTCGAAAGAGATTTTCTAAACGATTTTGTAAAACAGCCAAAGGCGTTCTCAGTTCGTGGCTCGCATTTTCAACAAAGGACTTCTGCTTTTGCATACTTTCCAGCAAGGGTTTGACACTGACACGGGCAAGGTAAACACTAGCAATTAAAGACAGAAGCCAGAAACTGGCCATGACCACTACGATTAAATGCTCATGGTTTTGGCTGATTTGCTCAAGCTGACTGGTATTGATTAAAACCGCCGCATATTTGACGTTGCTTGAAACAGTGGACGAATTTGTTTCCATCAAGATCATCCGGTAGGTTTCTTCCTGACCGTAGCTATTGACAACTTGGATTTGCCGAATATGATTCAACTCTTTCTTGTCCAGCTTGATCTTGTCCAAGCCTAAAAAGCGATTGCCCAATAAGAGCTGGTTAAAATCCTTGTCAAAGAGCAAGACTTCCGTATTGGAGCTGACATTGGGCTTGATTTCAGCCTTGCTTGCATCCGCTGTTGCTGGTTGAATATCCTTGACCTCTTCGGTTGCCCGATTAAGGGCTAACTGGATAACCGCTTGGGGACTACTACTAAGGGCTTGTAGTTTTTCATCTACAGAAGTGTAGAGACTCGAGTGCATGACCTGAAGGATAATCAAGGTCATAGCAGAGAAGATCAGGGTGAACACTCCAAAGTTTCGAATGAAATAGCTAAAATCATCCGCATACCATGTTTTTTTTAGTTTATTGAACATCTTTTAAAATATACCCGACACTACGCAAGGTTTGAAGATTTTCAGCAAAGGCTGTTCCCTTCAATTTCTTACGAACTTTTGAGACATAGACTTCTACAACGGAAATAGTCGTATCGCTATCAAATCCCCATAGACGATCAAAAATTTGTGTCTTGGGAAGAATGACATTTTGATTTTGAAGGAAGTAAACCAATAACTCAAACTCTTTTCCGAGCAGTTCCACAGGAGTGTCTTCCACCTTAACTTCATTCGTTGAAAGGTTGACGACAATATCTCCATAGGTCAAGGTGTTTTCGTTAAACTTACCTGAACGTTTGAGAAGAGCTTGAATCCGCATTTTGAGTTCTTCTAGGTAGAAAGGTTTGGTGAGGTAGTCATCCGCTCCCAACTCAAAACCATGTCCCTTGTCATCCAAACTTTCCTTAGCAGTCATGATCAGGACTGGTGTCGTAATTCCTTTTTCGCGCAACTCTTTCAAGACTTGGAATCCATTTTTTTCAGGCAACATCAGGTCAAGCAAAATCAAGTCATAGACGCCACTTTCAGCTTCGTAGAGACCTTCTTCTCCATCAAAGACCTGCATGACATCTGCAAAATCATCTAAAAAGTCAAATACTGAGTTTGACAGACCTAGGTCATCTTCTACTAATAAGATTTTTATCATCAGAAACTCCTCCTTGTTATAATTATTATACCAAAATTGCCTTAAAAAAAACTCAACTCTCTCTTGTTTTCAGATAGAAAGTTGAGTTTTTATTTACATTTCGAACGAATTAAGCTTTAGCATATTGTGCTACAACAGCTTCTACTGCTGCTTTCTCACGCTTAATCAAGTCAACACGCGCTGCGATATCCTTGATCCCCATGCGAATGTTACGGCTAAGAGCAAGGTCAGAGAGCTGTGGCTCAAAGAATTCCTTGTACTCTGCCAAGCGTTGCTCTGTCTTAAATACATGGGCAGGTAGGATAACAAAGCTATCAAAGCTCATATCTCCTCCAAGAGCTGCCTTGATCCAATCCCAGTTTTCACGCGCCCAGACCCAAACAGTTTCTTGAGTTGTTTGATGATCTAGGAACTGGTAATACCAAGCAGACAAGTCTTGTGGTTTCACAACAAACTTATCCTTCCATGAACGAATCAAGGTTTGGATATTGTCAGCATCTGTACTGTATGCTAGAGCTCCTGCCAACTGGCGTTTGAAAACAGCATCTGTCGCATGAGTGTAGAGGTCCAGATAAGTTGCGACCAAGTCCTTGGTCTCATGGTGTTTCATTTCATTGATGAGAACTTGTGCACGGATGGCTGCTGGAAGTCCTGCAAGATTTTCCTTGTGAGCTGCAAAGATTTGGCTAGCGACTTGACTAGCTCCTGCATCATTGGAGCGAACCATCATGGAAATAGTTAACTGACGAACCAATTCATCCTCATCTGATTCACCATCTTTGGCTTTAAAACCAAGACGATCATAGTTGTGACGAGCCAATTTAGCAACCAGACAGTTAAAGGCTTTCTCAGTTTCTGTTCCTTCATCGATAAAGCGCTCAAGGGCAGAAATAACTTGAGAAACAGCTGAAACGACAAGGTAAGACTCTTCCTTAGCAAGTTTATCAAGGACTGGGAGCAAGTCAGCATAAGAAATGTGCCCTGCTTCAGCCAACAAACGACGTTCTTGAACGATTTGCAGTTTGCTTGTGTTATCAAGTGTCTCTAGCTCAGCAAGAACAGCTTCTAACAAGTCTCCTTGATAGTCGGTAATGTAGTGGGCTGTATTTTCAGTGTTGAGACGAAGGGCTCCTTTATTTTCAGCAAGAAGAGCTGCGTAGCCAGGGATTTCAATACTTTCAGTTTCGAGTGTATCTGGCAAACCTTTCCAGTTGCTGTTCAGTGGCACCACCCAGAGACGGTTCTTGTCTTCGTGCTCACCGATAAAGAATTGTTTTTGTGAAATCTTCAAGACATCATTTTCAACTTTGACAGTGAGAACTGGATAACCAGGCTGTTCCAACCAAGAGTCCATGAAGGCTGCAACATCACGTCCTGACGCTTGTCCGAGAGCATTCCATAGATCACGACCAATGGTATTTCCATATTGGTGCTTTTCAAAGTAAGCATGCAAACCTTTAGCAAAATCAGCATCACCTAGCCAACGACGAAGCATGTGCATGAGACGGCTTCCTTTGGCATAGACGATAGCTCCGTCAAAGAGGGTATTGATTTCATCTGGGTGTTTGACTTCGACGTGGACAGACTGAACGCCATCAGTCGCATCACGTTTAAGTGCTCCCGGCACACCACCTGTTTGGAAGTCTTCAAAGATATTCCAACTTGGCTCGATGGCATCGACACAGACGTATTCCATCATGTTAGCGAAGCTTTCATTGAGCCAGAGGTCATCCCACCATTTCATAGTAACGAGGTTACCAAACCATTGATGGGCAAGCTCGTGTGCGATGACAAGGGCTACCTGTTGACGGCTGGCAAAGGTCGAGTTCTCATCCACAACCAAGTAAACTTCACGGTAGGTTACCAGACCCCAGTTTTCCATGGCACCAGCTGAGAAGTCAGGAAGGGCGATGTGGAGTGATTGAGGAATTGGATATTTAACTCCGTAGTAATCTTCGTAGAACTCAATCGAGCGAACGGCGATGTCCAATGAGAAATCAAGGTTAGAAAGTGGATGTGCTTTGGTTGAGTATACTCCTACGAGGGTACCATTTTTAGTTTTAGCGGTCACCCCTTGCAAGTCACCAGCAACAAAAGCCAACAAGTAGGAAGACATACGAGGTGTTGTCGCAAACTTCCAGATACCTGTTTCCTTGCGGTTTTCAACATCAATTTCAGGCATGTTTGACAAGGCCAACTCACCTTCTGCCTGATCAAAACGAAGAGCGAGATCAAAGGTTGCTTTGGCTTCTGGCTCATCTACACACGGAAAGGCTTCACGCGCAAAATGGCTCTCAAACTGAGTAGACAAGACTTCCTTCTTGACACCATCTACTGTGTAGTAAGAAGGGTAAATCCCTGTCATGTTGTCTGTGATTTTTCCTGAAAAAGCAATGACTAATTCAACTTGACCAGCCTCAGCTAATTCGATATGAAGTGCTTCATTGTCATGATCAACTGTAAATGGACGAGCCCGACCCGCGACTTCTACAGAAGTGATTTCCAAGTCTTTTTGGTGAAGGGAAATACGGTCACTCTGTGCTTGACCAGTAATGGTCACCTTACCAGAAAACGTTTTGGTCTCACGACTCAAGTCTAAAAATAAATCATAGTGTTCAGGAACAAATTGCGTAATAAAATGTTCAACTGCTTGCATAGTTTTCTCCTATTCTAAGTTTAAGAGCTGCTACTCTTCTTCAAACAAACTTATTATATCATGTTTTGCTTAAGAAAAAAGGATTGGACGGTAATTTCCAAAACTTTCTTCCTTCTGCAGCCTAGAGTGGGTAGACCTTGCAAAATTCTTCTAAAACAACCTTGCTGTCAGGGGAAAAAGTCAGTCCGGCTTCCCTCATCCACTCGGTGAAAAAGTCCTCATGAACCTGACGCCAATAGGTCAAAGATTTGTCCCCCTCCCCTTCCTTGTAGGCATGGTCAGCAGAAACTTGATTGAAAGGCTGAACAGAAACCTTTGTAATTTCGACAATGCAGACAGCCTGATCTTGACTGTCTAAAATGACGTCAAAGGTACCTTCTCGCGGAAGAGGTTCGGCTTCTAGTGCATAGAGGTCATAGGCTGAGGCAGTTGCTGTCTTTTCGCCTTTTAAAACCAAATCTGCCAAGGTATCTGCTTCCACTCCAAAAGCCCAGGCATCTATCTCATCTCCGATAGAGGGGTTAATTTGCTTATACGCATTCCACATTTCTTGCGGTGTCATGGGTTGCTCCTTTGTAATTTTTTACTTACTTCTTTTATACTTTTGAGGTGGTCTGGATGGTCAATCTCTAAATCAAAAATCTCTGGAATAGAACTGTAGTGGATAAGGCATTTGATACCCATCTGATTCATTTTTTGTATGAAAGAAGCATTCAGATAGCCTGCTACAGCAAAGTCAATCTTTTTCATACTTGCTTTATCCAGCATCTGTCTTAGCATATCTAACATTATTGGACTTTCCATATCATGCCATTGACTATTTCTCACAGTCGCAAAAACAAAAGAAGTTAAATCATTCATTCCAACTATAATCTTTGAAATACCCGTTTCTATTATTCTATCCAAGTCAAAATAAGCTGACGGCAATTCAATCATCGTGGCAATTTTCCCAGTAAAACCCTGCTGACGCAATACTCTAATAGCTTGCTTTAACTGCTCAGCATCATTGACAAAAGGAAAGATAACAGACAGATTGGGATTTGTTTGATAAACTTCTGTAACGACATGTACTTCAGCCTGAAATTCATCCGGACACGCCAGCAAGCGCCTAGTTCCTCTATAACCAAACAAGGGATGATTTTCATCAAAATGCTCTTTAGTCCCCTCTAAAAAATTTGCTTCTATATTCGTTAATTCTGAAAAACGATACCAGACCTCATCGTCTGAGTACAAGGAGCAAATAGAGTTCAGATAATCTTTCACAAATTGCTGACAACTTGGTAATAGTATGTTTTGATTGAGCTCTCTCAACAAGTATTCCCCACGAATCATACCAACATGGTGAAATAGTTGTGGGTAAACTTTTTCAGCGATTTTCTCGCCACTAAGGGCTAACTGGTTTTTCATAGCCATTCACCTCGTCTTAAAAGATACAATATCAAATATCATTATATGAAACTTTCCTCTAGTTCAAAAGCTTCATAAGGTTCAACTAACTCATATCCTAAAAATTCTGCTACTTTTTTGGAAGCCTCGTTATGAGCATCCCAAAGTGGAAACATATCTCTATTTAAACTCTCTAGAATCATTGCAGCACCAAGGTTTTTAGCAAATCCATTCCCTTGTTCGTTTGGTCTAGTTGCAACTTCCACTTCAACTGCTCCACGGTAAACTAACCCTGAGGAAATCCCAGCAATCAGTTCATTATTTTTAAGAATCACAAAGCCAAATCCACCTTTTAAAACAAAATCCTGATAGGACTCAAAATCCCCCTGTAAATCTTGTGACCATTCTTCCTCAGAAAAGCAGTTATAAATATGATTATCAATAGGCACAAGATTGTAACCTTCCTCTAAATGAGTAACTAGATCATTTAGAAATTCAACTTGAAAATTTGCCTTATCTTTAAAAGAATAGCGAGTAAAAGAATTTAGCCCTACTTTCCGATGCAGAAAATCTTGCCAATTGGTATTTTCTGAAATAATAATCTTATAATCTAAACCATATTTTCTAACAAAATCTTCCCAAAACCTGGAATCCAACTCCCCTGCTAGGTATAGAAAATTCCCAACATCATAAAAGCTTGTTGTCCTATCACTATTTCGGTAGACAGTTCCGATTTGAGATTTAAGACCATAGAGAACCATATTTTTCTTCCATGTTTTAAATAGTTCCATTATCCCCCTACTTCACCTTCCAATTTCTATAGCTTGTCATATCTAATTCTGGAAATCCTAGTAACTCTGCCTTAACCTGCAACACTAAAGGAGAAGCATTTTCTGTAGTAATTTCTTCCAAATTCAACCAAAGTACATTTGCTGAATCATTACTTCCATCAAGAACCTCCTGAGAAATTGAATTTTGAGAGTGTTCAAAATCGAGTACTATATCATAAAAGGCCATGATATGATGTACTGCAAAGTCTTGCCCATCTTCTTGAACCAGCACATCATAAATCCTAGGATTAGCGTAACCTTTAAGCTTATATCCTGTCTCTTCCAGAACTTCTCTCTTAAGGGTTTCTGTCAGCCCTTCACCTACTTCCTGACTACCACCAGGTAGATCAAAACGATGTCGATAAGGACCTCTCGTTTTCTCAATGCAGAGTAACTTCCCATTTTCAAAGCAAACGCCATAGACACCAAAGTGATTTTTGATTTCCATCAGATCCCCCTACTTCAAACTCCAACCACCATCTATTGTAATGATTTGTCCTTGCATGGCACTTGCTTTTCCACTTGCTAAGAAAAGGCTAAGCTCTGCTACTTCCTCTGGCTCGATCCAGCGCTTGATAGGAGTTTCACTAGCTACCCAGTCTGCTAAGCCACCGGGTTCGAAGTCCGCAGTAGTCATACCTGTCTTGACTGCTCCGGGAGCAATCCCAAAGACCCGAATCCCAGCTTCAGCATAGTCTAGAGCCAACTGCTTGGTAAATCCAGCCAAGGCATGCTTAGAGGAAGTATAGGCGTGACCACCACCTCCTGCTAGATTTGAAGCAATAGAACACATATTGATTATGATTCCCTTTTTACTTTCCAGCATTTGTGTCAAATAATGTCGAGTCAGCTCAACTGGAGTCACGTAATTGATTTCAAAAATCTCTTGAATTTCCTGGACTGATTGTTCCAAAAGGGGTTTGTAATCATCCAAAACTCCAGCAGTATTGCACAAAACATCCACCTGAAGACACCAGTCAAAAACTGGCTCTAAATCAAGAGTTAAATCTCTCTGTAAAAAGTGGAAACCACCATCTAAATCTGGCTTTTCTCCTTGATCCACACCATAAACTTGATAGCCATTCTCTAAAAAGAGGCGAGCTTGAGCTAGTCCAATACCTGAACTCACTCCCGTGATTAAAACGCGTCTAGTCATGCACTTCTACCCAATCCGTCGCCAAAACATCACAAGGTGTCGGACTCCACATGGAAAAGCCTTCCCCTTCTCCAGACACATTGATTAGGAAATAGGGCGTCACCTCAAGAGCTACACCATTTTGCTCAATGGTATCAAAAAGTTGGACATAGTTTTCAGCCCCTCCCCAACCAGTACGTACATATTTTTTCTTAGCCTTTAAGCCAGGCAGGATTTCTTCAAAAGTCATGTTTTTCTCCTTTAATATCAATAATTCTCCCCTTCATTATAACAAAAAAACCGCTTTACAACGGCTTTTTGACTGTGATTTATTTAAATCTGCTTCTACTTACGGCAAATTATTCCCTGCTGCAAGATAAATTTCATACCATTCTTTTCTTGTTAAGCTAAAGTTTGCCGCTTGGCTAACTTCTCTCAAATGCTTAGGATTTGTTGTACCTACGACTGCCTGCATTTTTGCTGGATAACGCAATATCCAAGAAATGGCAATAGTTGAAGGGGTTACTCCATATTTAAAAGCTAGACGATCAAGTACTTGATTCAAAGCTTGAAATTTCTCATTACCAACAAAGTTCCCTTTAAAATACCCGAATTGTAAGACAGACCATGCTTGAATGACCACATCGTGTAATTTGCAATATTCAAAAACGCTGCCATCTCGCATAGTTGCTTGACTATCTTCCATATTAACATGAAAACCTGATTCGAATCCTGGAGTAAAAGCCGCACTCAATTGTAGTTGATTAACAGCTAACGGCTGCTTGACATCTTTTTTAAGCAACTCCATCATCATAGGATTTTGATTAGAAACTCCAAAATCTCGGACCTTACCTTGTTTATAAAGAAGATCAAAGGCTTCTGCTACTTGGTCAGATTCCATCAAAGCATCTGGTCGATGAAGAAGCAAGCTATCTAGATGATCAATCTTCAATCTTTGCAAAATTCCGTCAACTGATTTTATAATATAGTCCTTAGAAAAATCAAAATAGGTAAATTCTTCAATGCGAATGCCACATTTGGACTGAATCCACATCTTTTCTCTTAAATCTGAACGATTTTTTAGGACAATACCTAACAGTTCTTCACAACGACCACGACCATAAATATCAGCCAAGTCAAAAGCATTGATTCCAACAGAAAGTGCTGTTTCTACAAGCTCTTCAACTTCTTTTACAGACTTATCTTTTATTCTCATCATTCCGAGAACAATTTCTGATAATTCTTTGTCATCTTGACCAAGAGTTATGTATCTCATCAAGTTTTTCTCCTTTAATGCTAAATTCTTCATTTAATTAATTATAACAAAAAACCGTTTTCCAACGGCTTTTTGACTGTATATCTACTAAATTCTTCCTACCACTGCAATCCCGCTTCTCTAATTTCTTTCTTAGAAGCAAATTTACCATTTGGTCTGTGCCATCTTCCGTTTTTATCTCTAAAGTAGCCACCTGAATTAGTTGATTGCGAGTTTGATTCTTGGCTTTCTTCCTTTTCTTGTGCGGCCTGACGTGCTTTTTCCTGTTCTTCTTCTTTTGCTTTCTTTTCAGCTGCTTCTTTTTCTTCAGCCTCTTTCTTGGCTTTTTCCTCAGCTTCCTTCTTGGCCTTTTCTTCAGCTTCTTTTTTAGCTTTTTCTTCTTTGTTTTCAACTGTATTTTTAGCCGTACCGTCCAAGTAATTGATTTCCGCATTAGCTGAAACATTGTCTAAAACGACATGCGTCACAGAATACTGATCAATCTTTTCCTTACTACCACCCAACTTGATTTCCAAGAGTTTGCCATTTTCATCAATTCCCACATACTGCAATTCAATTTGTCTCGGAATCAATTCATCTTTCTGATAGATTGGGGTCACCTTGTAGTCAAGATAGTAGTTCGGATGATTGGCCAACCAAGAGTCCAATCGATTTTCGTAATAAAGCATGCTTTCTTGATTTGTGTTATCTGTACCATAATATGTACCAGCATTGAGCCAGTTAGTCATAGGAACCAAGTTTTTCTTTTCATCGTTCAATCCGCTAAACTGGTACCCAATCAAATGACCACGATTCATCAACCAAGCCTTTTTAGAGCCATCTCCATAATAAAAATTATAATTGTGCCAACCAACTGGGTTATAACTTATCTTAGGCTCTCTCTTCTCAGTTGGTTCATCGCTGTCCTTGAGTTGAATATGAGCACCCGTCGCGCGTGATTTAGAATCCAATTCCCCAAGTTCTAGTTGCTTTTCATTTTTAAAAGGCAAGAGTCCAGCTTCTTTAAATAACTTTTCATCGAACTTAATTTGCTTCTGTTCAATTTTTTCTTCTGGAACCTTTGATTCTACCTTATGTCCAGAACATGCAACTAGTGTTGTAATCGAAAGCAAGGCAATTGAGAAGGATAGTAACTTTTTCATGAAAGTCTCCTTTGTTTTCATATAGTAATTAGATTAACATCTCCTCTTTCATTCTACTATCATTTTGTTAATTATTCAAGAATAAAGAGGCCGTTATTATACTATTTTTCTTCCAATGTCCAAAACAAAAACGATAACCACTTTTCAGTAGTTACCGTTGATTTCTTTTGATTAGTCTTTCCCACCAAGTTTGCTGTTAATGGTCATCATGATGCTGGCTATTTTCTCACCCCAGTATGGATCAGAAGCATAGCGAACATTCATTCCTGTCGCTTTGTTTCCAAGGTGGTCTCTGCCATAGTCAATGTAATTTTCACGAATCCACTTGGCCGCTCCGAGAATTCCCTTGTCCACATCGTCAAATTTTTTGGCTGAGGCATATGGGCTCGAATCATAAGCCGCAATTCCAAAGAAGTTATTCTTATCCTTGGCAATCTGGCTCCGCCCCCAAGCACTCTCAAGTGCACTATGAGCCATTAGGTAAAGAGCATTTACACCATATCGTTCCTCAGCTTCCTTAAAAACAGCTCCCTTACCAGCGAGGCGACTATCCCGAATATTCATCAAAGAATAAATTTTATCCAATTCAGCTGCGCTGTAATTACTTGGTTTAGTTAAATTTCTAAAGAGGAAGGGATTTTCAATGGTGAAACCATCAAAATGAATTCCATCAGTTGAATAATATTTCTTACCAATAGTCATAGCTGAGCTATGTGGCGCAACACGGAGACTTACATAAGGTGATAACTCATGGTAAAAATACTTGCCATCACTTGTATAATGAGGGACAAATTCACTATCTTTATCAATAGCTACTAAATCACTTTTATTCATGAAGCCGGATAAACCAGAAATATTGACTGGTATTTGACTATCTTTTTTAGATTGGGCATCTCCAAGCGAGACGATGGTTCCCTGTGATACATAACTCAATCTTTCACCAGAAGCACTATAAACATAAGCAGTAATCGGTTTTACTTTGTAATATTTTGCCTCTGAGATCCACTTCCCATTATTCTGAAAGGAATACTCTTTACCTTTGATCTTAAAAGTACCTGTTACATATCGACCATCATCTTTTAGATAGTACCAAGCATCGTAATCTTTGTCAAAAATCCATTCATTTTTGGCCATATAGCCACCAGATTTAAGGTAGTATGAGCCAATCCATTCACGGGAAGCGTAGGCCCCACCTGACTTCAAGTAGAACCAGCTATTGTAGGATTTATCAAAAATCCACTCTTTTTCCGCCATAGCGCCACTATCTTTCAGAAAGTAGTCACTTTTCCACTGGCTACTTGCCATCACACCATCGCTATTAAAATAGTACCATGTTCCTTTGATTTTTTCCCATTTATTGCGAGAAATCTTGCCCGAAGCTGTTGCATAGTACCACTTGTCAGATATTTTTACCCAATCATTTTCTGCCATTGCGCCACTACCTTGGAAGAGATAGTCATTATAGATGGTGCGACTAAGCATGACACCATCTTTATCAAAGTAATACCAAGAACCTTCAATCTTTTCCCACTTATTGCGAGAAATCTTGCCCGAAGCTGTTGCATAGTACCACTTGTCAGATATTTTTACCCAATCATTTTCTGCCATTGCGCCACTACCTTGGAAGAGATAGTCATTATAGATGGTGCGACTAAGCATGATTCCGTTTTTATCAAAATAGTACCAGCTACCTTCAATATTTTCCCATTTGTCGCGAGAAATCTTTCCCGAAGCTGTAGCATAGTACCACTTGTCAGATATTTTCACCCAAACATTTTCTGCCATAGTACCGTTACCTTTGATAAGGTAACCATCAACTATAGTATTGCTGAGCATAATACCGTTTTTGTCAAAGTAATACCAAGTACCACTAATTTTTTTCCAGTTTACGACAGGCTGGTTATTTTCATAAAAACGCCAGTTTCCTTGCTCTTTTTTCCAACCTTCCTTAATAACTTCCTCTTTTTTTTCCTTTTTGGAAGGATTTTCCTCTTTTACAGCTGGCTCTTTCTTCGCCTCGACTTTAGGAACTTCTTTCTTGGGAGCAGCTTCCTCTTTTTTCTCGACTACATCTGTGGTCTGAGTTTTTTTCGTAACCTGAGATTCTTCAGCATGTACAGATGTCTTTGCAAATCCTGCCATAGAAAGAACAACAGTACTTGCAAGTAGTATCTTCTTCATTTTATTCTCCTCAGTAGAAAACTATCTACACTATTACTATTTTATAAAACCTATTGTAACATAGTTGACTAACGAAAATATTACAAATTGATGAAGATTCTATGTCTTGTTGACGATAAGGAAGACCTAGTTTATCTCAGACTGGCTTTAACTTCTCGACGGAGATCTTCCAAACTGCTAATGCCATATTTGTCCATGACTTTTGGCAGATGTTCGATGATATCAGGACAAGCATAAGGGTTGGTAAAATTGGCTGTTCCAACACCAATAGCAGATGCTCCTGCCAAATACATTTCTAGGGCTGCTTCAGCCGAATCCACTCCCCCCATTCCAATGATGGGAAGGCCTGTTGTTTGGGCGACTTGGCGGATGAGTTTGAGGGCTACTGGAAAGACTGCTGGACCTGACATTCCACCTGTTCCATTGGCTAGGATTGGTTTTCTAGTTTTGAGGTCAAAGCGCATACCAACAAGGGTATTGATCATGGTTAAGCCACTTGCTCCTGCATCTTCTGCGGCTTTGGCAATGGTGACAACATCCGTCACACTAGGGGTTAACTTGACATAAACTGGCACATGGGAAGCTTCCACAGCTGCCTTTACCACTTCATAAGCCAAGTCAGGATCTTGCCCAATCAAAAGTCCATGATTGCCGTGATCCACATTCGGACAAGAGATATTGAGCTCGATAGCTTTTACATTTGTAGCCTTGGAAATTCCTCGAGAAACAGCAGCGTACTCTTGTTTTGAAAAGCCTGCAACATTTGCGATGATAGGAAGATTTGGGTATTCTCTTTCCAACCAAGGCAACTTTTCAGCTAAAACAGCTTCTAAACCAGGATTTTGCAAGCCGATTGCATTGAGCATACCAGCAGTTGTTTCTGCCACCCTAGGAGTAGGATTGCCAAAACGGGGTTCAAGTGTCGTCGCCTTGATCATAATAGAGCCTAAAAGGTCTAAATCATAATACTTGGCATATTCTTGACCAAAACCAAAACAGCCTGATGCTGGTATGATAGGATTTTTCAAGTCCAAGCCTGGTAGAGAAACTTGTAAGCGATTTGTAGTCATGACTTTCTCCTTATAATACAACTGTTCCTGTGCGGAAAACAGGGCCATCTTCACAGACGCGTTGACTGACAGTCTCACTATCTGGAACTTTTAGGACGCAGGCATAGCAAGCCCCCATCCCACAAGCCATACGAGATTCCAGAGATAGGTAGGCTCTTGGATGATCATAAAATCTTTGATTGATGTACTTCATCATTCCCGGAGCCCCACATGAGTAAACAGCATCAAATTGACCGTCTAAATCATTGATGACGACTGACACATTTCCCTTGATGCCATACGAACCATCATCTGTCGTTACAAAGACCTGACCATATTGGGACAATTCGGTTTCGAGAATAACAGCATCCTTGTTGGCAAAACCGAGGACTGTCACTACTTTCACCCCACGCGCATGCAATTCCTTGGCTACCTCGAGCAAGGGTGGAACACCAATCCCACCACCAACGAGGAGAACTCGGTTCTGGTCGTCCAAGTCAGACAAGTCAAAACCATTTCCCTGAGGCCCCATCACATCAAGAGTATCACCCTGACTTAATGTTGAAAAAATGGCGGTCCCAGCACCCTCAATCCGATAAATGAGATGACACTGCTTCTTATCCTTATTGATAGACGAAATTGAAATAGGACGGCGCAAGAGATGGGCATCATCAGGCACGCGCAGATGTAGAAATTGACCTGCTCGCATGGTTTCAACCATCTCCCCTTCTAGGACTAATTCAAAGATTGCTGGCGCAATTTCCTCTTGTGCGACCACCTTCATGGTTTCCAAACGAATGGCACCCAAACGCTTCTTACATGTGGGATTCATGACTTTTCCTCCTTAAATTTTAAGGGGACCAGATAAAGAAAAGGCCTTGCTAATGCAAGGCCTCAGTTGGGTTAGGCTAGAACTCATGCGCACACTTAAAAAGTCCCCACAGAGAACCCCCTATCCCTTTTATCTGACACCTTGTGAGTCTCTCTGGACTCCCCTTAAAGGTTAAATTTGTATTAGTATACTCTTTCAAAGTAAAAAAGTCAAGTAGAAAACGAACATTCTACTTGACTGTACGGGATTATTTTTCACGAATGACTTCAACCTTGTAGCCATCAGGATCCTTGACAAAGTAATAGTTTGGTGGGGTTCCTGGTAGGCCTTTTGGCTCTGTAACCTCATAGCCTTTGGCGCTATGTTCTTGATGAAGTGCCTCGAGGTCAGGTGTGCTGAGAGCGATATGGGCAAAGCCATCACCTACCACGTAAGGGCCGTGGTCATAGTTATAGGTCAATTCCAACTCGTAGTCGTCACCATCAAGTCCTAGATAGACAATGGTGAAGGCATAATCTGGAAAATCCTTGCGACGTAATTCTTTAAAACCAAAAGCGTCTTGATAAAATGCGATTGATTTTTCAAGGTTTTCTACTCGCAAGCAAGTGTGTAGCATTTTTGAAGCCATAGCTTTCTCCTTTATTTCTAAAAAGACTGGGACAATCCTGTTCCAGTCTTAAAAGTAATTATTTACCAAGTTTTGCTTTAGCTGCATCTGCAAGAGCTGTGAAAGCTGCTGCATCGTTAACAGCCAAGTCAGCAAGCATTTTACGGTTAACTTCGATTTCAGCCAATTTCAAACCATGCATCAATTGTGAGTATGAAAGTCCGTTCAAACGAGCTGCCGCGTTGATACGAGTGATCCACAATTTGCGGAAGTCACGTTTTTTCTGACGACGGTCACGGTATGCATAGTAGTAAGAGTTCATTACTTGTTCTTTTGCAGTACGGAACAAGATGTGTTTAGCTCCATAGTAACCTTTTGCTAGTTTAAGAATACGTTTACGACGTTTGCGTGATACAACGCCACCTTTAACACGTGCCATGTTTTATTTCCTCCAAATATTTCCTAGAATTGTTTACTTACTGTTAGGCTACTATTTCAAGCGAGTAAGCATTGCTTTGATACGTTTGAAATCTCCTGAATGCACCATAGATGCTTTACGAAGATGACGACGTTGTTTCTTAGTTTTTCCGTGGAAACGGTGAGAAGTGTAAGCACGGAAACGTTTAAGTCCACCAGAACCTGTACGTTTGAAACGTTTAGCTGATGCGCGGTGTGTTTTTTGTTTTGGCATGATTTTTTCTCCTTTATTTAACTTTCTGACAATTATTTTTTGTCAGTTGCTGGCGCCAACTGCATGAACATTTGGCGTCCATCCATCTTAGCTCGTTGTTCGATGATCGCAATATCTTGTGTTGCTTCAGCAAACTCGGCTAAAACTTTTGCACCAATCTCTTTATGGGTGATCATACGCCCTTTAAAGCGAATAGATACCTTAACTTTATTTCCTTTTTCAAGGAATTTACGTGCATTGCGAAGTTTTGTGTCAAAGTCTCCCTTGTCAATAGTTGGACTCAGACGAACTTCTTTCACAGTAACAACACTTTGTTTTTTACGTTGTTCTTTTTGCTTTTTCTGGTACTCAAATTTGAACTTGCCGTAGTCCATAATTTTAGCAACAGGCGGTTTGGCTTGGGGTTGAATCAATACTAAGTCAACATTTGCACTATCAGCCAATGCTTGCGCTTCACTGAGTGGCTTGATGCCTAGCTGTTCTCCCTCAAGACCGATCAAGCGAACTTCACGTACACGAATTTCATCATTGATGAATAAGTCTTGCTTTGCTATGGTTTTCACCTCTTTTTTATTATTAGAGAAAAACAAGAGCGGGCTCGTAATAATACAAGCCCGCACGTTATGATAGCGTTTCTTAGAAACTTTTCATCCGTAGGGCCAGGCAACTTGATGTCACAAGGCGAGAAGCTCTCACTTCTGCTTTTCTCAACTTTTATATGATACCAAGTTTTCTATCCCTTGTCAAGATAAAAAGTTATTTTTAAAAAAAACTTTCTGTTTTCTTCTTGATGTCCGCATCAAAAAGAGAGAACCTAGTTGGTTCCCTCCCTGTG
Source organism: Streptococcus oralis (assembly GCF_003943415.1). Classification (GTDB taxonomy): domain Bacteria; phylum Bacillota; class Bacilli; order Lactobacillales; family Streptococcaceae; genus Streptococcus; species Streptococcus oralis_BJ. The sequence continues at coordinate 231,553 of NZ_RJPK01000001.1, read as the reverse complement.
TTAGTTTTTTCCTCACCTTCAGTATAGAAACGCTAAGACCTATTAAAAACTTCCTTTTTACGTGAACTTCCCAATCTTTCGATAAATAGAATCCCCGCTAACAAAAGGATAATCAGGCAAGGAAGTAAGACTAGCCCCATGCTCCAATTTAGATTGACATTATCAATTTGCTTAGGTAATCTTCCAGATAAAATCTCCACTGAACGCAAGTATGTAAAGGGAATCAGATGTGCAATCCTTTGAAGAGGCTGGATCGTTTGGATACCAAACAACAAGCCAACAATCCCAATGAGGGAAAGAAAGAGGACAGGCATTTTTTGCTTGAAAAAGTAAGCAATCAAGTAGACGACTTCCACAATGACGATAAAGGCTAAGAAAGCTAAGAGCAAGCTAGGAAATAACACATCTTGTATCTTCCCAATAGTTACCTCTTGATTGGTTAAGCTATAGAACGGGTAGGGATAGTCTAACTGTCCAAAACCACTTATCAGACTTCCCACTAGAAAAGAAAATCCACAGATTCCGATAAACAGCACGGTTACATAACTCACCCCAACTCCAAGAGAGGACATGGCAAATGTCACTTTTGAAAAAGGATATAACTGAGCTGTATCGAGATTATTTTGATATCTTTCTGCGAACAGTTGTGTTAGCATAAAAATAATACCAATCACAAATAAGGTTGGGATGATAACCTCTAAAATCCAGACAATCTGATCAATCCCGTGGGTCGGAAACTCCAAAGTATGTGCTTTTATGTTCAGGGGATACAGGGCTTGATAAATCTTCCGTTGGCGGTCAACCGCCATTTTAAAGTCAGAGCTAGAAGTCGGTTGCTTCGATACAATTTCATAACTCTTTTCCTCAGCTTGCCACTGCAAATAGTAGGCTTCTTTCCAGCGTCCTTCTTTTAACAAAGCCAGAATTTCTTTCTTTTGAGTCAAAAGATTTTTTTGCGATTCTAAATTAATTTTAGCAATCTGGTATTCCTCCGAGTTGGTATCAGATATTTGGGAGAGTTTCTCTTCATATTCATTGATGACTCTCTCATTTTTTACAAGACGGGTTTCCAACTCGCTCTCCAAGCTGACGGAGTTTGCAGTCTGACTATTAAGATAAAAGGTAACACCGAGTCCAGATACAAATAAAGCTAAGATAATCCAGTTTAAGCGACTTTTGAAAACTTTTTTTAATAAAAATAGGCTAATATCTTTCATAACGGAACCTCTTCTATCTGCCCCTGATGAATGGTTACCATGCTATCGCAAATCTCCACTAACTCCTCTTTGTAGTGGGAACTCAAAAGAACCAGCTGTTCTTTTCTATTGATTTGTGCCAGTCTATCAAAAAACTTCTGTCGATAATACTCGTCTAAGCCATTTGTTATCTCATCCATGAGCCAGCATTTCGCCTGACTAAGGAAATACATAGCAATCACCAAGCGTTGCTTCATCCCTAAGGAATACTTGCGGATGGGAAGGTTGATATAGTCAGACATTTCCCAATAGGCGATTTCGTCCCCCAAGTTTAGATCTGACTTCCAGATGTTTTTTATGAGACGAAGGTAGTCCATCCCACTTAAGTTTCCATCCAGCCATTCAACGCTCTCATAATAAAACAAAGAAGGAGAGGCTGCGATATGTCCACTACTAAGGGGAAGCAGCTTGCTAATAGCTCGGAACAGTGTCGTCTTTCCAGAGCCATTGATAGCAAGAAGGCCATAAATCCTACCTTTTTTAAAGGTGAAATCAACATCTTGCAAGATGACTTGTCGCGTTTTTAAGGTAACATGAGTAAGAGTTATCATATCCAGCCCTCCTTTTTCTAACTCTTTAACGATTAATAGTATTTTATGACCTCATAACGATCGTAATTCCAGCCAGAATCAACTTTATATTCATCGTAGCTGTCATAACGAGACCATGACGGAATCCAAGCATATTGATGGTTGTGATAGTTGGTACTATATCCCCCAACAGTGTTCCAATCATACCGATAACTCTTAGTGACTGTCACAGCAGATACACTGGACTGAAAAAGACCAATAGAGAACAAACTAGCTAATAAAACGACTTTTTCTGATTTTTCATGTTTTCATTGCATTTATATCATTACTCTTGAAAGCACTTTCATTATATCGTTTTTCTCGGTATTATGCAACAGATTTTCAGTTTATTTCACTAATATATAACATTTTTCTTCCTAACGAACACTTTCGATTTGCCAACTATTCCATCCTTTAAAGCGAATAGCTCCGTTCTGATCTGTTCTATAAACTTTACTATTGATAGTTTCCAGTCGAGTCAAGGTCTCCTGATGGGGGAGTTTCGCACGATTGTTCTTGCCCACTGAAATGAGAGTAATCTCTGGTTTGAGTTTTTCTAGAAAAGCTGGATTTGATGAGGTTTTAGCACCATGTTGACCGACTTTTAAGACATCCACCTCTAAGGTAGGGTATTGCTTTAGAAGATCCTTTTCTCCCTTCTCCTTCAAGTTTCCAGTAAAGAGAAAGTGCTTATCCAAGAGTTTTCCATAAAGAACCAGAGAACCATCACGATCCCCATCTCCAATCTGCCTTGGGGATAGGACTTCTAACTGACTTCCAAAAATCGGGAAATTCTCCCCAGCTGTCACACTACGTACCTTGTTTTGACTTGCTTCTAGTTCCGCTACAAATTCCTTCTGTGTCAGACTTCCTCTTGATACTAAAATCTCCCCAACATGGAAAGCCTTGGTCACCTCCAGCAAATCGCCAATATGCTCCTTATCCGTATTTGTCAAAATCAGCTGGTCAATCTTGGCTACTCCGCGACTTTTAAGATAGGGAATCACGGTTCGCTGGGCATTGCTGGTCGTCGCCTTTTCTTGCCAAGCCTCGATTTTCTTAGTAGACTCTGCCTTACCACCTACATCTATGAGAATGGTTTTACCAGTTACATCCCGTAGGAAAATACTTTCGCCTTGCCCCACATCCAGCATGGTAATTTCATTTTCAAGTGGATGCTTGGTCAGGAAAAAGAGCCCCACAATAAAGAGACTGAATCCTGCTAGTCTTTTGATATTTTTCCTCATGTCATAGACCAAGGCTAATGAAACTAACAGTAGAATCAACAGCCACGCATTGGGTTGTCCAAAAACTAGAGGCCTGCTTGCCAGCTGTGATACCAAGCGAATGATGTTCTCCAAGTACTCAAAGACAAAGTTAAACTGAGTGACTGGGTAAACAAAAGACAGAATGAATAAGATGGACAAAAGCGGTAAGAATACCACATCAAACAGAAAGGAAAAGACAAAGGTCAAAAGGATAGACCAAGGCTGAAATTCTGCAAAATAAAAGGATAGAATGGGTAATATTCCCAAGGAAATAACCAGACTTTCTCTGGTAACAGCCTTGAGTCCCTCCCCTTCTTTGCTAGTCATGGTCAAGATAAAAGCGTAGGCGCAGGACAAGACCCCTCCAGCTGTCAAGAAAAAGTTAGGCATGATGATAAAGAGGACAAGGACCGTCAAGGCAAAATTATCCAAACCCTTAACACCATGTTGGGCCAGTAACTTTTGTAAGAGACTGCGAATGACTGAGGCTGAAAATCCTGTCAGACCTGCATAGATAAGGGAAAAGGGATAGGTCAGCCACTTCAACTTTTCTTGGGTCAAGCCCAAACGCAAGAGGAGTTTCTTAAAGGCATCCATAAAGAAGCCCACCTGCATACCCGACAAGGCAAAGAGATGGATAATTCCAAGACTGGAATAGAGCTCATTCATCTCTTCAAAATCTGTGTCCAGATGTCCTAACAGAAGGCCCGTCATATAATTACGCATAGGATCTGGAAAGTGCGTCTTGATCCAAACAATAGCCTTTCGACGTAAACTTGATAAATTTTCACCTATATCCCAACTGCTAACCTTTTTAAGTGACTGGATGCTCTTGATAGTCAGTGTCTGGTAAATCCCTTGGGTCTTTAGATAGACTTGGTAGTCAAATCCACCAAAATTCCTCTGACCTTCTGGCTCTGAAAGCTTCCCTTCTAATTCCAAGTCATGAAGGTCTGTCAAGGCTTGAAATTGCTCTTTCTCCTCCTCGGACTGGAGTTTATAATAAACTTGGAAAGTGCGACCTTCAGCCTTTCCCCGAAAGGACAGACTATCTCCATTGACTTTGATGGTATCAGGCAAGATCTTCACCTTTTCAACATAACCGACTAAATTTTGACTAGCTTGTGTCTGTTGCCAAGTTTGAAACAGAAACCAAAATCCAAAAACTCCACAAATCGCTAGAACTTTTCCAGCCGATTTCCAAGGAAATTGGAAAAAGAGGCAGACGAGCAAAAAAACAAAACCTAGCAGTGCGAGATAGGACGCTCCAAAAATGGCATAGTAAAGCCAGAGTAACAGAAAGCTCAGATAGATTAGAGGAATAGGGAAGTTTTTAGTCCACTGTAACATAGTCTTTTAGCTTTTCTATGGTCTTAGCGCCAATACCAGAGACTTTCTTTAATTCATCTACCGACTTGAACTTGCCATTTGCCTCACGATGATCGATAATATCCTGGGCTCGTTTTCCTCCCAAGCCTTTGACCTGCTTGAGTTCTTCCAGACTAGCTTTATTGAGATTGACCTTCTTTTCTTTACTTGTCGAAGGAGTCGTTCCAGAGGCAGTCTGCTGACTAGCTACTTCTTCTCCCTTAGTTGGAACATAGACAAGAGCCTCGTCACTGACTTTCTGAGCTAGATTAATCGACTTGCTATCTGCTTCTTCTGTCAATCCCCCCGCCTTCTGAACGGCATCGTGAACCCGACTCCCTACTGGTAAGTCATAAATCCCTGGCGATTTAACAGCACCCTTGACATCTACTGTGATTAAATCTTGTTCAAGAGACTCTTCCTTTTCTTCCTTCCTCACTTCCTTTTCAGACGATGAATCCTTTGAAACAGCTGAAACTTCAGCCTGCAAATTCGTTTCCGTGACGGGTGTTTGTGACGTTGGCTTTAGCAGGAAAAATCCGCCTAAGGCCAAACCTAAACCAGCACAAATGACAATGATTTTATACTCTTTGATTTTCTCGATAATTGCTTCCATATTTTCTCCTCTCTTAAATTATTCGTAAGAGGAAGAAAAAAACAGCTGAAAAATCTTTTCAACTGCTCACTTATTTGCAAAATAGTCTTCCTTGGTCAAGGCATAATGAACTCTTGTGACAATTCTCCCTGGTTCTTTATTATCCATTCTAGCATAGGGTTCTTCATGTGAAAAACGCATACCTGATTTCTCCATGACTCTTCCAGATGCGGGATTATCCTTATCGTGAAGGGCGGTCAACTTATTCATTCCAATCTTCTCAAAAGCCAGCTCAATCACGGCACGATTGGCTTCTGTCGTCAATCCTTGATTCCAATACTTTTGGTTGATAATGTAACCAATAGCTGCTTTTTTGAGAATGGGGTCAATCTTGTGCAAGTCAATGGTTCCGATAAACTTGCCATTGCTTTTTAGTTCTATCCCCCACCGTCCCAAGGGATTAGCCAAGTAGAACTGAGCAATGTTGTTCTTGGTCTCTTCTAGACTCTGATTTGTTGGAAAGGTATAGCGTGTATTTTCTCTATCTGAAGCATACTCAAACATGGCTTCTGCATCGTCCAAGGTTACAGGTCGGAGCAATAAACGCTTCGTTTCTATAGATGGATACTGAGCAAATTTCACAAATATTGATTCCATACTTTTTCCTCCATTAGAGCTTGATTCTCACTAGTCTAGCATAAATAAATTTGGATGACAAGTTTTTCTTGATTTTTGAAGCGGTTTCATATACAATAAAACCATCACATTTTTCATTTATGAACTGGAATGTGACAACTAAAACAATACCGTCAATTGAAAGGTAGGTTATCTCTATGTTAATCGGAATTCCAAAAGAAATTAAGAACAATGAAAACCGCGTTGCCCTCACTCCTGCTGGCGTCCACAGTTTGATCACCCGTGGGCATCATGTCCTCATCGAAACAAATGCTGGTCTCGGTTCAGGATTTACTGATGCGGACTATCAAAAGCAAGGTGCTGAGATTGTCGCTACTGCTGCTGAAGCTTGGGCAGCTGAGTTAGTCGTGAAAGTAAAAGAACCACTAGCTTCTGAATATGGCTATTTGCGAGATGATCTTCTCCTCTTCACTTACTTGCACATGGCTGCTGCTCCAGAGTTAGCAGATGCCATGCTAGCAGCAAAAACAACAGGAATTGCCTATGAGACTGTCCGTGACTCCCTAGGTCACCTACCACTCCTCGTTCCAATGAGTGAGGTTGCCGGTCGTATGGCAGTTCAAATCGGTGCTCACTTCCTTACCAAACAAGCTGGCGGCTCTGGTGTCCTACTTGGTGGTGTACCGGGTGTTCCAAAAGGAAAAGTAACCATCATCGGTGGCGGTGTCGTTGGTACACATGCTGCCCGCATCGCCTTGGGACTCGGTGCTCAAGTGACTATTTTAGATATCAGTGCGAAGCGTCTCTCAGTTCTAGAAGAAGTCTTCGGAAACCAAATCCAAACTCTTATGTCCAATTCATTCAATATCGAAGCAAGCGTGAAAGATGCTGATGTGGTGATTGGTGCAGTTCTCATCCCTGGTGCCAAGGCACCAAAACTGGTGACAGATGAGATGGTCAAACAAATGCGTCCAGGCTCTGTCATCGTTGACGTTGCCGTTGACCAAGGTGGCGTTATCGAGACAGCTGACCGTGTGACCACGCACGATGAGCCCGTCTATGAAAAACATGGGGTGCTCCACTATGCTGTTGCCAACATCCCTGGCGCGGTAGCTCGTACTTCAACCATCGCCCTAACTAATGTCACCCTTCCTTATATCGAAGCTTTAGCTGACAAGGGATTCCAAAAAGCAATCACTGAAGATCAAGGCTTACGTGAAGGAGTGACAACTTACCAAGGTTACTTGACTAGTCTTCCAGTTGCCCAAGGGCTAGATAAGGATTACACTTCGATTGATGAACTTGTCTAAAGACATTAACTAGTTAACACAGATACGATAAAGAGCAGTTCAGATGAAACTGCTCTTTTTTGCTATTCTGTTTCTTCGTTCTTCTCTTCATTTTTAACTGGAGCTGGTTCATAGGCTCGGATAATCTGAGCGACAACTGGATGGCGAACCACATCCTTAGCTGAAAAATGAACAAAGTCGATCTGGTGAATGTTCTTGAGCTTTTCTTGAGCATCAATCAAACCAGACTTGACATTTCGCGGTAGGTCAATCTGACTGATATCTCCATTGACAATCATCTTAGAATTAAAACCTAAACGAGTCAAGAACATCTTCATCTGCATGATGGTCGTATTTTGCGCCTCATCCAGAATGACAAAGGCATCATCCAAGGTCCGACCACGCATGTAGGCAAGGGGAGCGATTTCGATAATTTCACGCTCCATGAGACGGGTCGTTTGGTCTTTGCCGAGAATCTGATACAAGGCATCATAAACTGGTCGAAGATAAGGATCGACCTTCTCCTTAAGATCACCCGGAAGAAATCCTAGACTCTCACCTGCTTCCACTGCTGGACGAGTAAGGATAATCCGCTTGACTTGCCCACGTTTAAGAGCAGTTACTGCCAAAGTCACTGCAAGAAAGGTCTTCCCTGTCCCTGCTGGTCCGATTCCAAAGGTCACATCATGCTGTTTGACACTGTCCACATAAAGTTTTTGACCTAAGGTTTTGACACGAATCGGTTTCCCAGTATTGTCCTTGATAATTTCTTCTTCGTAAAGGGCGACAAACTTGTCGATTTCATCGTTTTTGACCATGCTAATCGCAGTCACCACATCTGGCGTGCCAACGGTCATCCCCCGATTCACCAAGACCATCAAAGCCTGGATAACCTGACGGGCTTCCTCACAGGCAGGCTCTTCACCCAAAACCTGCACAATCTCCGTACGGGCATGAATCACCACATCGAGCTCTTCTTCCATCAAACGAAGATGGCGCTCATTGGAACCAAAAAGATGAAACAAGTCATCTGGATGACTCAGTTGAATGTCTATTGAATGTTCCTTCAAATAAAGAACCTCTCTAATCCGTTTATTTCTTTATATTATAGCAAAGAGAACAATAAAATACTAGCCTCATCTCATTGTCTCTAGTGTTCTAAGTATTCTTGCCAGATGGCGTCAAAGTCTCCTAGGTTAAAAGAGAAACTGGCATGCTCCTCCAAAAAGCGACTCACCTCATCAAAATCATCCGTGTGTTTTGGGAAGGCTGACTCTTCAAAAGCGAGGTCTGCCAAGATGGCTTTAGGACTGTTACTTTTGGGATTGCGCTCAGTCATGAGCCAAGTGTAAAATGATTTTCTCAATTCTTTCTCCTATCAAAACTTTTTTGATGAAATTTTTCTGATTCTTGAAAATTACTGGACTTAGCCTCTGAAACGTAGTGGTTTATAAAATCTGTTTTCGCATCTGTATAGGCGTCTCGATTGTGTTCAAATTTTTTCCACAAACTGAGTTTTAATTCCTGATACGCTTGGGCAATATCTGGATGCTGGCAGAGATAATCTCTAAAATAAATCTCGTCATGATCTCCCGTCATTCGCAAATGTAAATGAAAAACTTTCTCAGCAAATCCCTGCTCTGTATATCCTTTATTTAGCGAAATCCTGTTAGGACTCTCCGACATCACTAGCCACCCATTCTTCACCAATAAATCCCTAACTCTTGCTAAATCCTCTATTCTACCTACTTCTAGCAGAATATCAACGATATTTTTGGCCCAAATATTAGGAATAGCAGTGCTACCGATATGTTCTATTCTTTTAATAACATTTGCACCCAATATTTTTTTCAGACTTGTTTTTTCCAATTCATACCAGTCTTTCCACTCTGACTTGTGCTCCACTAAAAAAATCGGAAAAAGTTGCCAGAGTTCCTCTAAACTCATTTCTTCAAGTTTCTTTTTCATGTCTATAAGACCTAAATCAACTCTGTCCCAAACTGGTCTTGCTTGATTTTGCCAGTCTTCATCAAGCCACCGAGTGCTTTCTTGAACTGACCTTTAGAGATACCAAAGGTTGCCTTGATGTCCTCAGGAGAAGACTTATCATTTAAGGTCATGAAACCGCCATTGCTTTCCAAGTAGGTCAAAATCATCTGAGCATCATTTTCCAACATCTCAAAAGAACGTGGTTTGAGGGATAGGTTCAAGGTGCGGTCCACTTCACGGAAACCAATGACACGCGCATCTAGCACTTGTCCCAAACGTGGCTCTGCGTAGCGCTCACTTGGGTGAATGAAACCAAGCATGTTATTCTCTGGCAGATAGACAAAGGTCCCTGACAGCTTGAGACGGTAAACAATGGCTGGCCAGTTTTGGTTCTGCATGTTGTTGTAGGCAGGACGAGCCAGACGTTGGAAGTCTTCCTGATAAGCCAAGAGTCCCCAGATTCGGTCTTTCTTGTCCACTTCAAGACGGATGTAGAGTTTGTCACCTTTCTTAGGCCAGAGTTCCTTGAGCTCAGGGAGGATATCGAGTGACACAACGATTTCCTTATCAGGTAGACCGGTATCGACAAAGACACCCAAGTCCTTACGAACTTCCGTTACCGTTCCCCAGCCAAATTGGTCCTGAGTGGCAGTCACTTCTAGAGTGGTCAAGCGGAGTTTTTGCTTCATATCTGTATAGGCAAAACCTTTGACCGTATCCCCTACCGTGTGTTGACCTTCTTCCTTGGCAAGTGCATAGATTTGACCATCCTGTTGCGCAAAGTAAAAACGGTCATTTTCATCGATGATAAGTCCAACGATAAAACTTGCAAGATTTGTATTCATATTTCCTTCTTTCGAATAAAACTCAGCCAGCAATGCCAACTGAGTTTTTCTGTTTATTTTTAGACTTCCAAGAGTTCTTTTTCTTTATTGGCAGTCATATCGTCGATGTGTTTCACAGCATCGTCTGTTACTTTTTGAATATCTTTTTCAAGAGTCTTCAATTCGTCTTCAGTGATTTCTTTTGCTTTTTCTTGTTTCTTTGCTTCATCCATAGCATCACGACGGATATTGCGGACAGCCACTTTAGCATTCTCGCCAACCTTCTTCACTTCTTTGGCAAGGTCACGACGAGTTTCTTCTGTAAGGGCAGGAATAACCAAGCGAATCACAGAGCCATCATTAGCTGGTGTGATACCAAGATCAGAAGCGTTCAAGGCACGCTCGATGTCTTTCAACGAAGACTTGTCAAATGGTGTTACTAACAAGACACGCGCTTCTGGAATAGTGATAGAAGCGATTTGGTTAAGAGGAGTTTCGACTCCATAGTATTCTACGTGGATACGGTCTAGCAAGCTTGCGTTGGCACGTCCTGCACGAATACCACCAAATTCACGCGCAAGTGAATGATGGGACTGGGTCATTCTCTCTTTAGCTTTTTCTACAATTGCATTAGCCATAATTTCTTATTCCTTTTCTTCGATATTGTTTGAAACTGTTGTTCCGATATTTTCACCAAATACGACACGTTTAATATTGCCTGGTTGGTTCATGTTGAAGACAACCAAGTCGATGTCGTTATCCATAGAGAGGGTTGAAGCTGTTGAGTCCATGATACGGAGACCTTTGTTGATAACGTCACGGTGGGTCAATTCTTCAAACTTAACGGCTGTCTTGTCTTTCTTAGGATCGGCATTGTAAACACCATCTACGCCATTTTTAGCCATAAGGATGGCATCCGCTTCAATTTCAGCCGCACGAAGGGCCGCTGTTGTATCTGTTGAGAAGTAAGGTGAACCAATCCCAGCACCAAAGATAACGATACGGCCTTTTTCAAGGTGACGAAGAGCACGTCCACGAACATAAGGCTCAGCCACTTGTTGCATAGAAATAGCTGTTTGCACACGCGTATCGACACCAACTTGTTGCAATGAATCTGCCATTACAAGAGCATTCATAACGGTCCCAAGCATTCCAGTGTAATCTGCCTGAACGCGGTCCATTCCTGCTTCTGCTGCAGGTTCTCCACGCCAGAGATTTCCTCCACCAATAACAAGGGCAATTTCGATACCTAGACTATGAACTTCTTGAATCTCTTTTGCGATTTTTTGAACTGTTTGGATATCAATCCCTACGCCACGTTCACCGGCAAGGGCTTCACCTGATAACTTGATTAAAATACGTTTATACTTGGGATTCGCCATTTTTACTCTCCTTTTTTTATCCTACCTATTTTATCACAATTTCTAAGATTTTTATAGTATCATGAGCAATTCTTTCAAAAAAATTAGACAGTTAAAAATTCCTCTAAGTCAGTAAGAGCACGCTCTGCAATTTTTTCATAACGAGCCTTCTTATCACGGATACGCTCGCCTTCCAACTCCTTGATAATCCCGAAATTGACATTCATGGGTTGGAAATGCTTGCTGTCAGCATGGGTGATGTAATGAGCTAGACTGCCAATCGCTGTTGTCTCTGGGAAAATTGCCTCACTTTCTCCCTTGAAAAGACGAGCCGCGTTAATACCTGCAACTAAGCCTGAAGCTGCTGACTCGACATAGCCTTCCACACCAGTCATTTGACCAGCAAAGAAGAGATTTGGCTGTTTCTTCGAACGATAGGTCTGCTCAAGAAGATTTGGTGAATCCATGTAAGAATTGCGGTGCATGACTCCATAACGAACAAACTCCGCATTTTCAAGACCTGGAATCATTTGAAAAACACGCTTTTGCTCTCCCCATTTGAGATGGGTCTGGAAACCGACGATATTGTAGAGACTACCAGCCGCATTATCCTGACGGAGCTGGACAACCGCATACGGAGTCTTAAACTCCCCATCACGCGGACCTGTGTAGTCATCTGGGTACTCCAGACCGACTGGTTTCATAGGACCATAAAGCATGGTTTTAATACCACGTTTTGCCATGACTTCGATCGGCATACAACCTTCAAAGTACTTTTCTTTTTCAAAAGAATTGAGCGGAGCTTCTTCTGCATGGACCAAGGCTTCATGGAAATCCATAAACTCTTGCTTGGTCATAGGAGCATTGAGATAGGCCGCTTCTCCCTTATCATAACGGGACTTGAGATAGACCTTGCTCATATCAATAGTATTAACATCGATGATAGGCGCTGCCGCGTCATAGAAATAGAAGCCATCGCCGTCATTAAGGGCATGAATCTTTTCGGCCAAGGCATCACTGGTCAAAGGACCAGTCGCTACAACTGTAATAACATCTGTCGGCAATTCTGTAATTTCATCACGCACTACTTCGATTAAGGGATGGTTGGCTACTTTCTCGGTCACCATCTGTGAGAAACCTTCTCGGTCCACCGCAAGAGCACCACCAGCAGGAACACGGGTTGCTTCGGCAGATTCCAAGATGACAGAACCCAAGCGACGCATTTCCTCCTTGAGGAGCCCGACCGCATTTGTCAGGGAATCGCCACGAAGAGAATTGGAACAAACTAACTCTGCAAAATTGTCTGTTTTGTGCTGAGGTGTTGACTTGACACCACGCATTTCATAGAGTTTAACTGGAATACCACGCTCTGCGATTTGGTAGGCAGCTTCAGACCCCGCTAAACCTGCTCCGATAACATTGATATAAGATTGAGACACGACACTAATACCTCTTTGGGTGGAAACTAAGTCCAAATAAAAACAAGCTACTAGACTGTTTGACACCCACAAATCTTTCTTAATTTTCTTTTACTAGTATAACAAAAAAAGGGAAGAAGGCAAACTTCCCTGTTTAGTCATTTTCTTAATTTTCTTCCCAGTCGTGATAAGCAGCGTAGAGTTGACTTTTATTCCTCTGATAAAGTTTAGCGACTTCCTTAATGGCTTGATTTTTCTTCATTCCTTGCTGGATATGAGATTGGATTTCTGAAAACAAGGCCTCCTCGTCCTTTTCCTCCACATCCTGACTGGCACCTTCAACGATGAGAAGGCACTCGCCCTTGAGCGGCGTCTCGGCAATGCTTTCCAGCAATTCAGAGATCTTTCCTCGTTGGTATTCTTCATAGATTTTGGTCAACTCCCTAACCAAGACAACCGAGCGGTTACCGTAGACTTCTAGAATATTTTCCAATGTATCCGCTACACGATGGGGCGATTCATAGAAAATCTGAGTTTCAGGATAGTCTTTTTTGGCTTGAAAAAAATGCTTTTGCTGGCCTGATTTTCTAGGTAAGAAACCGTAAAAGATATGTGGTTGTGGTGCTAGGCCGCTGGCAATCAAGGCAGAAATCCCTGCGCTGGCACCTGGAACTGTGACAACTGCAATCTCTTCCTCGATGGCTGCCTTGACCAAATCATGCCCAGGATCCGAAATACTAGGCAGACCCGCATCAGAGACCTGAGCAATACTTTGTCCCGCCTTCAGAAAACCAATCAAATCAGGAATTTTTTCCTTGGCATTGTGCTCATGAAAACTGATCTGCTTGGTGGAAATATCAAAATGCTTGAGCAAAAGACCTGTATTGCGCGTGTCCTCAGCCGCAATACAATCCACTTCTTTCAGGGTTTTGATGGCACGAAAAGTCATATCATCTAAATTGCCAATTGGCGTTGCCACTAGGTAAAGCTTGCCATAGGGAGTTTGCCCCTTAAAACTTTTTTGAATCTGCATGCTTACTCCCTGTATAACAACTCGTCACAGAACATACATTCCTCGTCCTGCTCTCGGCGTTGTCCATAAAAATCATTACATACGTGAAACCCGTCTTTATAGATCCGACGGACGCTTTCACGAACATGCTTGGCCTTGACGGGAGCATCTGCTTCCACCTCGCCCAAGCGTTCGCGCAACTTACTATTTTCCAATCGAAGAGCTGTATTTTCCTCTACCAAGCTTTTGAGATTTTTCTTGATGGCTTCCACATCGGCCAAGGTCACCAATAACTGTTGGGAAAAATCATCCAGCGCGTCAAATAATTCTTTTTTGTCCATAAACCAGCCCTTTCCTTTCTTTATCGTTTATTTTTGAGTTTACATTTCTTTTAAGACCAGATATTCCATGGCATTTTGAAAGCTGACATTGGCTTGCCACATTTTTCTAGCTTCTAGCAAATCTTGTAGAATCACCCGTACTCTTGCTTGCAAGATATCTTGTCCACAGAGGACTTCAAGAATCCGTAAAACCTGATCCTGTTTTTCCTTGTCATCTGTTAAGTTAGCTAATTTAGCAACCTGCAGATAACTTTCTTTTTTCTTAGTTAATAACCAGGTCAGTAGGCGTTCACTTTCATCGACCAAGATCCAAAAACTTGCCTGATTAGCCAACTTTTCTGCTTCAGCTCGTGACTGACAAAACTGGGCTAAAAGAGTCGCCTTTTTCTTAACCAGTCCCATTTGTTCTAAGAGCAAGATGAGCTTTTCTTCTTGCTTTTTAAAGTGGAAAATCTGCGTCCGACTTCGGATGGTCGGTAATATCTTTTCCTCATCGCTGGTCAAGAAAAAAATATAAACCTCACTCTGGGGTTCTTCGATGACCTTGAGCAGAGAATTGGCTGCGTTGGGATGCATTTTCTCCGCCTGCTTGATAATAAAAACCTGTTGTTGACTTTCAATCCCTGCTTGGGAAAATTGCCCCACCAATTCCCGAATGCGTTCTGTCTTTATGACCTGATTGACTGGCTTAATCAAGGTAACATCGGGAAATTCTTCCTGTTCAATCAGCTTGCAGTTTCGGCATTTCTCACACGGCAAAACGCCTACTTTATCCGTACAAAAGAGACTCTTAGCCAAAAACTGCGCCATTTCCAAGCTTCCAAAGAAACCTGAAAAGAGATAGGCATGATTGAGCTGGTCTTGTTCTAGGATACGGACAAAACGGTCAAACTGGTCTGGCTGCCAAGCCTTTAGTTGTTCTTGTTTCATTTAGCCAAGCCCATTCTGTCAAATAAGACAGCCTTGGTCGTTTCCACAACTTGCTCCAAAGGAAGACTCGCATCAATCTTGACCATGCGATTTCCTTCTTTGTCCAGAAGAGAAAGGTAGCCTTTACGAACTTTTTTGTGCAAGTCTAAGCCTTCCATGTCCAAACGATTGACCTCGCGGTCACTATTAGCAGCAATGCGAGCCAGCCCTTCTTCCACGTCAATATCAAAATAGAGGGTCAAATCGGGTTTGAGGCCATCTGTCGCAAACTGATTGAGCCAATCAATGGCATCAATATCCAAGCCACGACCAAATCCCTGATAGGCAACAGAACTATCGATGAAACGGTCCATAATGACCAACCTACCATCTCCAAGAGCTGGAAGAACTTTTTCCACCAAGTGCTGTCTACGACTGGCGATATAGAGAAGGAGTTCCGTTTTAGGATCCATCTGAGTATGACTTGGATCTAAAATCACTTCCCGAATCTTCTCTCCAATCAAGACTCCACCTGGCTCACGGGTCGTCAGCACCTCTACTCCTTTTTCCTCTAAAATTGGGAGCAAAGCCTCTAAAACACTGGTCTTCCCTGCTCCCTCTGGTCCCTCAAGCGAGACTAAAAATCCTTTTGACATGTCTAACTCATTTCTTTTTTTCTACCTTCTATTCTATCAAAAAAATAGGTTTTTGTGACAATCTTTTTGCTTCTTCTCCATTCAACCGACCATAAAAGAGGCTGGGAGTCATCCAACCTCTTATTTACCTA
Source organism: Streptococcus oralis (assembly GCF_003943415.1). Lineage (GTDB taxonomy): Bacteria > Bacillota > Bacilli > Lactobacillales > Streptococcaceae > Streptococcus > Streptococcus oralis_BJ. The sequence continues at coordinate 215,931 of NZ_RJPK01000001.1, read as the reverse complement.
GTTCTTGTGTTCGTTTATAGGCTTGATGAACTGCGTCCATGACTGTGCCTCTAAAGGCATGTTCTTCCAGACTTGCTACACCAGCGATAGTCGAACCTCCTGGGCTACAAACTTGATCTTTCAAAACTCCAGGATGTTGCTGGCTTTCGAGAACCATTTGTCCAGCGCCAACAACTGTTTGGGCTGCCATTTTCAAGGCCGTTTCTCGGGGCAATCCTGTCTGAACACCTGCATCTGCCAAAGCCTCGATAAAGAGGTAGACAAAGGCAGGCCCACAACCTGCAAGACCTGTCGCTGCATCGATTAAGCCATCTCCCAGCTCAACCAAGAGGCCAGCCTTGGCTAAAAGCTGACAAAAGAGCTCACTGTCCTCTACACGACAGTTTGCTGACATGGCATAACTAATCACTCCTTGGCCGATAGCCACTGGAGTATTGGGCATTATGCGAATAATCCGGTGTTGACTTGGCAGAAGACTCGCTAGTTTTTCCAAAGTCAATCCAGCCGCCATAGAAATCAAAAGAGGACTCTCTCTTTTTTCAAGGATGGTCTGGTATTGAGCAAGCAGTTCAGAAAACTGAGCAGGCTTTACTCCTAGAAAAATCACATCTGCTTCTGCGAAGATTTCGTCATTGCTGGAAGCCTGACCTCCAAAGTTGGCAATGAAAGCATCTACTTTCGCTTGACTACGATTGGCAAGAAGAATCTGAGCACCCGTCTTGGCCTGCAAGACAGCCTTGGCCAAGCTAGAACCCATATTCCCCAAACCGATAAATCCAATCTTCATCTCTTACTCCCTTATCTGTCCGTCACCAGTAACCACATACTTGTAGCTAGTCAACTCTTTCAAGCCCATTGGACCACGCGCATGCAGTTTCTGAGTAGAAATCCCCATCTCACATCCAAGACCAAATTGCCCACCGTCAGTGAAACGCGTTGAGGCATTGACATAAACCGCTGCTGAATCTACTTGATCTGTAAAGTAAGTTGCAGCTTCAGCATTTTCCGTCACAATGGCATCCGAATGATGGGTGCTGTGGGCTTCAATATGCGCAACCGCTTCTTCTAAACTACTCACAACCTTAACCGCTAGGACATAGTCTAAAAACTCGGTATCAAAGTCTTGGGCCTCAGCTGCTAGACCTGAAACAAACTGACTTGCTTTGCTATCCAGACGGAATTGAATTGATTCCAGTCCAGCTTCTTTTCGATCTGCAACCAGCACTTGCTCCAAGCGAGGAAGGAAGCTTGTTGCCTTGTCTTCATGAACCAGCAAGACCTCCATGGCATTGCAGACAGAAGGACGACTGGTTTTAGCATTGTTGATGATCGATAGAGCCTTGTCTTCATCTGCATCCTTATCTACATAGACATGGACAATTCCAGTTCCTGTCTCGATAACTGGCACAATGGCATTCTCAACCACGGCATTGATCAAGCCAGCACCTCCACGAGGAATGAGAAGATCTAGATAGCCCTTGGCCTTCATCATGGCATAGCTACTTTCACGACTGGTATCTTCCACTAGTTGAATCACCTCTGGATGTATGGTAGTCGTCTCCAAACCCTTCTTCAGAGCTGTGACAATAGCATGAGCAGTTTGGTAGGCGTCCTTACCACTACGAAGAACGACCGCATTCCCACTCTTGAGTGCCAAAGCAGCCGCATCAGATGTCACATTTGGACGACTTTCATAGATAATACCGATGACCCCCATAGCCACACGCTTCTTAGTAATAACCAAGCCATTTTCAAGCTGACTTGTTTCTAGGACTTCACCAATAGGATCTGGTAAAGCAACCACTTCACGAATACCAGTTGCCATCGCTTCTATACGTCCCGCATCCAAATAAAGACGGTCTAGCATAACATCTGAGATTTTTCCCTTGGCCGCTGCCATATCGAGGGCATTGGCTGCTAAAATCTCCTCAGTAGCTGCCAATAAATGATCAGCCATAGCTAGCAAGGCTTGGTTTTTCACTGCTTCGCTGGCAGTATTGATTGATTTCTTAACAGCCTGTACCTGTTCAAATTGTTCTTGTGTACTTACCATCGTTCACCTCTAAAATTCTGTAAAGAGCAGCTGGATTTCAGGCGTGATGGAAATCCAGTCATCACGGTGAATCAAGACTCCCTTGGCTTTTTGAGAACGGAGCATATCTTCTAGGGCTGAGACACCAAATTGGACACGTCCCTTTCCAAGAGATTGACCTGTTTCTTTATCTGCTACTGTGACAATATCATGGTAAGAGAAGTTCCCTTCCACTTCTACCACACCTGATAAAAGGAGACTTTTTCCATTTTTTGAAAGTGCTTCTGCAGCTCCACCATCTACCCAAATCGTTCCCTGACTTTGAGCATAGAAGGCTAGCCATTGTTTCTGAGTACGAAGGCCCTTCTCTTGCGCAACAAAGAAAGAACCATCCTTTGTCTCGTTCGCCGCCTCAATCAAGGCATCTGATTTCAGGGACGAACAAATATAAACTGGCACACCCGACTCCGTCGCGATCGTAGCTGCTTTGATCTTAGTCAACATCCCACCTGTACCATTAGACGAACCTGCTCCACCAGCCATATCAATAATCTCACGATTGATAGTCTCGATTTTCTCAATACGTTTAGCTCTTGGATCTGAGTTGGGATTGCCAGTATAGAGACCGTCTACATCCGTCAAGAGAACCAAAAGATCTGCCTGAACCATAGCCGCTACCTGAGCACTCAGAGTATCATTGTCCCCAACCTTGAGCTCATCAATAACGACACTGTCATTCTCGTTGATGATAGGAATGGCACCACGATGAAGCAATACAGACAAGGCCTGATGGGCATTCTTATAGCGACGCTTATCTACAAAATCATCCTGTGTCAGCAAGATTTGTGCAGAAACGATCTGGCGCATGAGGAGATTGGTTGTGTATTCTTCTAGGAGCAAACCTTGTCCTACTGCAGCCGAAGCCTGCTTATCTGCAATCTTGGTCGGACGCTTTTTAAAACCCAAAGCTCCAAACCCTGCCGCTACTGCCCCAGATGACACCAAAATCAACTCATGCCCAGCTTCATGCAACATAGCTAATTGTTGGGTAATTGCCTTTACTTTACTTCTTGATAAACTTCCGTCTTCATTTGTCAAGGACGACGTCCCCACCTTAAAGACGATTCGTTTGTACTTCATAGTCTCACTCCGATTCTTCATATTTATCCATTATAACATGAATGCTTTAAAATAGAAAAGACTTGAAATGAAAAAGGTTGAGACAAGACATCTCAACTCTTTTATCTATTCTCAGTTTTACGCAATCTTTCCAGCGTTTCTTTAAAAATCTCTGGAATATCTGCTGTGAACTCCAAGGTTTCACCTGTTCTCGGATGGGTAAAGCCTAGAGTCTTAGCATGGAGGAATTGTCCATGTCCTTTCAAGGTTTTGCGTGGACCATAGACCTCATCACCAGCGACTGGATGGCCAATATAAGCCATATGAACACGGATTTGGTGGGTACGTCCTGTTTCCAGTTGCAACTCTAACAAACTATAATCGCCAAAGCGTTCCAAGACCTGAAAACGGGTCACAGCTGGTTTCCCCTTGGCGGTCACGGCCTGTTTCTTACGGTCTTTTTCGCTCCGACCAATCGGCGCTTCAATCACACCACGATCATTTGGCAGATTGCCGTGAACAATCGCCCAGTATTTGCGTAGAGACTTCTTATCTTTTAGCTCTTGGGCAAGCGTCAAGTGGGCCTCATCATTCTTCGCAATCATGAGCAGACCAGACGTGTCCTTGTCAATGCGGTGAACGATGCCCGGACGAAGAACCCCATTGATACCTGACAGGTCCTTGATATGGTACATGAGAGCATTGACCAAGGTTCCGCTAGTATGACCAGCACTCGGATGCACCACCATGCCTTGAGGTTTGTTAACAACGGCTACATCCTCATCTTGGTAGATAATCTCGAGCGGCAGATTCTCAGCCACATATTCTAAAACCTCTGGTTCTGTCACATAGTAGGTGACGATATCCCCCTCTTGGACAGTGTATTTGGCTTTCTTTACTTGCCCATTCACCAAGACTTGTCCAGCCTTAATTTGTTCATTCGCGAGACTGCGTGACAATTCTGTCAGGTCCGACAGAGCCTTGTCTAGACGTTGCCCACCAGTTTCAATTTTTATTTCCATTTACTTCCTCTTTAAGCATTGCAATCAATAAAACAATCACGCCGACTGTCAAATAGCTATCAGCAACATTGAAAATCGCAAAGTTGATAAAGTCTAGGTGAAACATATCCACCACAAAACCTTGACTCATTCTGTCGATAAAGTTGCCCAGACCTCCCGCGATTATCAAAGTCAGTCCAAAAACCAACCAGAGAGAATCCTCCATGTGTTTATGTAGATACCAAATGGCACCCACCATGACGACCAGTGTAATGACAGCAAATAACCACTGCTGATCTTGCAGCATGGAGAAGGCTGCTCCTCTATTTTGCAGATAGGTCAAGCTAACGAGATTGGGGATCCACGAACGAACTTCACCTAGTGGAATCTGCTGGACAACATAGGCTTTAACCCACTGATCCAACCCAATCAAAAGCAGTACAATGACTGCTACTATTCCTCTTTTTTTCATGATTTCCTCTTCTGATCAAAATATTCTTGCATAACCTCAACGAAAAGAGTCCCAGCTTGACTAAGTTCCACTTCTTCCCGTTTGACATAGACCATGCGGTTATCTAGATTATCCTTGAGACGAATGACTGTGATGCCATTAACACTGTCACTATCTAAAAACCCAGATCCAGTCGCATAAGCATCCGTCCGCTCCAAAATACCATTCAAAGTAGCACGATCCGTCACATTGAACATCTGCGAGCTTGCGCTTGTGTCGACAAAGTTCTCTGAATAGTATAGATACTCATCCTTTTCCTGAGTAAAACGAACCGTTGGCAGATCCGCTAAATCCTCCATGACCAATTCCTCTTTCTGTGCTAAAGGATGCCCTTCACGAAGATAAATGTGAGTCTGGAAAGGAATTAGTTCAATAACTTCTAAACCAAGCTTTTCAACCCGTTGCATGATGCCCTTTTTATTTTGGTTGTTGAGGTAGATAATCCCAATCTCACTATGTCCTTGAGCCACTTCGTCTAAAATTTGAACTGTAGTAGACTCAAAAATACGAAAGTTCTTATAATCAGGATAACGTTCTGAAAAAGCCGTAATGGTTGGTGGCAAGAAGTCATAGTGCTGACTGGCAATGGAAAATTCATCCTTTTCTTCCTCAGGATTGGCATACTGATTTTGAAAAACATCAAAGCCTTTGACCAATTCTTGCGCTTTCTCATAAAATTCCATTCCACGACGAGTCAAAAATGTTCCCGAACTCGTCCGACGGAAAATCTTAAAACCAAGCTCTTTTTCCAAATCGCGCACAGAAATAGACAGACTCGGCTGACTAACATACATCTTTTCAGCAGCTTCACGGAAAGTACCACTATTGGCAATGGCCACAACATAGCGTAATTGTTGAATGTTCATCTTTTACCCCCCAACTTCTCTATCTGTTCATTATACCATATTTTAGAAGTTTTCCACCTAGGAAAAATAATGTCACTCACAAAATTCATCTACACTAGTAACAAAGAATTATGGATATCAAAACAAAAAAATAGGCTCTCCGAAAACTCGGAAAGCCTCATTTAATGCTACTTCTAGCTTCCTCGCCTTTTCATTTCAAGGCTCGGGATAAAAAGGTTTACTGGACCTTTTTATTTTGCGATTGGGTAAACAGAAACCTGCTTTTTATCGCGACCTTTACGTTCAAAGCGTACTACGCCTTCAACTTTAGCGAACAAAGTATCGTCTCCACCACGTCCAACGTTTACACCTGGATAGATGTGTGTACCACGTTGACGGTAAAGGATTGATCCACCTGTTACAGTTTGTCCGTCAGCTGCTTTAGCTCCAAGACGTTTCGCTTGTGAATCACGTCCGTTTGATGTAGAACCTCCACCTTTTTTGTGGGCGAAAAGTTGCAAGTTGTTAAGAGTCATTTTTAACATAATGTTTTCCTCCGTGTTAGTTTTCTGTGATAACTCTGGTTTGGACGAACTCAGAAGAGTTCTCCGATAAGTTTGCCATACCTAAGAAAAATGATTCGAAGAATAACTGGGTCATTTCTCTCTGGTGTGAAGGAAGATCCGCTGGTATATCAACCTTTAGATAGCCACCTTCATCTTCGTTTAATTCTAAGATTGGTTCATAGCCTGCAAATTTCTCAATAGAATTGATAAAGTTAATGGCAAGCGTAGAAACCGATGCACACACGACATCTAAGCCGTATTCGCCACTTTCGGCGTGTCCAGTAATTTCCGCACTCCTCAGCTCGCCATCTTCGGCTCTCTCAAAGACTGCTTGTATCATGTGTTCTCCTTAAAATTAAGCGTTGATCGCGTTGATGACAACTTTTGTATATGGTTGACGGTGACCTTGTTTACGGTGACTACCTTTTTTAGGTTTGTACTTGTAAGTAACAACTTTCTTTTGTTTTCCTTGTTTTTCAACAGTTCCAACTACAGTAGCTCCAGCAACAAGTGGAGTTCCGACAACAGTGTTTTCACCACCAACAAGAACAACCTCGTTAAAAGTAACTTCTTGACCAGCTTCAACGTTCAATTTTTCAACGTAAACTGCTTGACCAACTTCAACTTTAACTTGTTTTCCGCCAGTTTTGATAATTGCGTATGTGCTCATTATGCACCTCCTATGATTTTTAGGGTTTCCCCGTATTTTTGTGAAGACTCGCCTAGCATCGTGGGACGAACCACTTAAAAGAAGAGCTCTAAGTATAACAAAGTTTAAATTTGTTATACGACGAGCAAACGATGTTCGTGCGGTTGCACAGGACTGTGCATAGTCAACTCTTCAAGTATAGCATATCTTCTCTTTTCTTACAAGCGAAATCAATCAAATTTAAGCTTTTTCTTTCCCTTTTTTTCTCCAAGAAGCAAAAAGCATACTGATGTAAAAGATGCTCATCATCAGGGGAACACCTAGAATTGTCTTCTCCTGATAGTAAATCGTCAAATAAGCCGAAAAAATGACTCCAAAGACAAAACTGCTAAGCAAGCTAACAAAAATCAAGCCCTCTCGTAGGAAAGGCGTATGTTTGGTTCGGAAATAATCCCCAAAAGCTAACATGGTTCGTTTGATATTCCCTGTCATAAAAGCATTATTATAGGCAATACCTGACACTTCTCCAAAAGCAGTTGTCACCAGTCCCATACAGAAGGCCAATGGCGGTACGAGATAGATATTATCAACCGTTTGTGGCACAAAACCTATAATTAAGGACAGGATTGCAAGTGGAATCAAGGACAAAATCGGCTTTTTAACAATTCGTAGTTTTTCCTTATACAATGTCAGAAAAAAAACACCCATCATAAAGAAAAACAAAGTCATTACTTTAGCACTGGCATCCGAGACATTCTGTTGAATGAGTCCTACAGAGAGAAAAACAACATTCCCGGTTTGTCCAGCCACAAGGGTGTTCCCTCGAACGATAAAGGTATAGGCATCGACATATCCTGCACAAAAAGTCAAAAAAAGCGCTAGTCTCTTAGACTGACGTGATATTTTTCTTATTGGTAATAATCTCATTTTCTCTCCCATTTCAGTTTCATTTACTCATTTCAATATTGTACCACTTTCTCCAAGAAATGCGTAGTCCATTTGAAAATTTTTACCATCTGTTGGATAGTCCTTCTTTTCTATGTTATAATGAAGGAAGGATTTGAAGTCGGAAAAGGAGTATCTATGCTTAAATTAGGTGTCATCGGAACAGGGGCTATCAGCCATCATTTCATAGAAGCAGCCCATGCTAGCGGAGAATACCAGCTAGTTGCAGTCTATTCTAGAAAGCTAGAAACTGCCGCAACCTTTGCTTCTCGGTATCAGGATATCCAACTCTTTAATCAATTAGAAGACTTCTTTAAGTCTTCCTTTGATGTAGTCTATATCGCTAGTCCAAACTCCTTGCATTTTGATCAAGCCAAGGCTGCCTTGTCTGCTGGTAAGCACGTCATTCTTGAAAAGCCAGCTGTCACTCAGCCACAAGAATGGCTGAATCTAATTCAAACGGCTGAGGAAAATAATTGTTTTATCTTTGAAGCAGCAAGAAACTACCACGAGGAAGCTTTTACCACTATCAAGAATTTTTTGGCAGACAAGCAAATCTTAGGCGCAGATTTCAACTATGCCAAATATTCATCAAAGATGCCTGACTTGTTGGCGGGACAGACGCCTAATGTCTTTTCAGATCGTTTTGCTGGCGGAGCTCTTATGGACTTGGGGATTTATCCTCTCTACGCTGCCGTTCGCCTCTTTGGAAAAGCTCAGGACGCGATCTATCAGGCTCAACAGCTTGACAATAGCATTGACCTAAATGGTGATGGTATCCTCTTCTACCCAGATTTTCAAGTTCACATTAAGGCTGGGAAAAACATCACTTCCAATCTTCCTTGCGAGATTTATACAGCAGATGGAACCTTGACCCTTAACACGATTGAACATGTCCGCTCAGCTATTTTTAGCGACCACCAAGGAAATCAAGTCCAACTCCCTATCCAACAGGCTCCTCATACGATGGCTGAGGAAGCAGCTGCATTTGCACACATGATCCAGCAACCAGACCAGACACTTTACCAGAACTGGCTGGATGATGCAGGTTCTGTTCATGACCTATTATATACCATGCGCCAGACTGCTGGCATTAGATTCGAGGCAGAAAATGAAAACTAAACTACCGACTGAATGGCAAGAACTGAGCGACCAGCTCGGTTTCCAAGAATTCACCCCCATTCAAACTCAACTATTTGAGCCCATTCTTACTGGAGAAAACCTCCTAGGAGTGAGCCCAACAGGAACTGGTAAGACACTAGCTTACCTCTTGCCAAGTCTACTCAGACTGAAAAAGAAAAAAGCCCAACAACTCTTGATTCTAGCACCAAATACAGAACTGGCTGGACAGATTTTTGACGTGTGTAAAACGTGGGCAGAAGCCATCGGTTTGACTGCTCAGCTCTTCTTATCAGGTTCCAGTCAGAAACGCCAGATTGAGCGACTTAAAAAAGGACCAGAAATTCTGATTGGAACTCCCGGCCGTATCTTTGAGTTGATTAAATTGAAAAAAATCAAGATGATGAATGTGGAAACCATCATCCTGGATGAATTTGACCAATTGCTCGATGATTCTCAGATTCACTTTGTCGAAAAAATCACTCACTACGCACCTCGTGACCACCAACTCATCTACATGAGTGCGACGACCAAGTTTGGCCAAGAAAAGATTGCACCAAACACGCGCACCATCGACCTTTCTGACCAAAAGTTAGACAACATCCAACATTTCTATATGCAGGTAGACCAACGTCATCGAGTGGACATGCTACGAAAATTAGCTCATGTAGAGGATTTCCGTGGTCTGGTCTTCTTTAACAGCTTGTCAGATCTTGGAAGTGCGGAGGAAAAACTACAGTATCGCGATGTCTTGGCCGTTTCCCTCGCTAGCGATGTCAATGTTAAGTTTCGAAAAGTCATCTTAGAAAAGTTCAAAGACAAGCAACTAACCCTGCTCCTTGCAACTGACCTTCTGGCACGTGGGATTGATATTGATAGCCTAGAATGTGTCGTAAACTTTGATGTTCCTAGAGAAATGGAAACTTACACTCACCGCGCTGGCCGTACAGGTCGCATGGGTAAAGAGGGCTATGTTATCACTCTCGTAACCCATCCTGAAGAACTTAAAAAACTCAAGAAATTCGCAAGTGTAGGTGAAATTGTTCTAAAAAACCAAGAACTCTATATCAAATAAGGTTAGCATTCGCCAACCTTTTTCTTATCCCCAAGTAATTTCTAATTGATAACTGGCAAAAGGATGTCCCTCTTGATTTTGCAGTTGATAGGCGAGCTCAATCTTTTGCCCATCCAGTTTGTAGTGACTTGTCTGAATGATAAACTCCTGCATCCCCATTGGAGTAGGAATATAGGCCAAACTATCACTATCCTTTAGAAATCGCATGATGGTTTTGGGACTCGAGAAACGGGTCATCACCAGTTCTTCTTCATGAAACTTGAGAACCACTTTTTCTTTTTCCTCATTATAGAAAAGCAGATAGCGATAATCTCCCTTTTCACGCACCTCCACGTCATAGAGTTGGTCAATGACTTCCAACTGTTCATCAAACTGAATCCTATTTCGCATCCGAATCTTCACATCAGGTCCTCTTTCTTCTCTCTTGTCCTACTATTTTACCAAAAAGAGCAGGATTTTGCTATAATGGTCATATGAACGAAAAAGTATTCCGTGACCCAGTTCACAACTATATCCATGTAAACAATCAGGTCATCTATGACTTGATCAATACAAAAGAATTTCAACGTCTGCGCCGTATCAAGCAACTAGGAACTTCCAGTTATACCTTCCATGGTGGGGAGCACAGCCGCTTCTCCCACTGTTTGGGGGTTTATGAGATTGCCCGACGTATCACGGAGATTTTTGAAGAAAAATATCCTGAAGAATGGGATCCTGCTGAGTCTCTCTTGACTATGACTGCTGCTCTCCTACATGACCTTGGGCATGGTGCCTACTCCCATACTTTTGAACATCTCTTTGATACAGATCATGAGGCCATTACTCAGGAAATCATCCAAAGCCCTGAAACAGAGATTCACCAAGTCCTGCTTCAAGTAGCGCCAGATTTTCCAGAAAAGGTGGCCAGTGTCATTGACCACACCTATCCTAACAAGCAGGTCGTGCAACTCATTTCTAGCCAGATTGATGCGGATCGCATGGACTATCTCTTGCGTGACTCTTATTTTACAGGAGCATCTTACGGAGAATTTGACCTGACTCGAATTCTCCGAGTGATTCGTCCTATCGAAAATGGTATCGCCTTTCAACGCAATGGCATGCATGCCATTGAAGACTATGTTCTCAGTCGCTACCAGATGTATATGCAGGTTTATTTTCACCCAGCAACACGCGCCATGGAAGTTCTCCTACAGAATCTCCTCAAACGCGCCAAGGAACTCTTTCCTGAAGACAAGGACTTCTTTGCACGAACTTCCCCACATTTGTTACCTTTTTTTGAAAAGAGAGTTACCCTATCTGACTATCTGGCTCTTGATGATGGCGTGATGAATACCTACTTCCAACTCTGGATGACCAGTCCTGACAAGATTCTCGCAGACTTGTCGCAGCGCTTTGTCAACCGTAAGGTCTTCAAATCCATTACTTTTTCTCAAGAAGATCAAGACCGACTCGCAACCATGAGACAACTGGTTGAAGACATCGGATTTGATCCCGACTACTACACAGCCATTCATAAGAACTTTGACCTTCCTTATGATATCTATCGTCCCGAATCTGAAAATCCACGGACACAGATTGAGATTCTACAGAAAAATGGAGATCTGGCAGAACTCTCTAGCCTGTCTCCTATCGTTCAATCCCTTGCTGGCAGTCGCCACGGAGATAATCGTTTCTATTTCCCAAAAGAAATGTTGGACCAAAACAGTATCTTCGCAAGCATTACCCAGCAATTTTTACACTTGATTGAGAACGATCATTTTACCCCAAATAAGAACGAATAGAGGAAATATATGAGTATTAAACTAATCGCCGTCGATATCGATGGTACCCTAGTAAACAGTAAAAAGGAGATCACTCCGGAAGTCTTTTCTGCCATTCAAGACGCCAAACAAGCTGGTGTCAAAGTCGTCATTGCAACTGGTCGCCCTATCGCAGGTGTTGCCAAACTTCTGGATGACTTGCAATTGAGAGACGATGGTGACTATGTGGTAACCTTCAACGGTGCCCTTGTCCAAGAGACTGCTACTGGTCATGAGATTATCAGCGAATCCTTGACCTATGAGGATTATCTGGATATGGAATTTCTCAGTCGCAAGCTCGGTGTCCACATGCACGCTATTACCAAGGACGGTATCTATACTGCCAATCGCAATATCGGAAAATACACGGTGCATGAATCAACCCTCGTCAACATGCCCATTTTCTACCGTACTCCTGAAGAAATGGCTGGCAAGGAAATTGTCAAATGTATGTTTATCGATGAACCAGAAATTCTCGATGCTGCGATTGAAAAAATCCCAGCAGAATTTTACGAACGCTACTCTATCAATAAATCTGCTCCTTTCTACCTTGAACTCCTTAAAAAGAATGTAGACAAGGGTTCAGCCATCACTCACTTAGCTGAAAAACTCGGATTGACCAAAGATGAAACCATGGCTATCGGGGACGAAGAAAATGACCGTGCCATGCTGGAAGTCGTTGGTAACCCCGTTGTTATGGAAAATGGAAATCCAGAACTCAAAAAAATCGCCAAATACATCACCAAGTCTAATGACGAATCCGGCGTTGCCCATGCTATCCGTACGTGGGTACTGTAAAAAGGTAAGAATAGACGAAAACCGCTCAGCAGAGCGGTTTTTAGTATGAACATATCACAATGAGGGTAAATCAATAAATTAAATTGCAGTTTTACAGTTACTTAAATCTTGAGAGTGCAAAAATAGGTATTGCTTCCTTAATTGTGGTACTGAATTATAATAAATCACCCTCTTTATTTCCATATTTTATCTCTTTATAATCTCTTTTAATTTTACGATAATTTCATATACAAAGTATAAATAGGAAAGTCTTTATATCTTTCTTTTGTCTCGTTATCCAGTTTATTCCAAAACAAATCAGCTTGCGGTTTCGATTTCAATAACACTGATGAACCGAAACAAAGTTCATAGTTATCATTACTATTTACTAAAATATTGCTTAGAATCTCCATTTCTTTGCTGTTTAATTTACGAACTCTAGATTTTATTTGAAGGTCATTTATTATAGCTATCTCACTATTTTGGGAGTATTTTAAGTTCCAATTAGAAAGACATTGTGCCCAATTAAGCAATAACTCTCTTCTAGAAACATCTTCTGCCATGTCAGCAGCAATAACTATTTTTATAATAGTGTTATTAGCATCTTCAAATTTCAAGTCATTATCAACTAATCTTTGATATGAGGCAATAACCGAATCAAAATTACAATTATCTATTTTTAGCCAATCGTTAGGTTCAAAAACTTCAAAAATTGAAATATCTGAAGAATCTTTACCCTCACCTCTCCTACACCAGGGAATTTCAGTAAAGATATCAATCATAGTTCCGTTCTTATCTATTGTAAAATTATATAAGGCAATAATATGGATATTAGCAATTCTTAGATGAAGTAATTTAGATTCATTATAATCTAAGGCAACCTTCTTCTTTAGAACAAGACCTGAATTAAGGATATTTAGATTTTTTTGAGATTGTTTATCAAAGTAGTTTAGATCAAGATCCTTTTGTACACCCATATTTTCCAAGAAGTTAGAAATCTGTCTCAAATCCTTTATATCGCTATCTAAATTCCGTGAAGTAATATCCGATATTGACTGATTATCTAGTTCTATTTTATTTCCATTGAGATTGAAATATCCTACTCTTCCTAGCTCTTGAAGTACCTCCGTACACTCCATGGCTTTTGAGAGCATATTAGACCTTGTATAATTAAATTTAAATATTTTTTTATTTACATCAAAGGACATTTTAAAGCATTCACCAAAATGTAGTTGTACACTCCCATCAGGGAATCGATGTCTTTTTACATCTTGAAAAGTAAAATCTCCAATTGTAATAATTAAATCAGTTTCCTCGTAAGTTTCGACAACCTTTATTGTATTTTCAAGTGGTATTTCAATACCAGTTAAAGGATCTTTATAATAAATGAAGAGATCGTGTTCTTTCTGATAGTTAAATATCTCTCCTTTTCCTTGTCCATAAAAATAGAATTTAAGATTATTATCGTCAGAGATATCTTCAACTGAGATACCATCAGTATTTATGAAGCTATACTGTCTCTGACTATTATTTATAAAATCCACTAACATTGGATACATCTTTTTTTCATCTAGTTTAAATATCTGTATGGACAGTTTCTTACTATTTGTAGATTTATTTTTTAATTTACTTTTTTTGAGCAAATCTTTTATAGAAAAAGGAGGCAATGATTTATAATAGATTTCTCGTAAGTCATTATTCTCACTCAACCAAACTACAAATAAAACTACGCCGCCATTTGATTTATATAATTCTAAATCTCTAGCATCTAATGGAAAGGATTTTAACACATCTTTTTTCTGTCTAGTGGTTTTAATCTGAACAGGTACTTTACCTAATATTTCGTCTTTCTTCTCACTCGATGATTTAAGAACATGAATTTCTCCATCCCACACTGGAGTTTTATCATTTCTATCAAAATAAGATTGAAGTAACTCATGCTTATCTATAAATGTCGACAGATATGAAACACCTAATGTCTCAATTTTTTTATTATTTGCCAAATCCGCACCTCGAAAAATAGCTCTATATACTTTATATTATAACATTAACAAAGAAAAACTTATATACTATAATTACAACTATTTAACTTAAACTGAATATTATAAACTTAAAAAATACTGTTCATTAATAATTACAAAATAAATAGACCAGTTTCCTGATCTACTTTATTCTATATTCATTGACTTTTGGTCACACTTTGGTCAAAAATTCCAAAAATACTAACTTATTTAAAAAAACTAACTTGTGATGATTGCCTATAAACAAACACTTTGAATTTTCTTTTTTTTCTTTACATTTCTAAAAATGCCCCCTATGGATATTATGGAGCCTATTTTGTTGTAGAAAAAAGTCCCATATCATCTATAATGAAAAGCGACTAAACAACTCATTAGAAACTAAATGGAGGCTAAACAGAACTTATTTTAGAACACTCCATCTTTTCCACTAGGATTTTCAAGAATTAAACAATACTAGAAACTCTGTCTCCTAACAAATTTAGGAGAAACTTCAACAGATGTGACACTTTCCCCTTTAATAATTGCTAAAACACCTTCTATCATTTTTTGGGCTAACATAGCATAATTAGGAGAAATAGTAGACAGAGCTGGAGTATAATATTGCGAAATAGGAATATTATCGAATCCAATTATTGAAATATCATCAGGAATGGTAATCCCCTTCTCATAGCACGCACGAATCAGCCCTTGAACCTTCTCATCCCCTGAAACAAATATCATATCCGGATGATTTTGATTAGATAAATTATTTATAGCATATGAATAAACTGAATCAATTGTAGTTAAACCATAAATAACTTGCAAATCCATTAAATAATTTTTATCAGTCAGAAAAGTACGAATACCTTTTTCACGATCCTTATTAACAAGAGATTCCCCTCCCATAAGTAACAACATACTTTTAATATTCTCTTTTGTTACTAATTCCATCATATCATAAGTTGCTTGAAAATTGTTATTAGATACATAAACAACATCAGGTGTTCGAGATTCTCCAAAAACTATAAAAGGCATATTATTCTTCTGTAAATAATTAATCCGAATATCGTCTTTACTTTCATAAAATACTATTACTCCATCTATTAAGCTTCCTGTACTTGAAATTATTGAATTCCTAATCGTATCTTCTTCACCAAAGTATTCAACAATAGCGTTTACACCAAACTCTTTACAAGTTTGTAGAACTCTATCTAGTAAAGTTTGAAACCAAATCAAGGGAAAAGAATCAATCTTTTTAACGGAAATCAAAATGTTTGTAGTTTCTTTCTTAGTCAAATTTTTTGCATATGCATTTGGAACATACGACAACTCATCAATGACTTTTTGAATAGCTCGATAAGTTTCTTCTTTTACCTTTTCACCACCGTTAATAACACGTGAAACAGTTTTTGGAGAAAAACCTGATAAATGCGCAATATCATAAATAGTTACCTTTTTATCGTTTAAATTTTTCACTTTAGTCCTCCATTTATGATTTATCTAATTTTATTATACAATATTTACTTTTTTTAACAAGAGAATTTAGTAAAATATTTTAATGTATCTTAACAAAAACTTTAATTTCAAAATTTTCTATTTTATACTCTATTCTTCCGATTCAAAAAAATAACATTGACAATTAAAATCTTTATTCTTTACAATTTTTTCTACTTCACAACTGATAAACTTGTATGAAAATAACTTACCACGAAAATATAAAAAATCATTTTCGGTAAAATCCATTGAAACTATAAAAGTATCTAATAACATTTGGACATAGCAGTCTAAGATCGGAATAATCTTTTCCTTAACAATAACTTTTGCTAATATATCATCAGCTGGTAAAGAAGACGAAAATACAATTTCACAAATATCATAAAAAGAATGAAATCTATATACTTGCACTAAAGAATTATATTCAAAATACGTTATTCTTCCACAGTCAAAATTAATATTATATACCTTCATTTATGTTTATCCTTATACTTTGCAAATAATTTCGAGTCAATTATCACCTAAAAAACAAAGGGACAAGAATAACTGCCCCTTTGTTTATTCTATATCAACTAACTTCTTCGACATAAATAACACCAACAATATTTGCTATTTCTTCCATTAGTTTAAGATGTTCAAACTTACCTGAAAGTTCTAGAGTCATAAATGATGCTATTCTTTTGTCTGGAACATCAAAATATTCAATTCTTTCAGAATTAACATCTCCAAAAGCAGTTCTTGAATCATTCAATCGAATTCCATTTTCTGCACAATAAACTAATACTCGATTATATGCCTCAGTAGATTTAACTACAATATATAATTCAATAACTTTTGAACGACTTTGAAGATATTTTTTTAAAGGCTGAAACATAGAAATCACACTCCACACAGAAATAGCTACTAACAGAGCACCTTCATAAAAACCTACTCCAATAGCTAAACCTATTCCTGCAGAAGCCCAGATTCCTGCTGCAGTTGTCAGACCAGTAAC
This sequence comes from Streptococcus oralis, assembly GCF_003943415.1. Classification (GTDB taxonomy): domain Bacteria; phylum Bacillota; class Bacilli; order Lactobacillales; family Streptococcaceae; genus Streptococcus; species Streptococcus oralis_BJ. Next base: position 199,005 of record NZ_RJPK01000001.1, on the reverse strand, counting down.
CTTCTTTTTATCTGTGATAAGAATTGTTCCAGCTCCAAGAAAACCAACACCAGAAATAACTTGAGCACCTAAACGTGTCGGATCTCCTGTTCCAAACTTATAAGATACAAATTCATTAGTCATCATAATCAAACAAGCAGCCATACAAACGATACTATGTGTACGAATACCTGCTGGTTGAGATTTACTTCCTCTTTCTAAGCCAATAATACTTCCAATGACCAAAGATAACACGACTCTAATAATAATTTCAATGTATGATAGTCCAATGCTGGATGATTGCATTACTATTTCCTTTTCTTACCACGCGGTCTCTGTGTGAAGTACAATACAGTTCCTGAAATAATCATTAGAACAATTGTATAAACAAATACAAGAGCTTGTGCATTAGATGTTGCTGTTTCATCACCTGCAGAACGAATCGTAATACCTAATGGTTGAGCCAATGGATGATAAAGGAATACAGATAAATCGAAATCGGTCAATAAAGAGTTAAAGTTGAGTGCGATAACAGAAAGAACTACCGGCAAGATGAAAGGAATAATAACCTTCATCATTGTGTAAAATGGTGAAGCCCCCATACTTCTAGCAGCATCCTCCATCTCATCATCAACACTAAATAAGATTGCACGTACCATTCTATAAGAGAATGGAATTTTTACAACAATATAAGCGATTAGCAAAATTACTAAACTACCAACTAGAATCTGGTTAAAGACTAAAAGTTGAGGTTGGTTGAAAGTGAACAATAAACTAACTGCTAGAAGTGTACTTGGTAATAGCCAAGGAAGAAGAGCTCCGTATTCGAACAAGAAATCAAATCGAGTTTTATGTTTACGAACTACTCGCGCAAACACAACAGCAAGAACTGTTGCAGTAGTTGCTGCAATGATAGAATATATAAAGCTGACTAGGAATGGAGAAAACGCAACACTATTACTAAAGAACAATCTGTAATTATCAAGAGTAAAGTTTGATAATGATAAGTTTCCTGACTGTATTGCAACTGGGTCAGTAAATGAATACAATACAATGAAAATCAATGGTAACATGAAAACAGTGAACAAAGCATAAGCAACAATATGTGCAATGATATTCCATGGTTTAGATGTGATTTTTTGTTTTTTCAAAGGTGCTTTCGTTTTAGAAATAGAAATATAATTTCCGCCTTTTTCGATCTTGTTCATAATAGTAAGCAAAATCGTAGTGGCAATACCCAAAATAATTGCTAGAAAGGCGGCTAAGTCACGAGAATTTCCCATTCCAGCAAATGTTATGATCATTGGGTTAATAGTTTGGAATTCTTTCCCACCAACAATCATAGGTGCTGCTACTGCTGATAACCCACTTAGAAAAACCATAATTGTAAGAGCGAATAAAGTAGGAATTAGAGTTGGCAATACTACTTTTCTAAACACTGTAAATGGTTTGGCACCCATATTACGTGCAGCTTCAATAGTATGATAGTCTACACTTCGAATTGTATTAGTTAGGAATAAGGTGTGATTAGCAGTACCAGAAAATGTCATAATAAATAGAACTGCACCATAACCAATAAACCAGTTAGGATCTAAAGATGGAATAATACTTTGTAAAAATTTGGTAATCATTCCATATGGTCCATAAACGAATTTATAACCAGTAGCCAAAACTACTCCACCGTAGATTAGTGACGTCATGTATCCTAGTTTTAATATTTTAGCTCCTTTAATATCAAAATATTCTGTAAACAATACACAAAGTACACCAACAACATTAACAGTTATAATTAGTGAGAATGCTAACTTGAAACTGTTAAAAATACTCTGAATCGCACGTTGAGATTTAAAAGCTCGTTGTACGACATCAAGTGAAAACTCCCCACCTTTCACAAATACATTAACTACTAAATCAAAGTTTGGATAAATGATGAAAGTTACCAAGAACCAGATTAAGCCTAAACGAATGAGCCAATCTTTCCAATTTAATTTATGACGCATACTGCCCCTCCTTAAAATTGCAGAACGTCTGATGGTGTGATAAATAATTCCACACTTTCTCCGACAGATCTAATAGCTGACTGACTATCGATACTTGTTACATTAAGAATTTGGTTTTCAGATACCTGAACAGTATAGTGAATTGTAACTCCTGAAAATTCAACATCAATAATTGAACCTTTTAAGACAAAATCCTGATCCGTTTCACGTTTGAAGCGAACTTTTTCTAAACGAATGTAACCTTTTTTATCTTCCAAAAAAACATGAGCATTATTTAGAAGAATTCCGTGAACAGTTTCATCTGTAAGTACGTTAATGTCTCCAATGAAATCACATACAAATTCTGTTTGAGAATTATGATAAATTTCTACTGGTGTCCCCACTTGTTCAATAAAACCATTATTAAAAACAGCAATCCTATCAGATAGCGTTAACGCTTCCTCTTGGTCATGTGTAACATATAGAGTTGTAATTCCCAATTCTTTTTGAAGACGTTTCAACTCTTTTCTCAAATCCACACGTAATTTTGCATCTAGGTTTGACAAGGGTTCATCCAAACATAGGATTTTAGGTTCCAAAACAAGAGCACGAGCTAAAGCTACACGCTGCTGTTGTCCTCCAGATAATTCTGAAACGTTACGTTGCAATTGTTGATCTGAAATCTTAATTTTAGCAGCCACTGCAGAAACCTTGGCTTTAATAACATCTGGAGCAACTTTTTTAACTTTTAAACCAAATGCAATATTATCAAAAACTGTCATTGTTGGAAATAGTGCGTAAGATTGGAATACGATCCCGATTCCACGTTTTTCAGGCTCCAAGTGCGTAACATCTGTGCCATTAACCTCAATACTTCCAGATGAAGGGTCTAGAAAACCTACCAAAGCTCTCAAAGTTGTTGATTTACCACATCCAGAAGGTCCTAGAAAGGTAAAGAATTCTCCTTCCTGAATATCTAAATTAAGATTATCAATCGCGATAAAATCACCATATTTAATTTGAATATTATCAAATTTAATCATATTATTAACTTCCTTTACTAATATATAAAAAGTCCCTCTTAATTTCTTTTGTATGTGCAGAAACATTAGAGAGACTTGGAATTTTAAAAATTACACTTATGTCCTATTTTACATATTCAAGTTCAGCTTTTTCGACCCATTCGTCCAAATGTTTTCCAACAGCTTCCCAATCAATACTTTGTGGTTTCACTTGATCAACAAATTTCTTAGTTGCTTCTGGTAACTCTTTCACTGCCTCAGTATTTGCAGGAATAGAACCAAAGTTTTTGCTATACTCTACTTGAATTTCTGTTTGACCAAACCAATCAATAAATTCTTTAGCTAAAGCTTGTTTCTTACTAGTATTCAAAATCATTGTTTGTTCAGTTACAAACGGGACACCAATTTCAGGAGACATTACTTTAAATACAACATTTTGTTCTTTCTGTCCAACTAATGCACCAGAACCCCACATCATTCCATACTGGATTGGGTCATCCTTATCCAACATTTTAACAATTGAACTTTCACCCTTTTGAAGAGTGTACGCATTTTCCAAATATTCTTTAGCTGCTTGCCAACCTTTTTCAGAAACACCCAATTCTCCTTTATCATCTAGATAACGAACAAGGATACTTGCCAAGATAGCACGCCCTGTTCCACCTGAGAGCCCAGAAATTGAATATTTACCTTTATACTTGCTACCTAACTCAGTCCAATCTTTAGGCATTTCTTTTACATCAGGCGCCCCAATTAAAACTAATGGTTGAACAATCACAGGATTATAATAATTATCTTTATCTGATAAAGATTGATCAATTTTATCTAACCATTTAGGCTTGTACTGTACTAGTAATTTTTGATCTCTAATTTTATTTGAATCAACAGCACCAATTCCAAATACCATATCTGCAACTGCATTATTCTTCTCAGCAATAACACGGTCTGCTAATTGAGCGCCAGGGATATCAACCATTTTAATATTGAAACCAGCTTCTTTTGCTTTAGCAGTTAGCCAATCTCCACGTCCGTTTGAAACAGAGTTAGAATAAATTACTAATTCTTGGCTCTTATCAGCTTTTTCTTCTGATTGAGGTGTATCGCTCGAAGAATTTGATGAATTATTTGAACCACCTGAACATGCTGCCAATGTTGTAACCGCAACCCCTGCAGCTAAAAGCGATAACAATTTAGATTTTTTCATATGAAAACTCCTTTATATTTTTAATAATAATTTTTTTTAAAATTTTTCACAATATGGAACAAATCGTCTCATATCTTCAAATACTGTATAATCAATACGATTTACAGTAATTACAGGAATCTTTTCAAGTAGAACTTTTGTTAATTCCTTTTTCACCTTTGTAAACTCTTCATTTTCATCTTCCGTTAATGGAACTCGAAGATATCCAATTGAGATATGGAATTGATAGCGATCATGATTAGGGAATCGAACACCTGCTTTTTCTGAAACATACGTTCTAATTTCTTCTAATCGTTTAGCTGATTTTTCATCTGCTGGTTCAACTAAAATGTTTTGATTGCCCATTTCAGTAACTCGCATATGAATATCTTCGTTGAGTAATGGGAAGATTTCTAGTTGCTTAGCAAAGTAATCATGAATTTCTTGTAATGGTGTATCTAGTGGTAGATGACTACTCCAAAATTCAGACTCACGATTTTCGTGACAAAGTAACTCTATTACTGTCATATGAATAGAATCTCTTGGAGTTAATGTAAATTTATCTATAAATGGCAACTCTCTATAACGTGATTGAATGATATCAACAACTTCCATCAAATCTGAATTAGTATAAAGATTTGCAACAACTGTATTCCCTGGGAAATGATTAAATTCCCCGTTCTCTTTGAACTTAATTTTTGTTAAGTTTTTCATAAAAAGACCTTCTTTTTTATTTTTGACATCGGTGTCATTCATGTTTACATTATACAATGTAAACGATTACTTTGTCAAGCGCTTTCATAATTTTTTTTTGATTTTTTTTATATATACATATCACAAGACTATTGTGCTTTATTATTTATTGTATCCATTAGGATTTTTGGATTGCCAATTCCATGTATCTCTACACATATCTTCAACCGTTTTCGTAGTCTTCCAATTTAACTCCTTATACGCTTTGTCTGCATTTGCATAACAAGTCGCAACGTCTCCTGATCGTCTTGGAACAATTTTATAAGGAATTGGAACCTTATTGACACTTTCAAATGTATTTACAAGTTGTAATACACTAGTTCCCTCTCCTGAGCCCAGGTTATAAATATAAACATCTGTTTTTTCGGATACTTTTTCTAAAGCTTTTATATGCCCTATCGCTAAATCCACTACATGGATATAATCGCGAACACCAGTACCATCTACCGTATCATAATCATCTCCAAAAACACTTAGCTCTGATCGCTTGCCTACAGCTACTTGTGCAATAAAAGGCATCAAGTTGTTGGGAATTCCAGAGGGGTCTTCACCAATAAGCCCAGACTCATGAGCCCCGATCGGATTAAAATAACGAAGCAATGCAATACTCCACTCTGAATCTGCTACATGAACATCTTTTAAAATTTGTTCAAGCATCACTTTGGTGTACCCATAAGGGTTTGTTGCACTTGTCGGCATTGTCTCAATGAGGGGTGATTGATTGTGAATGCCGTATACAGTCGCACTCGATGAAAATACAATCTTCTTAACTTTAAACTCTGACATCACTTCAACAAGAGCTAATGTGCTCATAATATTATTTTCGTAGTACATCACAGGCTTTTGCACGGATTCTCCGACAGCTTTGTATCCTGCAAAATGAATTGCAGCCTCAATAGATTCTTGTTCAAAAACTTTTCTCAATCCTTGTTTATCACAAACATCTAATTCGTAAAACGCAGGACGTTTCCCAGTAATTGCTTCAATCCGATCTAATACCAAGATGCTAGAGTTCGAAAGGTTATCGACAATTACGACTTCCTTCCCTAAATTTAATAATTCTACTACGGTATGGCTACCAATATAACCAGCTCCGCCTGTCACCAATATTGCCATTTGGGGTTCCTCCTAACTAATTCCAACCGACTTAACAAATCTCATAAACGCTTCATGTCCAAACGGAGTATTCTTATAAACGCCAGCATCTTCGAGAACTCTCGCAAATACTTGTCCTACTTCGTGTTGAACTACGCGATTAACCTCTTCTTTTTTAATATTAGGATATTTTTCTTTCAATTGGTCAGCCCATTCTAAATGATAGTTTGCAATTGAATTTTTTTCTCCTAAAAGATATTTTTCAACTTCTTCTAACTCTGTTTTCAAACGAGGTGGTAAAATCGCAAGTCCCATCACTTCGATTAACCCGATATTTTCCTTTTTAATATGTTGTACATCTTGATGAGGGTGGTAAACACCATCTGGGTATTGTTTAGTAGTATGGTTATCTCTCAGAACAATATCCAATTCATATCTTCCATCCACTTTACGAGCAATAGGAGTCACCGTATGGTGTGGAATATCTTCAGTCTTAGCAATGATGTCTACTTCTAAATCTGAATATTCTCTCCAGATATTTAGGATTTTAGTAGCTAATTCTACCAAACGATTTTTATTTTCACCTTGTAGCCTAATCACTGACATCGGCCATTTTACAATACCTGCTTTAACATCCTCAAAGTCTTTAAAAAGAAATTCTCTCTCAATTTTTGCTTTTTCCATTGGGAAAATATGTTTTCCTCCCTGGTAGTGATTATGACTAAGAATAGAACCTCCTGAGATAGGAAGATCAGAATTTGAACCAGCAAAATATCCTGGTAAAATATCAACAATCTCCAATAATTGTTCAAATGTTTTGGACGTAATAGCCATTGGTACATGTTGACTATTCAAGAATATCGCATGCTCATTAAAATATGAGTATGGGGAATACTGGAAACCCCATACTTCGTCTCCCAGTTCCAACCGAATAATTCTATGATTAGCACGTGCTGGATAATTTATTCTCCCCTGATAACCTTCATTTTCCATACAAAGTAAACATTTTGGATAATTAGATGACTTTACCAATTTCTCTGCTGCGATTGTTTTCGGATCTTTTTCCGGTTTTGATAAATTGATTGTAATTTCAAGTGAACCATAATTAGTTTCAGTATGAAAAGCTATATTTTTAGCGATAGCTGACAATTTAATATAGTCGCTATCTTTACTTAACTGATAGAACTCTTCAACTGCTTCCTGTGGCGAAACATCATATGAACTCCAAAAAATATCATTAAGGCGACTTGGTAATGGAACGATAAAATTCATCAGCTCTGCACCTAAACATTCCTTTGCCTCAGCTAAATCAGCAATTTTACCGTTCTTTAAAGCTATTTCTACTAAATTGTCTTTTAATTTTTTAAGATCACTATCATTTGAAATCTTATCAGTTCCTTCTTCACCGATTAAAGCCAATATTCTATTTTTTATATATATTTGGTCCATCGATTTATAAATTCCATATTCAATAACTTTATTAGCAAAATTATCTACTATTGTCTGCATATATACTCCTCTTTAACTATAATACTCCAATTTCCTGATAATCTAACCATTTATAAATAGATTTTGTTGTATGGGACATCTTATCAAGAATATTAATAACTTCTAAAAATACAATAGCTTCATCAACATTTGAGGATTCAATAAGAAAGTTCTCTACTACTTTGTCTCCTAGTTTTTGACATAGACCAGATATCAACTTACATTTTTTATTATAGTCATATACGTCAGGTTCATAGTTTCTATTCTTATACCATGTTAGAGTTTTCTTTAAGTGATCCCCTAGAATAAAATGTATTTTTAGCATTTCATAAAATAATGGTCCCCATTCATGCATTGTATGAATATTTTTTAAATTCTTAACTATTTCAATGATTCGATCACCAATACGTTCAATATCTGTGGATAATTTTACTATAGTTATAATTTTTCTCAAATCAACAGAAACAGGATGTTGTAAACAGATGAGTTCAATACCTTTCATATCTATTGTAACAACTGCTTCATTAATAACTAAATCATTATCTATAATACTTTGTTTTTGAACTTCAGTTAAATCATCATATATCATTTCATATTTTTTTATTATAGAAATCCATATATCTTCTAGATTATTAGACAACTCAATAATTTCATTGTCAAAATGCTTTCTCAACATTATCTAACCTCAATAATCAATTGCACTATAAAGAACTCGTATAGATAACTGTCTTTATAGTTCATCATATGATGAAATTATTTTAAACATCAATTATCAAAATACTTGCATCATCTTTTTTACCATAAATAGGATCAATATTTGTAGATTCTTTTCTCATTTCAATTAACTCTCCAAAATTGTAGCCTGAATTTTGAGTATAAAAATCGTAAAAACCATCAGTCATTAAAACAATATGATCACTAGTTACTTCCAAACTACCATTGATAACATGATTTATACTACTTTTGTCTAGTGAACCTATCCAATATCCATCTGGTTTATTAGCTAGCTTCCTAATATTTTGTAATATAGTCTTTTTATCAACTTCATCATTAGATTTGATTGAAAATTTTCCTTGTTCAAAAAGGCAATCTACTCTATGGTCTGTAATAGTTTGATTGTTGACTATCATAACACAATCGCCAATCATTATGTATTCTAATTTTAAACCAGATAATTTCGCAAAAATAAAGGCAAAAGTTGGTAACTGGTAATAATCATCAAACTCACACTGATCTATCTCTATTATTTTTCTAACATCATCCAAAACAAGCTCGAAAATTTTCTTCAATGATAACGAATCGTCACAATACTGCTTGAGACATTCAGAAATAAGGTGAGATACTTCTGAAACTGAATAACCTATAGAGTCTTTTGAATTAAATAAATCTGTTGCTCCATCTATAATCCAGAAATATTGATTTTTGTAACCTACGCTATCTTCGTTCTCTATAGTGCTACCTTGTATTGAGCATATTCTATCTATCTTCATAATGACGTTTAAAACTCCGTTGTCCAAATAGAAGGCAAATTCCAATAATAGTTAAAAGCAACTCAACCATTTTATTTAATCCAGTTTTTGGTAATGCATGTTGATTATTTTTTGTCTTAACTACTTCACTAACATTAGTTACGTCATATTGTTTTTGTGAAATTTCTCCTGTTACTACATTACCTGAATCATGATTTGATTTTTCAATTTTATCATCTACACTATTTACTGAGTAATTATTAGCTAAACTATTTTTGTTTTCAGCTACAGGTTTTATTTCCTCTGCATGCTTATCTGAGTGGTTATCTGAATGATTACCTGAATTTTGCGAAAAGATTTTATAACTTTCATTCTCAGTTATAATATTAAAATCACCGACACTATTATTTGTGTCTGAACTGGTCCCATTAAAATCAGTTTTAAGTAAAGAAACATGATTTCCTGTTAAATTGGAAAGTTGGTTATTTAAGACAGTGATACTTCCAGCGGATTCTTCAATTACGATTCCGTCTTTACCTCCTGAAATGATATTATCAGACACTACCAAATTGTCGCTGACTCTTAACATTTCAATATTTGGCTGTTCAGTATTTTTCGAATTATTACGAATGATATTCTTTGTTACAGTAATATCAGTTACTTTTCCAAGATAATCTGCACTATCTTTTGCAATTCGTATTGCTTTAGTGTTAGAATCAGCAATATTAAATACATTTCCAGTAATAGTCACATGTTTATTCAAATCTAATATATCTTTAACATTTTTATAACTATAAGCATTAACTAAAGCAGCACCATTTTCACGATAGTGTACACTTTCCTCTTTAGTTTTCTTATCAAACCTATTTCCTTTTATTAAAATATCAGTAAATCCTGTAAAGCGAATACCCGCATACATCATATTATCAAAATGATTATTTAGAATTTTAATATTTGAAGGATTTTCAGTTGTTGCAGTTTGATAATGTGTCCCAATTGCAGTTACTAATTCACCTGATTTTTCACTTTTACCAAAATAAGAATTTTGAATTGTTACATTTTCAGATTTTTGACCATTATCATTTAATGCATATGGAAAGCCTTTTCTGGTTAATGGCTCTATTTGAATAGACTCCTTACTGATGATCTGACCATCCTTCATAGTCTTAGGGAGAGCTTGTCCCAAAAACCGAGAGTTGTCTACTAGTACATTTTTTGAACCTGCAATTTGAATGGCATGTCCCTGATAGCTATCTTTAAAGGTTACATTACTTATTGTTACGTTTTTTGAATTTCCTATAGCAAAGGCTCCTGAAGAATTGATCAAAGGAAGATTCTTAGCTTTTGTCCTCTCTTCATTCAAAGCTCCGTTCATATCAATTGTTCCACCAGAGTAACTGATATCTTCGGTTGGTTCCCACTCAACTTGATCTCCATCATCAGTGAATAAACCTGTCATGAATACAATAGAAGGATGATTTTTGATATTGATACCATTTAATATTGTAGCTTTTTCATGTACTTCTATGTGTGTATGACTTCTCAAAAAGACAATTTCTTTAACTAAATAAGTTCCCTCAGGAAAATATACTTTTCCTCCACCTAATCCTTTAGCAGCTGCATCTATTGTATCTTGAATTGCTTGTCTGTCATCATTAACCCCATCGCCTACTGCACCATAATCTTTTACATTTAAAGCCGAAACTTCAATTCCTTTTTCTAAGGCAGTGTTACTCTCTCGCACTTCATTACTATTAGAGGTATCTGCAACTTCGTTCTCAGAACTAACTGACTTTGAATAAGTACTAATAAAATCAGTCAAACTGTCATGTTTACTAGTTAAGGAACCTTCTAAAGTTTTGATAGTTGAAGTAGAAAGGTCACTATTAGAAACAAGAGGAGAATCTTTCATTTCATCTTCAAAAGTTCCAGTATTTACCCCATCTTCTTTATATTCTTTATTAGGTGTCAAAGGAGAATCAACATTACTATCGGTTAATTGTGAAGTAGAAGAGTCAATCCCAGTAGGTTTATCATAATTATTAGTTGATGAGCTTTCTAAACTATTGGTGGTTGAAGTAGAAAGCTTATTTATAGATATCTGTGAAGTACTTGTAATAACTTCATCAGCAAAAACACTTTGTACCCCCAAGAATGAAACCGCTACCAAAACAGAGCACAATCCAACCTTAAGTTTCCGAATACTAAAAACCTCATTGTGAACAAAATGCTTCATAAAACACCTCCAAATTTTTTATTGTTTTTTTACTATGTATCACTAAATTTTTTTACATCAGACAAAATGACACCGCTGTCATTATCCTTATCATATATTTTCTAAATAAAATTGTCAAGGGATAACACAATAAAATACAACATTTTTTTAAAGCGTAATCATATTTAAAACTTTATATCTGTTCTATAAACCAAAAATATTATTTAGTCTCTTCCAACATTTTTAAATGGACAGAACAATTTCATAGTGAAAATGATAAAATATTTTTTAATAACTCTTAATACTGTTTCACAAAAAATAGACCAATTTCTTGATCTACTTTACTTTATATTAATTTCTAAAAATTTAATTTTGGTCAAAATTTGGTCATGATTTGGTCAAAAAAACAAAAAATACTAAATTATTTTTAAAAATTAACTTGTGATGATTGCCTTAAAATAAACACTTTGCATATTCTTTGCTTTTCTTTGCATTACTTAAAATGCCCCCTGCAGGAATCGAACCTGCAACTACTCCTTAGGAGGGAGTTGTTATATCCATTGAACTAAGGGAGCTAGAGAAAAACTCTGCTAGGTAAGCAGAGTTTTTTAGTCGAATTAACGACGGATTTCTTTGATACGAGCTGCCTTACCTTGAAGTGCACGCAAGTAGTACAATTTCGCACGACGTACTTTACCGTAACGAACAACTTCGATCTTTTCAACACGTGGAGTGTGGATTGGGAAGATACGCTCAACACCTACACCGTTAGAGATTTTACGAACTGTGTAGTTTTCTGAGATGCCAGCACCTTTACGTGCGATAACAACACCTTCAAAAATCTGGATACGTTCACGGTTACCTTCGACAACTTTCGCATGTACACGAACAGTGTCACCAGGACGGAATGATGGGATATCTGTACGAAGTTGACCTTCAGTCAAGCTTTGGATTAATGGATTCATTTTATTCTCCTATCTTTGTCAATCTTGAGGAACCTTCCTCAGCGGATAAACTGTATTTTTGTGCGTCCATTACACACAAGATACAGTTTACCAAATTTCCACATAAAAGTAAAGAAATTTATAGCAGAATTCCTAAAAAAATCGCTAGAAAACCACCTATGTAGGTTAAGACTAAATAGCTATAAAATACCTTCTTGTCACTAAGTAGTCTTTGCAGCTCATCATTCAAGGTTGAAAAGGTCGTCAACCCACCACAGAAACCTGTCGCTAGGATAGCATAGACTTCCTTGGACTCCACATGGTTGTAGAGCAAGCCAATCAAAAAACAACCGAGAAGATTGGCTATGAGAGTTCCTAGGGGCAATTTCGAGGATTGATTATAGCGAGAAAAGAAATAACGCACCAGTGCTCCGAACCCGCAGGCGATTGCAAGATAGATGATTACCATTTCTTCCTCCCTAGAATATAAGCCAATAGCAGACCTCCTCCAATACTCAAAAGCAGATAGCTAATTAAGCTAAGATAACGCCCGGTATCGAGCAATTTCACGGCATCAAGCATTAGACTAGAAAAGGTTGTCAGGCCACCACAAAATCCTGTCCCAAGCGCCAAAACCAAGCCCTTGCTGGTTCCCTTATAGGCCAGATAGCCTTTTACCAGATAGACCAGGTAGAAAATACCCAGATAGTTGACAAGGAGGGTACCCCAAGGAAAGTCTGGACTAGCTGGTAACCAAGTGGAAACCAGATAGCGGACAAGACCTCCCAACATAGCAGCCAGAAAAATCCCTAGCGGATAAAATTGTTCTTTTTTCATTTGATGTTTTGATCCTGATAATCACGCGAACGTTTGAGAATGTCTGAAAAAGTCTCAACAATGGTCTCCTGATAGCGCTTATCTTCTACTCGATTTTTGACTTTTTCAAAAATAACTTCTTCTCTCTTAGAATCTAAGATTGGTTTACCAGATGCTTTTTTATAAGCGACAACCCCTTCAACTAAATGCATTCTTTCTTCCAGGAGCTTGACGATTTGATCGTCAATTTGATCAATTTCTTGCCGAATACTATCTAAATCCATAGTGTCTCCTCCTTTATTTGAATTATTGTATCAAAAAGCCACCAAATAGGCTAGTAAAATCCCAAAATAGCTAATAAAAAACGCACCGACTCCTTTCAGTCAGCGCAGTTTGATTCTTATCCTACTTTTGCAGCCAATTCTTCTGCGAATTGTTCCAAGCGTTCGATGTCTTCTTCTTCGGCAGAAAGATCAACTTTAACACACTCTGAACCTTTTTCTGCTCCTGTCGCTACAAAAACGCGATCAAAGTCATCAACAGCCTTACAAAATTCGTCGTAGAAGGTGTCACCTGAACCGACCACTCCGTAGATTTTACCATTCAAGTTGAGGTCTGCTAGGTCTTCATAGAAGTCCATCATCTCATCTGGCAATTCTCCATCTCCGTAAGTGTAAGTCGCAACGATAGCGATGTCCGCCTCCAAGAAGTCTGAAGCGTCAACAGTCGTACATTCATCAACATCGACATCCAAGCCCAAATCACGCAATTTATCTGCTACAATATCTGCAATTTCTTCGGTATTACCGGTCATACTGGCAAATACAATTTTTGCTAATGCCATATCGTCCTCCTCAATTTATCTCTCTCCATTATATCATATCTTTTTCATTTTAAAAATAAAAATTCTTGTGCTACAATGAAATGAGAAAGAATTGAGGTTATTTATGGAGATTTGTCAGCAAATTTTAGAGAAAATCAAAGAATACGATACCATCATCATTCATCGTCATATGAAACCGGACCCTGATGCCTTGGGAAGTCAGGTAGGTTTGAAAGCCTTGCTCAATCACCATTTTCCAGAAAAGACCATCAAAGCTGTTGGTTATAATGAACCGACTTTGACTTGGATGGCAGAAATGGATACTGTTCAAGATAGTGACTACCATGGTGCTCTTGCTATTATTTGTGATACAGCGAATCGGCCTCGTATCGATGATAAACGCTATGAACAAGCTGCTTTCACCATCAAAATCGATCACCATCCTAACGACGATGTATACGGTGACATGTCTTGGGTCGATACAAGTTCAAGCAGTGCCAGTGAGATGATTGCCCTATTTGCTCAAGAAAATCAGCTGGCTTTGTCTAGCGAAGCGGCACGACTTCTCTATGCAGGAATTGTCGGGGACACAGGGCGTTTTCTCTACCCGTCAACTAGTGCTCGTACCTTTAGAATAGCTGCCCAGCTCCGAGAAGTTGATTTTGACTTTGCCGGATTGTCTCGACAGATGGATACCATGAGCTTCAAGATTGCAAAACTTCAAGGCTACATCTACGACCATCTAGAAATTGATGAAAATGGAGCTGCTCGCGTTCTTCTCAGTCAAGAAATCTTGAAACAGTACAATGTTACCGACGCTGAAACCGCAGCGATTGTCGGTGCACCTGGTCGAATTGATACTGTTAAGGCTTGGGCTATCTTTGTTGAACAAAATGATGGCCACTTCCGCGTTCGTATGCGCAGTAAAATCACCCCTATCAATGACATTGCCAAACAACACGACGGAGGAGGACACCCATTAGCCAGTGGCGCCAATTCCTATAGTCTAGAAGAAAACGAAATCATCTACCAAAAACTAAAAAACTTGCTTAAAAACTGATAAAATACTTGCTAAACTTTTCATAATCTGATAGACTAGTAAGGTAACAATCTATGGCTCGCAAAGAGACCATGGCAGAAAGGAAATATTGCAAAATGAAAAAAGATATCCATCCAGAATATCGCCCAGTTGTCTTCATGGACACAACTACTGGTTACAAATTCCTTAGCGGTTCAACAAAACGCTCTAACGAAACTGTTGAGTTCGAAGGCGAAACTTACCCATTGATCCGTGTGGAAATTTCATCAGACTCACACCCATTCTACACTGGACGTCAAAAGTTCACTCAAGCAGATGGACGTGTGGATCGTTTCAACAAAAAATACGGTCTCAAATAATCATAAAAAGAACAGTTCCAACTGTTCTTTTTTTGTACTTATTTTTATGAATCAACCACTACTACTTTCTCTTTATCAAGCTTCACGCTGACACTATGATTGATTTCAAACGAGGTTAAAAAATATCAAAAAGAAGCTTGATATTGAGAATGGTCAAGATGATTGAAACTGCGTAACCTAGGATGGTGTTCCACTTGGCATTGGTGAATTCTCCCATCAGTGACTTTTTAGAAGTCAGATAGATTAAGGGGAAGATTGAAAACGGAAGAGCGATTGACAGAAAGACTTGTGAATAGACCAATAACTGATCCAAGGTTTTTTCTTGATGTCCAAACAAGACGGCTACAATAATCACAGGGAGCAAGGCAAAAATACGTGTACCGATACGGATAATCCACTGAGGCAATTTCAGATGCAAGAAACCTTCCATGACAATCTGTCCTGTCAAGGTACCTGTAATAGTCGAATTTTGGCCACTTGCTAAGAGAGCTAGAGCAAATAAAGTTGACAGAGTTGAGCTGGCTATCGCTCCTGCTATTGTTGAATCCTGTAAAGCATTGTACATTTGAGAAAAAGCTGAAATTTCAGATGCATGACCAAAAAAGAGGGAGGCACCTAAAATGAGAAGCAAGGAATTGACAATAAAGGCTAAGGACAACTGAAGATTTGAATCCCATGTCATAAAACGCACGGCTTTCCGAACATCCTTCTTATCTTTGTGATTGATTTTCCTTGTTTGGGATAGGGATGAATGAAGATAGAGATTATGGGGCATGACTGTCGCACCTACAATTCCTAGAGCTAATGTTAATTGGCTTTCATGACCTGGTAACGGTGTTTCAAATAAAGTTGAAGTTGGTAAATAACCACCAATAATCCCCTGAATACTTGGACTGGATAAGGCCACAAGATAGGTAAAGATGGCTAATATGGTTAAAATAAGAGTCGTAACAATGGCTTCAATTTTTTTGAAGCCAAATTTCATCAATAAAAGTAACAAAAATACATCTAAAACAGTTAAGAGAATAGCAACCATAATCGGTATTTTAAATAAAAGATTTAAGGCAATCGCTGACCCTAGAACCTCAGCTAAGTCTGTCGCCATTAAAGCTAATTCTAAAATCACCCACAGACTATAGCGAAGCCACTTGGGAGCATGATGAGCTGTTGCCTGTGCTAGGTCCATCTTAGTTACGATACCGAGCTTTCCAGCCATTTGTTGTAGCTGCATGGCGATGATGGATGAAATTAAAATGACGAATAAGAGACTATACTTGTAAGAAGCACCACCAACCACACTTGTAATCCAGTTTCCAGGATCCATATAACCAACTGCCACAAGAGCGCCAGGTCCTAAAAATGCTTTTAGATTTTGCCAAAAATGGTTGTTATTTGGAGTTTCAATAGATTGATTGATCTCAGAAAGAGAGACTTTCTTGTTAGAAGACATCGGAATTTTACACTTTCTAATCTGTCTTTACCTATTTTCTTAATGGTGTTTTTGAAAATACAATGAAAATAATTTACTTATTTCCAATTCTTCCTTATTATATCACATTTTGGAATGATTCTTAAGGAAAGAATGATAGTTGAAATAAGCAAGATCTATATTGCAAAAAGCCAGCGTTTTCTACGCTGACTTTTTAACTGTAAAAATTTTTTCTCAACTAGATTGCTTCTGTGACAAAACTACGGCTTTCCAGCACTTTGAGCATGGCATTGGCTGTGTCTAGGGCTGTGAAGAGTGGCACCCCGTGTTCAATGGCTGAACGGCGGATTTGCTCACCATCTTCGTCAGCAGTTCGTTTTGTTCCGACAGTATTGATAATCGCTTGAATTTTCCCTTTGCGAACAAAGCTTGGGATATCCTGTTCATCGTCACCAATCTTACCAACAGGTTGGGCTTTGAGTCCATGACTAGCAAAGAAGGCTGCTGTCCCTTCTGTCGCAAGGATACCATAACCGATATTTTGGAAACGACGAGCCAAGTCCAAGGCTTCATCTTTGGCATCATCAGCGATGGTAAAGACAACATTTCCAAAGGTTGGCAAGTGCAGGTAAGAAGCTTCAAAAGCTTTATAGAGAGCTTTTTCGAGAGTTCTATCAGAACCCATAACTTCCCCTGTTGACTTCATTTCAGGACCGAGCAAGCTGTCTACCTTAGCTAGTTTCGTAAAGGAGAAGACTGGCGCCTTGATATGAACGCGAGTACTTTCTGGATAAAGGCCATCTTGGTAGCCAAGTTCTTCAAGACTTTGACCAAGAATGAGCTTAGTCGCTACCTGAGCCATAGGAATATTAGTTACCTTAGAAAGGAATGGCACCGTACGACTGGCACGTGGATTGACCTCAATAACATAGACTTTTTCATCCTTGATGACAAACTGGATGTTCATCATCCCAAGACAGTTGAGGCCGATTGCTAGGCGTTTCGTATAGTCTGCGATGGTTTCCTGCACCTTTTGCGACAAGGTTTGTGGTGGGTAAACGGCCATTGAGTCACCTGAGTGGACACCGGCACGTTCGATATGTTCCATGATACCAGGGATGAGAACATTTTCACCGTCTGAAATGGCATCAACTTCACACTCTTGCCCAACAATGTAAGAGTCAACAAGGACTGGATGGTCTGGACTAGCCTTAACAGCGGTACGCATGTAAGAACGAAGATCTTCCTCATTTTCTACGATTTCCATGGCACGTCCACCCAAAACATAAGAAGGACGAACTAAGACTGGGAAACCAATCTTGCGAGCTGCAAGCACTGCTTCTTCTTCATTGGTTGCTGTTTGTCCTGGCGGCTGTGGAATATCCAAGTCTTTAAGGGCTTGTTCGAAGAGATCACGGTCTTCGGCACGATCCAAGTCAGCGACTTGTGTACCAAGGATGGTCACACCTGCTTTTGCCAATGGCTCTGCAAGGTTGATAGCTGTTTGACCACCGAACTGAACTATAACGCCTTTTGGTTGCTCAAGGTCAATAACATTCATGACATCTTCAAAAGTCAACGGTTCAAAGTAGAGCTTGTCAGATACCGAGAAGTCCGTAGAAACGGTCTCTGGGTTTGAGTTCATAATGATAGCTTCATAACCAGCCGCCTGTATAGCCTTAACAGAGTGAACAGTTGCGTAGTCAAACTCAACCCCTTGTCCGATACGGATTGGACCTGAACCTAGGACTAGGACAGATTCCTTATCAGACTTGATAGACTCATTTTCCCAGCCATAGGTTGAATAGAAGTATGGTGTTTCAGAGTCGAATTCTGCCGCACAAGTATCGACCATCTTGTAAACTGGGACAATTTTGTTTTCCAAGCGAAGTTGGCGAACCTGGTCAGCTGTCGTTTCCCAGAGTTCAGCAATCTTGCGGTCTGAGAAACCATTAAGTTTAGCAGTTTTCAAGACTTCTAAATCTTGTGGATGGGCACCCAATTCCTGCTCAATTTCAAAGATGTGCAAGAGTTTATCCAGATAGAAGATATCAATCTTAGTCAATTCAGCAATTTCTTCTGGTGTGTAACCACGGCGAATGGCCTCTGATACGTAGAAGAGACGGTCATCTTGGGCCTTGAAAACTTTTTCAATCAAGGCATCATCAGAAACGGTTGCAAGTTCTGGCATTTCATTGTGGTGAACTCCAATTTCAAGAGAGCGACATGCCTTGAGAAGTGATTCCTCGATGTTACGACCAATCGCCATGACTTCTCCAGTCGCCTTCATCTGGGTACCCAGACGACGCTCACCTTTTTCAAACTTGTCAAATGGGAAACGTGGAATCTTAGCAACGACGTAGTCAAGAGCTGGTTCAAACATAGCATAAGTTGAACCTGTAACTGGGTTGATGACCTCATCCAGAGTCAAACCAACGGCAATCTTGGCAGCCAATTTGGCAATCGGATAACCCGTCGCCTTAGAAGCAAGGGCTGACGAACGCGATACACGAGGGTTTACTTCGATAACATAGTACTTGAAGCTATGCGGATCAAGGGCCAGCTGAACGTTACACCCACCTTCAATCTTAAGAGCGCGGATAATGCTCAAGCTCGCGTCACGTAGCATTTGGTTTTCATAGTCCGACATGGTTTGCGCAGGGGCAAATACGATAGAATCTCCTGTGTGAATCCCAACTGGGTCAAAGTTTTCCATGTTACAAACCACAAGAGCATTGTCAGCCGAGTCACGCATGACCTCGTATTCGATTTCCTTGAAACCTGCAATGGAACGCTCAATCAAACATTGGGTAACAGGTGACAGTTTCAACCCATTTTCAGCGATTTCACGCAATTCTTCCTCATTGGCACACATACCACCACCAGTACCACCAAGGGTGAAGGCTGGACGGACGATAACTGGGTAGCCGATTGACGCCGCAAAGGCAACAGCTTCTTCCACTGTGTTGACAATTTCAGATTCAGGGATTGGTTGCTCAAGCTCTTCCATTAATTGTTTAAAGAGGTCACGGTCCTCTGCTTGGTCAATGGCAGACAATTTAGTTCCGAGAAGTTCTACACCAAGTTCATCTAAAATTCCGTTTTTAGACAATTCCATGGCCATATTGAGACCTGTTTGCCCACCAAGGGTTGGGAGCAAGGCATCTGGACGTTCCTTACGGAGAATACGCGTCACAAACTCGAGTGTAATCGGTTCGATGTAGACCTTGTCCGCAATCTCCTTATCTGTCATGATAGTGGCAGGGTTTGAATTCACCAAGATAACTTCATAACCTTCCTCTTTCAAAGACAAGCAGGCCTGGGTCCCCGCGTAGTCAAACTCAGCAGCCTGACCAATAATAATCGGACCAGAACCAATCACCATAATTTTTTGAATATCAGTACGTTTAGGCATTTATAAGATATTAAGGGCGTCAAGCGGACAAAGCTAAAATAGGAGTTATGACGAAGAACTATCAGTTCTAGGAATAACTATCTTTTTAGCACCGTCCGTAGCCCGTATTCAGTTCAGCAAATACGGACCACCCTTCTCCTTTCTATTCGTCGCCTCACAGAGCGACATTAAATAAATTCTCCGACGATTTTTTAGAGAAACGATATTTTTCGATAAAAAATCTAGTGCAGGGAGTTTTTAGTTCGCCTGATAGCGACTAAAAGAAACGACCTGCCTTTCTATTCGTCGCCTCACAGAGCGACATTAAATAAATTCTCCGATGATTTTTCAATAATAAATCGAGTGTAAAAATTTTCATCATCTCATTGCTCAACTAAAAGAAAGGACTTGCCTTTTTATTCGACAAGCCTCTGACAGAGTTTCCTATATCAGCGATTAGCAGATTTAAACGACTCCATCATTTCGATAAATTCATCAAAGAGATAGCTTGCATCGTGCGGTCCTGGAGCTGCGTCTGGATGGAATTGCACAGAGAAACCTGGTTGGTATCTGTGACGCACACCCTCAACTGACTTGTCATTGATTTCTTCATGGGTAATAATCAAATGCTCTGGCAAATCCTCACGGCTAACCGCATAACCATGGTTCTGGCTAGTAAAGTCTACTCGGCCTGTTGCAATTTCACGCACCGCGTGGTTAAATCCACGGTGACCAAACTTCATCTTGTAGGTCTTAGCACCATTTGCCATAGCAAAAAGTTGATGACCCATACAGATACCAAAGATTGGAATTTTCCCTTGCACACCACGAATCATATCAAGTGCCTGAGGAACATCTTCTGGATTTCCTGGACCGTTTGACAACATGACCCCGTCAGGATGGAGATGGAGAATCTCTTCTGCTGTTGTTGTGTATGGAACAACGGTCACGTTACAGTTACGCTTAGATAGTTCGCGTAAGATGGAGTGTTTGAGACCAAAGTCTACCAATACGACACTCAATCCAACTCCAGGAGCAGGATAAGCTGTCTTAGTAGAGACTTGCTTGATATTATCTGTCGGTAGAACTGTCGCTTGGAGCTGGTCTATGATATGGTCCATCGTATCACCAACATGCGTAAGGGTTGCACGCATGGTACCATGCTTACGGATAATTTTTGTCAAAGCTCGGGTATCAATTCCTGAGATACCTGGGATTTTCTTCGCTTTCAAGAATTCATCCAAGGTCATTTGATTGCGCCAGTTGCTGGCTCTACGCGCTTCTTCAAAAACTACTACTCCCTTGCAGGTAGGAGTGATTGACTCGTAGTCGTCACGGTTAATTCCATAATTTCCCACCAAAGGATAGGTAAAGGTTAAGATTTGTCCATTGTAAGACTGGTCAGTAATGGATTCTTGGTAACCAGTCATCCCTGTGTTAAAGACGATTTCCCCTGTTACATCAATATCTGCTCCGAAGGCCTTGCCTTCAAATACTGTACCATCTTCTAATACTAGAAGTCGTTTTTTCATCTACTCACCTCTCGTTGATGCTCTCAGACATCTTTTAACGCTTTGTGCCTTATTTTGCTTTTCTATAGGCCAGCACAGATTCTAAAATTGCCATTCTGACAAAGACACCGTTGGTCATTTGCTGAACAATACGTGATTTCGGTGCTTCTACCAAGTGATCAGCGATTTCCACATCACGATTGACTGGAGCTGGGTGCATAAGGATTGCTTTTTCTTTCAAGCGGTCATAGCGTTCTTGTGTCAAACCATGCTGGTTATGATAGTCTTCTTTTGAAAATCCTGTCACAATTTCATGACGTTCATGCTGCACACGAAGAAACATCATAACATCTACTTGATCAATCACCTCATCAATTGATATAAAGCGACCGTAATGTTCAAACTCCTCACTTCTCCATTCCTCAGGACCAGCAAAGTAAAGCTCCGCTCCCAAGCGTTTAAGGATTTGCATATTAGACTTAGCTACCCGTGAGTGGTTGAGGTCGCCAGCGATAGCCACCTTAAGACCTTCAAAATGTCCAAATTCTTCATAAATTGTCATCAAATCAAGCAAACTTTGGCTAGGGTGTTGCCCTGAACCGTCCCCACCATTGATAATCGAAGTTGTGATGGTCGGGCTAGCAATCAATTCTCTGTAGTAGTCCACCTCTGGGTGACGAATGACACAGGCATCCACTCCTAGTGCAGAAAGCGTCAAGATCGTGTCATAGAGTGTTTCACCCTTATTCACTGAACTGGTCTTCACATCGAAATCCAAAAGATCAAGTCCAAGTTTCAGTTCTGCTACCTCAAAGGATTTGTGGGTACGAGTTGAACTTTCAAAGAAAAGGTTGGAAACGATATGTTGTTCCTCATAAGAAGCACTCGCTCCGTTTTTAAATTCGATTCCTCGTTTAATCAATTTCATTACTTGTTCTACAGTAAGGTCTTCCATAGAAACGACATGTTGCAAAGCTTGTTGATTTTCTGACATTTTTTTACTCCTTTTAGTGTTTTAGGCTTGTTCTGTGATTAGTACTCTGTCCTGTCCATCTAGTTCTGTCATCTCTACGATAATTTCTTCAGAACGACTGGTTGGGATGTTTTTTCCAACATAGTCCGGACGGATTGGAAGTTCTCTATGACCACGATCAACCAAGACTGCCAAACTCACACGGGCAGGGCGACCATGGCTAACGATGTTGTCAATAGCTGCACGAATAGTACGACCTGTATAGAGCACATCATCCACCAAAATGACTTCTCGATCTGTCACATCAACAGAGATTACAGAGGTATCTTCCCCACTTTTGACATCGTCACGGAAAGGTTTGGTATCCAATTCTACTACGGGAACAGAGACATTTTCTAACTGCTCCAAACGTTCTTGGATACGATGGGCGATAAAGACACCTCGCGTTTTAATACCAGCCAAAACGATTTTGTTCAAATCTTTGTTTCGCTCAATAATCTCGTAGGTAATCCGAGTAATCGCTCGTTTGACGGTCAATTCGTCTACAACTTCTTTTGTCCTCATGACAAACCTCCAAAAAGAAAAGTCTCCTTAACAAGGAGACTTCAGAATGTATAGCCAAGCCAGCCCTACTGTAAAGAGTATAGACTCCGACTATCTATTGATCCAGCTCCTTGCCTGCCTCACGGGACAGGTTTAAAGGAATATTTTATTGTTATTACTATATCACAAAGAAAGGATCAATGCAAGAAAAAAACATAAAATTTTTATCTTATAACGAACTAAAATCATATAATTGGGGATAGTGATCGCATTCTGGGTTCTTTGGATGACAGATAGCCCGTCCAAAGTAAATCATGGCCTGGTGAGCTGCTAACCATTCTTCTGGTGGCAAGACATCCATAACACGTTTTTCTACTTCAAGTGGCGTAGCTGATTTTTTAACGATATCGTGATGCTTACAGATACGCTCCACATGAGTATCCACTGCAAAAGCAGGAATTCCAAACCCCACACTCATGACGACATTAGCTGTTTTACGACCAACACCCGCTAGACTTTCTAATTCCTCTCGAGTCTGAGGAACTTGACCATCAAAATCATCTAGTAACTGTTGGGCACATTTTTTAAGAAATTTAGCCTTATTTCGATACAGTCCCAGACGAGAAATGTGTGAAGCAATTTCACTTTCAGTCGCGACAGACATGGCTTGTGGCGTTGGAAAAGCAGCGAAGAGACCTGGGGTGGCCTTATTTACCGCTGCATCTGTCGTCTGAGCTGACAACATCACTGCAACCAAGAGTTCAAAATGATTAGTAAAATCAAGACTAGGCTTAGCATCTGGAAAAAGGGCAATAATTTCTTCTAGCACCTTTCGTGCTCGTTTTTTTGACAAGACCATTATTCGTCTCCGTCAAATAGTCCTTGCAAGCCTGCAAATGGACTGTTTTCTTCTTTCTTGACTGCTTGTTGAGCCTGGTATTCATCTTCAGTCATGATTTGCCAGTCATTTCCAGACACAAAACCTTGACCAGCTTCTTCTTCTGCTGTTAAGACCTTGATTGGAATGTTTAGCAAGATATTATCGGAAACGCTCTCAGCAAGGTCGATTTCCCCATTTTCGATAGGCAAGACCAAGTCATCATCTAGAACTTCCTGGTCCAGTTGGTTGGTCGCTCCTTCCATGAAAACTTCTGTCACTGGATATGACTCAGCCAACTCAACTGGCTCCATACTGCGGCTGGAAGCAAGAACAATGGTATATGACAACTGATAGTCTAAGAAATACAGACGGTCTTCATACTGCACCTTTCCCACTGCAAGGATATCTTTGACATCTAAAATTTCTTGATTCCGTTTACGCAAGTCTGCTGCCAGGTCTAAAACTTGTTCAAAATGCAGGCCTTCAGGCTGCTTACGAATTTCTTGAATATTTAACTTCATATTTCCTCCATAAAGATGTACTCACTTGATTATACCATGAAAAGGCTATAAGTCAGCTTCCCAAACTTTGATATTAAAATCTCATTTTTTAACATATTTACTATGACAAACTTTCCTATTAGTGCTATACTATAGGCAAGAATACATCAGAGCAAGGAGGATGCTCATATGGAAGACAAAGCCCTGATTAACGAAGCTTACCAACTCCTATCCGAGTTAAATAAAAGCTACCAAAGCTGCAAACAAGGAACAGCCGATGATTTCCGTCTACAAGAACTGCTAAACAGCACTCTCAAGGAACTTAAAAAAGCTGAAACGGTTAACAACAGTATCTTAATTGACCTTGAGAAATTTTACCAACGTACCAGTCTACTGATCGGACTGGGGAGCCTAAAACTAAACGACCCAGCACGCACCGCTTGGCGTAACTATGACAAGTTCCATTACGAGCACGTCAAACACGTACTGACTCTCTATGGACCTGTTTTTGGTTTTTAGAGCTTGGAATTTCCAGTTTTCTGTTGACAAAATTTCCTTAAAGGTATAGGATAGAGGTACTAATACTCGGAGGTAAGGGAGACATGAACAACTAATCTATCAAATAAAGAATCTTTATTTAGTAGATCTTGTTTTTGTCTCTTTTTGTGTGCTCTTTTTGTACTGGATTTTCTGGTACTTTATCCTCATTAAAAATCAAAAAACTAGAAAGCTATGCTCCTCTTGGGTTGGGTTAGGCAGCTCCAAGCTAGTTTGACGAGCTTTTCAACGAGGATAATAGAGTTTTTGACAGTGACTTTAGGCTCTACTAGGTAAAGTAGAGCTTTTTGTTATGCACTATCGACATTCTAGAAAGGGCAACAATATGATAAAAATCAATCATCTAACTATCACGCAAAACAAAGATTTACGAGACCTTGTATCTGACTTAAGCATGACTATCCAAGACGGGGAAAAGGTTGCTATTATTGGTGAAGAAGGAAATGGTAAATCGACTTTACTACGAGATTTAATGGGGGAAGCATTACCTGATTTTACTATCAAGGGCGACATCCAGTCTAACCTTCAGTCACTGGCTTACATTCCTCAAAAGTTACCTGAGGAGCTAAAAAATAGAACTCTACACGATTACTTCTTTTTAGAGTCTACTGATTTAGACTACAGTATCCTCTATCGTTTGGCTGAGGAGTTACATTTTGATAGTGATCGCTTCGCTAGTGAGCAAAAGATTGGCAGTCTATCAGGGGGCGAAGCTTTGAAAATTCAACTCATCCATGAATTAGCCAAACCCTTTGAGATTCTATTTTTAGATGAACCTTCAAATGACCTAGACCTTGAGACGGTTGATTGGCTAAAAAGGCAGATACAAAAGATTAGGCAAACTGTTATTTTCATTTCCCATGATGAAGACTTTCTTTCTCAAACGGCTGATACTATTGTCCACTTGCGACTGGTCAAGCATCGGAAAGAAGCGGAAACGCTAGTCGAGCATTTAGACTATGATCGCTATAGTGAGCAGAGAAAGGCTAGTTTTGCCAGACAAAGTCAGCAAGCTGCTAACGACCAGAGAGCCTATGACAAAACCATGGAAAAACATCGCCGAGTTAAGCAAAATGTAGAAACTGCACTTCGAGCAACCAAAGACAGTACTGCCGGTCGCCTATTGGCTAAAAAGATGAAAACTGTTCTCTCTCAAGAAAAACGCTACGAAAAGGCAGCTCAGTCCATGGCACAAAAGCCACTTGAAGAGGAACAAATCCAACTTTTCTTCTCAGATATCCAACCATTAGCGGCTTCTAAAGTCTTAGTTCAACTGGAAAAGGAAAAGTTGTCCATTGGCCAGCGCATTTTAGCTCAGGAGTTACGACTAACGGTCCGTGGCCAAGATAAAATCGGTATCATCGGGCCAAATGGTGTTGGGAAATCGACTCTGCTAGCCAAGTTGCAGCAACTACTTAGCGCCAAAAGAGAAATTTCGCTTGGTTTTATGCCACAAGATTACCATAAAAAACTGCAATTGGAGATGTCACCAGTAGCCTATCTCAGCCAAACTGGACAAAAAGAGGAACTACAGAAAATCCAATCTCACCTAGCTAGTCTCAATTTCAGCTATCCAGAGATGCAGCACCAAATCTGTTCCTTATCTGGCGGGCAACAAGGTAAACTGCTTCTTTTGGAATTAGTCCTGCGCAAACCAAACTTTCTTCTTCTAGATGAGCCTACACGTAATTTTTCTCCCACTTCTCAACCCGAAATAAGAAAACTCTTTGCCTCTTATCCCGGCGGTCTGATCACTGTTTCGCATGACAGACGCTTCTTAAAAGAGGTCTGTACGAGTCTCTATCGTTTGACAGAAAATGGTTTGGAAGTCGTCGCTTTACAAGATTTATAAATGTTGAACATAGCAAAAATCCAGAGAAATCTCTCTGGATTTTGTTTACATTTGTTTCAAGCGTTCGATTCGTTCTGAGATAGGTGGGTGGGTATAAAAAAGTTTTTGAAGTCCCCCACCTTTCTTAGGATCATTGATATAAAGAGCGCTGCTAGCATCGTCAACATGGTGATGCATCGGCTCGCTATTGTCCAATTTACGCAAGGCATTAATCATCCCTTGAGGATTGCGAGTCAGCTCCACACTGGATGCATCCGCCAGGAATTCTCGCTGACGAGAGATAGCTAGTTGCACCAAGGTTGCTGCGAGAGGTGCTAGAACAATAGCTAAGAGAGAGATAACAAGCATGATAATCTCTAGACCATTTCCATCACGATCATTATCACTCCGTCTGCGGCCTGCGCCACCCCACCACATCATCCGACCAGCCATACTAGATAGCAGTGTAATGGCACTGGCAAGGGCAACAGCAATGGTCGAAATGCGGATATCGTAGTTCCGAATGTGACTGACTTCATGACCCATGACCGCTTCTAGCTCCTCACGATTCATGATGGCTAGGAGACCCGAAGTAGCCGCAACTGCCGCATTCTGCGGGTTAGAACCTGTTGCAAAGGCATTTAAAGAAGAATCCTCAATGATGAAAACACGCGGCATGGGAATCTGAGCGACCATAGCCATATCTTCCACTACATGGTAGAGGTCTGGTGCTGTTTGCCCATCAACCTCACGCGCCCCATTCATAGACATGACAATCTCTGTCGATTGAAAGATCATAGTTAGAGCGTAGATAAAACCAATAATCAAGGCAATTATCATGCCGCCAAGACCTGAACGCATAAAGAGATAGCCAACCGCATAACCAACCAAGGTCAAGAGTAGGAAGAAAACCAGCAATAAAATCCAAGTTTTTCGTTTATTGCTCGCAATTTGATCAAACAACATCTTAGTCACCTAAACCGCTAAAGTCAACTTTAGGAACTGCCTTTTCCTCTTCAGGTGTTTGAAGGAAGTCTGCAGCTTTAAAGCCAAATAGTCCTGCGATGATATTACTTGGGAAGCTTTCAAGTTTTACATTGTAGTTGCTGACAACACTGTTGTAGAGTTGGCGTGAGTAAGAAATTTTATTTTCTGTATTGGTCAACTCTTCTTGCAATTTGATAAAGTTAGCACTAGCTTTCAAGTCTGGGTAATTCTCTGCTACTGCAAAGATACCAGAAATTTGGCGAGTAAGGGCATCGCTGGCCTTCATAGCTTCAGCTGGCGAGGTTGCTGCGGCTACCTGTCTACGAAGTTCTGTCACTTTTTCCAAGGTAGAACCTTCATATTTCGCATAGCCTTTGACTGTTTCAATCAAGTTTGGGAGGAGATCATTACGACGCTTCAACTGAACATCGATCTGGCTCCAAGCCTCCTTGGTTTGCATACGATTTTTAACCAAACCGTTATAGCTAACAATCACAAAAATAACAATCAGAGCCAAAACTCCAAGAATAATCCAAATCATAATCTTATTCCTTTCTGCTTTTAGATTAATACCAGTATATCAAAATTTTAATGAATATGGTAAAATAAGATGATACTAGAGAAGGAAACTACTATGAAACCAGAAACATTTTACAACTTGCTTGCCGAGCAAAATCTTCCACTTTCGGACCAGCAAAAGAAACAATTTGAACGGTATTTTGAACTCTTGGTCGAGTGGAATGAAAAGATTAACCTGACCGCTATTACAGATAAAGAAGAAGTTTATCTCAAACATTTTTATGATTCGATTGCACCTATTCTGCAAGGTTTAATTTCAAATGAAACTATCAAACTTCTTGATATCGGGGCTGGGGCAGGATTTCCTAGTCTCCCCATGAAAATTCTCTATCCTCAGTTAGATGTGACCATCATCGATTCGCTCAATAAGCGCATCAACTTCCTTCAACTTTTAGCTCAAGAGCTGGATTTGGATGGTGTTCACTTCTACCATGGGCGTGCAGAAGATTTTGCCCAAGACAAGAACTTCCGCGCCCAGTTTGATATAGTAACAGCTCGTGCGGTTGCTCGCATGCAGGTTTTGTCTGAACTGACCATTCCCTATCTTAAAGTCGGTGGAAAACTATTGGCACTCAAGGCCAGCAATGCCCCCGAGGAATTGCTAGAAGCTAAGAATGCCCTCAACCTCCTCTTTAGTAAGGTCGAAGACAACCTCAGCTATGCCCTACCAAATGGAGATCCGCGTTACATCACAGTCGTCGAAAAGAAAAAGGAGACGCCTAACAAGTACCCAAGAAAGGCTGGCATGCCCAACAAACGCCCGCTTTAATTTTTTTAGTAAAAAAAATTACAAAATCAACCTCGCTCTTACATTTTTAGGCTCGGGAAAAAATGATTTACAAAATCATTCCTCGCTCTTGCATTTCTAGGCTCGGGAAAAAATGATTTACAAAATCATTTTTTTCTGCTATACTATCCTAAGCAAAGGTTTTTAATGTCATCCCGTGAGGTGACGAAGACGCAGAAATATATGAAGTTCTTTAAGAATGGAATAATCTTTTTTAAAGAAGTCTTACTCTGAGAGCCTATTGCTGTAAAATAATGGGCTCTTTTTTGATGCCTAAAAGTGAGGTTTATATGAAACAAGAATCAACTATTGATTTGTTACTAGACGTTGACCAACGTCCTTCAGCTGGTAAAGGGATTCTTTTAAGCTTCCAGCACGTTTTTGCCATGTTTGGTGCAACCATTCTCGTTCCCTTAATTTTGGGAATGCCTGTATCTGTTGCCCTTTTTGCATCAGGCGTTGGGACACTCATCTACATGATTTCGACTGGTTTTAAAGTTCCAGTCTATCTCGGATCATCCTTCGCCTTTATCACGGCCATGTCTCTAGCTATGAAAGAGATGGGTGGCGATGTATCGGCCGCTCAAACTGGGGTTATCCTGACTGGTTTGGTTTATGTCCTTGTGGCTGCAAGTGTTCGTTTTGCAGGTACAAAATGGATCGATAAACTCTTACCACCAATCATTATCGGACCCATGATCATCGTTATCGGTCTTGGACTGGCAAATTCAGCTGTTACAAACGCTGGACTTGTAGCAGATGGAAATTGGAAAAATGCACTTGTAGCTGTCGTAACTTTCTTGATTGCTGCCTTTATCAATACAAAAGGAAAAGGTTTCCTACGTATCATTCCTTTCCTCTTTGCCATCATCGGTGGTTACATCTTCGCAGTAACACTTGGCTTGGTTGACTTTACACCAGTCCTAGAAGCTAACTGGTTTGAAATCCCTGGTTTCTACTTACCATTTAGTACAGGCGGAGCCTTCAAAGAGTATAACCTCTACTTCGGTCCTGAAACAATCGCCATCTTGCCAATCGCTATCGTAACCATTTCAGAACACATCGGTGACCATACCGTCCTAAGCCAAATCTGTGGACGTCAGTTCCTGAAAGAACCAGGACTTCACCGTACTCTTCTTGGTGACGGTATTGCAACATCTGTATCTGCTTTCCTCGGTGGACCAGCCAATACGACTTACGGCGAAAATACAGGAGTTATCGGTATGACTCGTATCGCTTCTGTCTCCGTTATTCGTAACGCAGCCTTTATTGCCATCGCTCTTAGTTTCCTTGGTAAATTCACTGCCTTGATCTCAACAATCCCTAGTGCTGTACTTGGTGGGATGTCTATCCTTCTCTACGGAGTTATCGCCAGCAACGGTTTGAAAGTCTTGATCAAGGAGCGCGTTGATTTCAGTCAAATGCGTAACCTCATCATTGCTAGTGCTATGTTGGTTCTTGGGCTTGGTGGAGCCATCCTCAAAGTAGGACCAGTTACCCTTTCAGGTACTGCCCTATCAGCTATGACAGGTATCATCTTAAACTTGATCTTACCATACGAAAACAAAGACTAGTCATCTATATAGACAAAATCCACTCAGTTGAGTGGATTTTTCTGATTCTTACCTTCCCCACGCAATCAAGAGATACAGGAGGCTAGAACCAAACATGTCTACCAGAGCATGCATAAGGAAAAATGGCAAAAGATTTTTAACCTTATACTTGTATAGAAAATAATAGAATAAACCATAAACTACACCAATAACCAGTGCCCACACCAATCCTTGATAAGTGTGAAAAGAAATCCGAATGAGGGTAGAATAAAACAAAACCCGCCACTTGTGCTTTTCTTTCACTGAGGTCAACAACCCTAGAAAGAAAAATTCTTCATAGAAGCCATTTAACAAGGCATAGGCAATTGCCATCGGACTAAGCGCTAGGAATTTCCGTATAACTTCCATGGGATCTATGTGGGCAAAAAGAGCTGGATTTAAGTAATTGTATTCACCAGTTAGTGTCGTCACCAAGTCTCCAAACAAACCCACAATGGCAAATATAGAAGGAACCCAAAAGAGAAGGGACCAGGTCCAACGAATGGGAAGTTGTTTGAAATCATAATTCCGAATCAAAAGGTAAAGCAAGGCTAAGGTAAGAAGTATCACTTGCAGGGTGAAGTTGCTCAAATAGCCTACCCCCTCGCTGACAGTATTACTTACTGTATCCATTGTAGTTGAAAGACCTGTCGGAAACATACTTGCTAAAAAGAGCTCCGTTGACCGAATGATAAACTGACCAAACATTAAAACTGTAATAATCAGAATGTCAAACCATCTCAAGTAGCGCAGGGGCTTAGTTGGGTGAATGCTTTGTAAAATTTTCATATCTCCTCCTTCTAGCAGTTAAAGATTGGTTTATTGTAAGAAAAGAAACTTAAAATTTTATAAAATTCCACTCCCATTCCTTATCCATAATCAATATTTCGATAGGATATTCAAACCAACCACTTTTTACGAGTAACTAGTTTCTCATTCAACCTTCCGTTTATTTTCTATCAACAAATCTTTCAAAGAAATGATGGCTACCGCAAGTAAAATCATAGCCATACCGACAAAATCAATTGCATAGAATTGCTCTTTCATAATCAGAAAGGCAAAGAAAACAGCAGAGATGGGCTCTATGGAAACCAATAAACTGGACTTAACAGGGCCTATCATACTAGCTCCTTTTAGGAAAGCTGTATAGGCAAAGACCGTGCCAATGATGATAATGCCAGCAAATGCAAAAAGAAAATCCAAACTTGTCGGTATACTGGCCTGCAAAACCCCTGTGAAGGGAATAGCCACCACTCCAGAAATAACCATGCCCACACCAATCACCAACATACTCCCCCACTTCTTAATCAAGGCAATAGGAAGGATAATATAGAGGGCATAGGTCAAGGCAGAAAAGAGGCCCCAGAAAAGACCAGCAGGTGTGACAGACAACTGGTCAACTTTCCCGTGCGTCGCAATCAGAAAAGTTCCTCCTATAGCCAATCCAATCGAAATAAGCTCAGCCAGTGTCGGAGCTACCCTGTCCTTGATACAAGTATAAATCAAGATCCCAACGGGGCATACATACTGGAGAACTGTCGCCGTTCCAGCATTGGTTTCCTGAATGGCAGAAAGATAGGCAAACTGGTTTAAGAAAAGGCCAAACAAGGCAAATAACAAGAGAGAGTAAAGGCTTTTCCTGTCATTTAAAAAAGCAAGGAGTTTATCCTTTGCGGTCGCATAAGTTAAAAATACCAGGACCAATCCTGCAATAATGAGTCGCAGATTGGTCAAGACTAGAGCGGAAATACCGTGTGCCATCAGGTATTGGCCACTGGTTCCAGACAAGCCCCAAGCAATTCCTGCAACTACTGTAAAGAGAGTTCCTTTTACGGTTTTTGACATTCTTCCCCCTGCTCTTCTTGACGAATCATTTCCATGACTTGGTTTCGATCGATTATCCACTGAGCACGTTCATCTCTCTCATACGTTCGATTGGATAAAAAGATGGCAGCTTCTTGTTTCTCTCGATTCCACATGATGAAGGTACCTGTATAGCCCGTATGGTCAAGCCAGTCTCCCTCCAGATTCCAAGCTAGCGATCGCTCTTTATCCTCTAGGGGAGAGTAATTTCGACTTAAGTTTTCAGCAAAATCATCTTTCAAATAATGTTCCAGAAAGATTTGCAAATCCTTAACAGTTGAAAATAAACCCGCACTTCCAGCATGTCTGCCCAAAAGACGGGCTTTGGGATCGTGAATACTGCCTGCCTCTACTCCCCTCACTGTTGGTACAGCAAACTCAACGGGACCAAACATGGTTTCCTTCATCCTCCATGGGTTCAAAACTTGTTCTTCTATAATCTGATCCAAGTCTTGTTCAAAGATTTTCTCCAAAAGAAAGCCCAAGAGTAAAAAGTGAACATCCGAGTATAGAAAAGCAGGCTGACTACGTCTATTCAGATGAAACATGGCCTCTCTTAATTCCTCAGAACCCAACTGGTCCCTATTGGGAATAAAGGGGTCCAGATTTGTTGCGTGGGTCAAGAGTTGACGAATAGTGATATCTGGGTAATCGCATTCAGGAAAAAAATCTGTCACTGGTCGATCAATGTCTAGTTTCCCCTGTTGCCACAAGAAGGTGTAGACTGTCCCTACTCCCACAACCTTACTCACACTGGCTAGGTCATAGACTAGCCCCGACTCTGTTTTCAAACCTTTCTCAGGATCACTAAATCCCAGATAAGATTCTTTCCATTTACCATCCTTAAAATACGCAAAAGAGGCCCCGGGATAGACCCCTGCCTCGATTTGATCTTCTATTTTTTTTAGAATTTTTGTCCACTTCATGCTTCTTCAAACCACAATTCGATGTTATTGCTATCTTTACCAAGGAAGAATTTTTCGGACTTAGGAACAAAGTAGCCTGTCTTTTCAAATTTCTGACGAAGACTAGTCAACTCTAGATTCTTTACCAAAAATTTCAGCATAGACAAGTCCCAGGTAACATTGTTTTCAACAGCCAAATCTTGTCCTTGCCCTTTAGTAAAGGTAATGGCATTAGTCGCCAATTCTGAATCAAGTAAACTCTCCCTGTCCTCAGGCAGACGGAGTTCAACGGAAACTTCAAATTGACTCAAATATTTTATGCTTGTATTTAAACAAAATTCAGGAATCGTATCTAGCGGAACTAAATCTTCAATATGATTTTCCGCATGAACAAGGATCACATCCTGTTCAGGAGAAACAATCTCAAAAGCATAACCACAGCTTCCTTTAAATAGGCGAGGAAGGGACTTCATCTGTGAAAGAAGGTCCTCGATTTCAGAAGGATTGTCAACTTTTACCAAGAGTCTAGCTAACTTCTTAACTCCTTCAACTCTGCGTGTTCTCATGCTCGGAGCTTCTTCTAAAATCAATCTTTCAGTACCTGTCTGGTCTCCCAAGGAAAGAAAGGCCGACTCTTCTAATAAGGGTTTCATCCCTAGGGTTTCAATGTAAAATTTTTCATTTAATTTTCGGTTATTAACTTTCACAGTCGGAATGATCCGAACAATCTCATTCACACTCATAAATTCCTCCAACTCTTTTATTCTAAAGGATTTTCGAATATTTTACAAGCCATATCTGATTTATTTAGAAATTTTATAACAAAAAAACTGGGTTTCCCCAGTTTCTCTTATTATAGATAAAGTAGTTTGAATACTGCT
Organism: Streptococcus oralis; assembly: GCF_003943415.1. GTDB lineage: Bacteria > Bacillota > Bacilli > Lactobacillales > Streptococcaceae > Streptococcus > Streptococcus oralis_BJ. The sequence continues at coordinate 164,628 of NZ_RJPK01000001.1, read as the reverse complement.
ACTGCTGCAATACCCGCTGCGATTGGAGCTACAACTGGTACCCATGCATACCACCATTTTGAATCACCCTTGTGTTGACCAAGAACTGATTTTGGAAGAACAGCGTGAAGGAGACGTGGTCCAAAGTCACGAGCTGGGTTCAAACCTGGTCCTGTAGGACCACCAAGAGATGTTACCAAGGCCATGACTAGGAAACCAAGTGCCAAGTGTGCGATAGCAGAAGAACCATTTGTAGATTGTGCAAATATATTATGTATAGCATTTTTTACATCTGATTCTGCAATTTGTTGACCTGCTAATGTAGCTTGCTGAACTTGTTGTTGAACTGTAGATTCTGCGACAGCTTTAAGTTCTGCACCAAAATGTAGTTTTGTCAAACCTAGTGCTGCAAAGAAAAGAACAAATGAACCTACAAACTCATTTAGGAAACCGTTAACCGTTGCTGCGAAACGTGATTCTTTTGTACCGTGGTCGATGCTTGAAATCGTTGAGAAGGTACCCAAGATATTGTTTGGGTTTTCTGTTTTCAAGTAGTAAGGACGGTGAGTCGCTACAACCAAAGCTTGACCAAAAATTGCCCCCAAAACTTGCGCAAGGATGTAAAACGGTACTTGATCCCAAGAGAAAAGCCCGCTAACAGCAAGTCCAAGAGTGAAAGCTGGGTTGATGTGGTTACCAGAAACGTTACCGAACATCAAGGCTGGGATCATAACCCCCATACCATAACCAACAGCGATAACGAGCCAGCCACTTTGGTGACCTTTCGTACCTTTAAGTTCAACGTTGGCAACTGCACCATTTCCAAGAATGATCAAAATAGCAGTTCCCAAAAATTCAGTGGCATATTTAATAGCCCATGTAAAATCCATTTGATAGATTCTCCTTAAATTTTTTTAGACAATCCTTATTCTATCAATTTTTAGGCCTTTTAGCAACCGATTTTCTAAAAGAATATCTGGAAAACGCTTTATTTAACTTATCTTTAAGAAAAGGACAAAAGAAGTCAAACTTCTTTCATCCCTTTCGTTACTCTTGACGTTGACCAAAATCTGCAATCATCTGCTCCATCTCTTGACGGCTTGGAGTTATCAACATATAAAGGTAATCCCCTTGTAGCTCTGCAAAGGCTGCTGGCATGATTTTTTTGACCTTGAATTGCTGGCTGTATTTGGCAAGAAGGTCCTCTTCTGAATAAACATAGTTAGCATTAGCACGACGTGATGTAGCTAGACAGTATTGAGGTTCAAACTCTGATGTTGGAAACTCCTCACCTGCGACAATAGCTGCATAACCTCGGTAGAGATCCAAGGAGTGAGCGAAGTTATAAACATCAATGGTAAAACCACCTGCAGGACGATTGTTGTACTCAATGGCGATATAGTCAGCTCCCTCACGGAAGAATTCGATATGGAAAAAACGCTCCTTCATGCCAAATTCTTTGACTATGGCCTCACCATATTTGCGCAGTTTTTGATCCATATTCTTGAGCACATAGTAGGAATTGTCCATCTTATAAATCATGAGATCAAGTGGTGTATGGGCATAATCGAAAGTCGTTGAAAAGACGATGTTGCCATTCTTGTCCACAAGTCCGTCAAAGGTACAGATTTCGCTAGAAGTGACAAATTTTTCAAAGAAATAAACGGTAGAATGGTCCCATTCAGCCTTGAAGTGATTTACATCTTCTTCTGTCTCAAGCTTAAAGGTTGCTGCCGCTCCCACTCCGTTATCAGGTTTGGCAATCATTGGTAGACCGATTTCTTTCACTGCTTTATCCACATCTGCTTCCGTCTGGATAACAGCTCCAGGTACCACAGGGACACCTGCTTTTTTGAAACGTTTCTTCATTTCAGACTTATATTTCGTCTTTTTGAGATCCTCGGGTTTGGCACCAAAGACATTGAATTGTTCTCTAAGTGCTGCGTCTAGCTCAAGCCAGTATTCATTGTGTGACTCGATTCGATCGATAGGACCATGCTTGTAGAAAAGAAAGGCAACAGCACGCTTGACTTCGTCTATATTCTCAAGATTGTCCACACGGAAATACTCAGTTAGGCTATTGCGCAAAGGCTCATCTAGTTGTTCGTAAGGCTCCTGACCAATTCCCAAGACTGTGATGCCTTTATTAGCTAACTCGATTGTAAACTGTTGAAAGTTTTGCGGATAGTAGGGAGAAATAACAAGGTAATTCATAGGCAACTCCTTTTATAGATACAGGTGTCCAAGAAAATAGGGCATTTGTTTACGCCACCATTCCCAGTCGTGGGCGACATCGTGTCCCCATTCAGCAAACCAGGCTGGAATTTGTTTCTGGTCAAAGGCTTCTTTAAGCTTGTAGAAAGATGGTAGACCATCTTGTTCCCAGGCACCGAGGCCCGTACAAACGACAATCTCCGCCTGACGGTAACGATCGATAAACCAGCCGTCATTCTGATTCCAGATATAATCTACTGGCGAGTTTTGATAAATGGCATCGTCATTGTAGTAATCGCCGACAAAGAAACGCGCGTCGTAAACACCGCTGAGAGCAATCACCTTGGTAAAGACATCTGGATGCTGGAGGAAGAAATTGAGTGCATGGTAAGCCCCCATCGAGCAACCCGTAGTCATCATGCCATCAAACCAACCTGTCTTATGCTTGATAAAAGGAATGGCCTCCTCAATCACATAGCGTTCGTAAGCTCGATGCATCTCCGCTTGGTCATGATTATTTTTCCAAGTGGCCAACCAGCTCTCACTGTCAACGCTGGAGAGAGTAAAGAATTGAACACGACCTTCTTCGATAAAGGAAGCACAGGCATCAATCATACCAAAATCATAGTATTCATTGTGACTGCCACCAGATGAAGCAAAAACCACAACTGGAATCCCAGCATGCCCATAACGGTTGAGATACATTTCACGATTAAGATTGCCACTCCAGTGGCTGAGGTTTTCAATATGCATTGGCTTTCTCCTTTCTTAACTTACCATTTCTCTGCAAAAAATCGGAGACAGTCTGGTAAATTTTCCGACCAAGGTATTTCACTATGGATGGCACCAGACTGAACTTTCAAAACAAGATTATCCAAGTCTACTCCACCTGCAATCAAATCATGGTAATAGCGAAGCGACGAGTCGATATAGGCTTGTTTGATATTGCCAGCCATCAGGGTCTTGTCCGTATCGTCTGCTTCTTCTGTTCCTACATAGATGAAAATGCGCTGTTCAGGCGACAGTTTCTTACGCTCGATGTAGCGGTTAAAGGCTTCTTGGTGGAGCCAGTTGGCAGATGAAAAGACACCCAGACAACCAATTCGGTCTTGGTATTCCAGTCCGATAAACTGGGTAATATTGCCTCCTAATGACGATCCAATCATGACCGTATGCTGGCGGTCAGCTTTGGTACGGTAGGTCTCATCGATAAAAGGCTTGATCACCTCCATGACAAACTCGGAATACTCCACACCTTTACCGCCAAACTGCTGCCCTGGAATAGGAGATTCTTGAAACTTCCAAGCTGCGTACTCATTCATCCGTCCCATACCATCATTGTCAATGGCTACAACAATCATGCGACTGATATCCGGATTTCGCTTAATGGCTGGAATAATCTTCCAAGAGTGTCCGATATAGGACTCCTTGCTGTAAAAGACATTTTGCCCATCGTGAAAGTAAACAACAGGGTAAAAACGGTCTGTGTCTTTCTCGTAGTCCTTAGGCAGGAGAACACGCACTCGACGCTCTTTTCCTGTATAAGGAACCTTGAGTTTGTGTTCTTTCATTTTTAAGTAAAAGTAGGAATGATTCATTGTCAGAAAACTCTCTATATTCAAAATTTTATCTTATTATACCATAAAAATAGAAAAAAAGTCAGTTAATGTCCATTTAAAGGATAAATAACTAACTTTTTTCATTTGTTTTTCTGAATTCTTCTGGATTTTCTGATTAGAGGAGATTGTCAATTAACTCATCGACAGCATCTTTTTCAGCCTGAGGTGTAATCTCAGTGATCATGATACCAGCCACTGCTCGCTCAACCAAGCCTTCAACATCCATCCATTTTTCATACTTCTCAGCATTCTCTATCTTAGGATTGGTCTTAGGACGGTCAGGTGCAAAAATAGTACAGCAGTCCTCAAACGGCTGGATAGAAATTTCAAAGGTATCGATTTCCTGAGCGATGTCAATGATTTCCAACTTGTCCATAGTGACCACAGGGCGGATGATGGGAGTGTTGGTCACAGCGTTGATAGCCTGCATACTTTCCAAGGTCTGGCTCGCTACTTGGCCAAGGCTTTCCCCATTGATAATGACCAGACCCTTTCTCACCTCACGGATACGGTCAGTAATCCGCATCATAAACCGACGCGTCAAAGTCATGAGGTAGGCTTCTGGCGCCTTGGCCTTGATTTCCTCTTGAATCTCAGTGAAAGGCACTTCGATAAATTGGATATTACCACCAAACTTGGTCAATTTACGGGTCAAATATTGGGCCTTCTTGAGAGCTCCAGGGCTAGTGTATGGTGGGCTAGCAAAGTGAACCGCCTCGATATCTACCCCACGTTTAAGAGCTAGATAACCTGCTACAGGTGAGTCAATTCCTCCTGACAACATGAGCATCCCCTTACCAGAAGTACCCACTGGTAAACCACCTGCTCCACGAATGGTTTCATAGGAAAGATAAGCAGCTTCCTCACGAATCTCCACCTGAAGAGTGATATCAGGATTTTTCATCTGGGCTTGAATAGTAGGAATTACGTCGAAAACAGATCCACCAAGGGTTTGATTAAGTTCACGACTGTCCAATTCAAAGCTATGGTCGCTTCGTCTACTAGAGATTTTAAAAGTCATGCCTTCCTTGTAGATGTCTTGCATAATCTCTTGCACGGCAGCTTTGAGAGTTTCAACAGACTTTTCAACTTTGTAAACTGGAGAAAAGTTTTGAATCCCGAATACTTGTTTGAGTGATTCTGCAACTGCTGTGTAATCGGCTCCATTCAGGTAAACGTGGGCACGGTCGCGATCAGCGGTTACCTTAACTTGGGGATAGATGGACAAAACGTCTGAAATGTTATTGCGAAGTTTATTGATGAAACGCATGCGGTTTTTGCCCTTGGTTGACAACTCTCCGTAGCGAATCATAATTTCTGAATACTGCATGAATGCTCCTATCTTACTTTTCTAGTTTGATTGTAAATTAATTTTAGCTTGGTCAAGAACTGCTCAACCTGACTCATATCATTTTCAAGGTCTAGGCTTAAACGCACAGCTGACTGGGCCTTATCTTTGTCCACTCCCATGACAATCAAGGTACCCGCAGGTTTCCCAGCCTTGGATGAACAAGCAGAGGTTGTGGAAATGAAAATATCATAGTCTTCAAAGGCATGGACGATGACTTCTCCACGAACACCCTTAATCCCAAAAGTCAGGATATGAGGGGCAAAGTCTTCCTCATCTGAAAAGACGAAAATATCTGAATAGTCCAGAAGGGCTTGGCGAATGACTGCCTTCATCTGGCTTGTCTTAGATATAAACAGGTCTAGCTTTTCCATAGCCAATCGGAGAGCTTTGGCTGTCGCTGCAATCCCTGCCACATTTTCAGTTGTCGAGCGATAATCGCGCTCTTGACCACCACCTGTTAAAAGAGGCGTGATTTTCTTACCAGACTTGATATAGACAAAGCCAACACCTCTGACACCATGAAACTTATGACTTGAGAAGGTTGCAAAATCCACTCGATCTGTCAGATACTTTTCAGTCGGAATCTTGGCAAGTGCCTGAACCGCATCCACGTGGAAGGAAATGGTTGGTTTATCAGCTAAAAGTTCTGAAATAGCTTCAATAGGTTGGATAGAGCCGATTTCATTGTTAACTGCCATGATGGAAATGAGGGTCGTATCAGGTCGAATCAAACTTGCTAGAGCCTTGACATCTACAAATCCTTTCTCATCAACTGGGGCAATATCCACCTCAAAACCTTGACTTTTCAGCCAGAGTGCTGACTCCTTGACTGCTGGATGCTCAATAGCTGATACGATGATGTGCTTGCCAAACTGGGCTTTTTCAAAGGCTACACCCTTGATGACCCAGTTATCCCCTTCTGTTCCACCAGATGTAAAGAAGATTTCATCACTTTTCTTCCCAATCAAATCTGCAATTTGCTGCCGGGAAGCATCTAAAATTCGTGTTGCCTGGTCTCCCAAACGATGGAGACTAGACGGATTTCCTACAATTTTTGAAGCGACCTGCATATAGGTCTCTAGAGCTTCAGGATAAGGCTTAGTTGTCGCCGAATTATCAAAGTAGATCATGTATTCTCACGCTTTCTAAAATCACTCCTTCTATTGTATCACGAAAAGAGACCTGCGACAAGAAAGGGAGGTTTCTCTTTTTTTAAGATTTTTTTAAAGAAATGAGGTATAATAAATCATAATCAAAGGAGAGTATCATGTCTAACTATCGTAGAACTTCAAAACCAAAAACAGAACACATCAAAAAGGGATTTACTGTCTTTCAAAAAACGATTGCTACCATCGGTAGTATCCTTGGCCTAATCACCGCTACTATCACCATCATGAACGCCATGGATAATAACAAAAACAACAAAAAAGAACCAACGACAACCCAAACAACTGTTGTCAAGGAAATTCAAAAGGAATCCCCTCAGGAAAATACTACACCTAACAAGGACAACACTTCTACTAAAGAAAATACCCCACAAGAAGAAACTTCTCAATCCAACAAGAAAGAGGAGAAAAAAGAAGAGCAGAAAACAACAACTCAGGACTCTTCTACACCTGCTACAAATAAAGAAACAAGCGATAGCGGTACACAGTCAAATACGACGAGTTCAGAAAATAAAACGAACCAGTAGTCACTAAAATAGCTTCCTTCCAAACTTGGAAAGAAGCTATTTTTTTATTGTTGCAATACTTTTCGTGGTTTGGTTCCCTCAGCTGGACCAATGACACCTGCCATCTCAAGTTCTTCCATAAGGCGGGTCGCACGGTTAAATCCAACAGACAAACGACGCTGAATCATAGAAGCACTGGCTTTCTGTGTCTCGATAACCAGAGCCTTGGCTTCCTCAAAGAGCGGATCGCCGCCAGCTTCACCATCAGAGACATCTCCTTCATTTTCAGGAACATCTCCTGGGTCAAAGTTATCATCATAGTCCGCATCAGCCTGAGCCTTGATGAAGTTTACGATACGTTCAACATCATCATCCGAGATAAAGGACCCTTGCAGACGGACTGGGTGATTTTCATCAATTGGTTTAAAGAGCATGTCTCCTCGACCAAGCAGTTTTTCAGCGCCATTTTCATCCAAGATGGTTCGTGAATCTGTACCTGAAGAAACTGCAAAAGCCACACGAGACGGGACATTGGCCTTGATAAGACCAGAGATAACATCAACCGATGGCCGCTGCGTTGCAAGAATCATGTGAATCCCTGCAGCACGCGCCTTCTGTCCGAGACGGATGATGGCATCTTCTACTTCCTTGCTAGCCACCATCATAAGGTCAGCCAACTCGTCCACAATAACAACAATCAAAGGCAGGGGTACTTGTTTGTACTCAGACTGGGCATTGAATTCTTCAACCTTGGCATTGTAACCAGCTATATTTCGCACTCCAACCTTAGCGAAGAGTTCATAACGGTTTTCCATCTCATCCACGACCTTTTGGAGAGCCTTGCTAGCCTTGCGTGGATTGGTCACAACTGGGATCAAGAGATGAGGAATATCGTTGTAAACCGATAGCTCAACCATCTTTGGATCCACCATCATAAACTTGACCTGGTCTGGTCTTGCTTTCATCAGAATGCTAGCGATAATACCGTTAACTGCGACTGACTTCCCGGATCCCGTCGAACCTGCAACCAGTAGGTGAGGCATCTTGGAAAGGTCAAAGGTACGAGCAGTTCCATTAACTGCCTTCCCCAGAGGAATTTCGAGGAGATTTTCTGGTTTAGTCTGAGACTGTTCCCAGAGCTCACGGAAAGAAACGGTCGCAATTTCAGAGTTAGGAACCTCAATCCCGACTAAAGATTTACCAGGGATCGGAGCCTCAATCCGAACATCCTTGGCCGCTAGAGCAAGCGCTAAGTCGTCTGCCAGATTGGAAATGCGGTTAACCCGTACACCGACTGCTGGCTTGACTTCATACTTGGTAACAGATGGGCCGATTTCAGCTCGTTCCACCGTTACCTTGATACCAAAGCTAGCAAAGGTTTCTTCTAAGATTTTGATATTTTCTCGAACAATCTTCTTTTCCTTGGACTGATCTTTGGGTTTATCTGGCGCAAAGAGTTGCAAGCTTGGTAGCTTGTATTCGAGGGCTTCCTTGGCAGAAAAATCAACCTGCACCTCTTCATCCTCAAAGTCTTCTTCCTCATCTGGAACTTCAACGTCAGCTTGAGGGAGGATGATCTCCGGTTCACTCCATTCTTTTTCAGGAATTGGGGGGAAATCGTAGTCTGGTACTTCAGATAAGATTTCTCCAGTTTCAGGATCTACAGGAGGAAGCGGTAGGGTATCCTTTTCTTCTTGTTCTCTCTGAATTCTGGCTGCTTCTTCAGCTTCTTGGCGAGCCTTTTCTTCTTCTCTCTTGATGAAGCGTTCCTGTTTTCTCTGTTCCTGTTTTTCCATGAAGGATCTAAACTGAGCTCCAATAAAGGCTGCAACGTCATAAATAGACCAAGGACTGACCAAGAGTGCCCCAACTAGAATCAAGAGAACTCCAATAAAGTACGATCCGATATTTGAGAAAAGAAAGGCAATGGGGATATAAAGTCCGACACCTAGCAGGCCTCCACCAGCAAAGCTAGTCACCCGGATACCAGTCAGGTCCGTCATAACTTGAGACAAAGTCCCTTTTAGAACTGCCTGCTCCAAGCCAAATTTCCAGACAAGATAGGCCTCAAAAATTAAGAGTAAGCCAGCGAAGATACAGAGAAATCCTGACAGAAGTCCTTCTTGCTTACGTATCCATTTAAATAGAAAGAGATAAATGAGGAGGGCACCGATGGCCACATAGGCCAAACTTCCAACCACCAGTCGAATGAGATTGTAAAGGGTGATACCCGCCGCACCAAGCTTGAGGGCTGCAATAATCAACAATAAGGCAATCCCTAAGGAAATCAGCATCCTCTGGATAGCCTGTTTTCTTTCGAGTTCTGCTTTAGACGGTCTCCGTCTTGTTTTTGTAGTATTCTTGTTTGCCATTCTTCTATTATATCATATTTCAGAAACTTCTAGAGAAATCAAAAAAGACTGCCCACTTTTGTGTTCAGTCATTTGAATGTGATAACTATTGCTTTTCTTCTGCTTCATCACTATATTCAATCTGCTTCTTTCTAAATCCATAGAGCTTTAATACAGAATTTTCATGTTTTGATTTATTAGAAATCAACTTCCTTTTCTTTAAGTAGTCAAGAAGTTTTTCGTTAAATTCAGAATACGATACTTTCGCTTCCTGATTACCATTTCCACCATTACCTTCATTTTGATTTAATTTGTCAAAGGCAACTTTCCATTCATCATAGATATCTTTGGCAATTTCTTCCTTCAAAAATTTCATTATATCAGATAGTTCCAATAATTCTAAATAAGCACCTAGCAAAGTAAGCTTATCTACTTCTATTTGACTTCCCGAATCAGAAATTAATTTTTCAAAAAGTTCTTTCTTATGTTCAAGTAAAACATCATTCGCATTTAGGATAGATTTATACAATGGAACGCTAATTTCATTTTCATCTAATGCTATAAATTGTCTTATATATTTTTTAACTATTTTTTGTATTTTATTTTGGAGCGTCACATCTAACGAATCATAGCTATTTTGATTTATTAAATTGTCAAAGTCATACTCATCAAATTTATCATCTAAAAGCAATACTAATAATTCAACTACATATTTTTCATCTATGTCAGGTTTATTTAACGCTCCTCTCATTTCCTTATCATTTCGAACAACATTAGTAGCATTTAAATAATCTTCTATATTTATAAATATAAATTCTTCTAGGTGTACCAACTGTCTTTTACGAATAAACTCAAGATTTTCTTTATTGAATTCAATACGATTATTAACTATTAAATTCAATAAATCTTTGTCATCAATATCAGTATTATCAATTCTTTTAAAATAGAGTCCAAGCTGACTAAGTATTCTTTTTCGAATATTATCATTTAACGTTGAAGAACTAATAATATTTTCATTAAAATTATCTTGTAAGTCTTTATTCAATTTTGAGTAAATTTCTTTATCTAACTCAAAATTAGGATTCAGATTAATAAAATCAATCAAAAAATTATCAACTTCATTATTTTGAATAAAATAGTCTAAAACAATTTCAGTATTCACTTCTGCTTTTTTAGTCTGAACAAAACTTTTTACTAACTCTTTCTGATTTTCAATATTTAGCTTATTGAATTTTTCTCGAGTATAAGTGATATAAAAATCTGGAATACTAGAGATAATCTCTTCTGCTAATGTAACTTTCTTGATATTTTCATCATTACCTAGCTTTTCAGATTCATCATTTTCTAACTTTTCCTGAGGTACTTGATGATTAAATACAACATCGTTATTTAGAAACTGTTCAATATACTCAGGTTTATCACGCATCTCTCCCTCTGATAAAGTAACATACATTAAAATATACTTTAGGAATTCTTCATCAGAAGATTGACAATAATCTAGTAAAGGTTTTAATCCGTTTTGACTAGCCATGATTTCATAATTTTTATGTTTTACATCATATATTTTTGTACTCATATCAGAATACTGTTCCATGAAAAAGAGTACATTAGATTTGCAAATATCGTATAAGCCGTTCTTATAAATATAATTCAGCACATTTTCCTCATATCCTGAACTCACATAATGAAATTCCTTAATTTTAAAATTTATAGCCGATAAATTGAAATTAAACTTTTCAAAATCACAATAATTATCATGAAAAATATTAAGAAAAACCTCTTGTGTCATCTCTAGATATTTAGAAATCTGTCCTTTTGTTTCTTTTGTACAATCACTCAAATCAACTAAATTCATTAAAGATAATATCAATTTTCTTTTATCAACGTAAATAAAATCGCTATGTTCTTGGTTAATATATTCGTTGAAGAGATCCGAGTTATGATGTAGCCATTTTCTCAAAAATACCCTTATATCACGCTCTGAGAAAAACGATTTATTTTCAACATTTAATCTAAATAATTCGTTATAAAAGTCCAGTAAAAATTCCAAAATATTATCTTGGTAAAAGATTAATTTCAACTTCTCATTATGTTCATTTGAATATAACAGAAATCTAAATAAATCATAATTTAACACATTACTACTTTTATAATTTTTTAATTCTAAATAATTAAAGATTTCATCAAAATTTTTTAGAGAAATATTATGTTTATTCTGTCTGCCAGAAATTACATTTCTTAAATATTCTTTTTCTTCTACCGTTATAGTATTTTCATAGAAATGATTCAAATAATCTTGATAGCTCTCATCAATATAAGCATTTCTAATTAGGAAAGAAATTATTGAGAATTGAGGATTCTTTCTTATTTCTTTTGCAAAGTCACTTTTAAAATCATCAATATCTGTAGCATATTGGTAAACATCTGATAATCTATAACTATCTAGTTTCCCAAGCTCATCGTTTATTTTCTTAATCTCTTCTTTTAATTTTTCTATTATTTTTTTATTTTTAGTATTCTTTAAACGCTCTTGAAATTCTGGAGTATTCCTACTAGGAAATAAAGAATCAATATCCTCATTTCGCTTATATTGATTATACTCTGCATCATGATAACTATCAAAGGAATAAATTTCACTATCTCCTGCAATTAACTCTTTTATGTAATCATAACGTGTTGAAAAATCTTTTTCAAATTTTCCATTTACTTTAATTATTTTTCTTCCAGATGGTATTTTTAAGACAGTTCCATATAATTCAACTTCATCGTTTAAATGTTCTTCCTCAGCATTCTCTATCTTTCTCTCCAAAGCATTCTTCTTATTATTTAACTCCTCTCTAAGATTTTTTAATGCTGTTTCTTTTGAGTTCAACAATTCATATAAATATCCTTGATTTCTTTGTAAGAGTGAAAAATCTTTAGGGAAAATATTTTTATAGACTACCATTGCAAATAGTTTTTCATAATCTAGCTTTAAAGTATTTAATGTGTCTTTATAAGTAAGATACTCATTACAAATATTATTAATTAATCTCATATCATCGAGATACAAAGAAATATTAAATAAAAAAGTTTTATCTAAACTATCGTATTCCCACATTTCTGTTAGCAATTTTTTTAATATGTCATGGGAATTAGAAGCAGTTACTACAGGAACTACAGGGATAATAAAATCAAAAAACTTAGTTCTTTCTTGTGATTCAAACAAATCATCCTTTACAAGATAGAAAAATACTAGTTTACGTTTGTTATTTGCCTTTCGATTTCTATTGATAACTATATTTAATTCCTTCAATTTTTCAAAAATTCTAGAATCATTAAAACGTTCAATATCTTCAAATACTATAACATCTGCTCCTGATTGCTTGAATAGATAAAGGACATCGTCTAAGTATCGATCAAAATAGGATACTTTAGAATTATCATTTGAAAAAATTTCGATATCAGTTTCAATTTTTTCTGCTTTTAAGGATAGTTTTTTGATAAAACCAAAATCTTTTTGTAGCTTCAGTAAAAAATAAAATCCATATACAATTAAAACAAATAAAATTACTAGTATAAGAAGGGAAATAATAGGTTTCGTAGTCCAAGATAACCAAGAAAAATCCTGAATCAATCCATTCCATGAAGAAATATTTAGTAAGTATAAGGATAATAATAATACTAAACCTACATAGACCGAAATATTAAAAGGTTTAATCTGCGATTCTGCATCAAGAGTTTTAAAAATTGATTTTCTTATTTGATTAGGATTAATTTGATGAAGTAATTGATTGATTATCTTTCCTTCTATGGTATTAATTTGACGATTATTTAGCCCATTTTTTTCACTACCTATTGTTTCATCATACTGCCCTAAAGATATATGGAGGAATGTTTTATCAGTATATTTCCTCTCAAAGCTCTCAACAACACTACTTTTCCCCGCTCCATAATTCCCAGTAATAGCTACGTTGGTTACTTCCGAATTTTTGTCAATCGCAAACTGAAGTGCTTCTAGTGTTACTGGCTTTATTTCAACATCTTTATTTGAAGTAAGTGCTCGAAATTGATATTCTTTTTCCATTAATTTATCTCTCCCTCTAATAATTCTTTAACTATTATTATATCAATTATTTATTTAGATATAAAGCTTTTAGTTATTCCTCGTCTCCTACCTAAATCAGCTATAAAATTGGTTCATTTAGAATCGGGAAAATTCTCCTCCACCATGCTGACATAGGTCGCTTGTAACTCTTCATTTAGAATACTTTGACTACGGAACTTTTCATTCTCTGATTTCTTCTCTAGAATCATTCAAGATACTTTTCACCTCCATGGTATTTATACAAACTTTAGCATTCTATTATTTAGATGAAGAATGAAATTCTCTACGATCTACTTCTATATCATTTTAAAGTCCAGTCTCCCTCACTCCATTATCAAAAAATGACCACCCACTTCCGTGTTTAGTCATTTTGGTATATGAATTCTTTTTTATGCTTGTGGTTTGCGTAGGTAACCATAAACCACACCACTTACAATTGCACCAACCAAGACAAAGGCAAGGTAAAGAAGGGCATTTGAAGTAAGGGCGATAACGAAGATTCCTCCGTGTGGCGCCATGAGTTTGATACCAGCAAGACCAACGAGTCCGCCTGCCACCGCAGAACCAAGGATGAAGCTTGGGATCGCACGAGCTGGGTCAGCAGCACCAAATGGAATTGCTCCCTCGGTGATAAATGACAAGCCCATGATGATGTTTGTCAAACCAGAGTTACGTTCTTCTTTGGTAAATTTATCTTTAAAGAGAAGAGTTGCAACAAAGATGGCAAGCGGTGGCACCATTCCTCCAGCCATAACTGCTGCCATGGCTACAGAACCACCTGAAGAAACAGTCGCTGCAAGCGTACCTGTACCAAAGACATAAGCTGCTTTGTTAACTGGTCCACCCATGTCAACAGCCATCATTCCACCAAGAACGATACCAAGAAGGACAGCTGAACCTCCTCCAAGACCGCCTAGGAAGTCATTCATAGCAGTGTTGATTGCTGCCATTGGAATGTTAACAGCCAACATAACAAATCCTGTCAAGATTGTTCCAAGAAGTGGCAAGAGAAGGATTGATTTAGCACCTTCAAGTGAACGAGGAACTTTAACGTATTTCTTGATAGCAAGAACTAAAGCACCTGCGATAAATCCACCAACAAGGGCACCTAGGAAACCAGATGAGACACCTGCAAGAGTTGAAGTTGCTTCACCACCTGCAGCATAAGGGATTTTACCAAAGGCAAAACCTTCTTTGGCAATAGCACCTGCCACGAAACCTGCTACCAAACCTGGTTTTTCAGCGATAGAGTAGGCTACATAACCTGCAAAGACTGGGAGCATCAAGCCAAAGGCAGCGCCACCAATTTTCATGAACATAGAAGCTAGTTCATGGTAGGATCCGAGATTGCCAAGATTTTCATTTGGAACACCCAAAGCTCCGTCGATCAAGAAAGCAAGGGCAATCATGATACCACCACCGATAACGAATGGCAACATTTGTGATACACCACTCATCAAGTGTTTGTAGAAGGCACCACCAAGGCTTTGTTTTTCATTAGATGCTGTTGCAGCTTTGGCCCCATTAGCAGCACGATAAACTTCAGCATCTCCTGAAAGAGCCAAGTTAATCAACTCTTCTGTCTTACGGATACCGTCTGCAACTGGACGATTGATCAATGGTTTTCCATCGAAACGATCCATCTCAACTGCCTTGTCTGCAGCGATGATAACAGCTTTGGCCTTACGGATGTCCTCTGCTGTCAGTTGATTTCCAACACCGCTGGCACCATTAGTCTCAACCTTGATGCCAACACCCATTTCAGCAGCTACTTTTTGAAGGGCCTCTTGGGCCATATAAGTGTGGGCGATACCTGTTGTACAAGCTGTAACAGCTACGATAAAGTCACCAGATTCATTGGCAGGTGCTTGGACAGGTTCCTCAGCTTTTTCTGAAACTTGGTCAAAAAGCTCGATGACTTGGTCAGCAGATGTTACTTGACGAAGTTTATCAGCAAAGCCATCTTTCATCAAGTATTGAGACAATTCTGCCAAGGCTGCTAAGTGAGTATCATTGGCACCTTCTGGAGCCGCAATCATGAAGAAAAGGTCTGTTGGTTGCCCATCCAAGCTCTCATAGTCAACACCCTTGTTTGACTTAGCAAAGAGAACTGTCGCTTCTTTGACAGCAGAGTTTTTACTGTGAGGCATAGCGATTCCATCACCCAAACCAGTAGAAGTTAGAGCTTCACGCGCCAAGATTCCTTCTTTGAATGTTTCAAAATCCGTCACATAACCGTGATCTACCAGGCTTTTAATCATCTCTTCAATGACAGCTGTTTTTTCAGTTGCCTGCAAATCCAGCAACATGACGTCTTTTCTCAATAGGTCTTGAATTTTCATCGTTTTTCTACCTCAACTTTTTCATATGTTTCTTTAATAAATTCCGCAGTTGCCAAGTCATCCGAGAAGGTAGTTGCCGTTCCGCAAGCCACTCCCCATTTGAAAGCTTCTACTGCATCTTTTGATTTGACAAATTCACCTGTAAACCCAGCAACCATAGAGTCACCAGCACCAACTGAATTTTTGACTGTTCCCTTGATAGGTTTTGCGAAGTAAGCTCCCTCAGATGTGACAAGAAGAGCACCGTCCCCAGCCATAGAGATGATGACATGTTGAGCACCCTTAGCTAGTAACTCACGTGCGTACTTCTCAATCTCATCTAAACTTTCGAGTTTCACTCCAAAGATAGCTCCAAGTTCGTGATTGTTTGGTTTAACCAAAAGTGGCTGGTAGTCCAAACTATCAATCAATGTCTGTCCTTCAAAGTCACAAACCACTTGCGCACCAGTCTTGCGTGTCAAGGCAATCAAATCCTTGTAGATGACATTTCCTAGATTTTTAGCACTCGAACCCGCAAATACAACCGTATCTTCTGCTGTCAGACTTGAAAGAATGGCTTTTAACTCTTCAAGTTGTTCGGGCTCAACATTTGGACCAGTCCCATTGATTTCTGTTTCTTGGTCTGCTTTAATCTTGACATTGATACGAGTATCTTCTGCTACTTGGACAAAACGTGTCTCGATTTCTTCCTCTGCAAGGGTATCTGTGATAAATTTACCAGTAAAGCCTCCGATAAATCCAGTTGCTGTATTGGGAATATCTAAACGTTTCAAGACACGACTGACATTGATTCCTTTCCCACCAGCAAACTTATCATCACTGTCCATACGATTGACACTTCCAACTTGAACTTGGTCCAAGCGAACGATATAGTCAATAGACGGATTGAGTGTGACTGTATAAATCATACCTCTATTACCTCCGTTTTCTCCTTAATAGCCTGCAAGAGCTCATGTCCTTGACTTGTGATAACAATGGCTCGTTTAAGTGGTGCTACCTTGGCAAAGCAAGTTTGCCCAATTTTTGACGAATCAACCAAGACATAGGTTTGTTTGGCATTCTCCAAAATAGCACGTTTCACAGCTCCCTCCTCCATATCTGGAGTCGTATAATAACCATCGTCAACACCATTCATCCCGATAAAGGCACGGTCAAAGTGCAATTGATTGATTTGGTTAAGAGCAACTCCACCGATACATGCATCTGTTGCCATCTTGACACTTCCTCCAACCATGACAGTTGGAATCTGTTTTTCAACCAACTGAACCGCATGATGAATGGAGTTGGTCACAACGGTGATATTCTTATTGGTCAATTCCTTGATTAGAAAAGCTGTTGTCGTTCCAGCATCGATAAAGATAACATCTTTTTCCTTGATAAGAGAGGCTGCTTTCTGAGCAAGTAACTTCTTCTCTTGAAGGTTTTTGACAGATTTTTCTTGAATGGTTTCTTCTTCCTGCAAGGAGTGAGGTAATTCTGCTCCACCATGCACACGGCGAAGCTTGTTTTCCGCCTCCAACTCATCCAAATCTCTTCGAACCGTTGATTCTGAAGTTTCTAATAGACTAACCAATTTTTCAAGAGAAACTACATGATGTTGATTTAACTCCTCTAAAATCAGTTGCTTTCGCTCAGTTTTTAACACTAAATCACCTCCTGTTATCGTTTACACTATTCATTCTAGCACAATTCCTGGCAAAGTCAAGCATTATTTGTCATTTTCTTTCAAATTCTATCATTTTTCTTATTTCCAAAATTTTTATTGCAAGATAAGTGGCTTTATGGTAGACTATTTGAGTAAGTATTGGAAGATTACTCAAGAGGCTTAAGAGGCCGTGTTGGAAACGCGGTAGGCGTGTAACAGCGTGCGTGGGTTCGAATCCCATGTCTTCCGTAGAAAAATAAAAACTGCAACTCAATGCAGTTTTTTTATCGCAAGCATTTAAAAATCAAATAATACAAACACTATATGATTTCATAAAACAAAAGGATATAGATTTCTAGGATACGACAGACCTTCTTCAAAAAGAGGGTCTGTTTTAGGGTCTGCCTTTTTTGAAAAAGAATACCAAGGAATACCAAAGACAAAAATAAAAAACGTTGATTTAACAACGTTTTGTTTTACCAAAGAATGCGAAAGAATGCAAAGGAATAATGGAGCCGGTGGGAGTCGAACCCACGTCCAAACACCTGCCAACATATTTGTCTACAACCATAGGTTATGTATTGTTTTAACAGTCCCTCGACACATAACTCAAGCCTAGAAACTGCGAGTCTATTAATCTCTTATCAAGTCGCTAGACAAGACTTAATCGTATCTCGCTAATCATAAGACCTGTCATTGAACACGAGCAATCCAAATCAGGTCACGCCTGCTGGTTTTTAGGCAGCTAAAGCGTAAGAAGTGTTATTTTTTGCAGTTATATTTAACTGAGCGTTTACGTCGCCACACGGGTTGCAAAATATGCCTCATAATGCCTGTCGAATCCGTAACGACCCCAAAAGACAATAAAACCATTATACCTTATCTAAATCAAAAATGCAAAATTAAGTCGATTCTTTAGAAAAGATATGTTTTCAAGGCTTCTGATAAGGCTTGATAACCCGCTACGCTTAGATGGAGACCATCCGTTGTATAGGATGATTGAAGCTGTCCTTCTGAATCTGTCAAACTATCATAAATTGGTAGAAAATCTGCTTGCACATAGGCGGAGGCTAGAGCCTCATAGGCTTGATTCCACTCCCTAATCTTTTCATTAGTTCGGATATAAACAGTCTGCTTGTATTTCTCTCCCTCATTGACCGGCAAAATGGAAAGGAGCTTTATTTGTGACAGCGGATAATCTCGGGCAATTGATTGGATAACTCGCTCAAGATTATCCAAGGCTTCATTCATAGGGACATCTTTTCCGATATCATTTGTCCCAATTAAGAGAACAATTTGATCGACAGTGTCACCATAAAGATGGGCGTCAAGATTGTCTAGTAGAAGCCCCGTTTGGTAACCTCGGATGCCTCGATTAATAGTCGTCTTTGCAGTCCCGAGTAACTCTTGCAGAGGGTAGTATTCTACAATCGAATCGCCGATAAAAATCATATCTGGCTCTAGAACAGAAACTTGATTCAATTCACGATACTTGGTTTGAATTTTTTCCTGCTCCTTTAAGAGCCAATTCTCTAATAACTGTACTGCCACCTTATCCCTCTTTCTCTAACCAATTTTCTAGAACCTGATAAACACCCGCCTGGCTGTTAGCTGGTGCTAGAGCAGTCGCAACTACCTTGGCCTCATCATCTGCATTTTCCATAGCATAGGCAATTCCAGCCAGTTCTAGCATTTCAACATCGTTTTCACTATCACCAAAAGCCATGATTTGTTCCGATGTCAAATCCCAGCGCTTGAGTAATTCTTCCAATCCCCATGCTTTATGAATCCCGGCTTGGAGGATGTCAATGCAACCATAACCGCTGGAAACAGCTCTTACACGCCCATCAAAGAGGTCATTAATTTCCTGCAAAACAGAACTCGATCGTTCCTCACCAACGACCATGCTCATCTTTAGGACTCCTCCAAAGAGGTCTGAGTTTAGCTCATCCACAAAATTGGTCCTTTGGTAAAGTTTTTCAATCATCTCAGGAGTCATAAATTTATTAAGTTCTGTAAAAACAGTTCCTTTCTTGACAAAACTCCCATTCATACTAGTGACGACGAACTGATCTCGACACTCCCTCCCTTTAAAATGAAGGAGAGCCTTGTCAACCATAGCGTCATCCCAGGTCTGAGCCTGAACCAGTTTATTGTTTTCAAAAATACGAGCACCATTGGCAACGACTAGGACAACTCTACTTGCCAAGTGTCCCAACAATTCTCTCATACGATGAATTTCATTCCCCGTCGCAATGACAAAACGGATATCCCTTTGATCCAGCTTATCTAAAATCTTTTCCAAGCGGGGCAGATCCAGCTGCCCTCTCGGATCTAGCAAGGTTCCATCCATGTCTGTTGCAATTAATTTAATCGTCATCATATCTCCTTTAGGGCAAGCGTCTACCACTTCAACCCTACATGTTCATTCATTTCTTTATAGGCCGTGTCAATTCGTTCCTTGGTCGCTTCATCCAACTTATCACGGTGGCTGCCTCCCTCGATGAAGTCTTCTAGGATATAGGTCTGATAGAGGAAGAGCGGATAGCCTTCTGGAGAGTATGTTCCTTTAGGCGTCCGATTGACCCAAGTCGGATGCGCTTTGGCCGTTTCAATCCTTGTCTTGCCATCTTTTTTCTTAATAGTCACATCCATGAGAACACCGCGCTCCGTCCACTTGGCATTTTCCTCATCTTGCATGGTTTCAATGCGCTGATTTGAGAGGAAATTCCCCATGGAGTAGATGATCAGTTTTTTGTCACCATCTTTTTCAACTGTTTCAGCAGGTTCAACGACGTGAGGATGCCCTCCAAAGATAATATCAGCTCCCCAGTCAATCATCTTGTGGTACAGTGTTTTTTGTTCTTCCGTTGGTTCTAGCTGGTACTCAATTCCCATCTGAGGCATGATGACAGTAATATCCGCTTCCTTCTCTGCGCGTTCAATTTCTGCCTTCATCTTATCTTCATTCAGATCAGAAAGATAGCGATTATAGTCCTCTTGTGAGATATACTGCTCAATGCCATTAAAACCGTAAGAATAGGCCAGGAGAGCCACCTTGATTCCATTGACTTCCTTGATGATTATAGGGGCTTGGTCACGGGATTCATGTGTGTAGACTCCGATGGGTGTCATTCCAGCCTTTTCAATAGCTTGAGCCGTTGAAACTACTCCCTCAATTTGAGAATCCAAAATATGATTATGAGCCAAGTCTAGAACTTGGTAGCCTGCATCCTTGATAGCATCCATCACCTCACCAGGTGCATTAAAAAGAGGATAACCTGCCAAGTAGTGGTCCTTGTTCACAGTTCCTTCAAAGTCGCCAATCACCAAATCCGCTTGCTTGAGCCAAGGTTTGACATATTCAAAATTTTCGTGGAAATCATAGGTCCCGTCCTCTTTCAGAGCTGTTCGGTAGATAGGAATATGGTAGAGAAGGTCACCATTTGCCATGATACGCGCCGTCGTTTCACCAGACTGATTTTCTTTGGATTGATCAGACATCTTAGCAGAATCAAGAGTTTGGCTACTAGGACTTGTTCCCTTGTTTCCTTGTACTGCTCGAACCAACAAGTTCAGCCCCATGGACAAGGCAACTGCAAGCAACAAAACAGCAATAAACTGGGCATTGGTCCAAGATTTATAATTCCTAAAGAAACCAATACTACTCTTCAACAATCCATAAAGAGAACCACGAGACCGTCTATCTTGTCGCTTTTCCATTCTTATCCCCCTTTGCTTTTACTGCAAGTCTTTTCTTTTATTATACCACAGACAAAAGGGTATTACAGTTTATTATATTATTTTTTAGCAACTTCTGCGACTTTCTTTCTCGTCTATTTTGTGTTATCATGTAGAGGTAATGAAAGGAGAGAAAATGTCTGCTATAGAACGTATTACAAAAGCTGCTCATTTGATTGATATGAAAGATATTATCCGTGAGGGAAATCCAACTTTACGCGCGGTTGCTGAGGAGGTCACTTTCCCCTTGTCTGATCAGGATATCATCCTTGGTGAAAAAATGATGCAATTCCTCAAACATTCTCAGGATCCTGTTATGGCTGAGAAAATGGGCTTGCGTGGTGGTGTTGGACTTGCTGCTCCCCAGCTGGATATCTCAAAACGTATTATTGCCGTCTTGGTCCCAAATATTGTAGAAGAAGGTGAAACTCCACAGGAAGCCTACGATTTACAAGCCATTATGTACAATCCAAAAATCGTATCCCACTCTGTTCAGGACGCTGCTCTTGGCGAAGGAGAAGGTTGCCTATCTGTTGACCGTAACGTACCAGGCTATGTTGTCCGCCATGCCCGCGTCACTGTTGATTACTTTGACAAGGACGGCGAAAAACACCGCATCAAGCTCAAAGGTTACAACTCCATCGTTGTCCAACATGAAATTGACCACCTAAACGGAATCATGTTTTACGATCGTATCAATGAGAAAGATCCATTTGCAGTTAAAGATGGACTCCTCATCCTCGAATAAAGAAAATCCCGTTTCAAGACGAGGTTTTGTGTTATAATAGAGGCATGAAAACAAATGATATTGTCTATGGCGTCCACGCCGTTACCGAAGCCCTCCTTGCAAATACAGGAAACAAACTCTACCTCCAAGAAGATCTCAGAGGCAAGAATGTTGAGAAAGTCAAGGAACTTGCTGCTGAGAAAAAGGTCTCCATCTCTTGGACTTCAAAAAAATCCCTCTCTGAAATGACCGAAGGCGCTGTCCATCAAGGATTTGTCCTTCGAGTTTCCGAATTTGCCTATAGCGAGCTAGATCACATTCTTGCCAAAACGCGTCAAGAAGAAAATCCTTTGCTATTGATTCTGGACGGATTAACTGACCCCCATAATCTGGGTTCTATCTTGAGAACTGCTGACGCTACCAATGTTTCAGGTGTCATCATTCCCAAGCACCGTGCTGTCGGTGTAACTCCAGTCGTTGCCAAAACGGCTACTGGGGCTATTGAGCATGTACCGATTGCCCGAGTGACCAACCTCAGTCAAACCCTAGATAAACTCAAGGACGAAGGTTTCTGGACCTTCGGAACGGATATGAACGGTACCCCTTGCCACAAGTGGAATACAAAAGGGAAAATTGCCCTCATCATCGGAAATGAAGGAAAAGGCATCTCTAGTAACATCAAAAAACAAGTTGATGAGATGATTACCATTCCGATGAATGGGCATGTTCAAAGCCTCAATGCCAGTGTTGCTGCAGCCATTCTCATGTACGAAGTTTTCCGAAACCGACTATAAAAAAGTTTCCAATCATTTGATTGGAAACTTTTTTATGATTATACTCAATGAAAATCAAAGAGCAAACTAGGAAGCTAGCTGTAGACAGTACTTGAGTACGGCAAGGCGAAGCTGACGTGGTTTGAATTTGATTTTCGAAGTGTATTAACTATGTTCTGTAATAAATTTGTAAGCTTCTTGACCAGCGATAGCCCCATCTCCAACTGCTGTTGTGACTTGGCGAAGGTCTTTCTGGCGAACATCCCCAACCGCAAAGATACCGTCAACAGCAGTCTTCATGTGATTGTCTGTCACAATCCAGCCTGCCTGGTCTTGGATATTCAATTCTTTAACAAAATCGCTAACAGGGTCCAAACCAACATAGATAAAGACACCACCGAAGGCTTGCTCTGTTACTTGACCTGTTTTCACATTTTCAAATACGACAGATTCTACTCGGTTTTCACCTTTAATTTCCTTGACTACAGAGTCCCAGATAAAGTTGACTTTCTCATTTGCAAAGGCACGGTCTTGCAAAACTTTTTGAGCACGAAGTTCATCTCGACGGTGAACAATAGTAACAGTCTTTGCAAAGCGAGTCAAGAAGAGAGCTTCTTCTACCGCAGAATCTCCTCCACCAACTACGAGCAAGTCTTGATCACGGAAGAAAGCACCATCACATACGGCACAGTAAGAAACGCCTCGGCTATTTAGTTCTTCTTCTCCAGGAACACCCAAAAGACGGTGTTTAGACCCAGTTGCCACGATGACAGTACGGGTTTCATAAACTTGGTCATCAGTGATGACCTTCTTATAGTCGGCATGATCTTCAATCTTTTCAACAAATCCATAAAGGTACTCTACTCCAAGATTTTCAAGAGGTTCAAACATCTTTTCAGCCAATTCAGGTCCACTGATGTTGGCATAACCTGGATAGTTTTCAATATCAGATGTGTTATTCATTTGCCCGCCTGGCAGACCACCTTCAATCAAAGCCACTTTCAGATTGCTTCGAGCAGCATATAAGGCAGCTGTCATTCCCGCAGGTCCAGCACCGATAATAATCGTATCGTACATTTCGATTCCTTCTTTCTTGTTGTAACTATCTTTATTCTAACTCATTCTTGCTAGTCACGCAAGGATTATGCCTTGAAAACCAAGAGCAAACTCATGACGGCAAAGGATAACACCGGAACAACCAAAACCCCAATCATGATCATATCATAGAGATGGGCTTGTCGCGCCTTGGCTGTCTTGTCCACACCAGACATAGCTCGCAATCCAATCCAAATCCCTAAAAAAATCACGACGAGAATGGTCGTTAAGATCAAACTCTCGAAATATAAAGAAAATAGTTGCAGCAGCATGATCTCTCTCGTTTCTATCTTTTTTAAAGAGTAAACTCAGCTAGTCCACCTAACTGAGTTTTCCTTTTACTATTATATCAAATATAAGTCCGTTTGTAACTAGCGAAGAATTCTTTTGTCCGTTCTTCTTTCGGATGATTGATGATTTCATCCGGTGTACCTGACTCGATGATTTTCCCTTTATCTAGGAATAAAACCTTGTCTGCCACTTGGGCTACAAAAGACATATCGTGACTAACCAAGATCATGGTCTGACCAGACTTGGCAGCGTCTGCAATAGACTTTTCTACTTCACCGACCAACTCTGGGTCAAGGGCTGAAGTAGGCTCGTCCAAGAGCAAGACATCTGGTTTCATAGCAAGCGCACGCGCGAGGGCAACCCGTTGCTTTTGTCCACCTGATAAATGGCGAGGATAATGGTTTTCACGGTCAGAAAGACCAACCTTGGCCAACTCTTCCTTAGCGATTTTTGTTGCCTCCTCGTCCGATAATTTTTTAACGACAACCAAACCTTCCTTGACATTGTCAAGGGCTGTTCGGCGTTCAAACAAATTAAACTGTTGGAAAACCATGGATAACTTGCGACGAAGGGTTAGAATCTCTTCTTGGCTAATCTGAGAAAAATCAACTTTAAAATTGTCAATCTGAATCGTTCCACTATCTGGAGTTTCAAGGTAGTTCAAACTACGAAGAAAGGTTGATTTCCCAGCTCCAGATGAACCAATCAAGGCTACGACTTCCCCTTTTTGGATATCCAAGTCCAGATGATCCAAGACAGTCTGGCCTGAAAAGGATTTACTTAAATTCGAAATCTTAATCATTAACGAAGGTCCCCTTTCACATCTGTTTGCACTGTATCGGGTGCAGAAATAGCCATTTTCTTCTCGATAAAGCGACCTAGGCTCTCAATTCCGATATTGACTACCCAATAAACAAGGGCTACGGAGATAAAGCGCTCAAAGTAACGATAATCTGCTCCACCCAAAATCTGAGCTTGAGCAAAAACTTCGACAACACCCGCACTAAAGGCTAGAGAAGTTCCCTTGGTCAAACCGATAAGGGAATTAATCAAGGTTGGAGTCGCCACAACGGCCGCATTTGGAATAATCACGCGACGGTAAACTTGAGCTCGCGTCATACCCAAACTGCGTGCCGCCTCAATTTCACCTGGATTAACAGAAAGGATGGCCGCACGAATCGTTTCACTTGCATAAGCTGCCTCATTAAAAGCAAAGGCTACAATCGCAAAAAGCGCTGCTGGAATCGCATTGATATTGAAACCAGTTCCCCATTGCTGGTTGATAGCTTTCAGTGCCAAAGGTATTCCGTAGTAGGTCAACATAAGTTGAACTAGGATTGGGGTACCTTTTAAGAAGCTGACGAAAAAGGCCTGCAAGGGATATAGAATTTTAACACGATTGATTTTAACAATGGCGAAAACCAAGGCCAGCACCAAGCCAAAAATCGCACCTCCAAGCGTCAACATCAAGGTTGTAGGCAGTTGTTGGACAATCCTTGGAATTCCATCAAAGACCGAACGCAAACTAAAGAGCTTACCATCCGGAATGAGTTGCATCAAACTTTGGTACCAATCTGATGCTAAAAATGTTGTAACAGTCATAAAAACATCCTCTCCTGATAATGATTCATTCTATCATACTTCTGCTCGCAAGCAAATTATTTGCTACGGGCTGATCAGACTTTGTCTATCTTCTAGTTTATCACACTTTAAAACAGGGAGGCTATATATTTTACCTATCAAGGAGATAGATAAAAACTATCTCAAACCTAAGTCCTCATAGCTTTTTCTATAGCCAATTTGTTTAACAGCACCATTCTCCACCAGAATTGGACGTTTCAATAACATGCCATCACTGGCTAGAAGCTTGGCTGCTTCTTGTTTTGACAAACTTCCCACCTTATCTTTTAGACCCAGTTCGCGGTATTTGATCCCGCTGGTATTGAAAAATTGTTTCACTTCAAAACCGGAAGTTTCCAACCAGTTCAAAATCACGTCTTCACTTGGGGTTTCTTCTACGATGTGGACATCTTGGTATTCCAGTCCAAGTTGATCCAATTCATTTTTTGCTTTCTTACAAGTTGAACATTTTGGGTATTCGATAAATTCTAACATCTTCTTTTCTTTCTATTTTTTATTTTCTTGAAATGTTGCACCTTCATGTTGCAAGAGCCAGGCTTTCTTTTCGACTCCAGATGCATAGCCTGTCAAGCGATTGCCTGACCCTAGCACACGATGACAGGGTACGAGGATGGACCAAGGATTACGCCCCACTGCTCCGCCAATCGCTTGGGCAGAAGCCACTTGCAGGTCTTGCGCTATTTGTCCGTAAGTTATTGTTTGACCATAAGGAATGGCCTGTAAATAAGTCCAGACTCGCTTTTCAAAATCCGTTCCAATAGGAGCCAAAGGTAAGTCTGATAGGTCCTGAACACTGCCTTCGAAATAGGTATCTAAATAGGAAATAACTTGCTCTAATACAGGATGGCTATCAACTTCTTCTATCGTTTCGTCTCCTAATCCCCTCTCAAAATGAGTTTGGTTCTGTACCCAAATGCCATACAGATATTGCTCGTCAGCAACTAAGGATAAGGTTCCAATTGGCGACGGGTAGAGCATCTTTGCGTACTTTTTCTGCTTCATTTTTTTAATTTCTGATAGGCCAAACGTTCCCCATCAACTGGAACCTTTCCGACCCGTTGGAAGCCTAGCTTTTCAAAGATATGCTGCATGGCCTTGTTTTCTGCATGCGTATCTGAACGAAAATCTAGATAATCAAAACCTTCAATCAAGCCTTCTAAGAAAGTCTGAGCAACACCTTGTCCTTGGACATCTGCTGCCACAGCGATACGGTGAAAGACCAGATATTCTGATTCTCCCCCCTGCCAACTTCCTTCATAAATAGCTTCATAGGCTTCCTCTGGACTCTTGGTCACAGCAGCATAGGCTAACAGTTCTCCCTCTTCCAAGGCCACATAAGCTTGACCAGAGATGATATCATCAATAATGATGTCGGCATTTGGATAGCCATTTTGCCACTGGTCACTACCAGACTTGGCTAAGCACTTTTTGGCATCCTCTATCACCTGCATAATCGCATCTACTTCGTTTGGAAAAGCTAAACGAATCTCCATCTTTTCCCCTCATTTCTAACTGTTTTCTCTCATCATAGCATAATTTAAAGCTTTCTACAAGCAGTTGAAACTTGACTTTTGTTTTTTATTATTTTATAATCTAGTTATTAAAACTAGATAAAAAGGAGTTGGAAATGAATTCTAACTTTTCCTACCCAAAATGGGAAGACATTCCAAACATTGACCTCTATCTGGATCAGGTTTTGCTTTATGTCAATCAAGTCTGCGCCCCTATCTCTCCAGATAAGGACAAGGGTCTAACAGCATCCATGGTCAATAATTATGTCAAACATGGTTACCTGACAAAGCCAGACAAGAAAAAATACCAACGCAAACAAATTGCACGTTTGATTGCCATCACCACTCTCAAGTCTGTCTTTTCGATCCAAGAAATCGCTCAGACACTTAATACTCTACAAGCTCAAGCGAGCTCAGACCAGCTCTACGACGCTTTTGTGGACTACATGAACCATGGGATTGATCCAGAAAATCCTATTATCCAAACCAGCTGTCAAACAGTTAAACTCTATCATCAAACTCTAGACTTAATCCTTAGCAAAGAAGAGGAGGTATCCCAATGAATACTAGCCTAAAGCTCAGTAAAAAACTCAGTTTTGGAGAGGAGATTGCCAATAGCGTGACCCATGCTGTGGGTGCCGTTATCATGCTCATCCTACTCCCTATTTCATCCACCTATAGTTATGAAGCACACGGATTTTTATCATCTTTTGGCGTTTCTATCTTTGTTATCAGTCTCTTTCTCATGTTCCTCTCGTCAACCATTTACCACTCTATGGCCTATGGTTCGACCCACAAATACGTCTTGCGAATCATCGACCATTCTATGATTTATGTGGCTATCGCAGGCTCTTATACGCCGGTCGTATTGACTTTGATGAATAACTGGTTTGGCTATCTGATCATTGCCATTCAGTGGGGAACGACCATCTTTGGCATCCTCTATAAAATCTTTGCTAAAAAGGTCAATGAGAAATTCAGCCTTGCCCTTTATCTCATTATGGGCTGGTTGGTTCTGGCTATCATTCCTGCCATTATCAGTCAAACAACGCCAATTTTCTGGAGTCTCATGGTAACTGGCGGACTCTGTTATACAGTTGGAGCTGGATTTTACGCTAAGAAAAAACCTTATTTCCACATGATTTGGCATCTCTTTATCCTAGCTGCGTCTGCACTTCAATATATCGCGATTGTTTATTACATGTAAAAAAGTTGAGAATCTTTTCTCAACTTTTTGTTTTCATATCAAATAATGTTTCTATTATTTTTCAGCTGTAAGTGCAGCCATTGTGATATAGTTGTATGGTTTGTTAAAATGTGGCAAGAAGAATAGGTCTGTCAAGGCCAATTTATCAATTGTTACATGCTCTTGGATAGCAAGTGAGAACATGTGGATTCCCATACTGATAGCAGCATCATGTGAAACCATTTGTGCACCAAGGATTTCGCGACTGTCTTTGTCAAAGACAATCTTGATGGCAACTTCGTGGTTGTCATGTTTGATAAATTCTGGTTTTTGAAGATCGTTAAAGCCAGTTTCAGCTGCGTTATAGCCTGCAGCTTTGGCTTTTTCAAGAGTCAAACCAGTCGAAACCATATGAAGACCGTAGATAGAGATACCGTTTGATCCTTGAACTCCGATTCCTTCCAATTCATGACCACAAGCATTATAAGCACCAACGATACCAGTACGTACAGCGTTAGATGCAAGAGCGATGTAGCTTGTATCTTTACGAGCATTGTCATAAACAGTTGCACAGTCACCAACAGCGTATACACCTGGGATAGATGTTTCTTGTTTCTTATCTACAAGGAAGGCACCGTTGCGGAAGAGTTCGATCTTACCGTCAGCAAGAGCTGTGTTTGGACGGAAACCAACTGCAAGAACAACCATATCCACATCAAATGTTTCTTTGTCTGTTACCAAGCGTTCTACTTTACCATCACCTTGGATGGCTTTAACTGTTTGACCAAGAGCCAAGCGGATATTGTGATCTTCCAAGTTCTTCGCCATCATTTGAGTGAAGTCTTTGTCATAGTAGCCGTTCAAGACAGTGTCTACGATATCTACAAGCACTACTTCTTTTCCAAGACGCTCGAAAGCTTCGGCAAGTTCTACACCGATGTAACCACCACCAACAACGGCAATGCGCTCAAGGTGTTTGCTCTTGTCTTCAAGTTTTTCAATAACTTCTTCAGCGTTTTGGTACAATTTAACAAATTGTACATTTTCAAGAGTTGCTTTGAATTCGCGGTTGCCCTTAACGATTTCAACACCTTCGATTGGAGGCAAGATTGGAGTTGAACCAGTTGCAAAGATCAATTTATCATAAGACTCTTTGTGTTCTTTACCTTCAACTTCTGCAGTCACAACTTTGTTATCGTAGTCAATTGAAAGAACTGGTGAGTTCATGTAAACTTTAGCACCTTTTGCTTCCAATTTTTCTTTATCAGAGTAGAAGAGACCTTCTGGGCCATCGATTTGTTCCCCGATCCAAAGCGCCATTCCACAACCAAGGAATGAAATATTTGAGTTTTGGTCAAATACAACGATTTCATTTTCATGTCCAAAGTTGTCCAACATAGTGTTGATACATGCTGTACCAGCGTGGTTAGCACCAACTACAACGATTTTACTCATAGAATAATTCCACCTTTAAAATTTAATTTACCCCTCTAGTATATCATTTGCTGTTAGCGTTTACAAGGTATTTGCTTGGAATTCTCTTTTTTTCAGAAAAAATTATTCTTTACTATACTATTTGTTTCATTTCCTTCCAATTTTTGAGCATATTTCTTGACTTTTGTTAAAATTTATTTGTGAAAACGCTGACTTTATGGTATGCTAGATACATGGAAAGAAAATGTAAGGGGTTTAATTTCTCTAACTATCTTATATTGAATGATTTCCTAGTAAGAAGAAAGGAGCTGGTAGCTTGCCTCTTCATTCACGTTCTGAACGGCTAATGGGAACAACTATCACGATTTCATTAGTAGATGAACAGGCTGATTGCCTACTTCAAGGAGCCTTTGATTTGCTCAAGGAGCTTGAATACCGCTTCAACGCCAACAGTCAAGAATCCGAACTGATGGAAATCAACTACCAGGCTGGAATCGCACCTGTCAAGGTTCATCCTGATCTATTTGAACTGATTGCTCTTGGACTAGAGCATAGCCTAGCTCCGTCTAGCCACCTCAACATCAGTATTGGTCCCTTGATTCAAACCTGGCGAATTGGCTTTTCAGATGCTCGGCTTCCAAAGCCAAATGAAATCGAAGCCGTCTTGCCTCTAGTTGACCCACATTTTATCAAGTTAGATCCGACTAGCTCTACTGTCTTTTTAGAGAAGAAAGGAATGAAGCTCGATCTAGGTTGTTTGGCTAAGGGCTATAGTGCAGATAAGGTTGCCCAGTATTTAAAAACACACGGTGTCACCTCTGCCTTGATCAATCTGGGAGGAAATATCCTCACCATCGGGAATAACCAAGCTAAAGAAGGGAAAGACTGGCAGATCGGCATTCAGGATCCGCGAAATCCTCGTGGCAATCATCTCCTAACCATTCCTGCTTCTAACAAATCCGTTGTCACTTCAGGTATCTATGAACGCCACCTGACAGTAGATGGAAAAGACTATCACCATATCTTTGATAGTGAGACAGGATTCCCTGTCGAAACCGAACTCACTAGCCTAACGATTATCTCTGATAAATCCATTGATGGTGAGATTTGGACAACGCGCCTTTTCGGAGAACGAAGCGCTTCTATCCTCTGGCAAGTCGAAAGTTTAGATGGTATTGAAGCCATTCTCATCGACAAAGAGGGACGCCTTGCATGTTCTTCAGGCCTTCAAAATTGTATTATGTAAAAAGAGAAAGGAAATCTCATGCTAAAACTTATTGCCATTGTTGGAACGAACTCTAAACGTTCTACAAACCGCCAATTGCTCCAATACATGCAAAAACACTTTGCTGATAAAGCTGAAATTGAACTCGTTGAAATCAAGGATATCCCTGTTTTCAACAAACCAGCAGATAAGCAACTTCCAGCTGAAATTCTTGAGATTGCAGCTAAAATTGAAGCATCTGACGGTGTGATTATCGGTACTCCTGAGTACGACCACTCTATCCCTGCAGTTTTGATGAGCGCTCTTGCTTGGCTATCTTACGGTATCTACCCACTTTTGAACAAACCAATCATGATCACTGGTGCTTCTTACGGTACACTTGGTTCATCTCGTGCCCAATTGCAACTTCGTCAAATCTTGAACGCTCCTGAAATCAAGGCAAATGTTCTACCAGATGAATTCTTGCTCTCACACTCTCTTCAAGCATTTAACCCAAGTGGCGACTTGGTTGACCTTGATGTCATCAAGAAATTGGATGCCATCTTCGATGACTTCCGTATCTTCGTGAAAATTACTGAAAAATTGCGCAATGCACAAGAATTGCTTCGCAAAGATGCTGAAGAATTTGACTGGGAAAATTTGTAAGATAGGAGACCGAAAGAATGAAATTTGTTGGACTTGTTGGATCAAACTACGATCAATCATATAACCGCAAACTCTTGGAATTTATCCGTCGCAATTTCAAATTCAAATTTGAATTAGAAGTTCTTGAAATCGACGAAGTTCCAATGTTTAACCAAGACGAAAAATGGGACGAAAGTTTCCAATTGCGCTTCTTGTATAACAAAATTACACGTGCTGATGGTGTCATTATCGCTACTCCTGAGCACAACCACACTATCTCAGCTTCACTTAAATCTGTACTCGAATGGCTTTCATACGAAGTTCATCCATTTGAAAACAAGCCTGTTATGATTGTGGGTGCATCATACTACGACCAAGGAACATCACGTGCCCAAGTTCACCTTCGTAAAATCCTTGACGCTCCAGGTGTTAATGCCTACACGCTTCCAGGTAACGAATTCCTTCTTGGTAAAGCTAAGGAAGCTTTTGATAACAACGGAAATATCACCAACGAAGGAACTGTTAAATTCCTTGAAACTTGCTTAGATAACTTTGTAAAATACGTAGGAGTCGTTTCGAAATTGAAAAAACCAAAACCAATCGAACCAGAAGACTTGGATTGCGGAAAACCAATTGCTACAACCATTACAGAAGTTGATCCTGACGATCCAGAATGGGTAGAAAAAGTTGCTGCAATCACTGGCGCTGTTTCTGGTGATACCTATGTCAAATTGGACCACGGTATCCTCACAGTTAACCAAATCGATATGTTCTTGAAAGCTATGCCATTTGAATTGACATACGCTGACGATAACAACCAATTCCTCTACTACAACAACGCTCACCAAGATCCAGACACCATGTTTGCCAAACGTGTACCACCTCAATCAGGTAACCGTATGTCGACTGTTCACAATTCTCTTCCACCAGCACGTATGAAGAATGTAGAGTGGGTCATCGGAACACTTCGCAACGGAAACCAAGAATACGTCCGTACGATCGTTCCAGGTTCTCCTGCAGGTGTTATCAACACCCACAACTACCAAGCAATGTACTATCCTGATGGATCATACGCTGGAATCAATGAAATCGTCTTTAACTTCCAACCATGGCTTGACTGGTACCTAAAAGAGACTGGTCAACGTTTGGTGGGTGGTAGCGGACCATTTGCTCCTGCTGCCGGAGGTCATGGAGACGCAGATGCTACTTCTGGCGCTTCTGATTCGGGGGAGGCTGGAGGCCACGGTGGTGACGCAGACGCCACTTCTGGTGCAAGCAACTAAGAAACCAAAAAGGAGCCAAATGGCTCCTTTTTTATTACAACAGAAAAGGGGCTTGTAAATCATCTACACCCCCCCCTTTCATTTTATGAGTTAGGATCATCTAAACTACGGCCGTGTAAACCTTTTTCACGTTGTACTTGGCGTAGTTTTTCTGGTGTGACGTCATTTCCTTCCTCGTCCACAATTTTGATTCCTTCAATGTGGTGACGAACAGAACGACGATAGCCTTCGATATACTCCTCACGAAGTTTAGCTTGTTCCACTTTTTCAGCAGAAGTTAAGCCTTCTGTTTTTTTCTTTTTGGCAAGCTCATTTATACGAGCGATTTTTTTCGGATCCATGTTTCTCTCCTTTATGATAAGATTTAATCCGTTTGACTGAGTTTATTTAGTATTGATTTGGTTAAAGCGTGCAAGCTTAGCTGCTTTCTTGGTTAATTGCGACAAGATGGCCAATCGATTTTGACGAATATCTTGATCATCGGTCATTACCATAGTATTCTCAAAGAAAGCATCAATAACTGAACTAAGCGCAAAGAGTTGTTCTAATTGCTGACTTGCAGTTCCTGACAAGACGAGTGATTCTACGGCTTCTGCCAAGGCTTTCTCTTCTTCATTCTCAAAGAGAGCAGGATCAACAGTATCAGTTCCTTCGGCTTTTTCAGCCAAGTTGAAAGCACGTGAGAGGGATTCGACAGATGGTTTGAAGTCTTCTTTCTTGCTTGCTTCGACAAGAGCACTTGCTACTTCTAGCATATCCGCCACAACAAAGTTTGAACTTGCAAGGACTGCTTCCTTGATGTCTTTTGGAGTTGAACCCATCATCTTATCAACACGAGCCTTGATGAAGTCCATAACCTCTGCTTTATTTTCATAAGTCAAGCTGTCAAATTTCAAAGTATAAAGGCTATCAATCAACTCATCCATAGCAATATGCCAACCAAAAGCATCCAAGATACGAACTACACCTTGCGTCGCGCGACGAAGGGCATAAGGGTCATTAGAACCTGAAGGAATCAAGCCTACTGAGAAGAAACTCAAAATCGTATCCAATTTGTCTGCAATGGCTAGAATGGCTCCAACCTTGCTCTCTGGAAGTTCGCCTTCGGCTGATGTAGGCATGTAGTGTTCACGAATAGCAGCCGCAACTGCTGGAGTTTCTCCAGCAAGAAGAGCATATTTCTCACCCATAATACCTTGGAGCTCATCAAACTCACCAACCATCCCCGTCAACAAGTCAAACTTGTAAATAGCTGCTGCACGAGCAAGGTCAAGAGTTTCATCCATTGATAAACCAGCTTTTTCTGCCAATAGAGTGGCTATCTGACCAGTACGAATCATGTGTTCACGAAGAGAACCTATCTTTTCGTGGAAGGTGACATTGTTTAATTTTTCGACTAGGTCAGAAATAACCAATTTTTGGTCTTCACGCCAGAAGAATTCTCCGTCTTCCAAGCGGGCAACCAAGACTTTTTCATTGCCCTTGATGACATTTCCCAAATGCTCTGCATTTCCGTTACGGACTGAAATGAAGTTTGGCAAGAGTTTACCGTCTTGATCTCGGACAACGAAGTAGCGTTGGTGCTCTTTCATTGAAGTCACCAAGACTTCTTCTGGAACTTCAAGGTATTTGGCGTCAAATCTTCCCATGAAGGCAGTTGGGTATTCAACCAAGTTCAAGACTTCATTCAGCAAGTCAGCATCAATTTCAATACGTACACCATGCTCAGCTTCGATTTCCTTGATTTGGTCAACAATCATTTGCTCACGTTCACGTGGATCCGCGATTACAAACTGTTCACGAAGATCTTCTTCATAGCTCAATGCTGACTGAATCTTGGTTTCTTGTCCCAAGAAACGATGACCACGACTCACACGCCCGCCCTTGATATCAAGGAAATCCAAGTCAAACTCTTGCTCGTCCAAGAGAACTGTCAAAGTGTGTACAGGGCGGATGTATTCAAAGGTGTTGTTAGCCCAGTGCATGCTGACAGGGAAAGTTAGGGATTTCAAGACATCCACGACACCAGTAATGATAGATTCAACTGCTTGACCCACTTCTTCCTTGGTAACATAGACATATTCTTCACCCTTGATTTCACGGAATTCAATATCTTCAACTGTCAATCCTTTTCCACGGACAAATCCTTGAGCTGCTTTGGTGAAGTTTCCATCACTATCCAAGGCGATTTTCTTTGCTGGTCCCTTGAAATCTTCTGTCAAATCAGACTGTTTGTCTGCAAGACCAGTCACACGAACAGCCAAACGACGTGGTGTTGAGAAGGTTTGAATGGCTTCAAAAGACAGGCGGTTTTCCTTGAGGAAGGCTGCCATTTTTTCACCTAGTTGTTTTTCGCTTGGAGTTACTACGTAGGCTGGTAACTCTTCAAGACCGAGTTCTACTAATAAGTTTTTTGTCATATTTTTTCTCCGAAAAGTATCTTTTTATTTTCCAGTTTGCCTTATGTGATTGGCACGCAAGCAACCGACTTCGTCGTTTCATTGCTAAAATTGGAGCCAAAAGTCTCCACTTTTGCCTAGTATCCTTAGCATCACTAAGGATACCTTCATCACTACGGCAACTGGCTCAGGGCTCACTCTGTTCGCCCATTTTCGTAAACTGTCACTCTCTTTACTCTGCGTCTTCTGCTAAGAGTTTAGCTCGTGTTGCTTCATCTAAAAGTGGGTAGCCTAGGCGTTTGCGTTCTGCGACAAAGGTTTTGGCTACGACACGGGCCAGATTACGGATACGGGCGATATAACCTGCTCGCTCCGTTACAGATACAGCCCCACGCGCGTCAAGCAAGTTAAAGGTATGTGAACATTTGAGAACATAGTCATAGGCAGGGTGAACCAAGCCTTCTTCCAAGGCACGACCAGCCTCTTTTTCAAACTTATCAAAGTTTTCAAGCAACATTTCTTGATCAGAAATTTCAAACGAATATTTTGAGTGCTCGAACTCAGGCTGGATAAAGATTTCTCCGTATTTTACACCATCAGCCCACTCGATATCATAGACAGAATCAACTTCTTGAATGTAAGAAGCCAAACGTTCTAAACCATAGGTAACTTCCGCAGTCACAGGACCAGTTGCCAATCCACCAACTTGTTGGAAATAAGTGAACTGAGTGATTTCCATACCATCAAGCCAAACTTCCCAACCGAGACCTGCAGATCCAGTCGATGGATTTTCCCAGTTATCCTCAACGAAACGAATATCGTGTTCCAAAGGATTGATACCCAATTTTTCCAAAGACTCAAGGTAAAGTTCCTGGATGTTTGATGGAGAAGGCTTCATAACTACTTGGAATTGGTGGTGTTGGTAAAGACGGTTAGGATTTTCCCCGTAACGACCGTCAGCAGGACGACGTGATGGCTCTACATAAGCCGCATTCCATGGCTCAGGTCCGATAGCACGAAGGAAAGTGTACGGACTCATGGTTCCCGCACCTTTTTCATTGTCATAAGCCTGCATAAGCATACAACCTTGGTCATTCCAAAATTGTTGCAAAGTAAGGATGATTTCCTGGAAAGTCAATTTTTTAGACATTATTTACTCCTTTTTTTATAAATTACTTGCGACACGAGTCTGCCTCGTCGATCATACGAGGCAAGACGAGTTAGTACTGCGTCTAGCTCAGGCACTCTAGTGCTGAGCGTGGGGCAGCCCGACTGTAAGGAGGTCTCTGCCACTGACGCAGTGAAATGTTAATTTCTTAGACATTGAATACTCCTTTAATTTATATTATCTTTTTAGCTTTATTCATCAAGCAACCAAGAAAAAGCTGGGTCCTGAAAAATATGACGTTTGGGAACAGTTTGTAAATTCTGATCGCATTCATCTACTGTACCCAATTTCAAAGCACAGACTTCTGGTATATTTTCTTGAGCAGTGAAAATTTGACTATGACAGTTCTGACAGTAATAGCGTTGTTTCCCTGGAGATGAACTATAAGTAACCAAATTCTCTTCTCCATACAATACCAGATTTTTACTGCTAACTTTGGCATTAACTGTATAGGCAGACGCAGTTGCTTTCCGACAGAATGAGCAATGACAAAAAACTAATTCCGACAATTCCTCATCTAAAGTGTAGGTGACTACTTTACATAAACAAGATCCTTTAAGCATTATGCTCCTTTCTACTTAGGTATTAGACGAAATTCAAAAAGAACCGAATTTCAACACCCAAGCCTTGCGACTAGGGGCGTCAGAAACGCGGTTCCACCCTAATTTATTACTTCATTGTTTTTTAAAATACGACAGAAAGCGCCAGTTTCTTACCTTGTCCTACTTGGCTCCCACTATCCCAAGCTCGCTTGAAGAACGCCATAAGACTTTCTTTCTTGTTGATTATTATATCAGAAAGAGAGAAAATTTACAATTCTTTTTCTTACTTTCTAAAAATCCATCTCATCCACACGAGGTGCGCCAGAAGTCACTGAAATCGTCTTTAGGACCTCTCGCTCTTCTTTGCTGAGTTCAATCCCAAAACAGTCAAGATTGCTCTGGATGCGAGAGGCTGTTACTGACTTAGGTAACGGTAAAAACTCTTCTGCCAAGCTCCAAGCCAAGGCGATTTGGGCAACTGATTTTCCATGCTTAGCAGCAATTTCTTGGACCTCTTTCTTATCAAACAACTCTCCTTGCCCAAAAGGTCCCCAGGCCTCTAAGAGAATTCCTTTCTCTTTACAGTAGGCAACTACTTCCTCTTGATAAACCCCTGGCGCTAAGCGCACCTGATTAACCGCTGGAATGATTCTTGCTGTCTCAAGCAAGGCATCCAAATGATGGGGGAGGAAATTACTAACGCCGATAGCACAGATTTTGCCTTCTTTGTAAAGATCCTCCATCGCTCTCCAAACTTCAGCATTGCGAGTTTTCCATTCGTTATTTTCCCTTAGTGGTTTTGGATTTGGCCAATGGATAAGGTACAAATCTAGGTAGTCCAATCCCAGTTTTTCCATTGATTCCTCAAAGGCTTGGCGAGCTTCATCATAGCTGTGATTGGTATTCCAAAGTTTGGTCGTTACAAAGATTTCTTGACGTGAAATACCGCTATCTCGTATAGCACGGCCAACGCTCTCCTCATTTTGATAGATAGCCGCAGTATCGATATGACGATATCCAGCCTTTAAAGCTTCTAAAACGGCTTGGTAGGCTACCTCTCCATTTTCAGCTTTCCATGTCCCAAAGCCTAAAACTGGGATTGAAACTCCATTATTAAGGGTATAAGATTTCATCGTTTTTTCCTTTCTATGTGAAGAAAATCTAAAGAAACAAAGTCCTGATTATCAGAATACTTGCTCCTTTAGATTTTACCAATTATTGATCACGGTCATAATACATTTCGTGAGCTTTTAGACGTGAATTGAGCAATTCCGGAATAGTCACAAATGTATAACCTTGCTCTTTCAGATATTCTATAATCTTTGGAAGAGCATTAACTGTAGCGCCGTGAATATCATGCATAAGAACAATCGATCCATTACGAACCTGATGCTGAATCTCTGTTAAAATAGCAGATTCATTCTTGCTCTTCCAGTCCAAACTATCTACATTCCACATGATAAAACTCAAATCCAGACTATTACGAATATCATCTGTAATCGCTCCGTAAGGGGGGCGCATAAGTTTAGAACTCGAACCTAAAACCTTGGTCAAGGCATCTTCCGTATCCGTGATTTGTTTTTTAGCATCTTCCAGAGACAATTTAGAAAGAACGGGATGATCCCAGCTATGATTTCCCACAACATGTCCTTCCGATTTCATTCGTTTCAGAAGATCTTCATTGCCAGCAATGTTTTTACCAAGTACAAAGAAGGTCGCCTTTACATTGTACTTAGCTAATGTATCCAAAGCCTGGGTAGTTGTAGATGGATTTGGACCATCATCAAAGGTCAAGGCTACAACTTTTTTATTTTTCTGAGCAAAGTAAGCCTGGTAAAGTTCAGCATCTTTCTCAAGCAGATAGGATGACTCAATAACATCAAAGAAACTGGATATTGGTAAAGCAATTTCCTCCAGAGTCTCCACTTGGTCAGCAGGATAAAGGATGAGTTGACTATCTTTATAATCAAAGCTCCATGACGACAAATCTTGGTCTGTGAAGTTTTTTAGAACCTGATCCATTTTTGTCTGGTCAAGTTTCTTATCTTCTAGTGTTGACTTGATTTGACTCAGCAGGAGTTCCTTAGCCTTGCTAGCATCCTTGAAAAGTTTACTCAGATCAAAAGTTTTCCCATCTTCAGTCAAGAAAACTTTTCCTAAAGACGTTTTTTCTTTTTCTTCAACCTTTGCTGCAGACAAATCGTAAACTTGCTTACTAATATTACGAGCCACAACTCCCTTTAGGACGGGATCCAACTGCTCCGTATAATAAAAAACCAAATCCTCTTTATCTTCTAGCTTTTCTTTGATATCCTGGTTGATCTTTTCTCTAACAGATGCAATGACTTCCTCTCCTTGAAGAGGGTAGTAGACAATCACTTCGGCTTGACCTTTTCGGAAATGGTCTTTATGACTACCTGCGTTGAACTGTTGATCTTTTTCATTTTTTAAGGTTTCAATTTTTTGTTCATAGGACTGTTTCTGCAAAATCTTGTAACCAATCATGCTACCTAGGCAGATCATAGCAAGACTTAAAATACCTACTAAAACCAGTAATACATTTTTCTTTTTATCGTGGGAAACACGCTTCTCTCTATTTTTCTTCATACCTCCATCATATCAAATCAGAACTGTAATTTCAATGATAAATCGATATTCTTCTATTTTTGAAAGAAATAATAAAAAGCCTAGATGATCTAGGCTTTTCAGGTATTAGAAGCGAATCGCTTCACGTGTTTTTTCATAAGAAGAAACAAAGCGATTTGTGACTCCTGGTTCTGCAACTTCCAAGGCCTGAGAAATCTTCTCAAATGATGCCTTGTAGTCAAATTCTTTTTCAAAAATTTCAAGTGCTTCATTGAAAGCTTGCTGGATACGCTCATCAAATGAACGGTAACGATTTGAATACTGTAAGAGTTGCTCCGTCAAGGTCGCGTATTGAACAATATTGTAGGTTTCTGTTTCAAGAGCCTCCATGTCATGGGTCGCAATTTCAAGAATTCGTTTAACTGATTCAATATTAACTTGTGCTTGTTCTAACTCTGCCATCAGATCTTCTGTGTTATGGCTTGCAGTGAAGAAAAGTTTCAAGAAACTTTGAGGAATACCCGGCAAGTTTCTCTTCTCCATGTAACGTTTGATAGTATGTAAGCGATTCACATAGACATTGGCTTTCTGACGAGCATTGATGTCGTCTTTTTCGATTTGGGCTAGGCGTTCACTAACAGAAACTTGTTCGTCTTCAATGTCTTTTAGATTACTTTGAAGTGAATTAAACTGCTCCTCTAAAATAGAGTAAGCTTGAGTAGGTTCTGTCTGATCTTCAGTTGCCTCTGTGATCGCTGTATCAAGCCCTGACAATTCAGCTTGAAGACGGCGGACATGGTTCCCATCACTTTCTGGGAGAAGATAGGTTTTATTCAAGCGTTCAAGGTCTTGAACCAAAACCTGATTATTTTCTTTCAAGTGATTGAGGTAGGTTGGAAGTGTTGAAAGGAGACTTTCAACGACTTTTTGGGCAGCTATTTCACGCGTGAAGATATCGTAGAGCGCATTAATCTCTTCTTGGATTTGTGTATTTTCATACTCTGCATTATCCAATTCCAACTGGCGGATGTTTTCTTGATTATTTTTCAAGGATTCATGTAAAAGTTGGAAGCGTGACTCGATGTCCGTTTCAGTGAAGTGATAATTAGCATCCAAGAGTTTACGGTAGCCTTCCTCCAAATCTTCCAATTGTTCTGGAAGTTCTGTTGACAAAGTCTTCACGAGAGATGGAACACGATCAACGATATGTGTCAAAGCGAGAATATGATTTTCAGTTGAATCAAGAATTGCTGCAGCTTCAACTGGGTCACCTGAAGAGTTCAAGGTTACAAATTGAGAGAACTCTGACTGGATATTTTCTAATTGTTTCTCAATTTCAGGAAGGGCTTTACCATACTGTTCTGAATTTTCTGCTACGGTATGTTGCAGATTTTCAAATAAGTCCAAAGCATGCAGAACACGTCCGCTATTCTTAGACTCTTGTTTTTCAAGCTCTGAAAGCGCATTACGAATCGCCGCAATGTCTTCTTCAATTAAATCAATTTGACTTTCGATTTGATCGATTTGGTGAGTCGCTTTGAAAAAGCGAAAAGAATTATTATACCCTTCAGCCTCAAACAGGTTATTTTCAATATCAGCAAATGAGTTAAGGGATAAATCAACCCATTTTTGGTTCCATTCACGGAAGGTCACCTGACTTTGACCAATCAAATGCATGTTTTTAACCGCTTCAACCTCATCATTTACAGGAAGGTTGTAGAGTTCTTCTTTTCTTTCCTCAAGGGCCGTCAATCTACTTACATTACGCTTACGTAGGAAGATTGCCGCTACATAAGCTAGAATCAAAATGACTGCAATCGCAACCATTAGATAAATTAGTTGTCCATTAGACATATCAAACTCCTTTTATACTAGAAACAATCGTATTGATTATATCATATTTTTTAGGTCATGGGAACTATTTCCCACATTTTTTAGACGTCAAGGGTACTGTAAACGGCATTTTCTTCGATAAATTCACGGCGAGGTTCAACTCGGTCCCCCATCAACATATCAAAGATCTTATCTGCTTCGGCAGCATCATCTACCGAAACACGCGCCATCAAGCGATGTTCTGGATCCATGGTTGTTTCCCACAATTGGTGGTCATCCATTTCTCCCAAACCTTTATAACGTTGGATGGTTGGTTTTGAACGCCCTTCACTGTGACGTGCTAAGGCTTCTTGGAGTTTAATTTCTTGATCTGCACCAGGCTGGATGTATTCTTTTATTTCGCTTCCAACTTTAACCCCGTAGATTGGTGGTTGAGCAATGTAGACATATCCAGCTTCTAGAATTGGTTTCATGTAGCGGTAAATCAGGGTCAAAAGGAGGGTTCGAATATGAGCACCATCAACATCGGCATCGGTCATCAAAACAAGTTTTTGGTAACGAGCCTTAGTGACATCGAATTCTGCACCAAATCCTGTTCCCATAGCCGTGAAAAGACTTCGAATTTCTTCGTTGGCCAGAATTTTATCCATGCTAGCTTTTTCAACGTTCAAAATCTTACCGCGAATTGGAAGAATTGCCTGAAATTCACGGTTACGACCAGATTTGGCTGAGCCACCAGCTGAGTCTCCTTCGACGATGAAGAGTTCTGTTTCCGCAGGGTTATTTGAAGAACAATCCGCTAGTTTTCCTGGCAGATTGGAAATTTCCAAGCCGGATTTCTTACGAGTGACTTCACGCGCACGCTTGGCAGCCACACGAGCCTTGGCAGCCAAAATCCCTTTTTCCACGATGCGCTTGGCAATCTGCGGATTCTCCATGAGAAAATCAGAGAAGGCATCGCTGAAGAGGCGATTGGTGATCTTAACCACTTCACTATTGCCCAGCTTGGTCTTGGTTTGTCCTTCAAACTGTGGATTTGGATGTTTGACAGAGATAACTGCAGTCAAACCTTCACGGACATCTTCCCCTGTTAGGTTATCTTCATTGTCTTTTAGCAATTTATTTTTGCGGGCATAATCATTGATAACACGCGTCAGTGCTGTACGAAAACCTTGCTCATGCGTTCCACCTTCATGGGTGTGAATATTATTGGCGAAACTCATGACATTTTCGTGGTAACCGGTTGTGTACTGCATGGCTACTTCAACAGTAATGTCTTCCATTTCACCATCTGTATAGATTGGTTTTTCAAAGATCACATCTTTATTCTCGTTGATATATTCAACGTAGCTAGCAATTCCACCTTCATAGTGATAATGCTTGGTTTGTTCGAGACCTTCACGCTTATCTGTGATGGAGATTCGAAGACCTCGGTTCAAAAAGGCTAGTTCTTGAATACGTTTATTCAATTTGTCAAAATCAAAGGTCGTTGTTTCTGTAAAAATCTCTGGATCTGGTGTGAAGTGAACTGTTGTTCCAGTTTTATCCGTATCTCCAACCACCTCAAGGTCAGCAACAACATGACCACGACGGTATTCTTGGTAATGAATCTTACCGTTTTTGTGAACATGAACATCTAGTTGCGTTGAGAGGGCATTTACTACGGAAGAACCTACTCCGTGGAGACCACCTGAAACCTTATATCCGCCACCGCCGAATTTTCCTCCAGCATGAAGGACTGTAAAGACGGTCTCAACAGCGGGACGTCCTGTCTTTTCCTGAATGTCAACAGGAATTCCGCGGCCGTCGTCCACAACGGTGATGGAATTATCTGGCTCAATAAAGACTTGGATGTGACTTGCAAATCCAGCTAAGGCTTCGTCAATTGAGTTATCAACAATTTCCCAGACTAGGTGGTGAAGACCTTCTTTTGAAGTCGATCCAATATACATACCTGGACGCATACGAACGGCTTCCAGCCCCTCCAAAACTTGAATTTGACTGGCATCATAATCCTGTGCCTGTTGATTTTTGATTTCTTCTGTCATTTTTTCCCTTTTCTTACATGTCTATTGCTTGTCTCAATGTCGCAACGTTTTTAAAAAGATAGGCATCTAAGCCAGCAGCTTCACCTGCTTCTATATCAATATTTCTGTCACCAATGACCAAACCGGATGTAATATGATATTTATCACGTAAATAAATCATGGACTCAGGATCTGGTTTCCGTTTAAATCCAGAACTGGCAGTCACCACCTCAGTGAAGTAGTTGGCTATCTGGGTCTTAGCAAGAAGTTCTAGCACCTGGTCATTTCGATGAGAAACCAAGAAATGGCGGCCACCCTTGTCCGAAATGTCTTTGAGTAATTCTGGAACTCCCTCAAACAAAACTGGGTGCTCTAGCTCACGTGCTTCATTTTCTTTGTAGTTCTCTAAAAAATCCTCGATGTCTGGGGCAAACTTCTCGATGGCAAAAGCTGTCGAAACCTTCAAAGCTTCGTAAACACGGTCGTGTTCTTGCTCAATACCATATTGGGCTAA
Organism: Streptococcus oralis; assembly: GCF_003943415.1. Taxonomy (GTDB): domain Bacteria; phylum Bacillota; class Bacilli; order Lactobacillales; family Streptococcaceae; genus Streptococcus; species Streptococcus oralis_BJ. Next base: position 120,768 of record NZ_RJPK01000001.1, on the reverse strand, counting down.
GGTTTCTACAAAGGCTGCTGTAGAAGTCTCATAATTATCCAATAGGGTACCACCTAAATCCCATATATAGTCATGATATTTCATACCCTTCATTATACCATTTTTTTATGAAAAAAGCGATGATTTCCTAGATTTTTCCAAGCAAAAACGAGAGTTTAACTCTCGTTTTACTGTTGATTTTCAAAGACATCCCGATAGAGCATGCCGACTCGTAAACTTTCTGCATCTCCTCCCAGTTGCTCCACTAATTCATAGGCGAAGGCAAGGGCAGTTGACGGTCCTCGGCTAGTTGTTAGATTACCATCCACAACTACTGTTTCCTTTCGGTAAATTCCATCACTGATGTTCTCCTGAACACCGTCATAACAGGTGAAGCGCTTGTCTTTCAGGACACCTGCTTGATGGAGGGCGATTGGAGCTGCACAGATAGCTGCAATTTTCTTTCCAGCTTGGTCAAAGGCTTTAATCTCAGAAATGAGGGCTGGATTATCCCGTAGGTGAGCTGAGCCTGGCATGCCACCTGGAAGAACTACCAAGTCATAGTCGGACAAATCGCCATCAAAGACACGATCAGCTTTTACCTGAATGCCATGTGAACCTGTCACCTGCTCTTCAAATCCCACCATATCACAGGAAATGTTTGCTCGACGCAAAACATCTACTACTGTCAAGGCTTCGATTTCTTCAAAACCCTGAGCTAAGATAACTGCAACTTTTGCCATAGTGGCCTCCTTATTTGATTTGTTTTAGAACGACTTTCTTTCGTTTGAATGGAACTTTTCCACTCTTTTCTTCAGCTAGATTGGTCTGGTAACTCATAGACAAGAGGAGACCGACACCGATGAGGTTACTAATAATTGCGGATCCACCTTGCGAAATGAATGGCAAGGGAATCCCTGTCAAAGGAAGTAAGCCTGTTACGGCACCGATATTTTCAAAGATATGGAAGAGCAACATCATGATAAAGCCAGTTGAAATATAAGTATAGAACTGGTTATTTGATCTGAGCGTAATCTTCAACATACGATAGATAAGAAGCAAGTACAAAGCAATGACAAAGACTGAACCAATGAAGCCAAAATCTTCAGCAATCACTGTGAAAATCATATCACTTTCACGTACTGGAATGAGGAGATTGGACACATTGAAACCTTGTCCAAACAAGCCACCACTTCCAATCGCAATTTGCCCCTGCGCCTGTTGATAAGTCGTTGTTTGCGCGAAGTCAAAGGGATTGAGCCAAGCCAAAATACGGTTAATCTGGTAAGTCGGCATCCCAATCTGATGCAAGAAGGCACGTCCATCCTTACTTATAAAGATGGCCATGAAGCCTACAACTGCAGTCACTCCTGTCGCAAAAACAGGAATGATAATCTTCCACGAAACACCTGAAAGGAGGACCATGCCTGCAAAAATAGCTACGAAGACCAAGGCAGTCCCCAAGTCACTTTGTAGGGCTAGAAGGATCAAGACTGGGATGGTAAAGGCAATCATCCAACCAATCAATAGGAAATCCAAGGGAATAGTCCGTCGCCATTCCTTGTGTTTTTGAGTGAATTGTACAATGACTCGAGCCAATATCAAGATGTAGGAAATCTTCATGAACTCAGATGGTTGAAAGAGCGTGGTTCCCCCGATAGACACCCAGTTTTTAGCACCTGTTGACGCTACAAGATTTGGATTGTAGAAAACAAGAGGTAGGACCATCAAAGCTAGCCCTAGACCATAGAGATAAGGAGTCACCTTCCATAAAAACTCAGTATTGAAGAACATGACGACAAAGCCAATGACAAGCCCTAAAGCAATCCAGGCGATTTGCTGACCTAGAATTGGAAGTACATTATTGGGATAGTCATGGCTAACTGCTATATAAATAGCCACTACTCCAATCACCAGTAGACAAAATACTGGTAGAAGAAGACTATAGTCGACTCGAGAGTCGAAGGAACGTTTCATATTTTTTACCTTTTCTCTTTCTTGGATTTTTCTTTCATTCTATTGCGACGGGATTGGAGAAAATCAGCTACTGCAGACTCTAGCTGTTCTCTAGCAAGAACCCTAACCATTCTTTCTTTTGACAAGGTCTGGGCGATTTGTTTGCCGTAACGCTTGCTGACAACACGACTGTCTAAGATTACAGAAACCGAACCTTGGTTGGGCCGTCTAACAGTACGACCAAGGGCTTGTTTTAGCCGAATGATCGCCATCGGTAACTGATAATCATAGAAAGGATTTTTCCCTTCTTGACGCAGTTCTTGGTTTAATTTTTTGGTTAAGGGTTCTTGGGGATTTTGGAAAGGCAATCTCGGAATAACTTGAATCACGAAAGGATGGGTTGAAAAATCAACCCCTTCCCAGAAACTACCTGTTCCAAGTAAGATCTGGCGTTCACCTTTTTCAAAACGTTTTTTCAGTTGGCTTGGTTCCCCATTTTTATACTGAGCTAGATGTGGTTGGTCTAGCAGGTCCGAAACTGCCAGTAACATCTCTTTTGAGGTAAACAAAACCAATAAGGGTTCTTGAAAGGCTTGTAAACGTCGAATGACAGAAGCCACTTCACTAGCATAGTCAAAAGGCGAAACTTCTGTAACGAGAGGAAAGTCCTCGATTAGAAAGACTTCTTGTTGCTCCTGCTTTGCTACATCAAGCCTAACAAGTGGAGCATTTGGAAATCCCAGTAAATCTGCTAAGGAAACCCGAGTGCTGATTTCAAGAGTGGCAGATACTCCTAGGAGCCTACAATCTTTTGGCAATAAGTCTGCTAGTATAAAGCGGCCATTTTTGCTTGAACAAATCAGGACATCCTTACTCGATTTCTCTGCTGGAGCAAGCCAAAATTCACGGTCCGACGTAAAAAAGTTTGCAATCTCTCTATACTCTGGGAGAGCTAGCTCCGAAAAATGTTGGCGCAACTGTTCGAGAGAATTCAACCACTTTCCATTCTTCAGACCTGACTGATAGTGCTCCATCGAGTAACGACATTCAAAAGCAATACTCTCAAGCAAGCGTTTCTGAACCAAATTTTCCTCTGTCTCCAAGGACTTATCAATTTGAGTTACAAGATCCTCAAGGCGATAAGCCTGCTGGGCTAGATTTTCAAGAGCTAACAGCATTTTTTGAGCCTCATCCAAGATCATCAAACGGTTGTCGACAAACTCTGGATTGTCTTCCAAACGAGTGACCAGATAGGCATGATTGGTCAGAAGAACACGACTGGTCTTGGCCTTGTCCTGCCCTCGTTTCCAAAAATCCTCTGTAGCAAATAAACTTTTCTTTGAAAGCTTGCCATCGTGGACTAGTTCAGGCAGAAAGTGCTGGTAGCGATAAAGCTGACCGATTTCGTCCAAATCACCAGTCTCTGTCTCTGTTAGCCAGATGAGCAGTTGCATTTTAAAGCGTGTGAAAAGGCGATTGGACTCCGGTCGATGGAGAACTCGGTGAAAGGCATCCAGTTTTAAATAATTTTGAGGACCCTTGAGACTATGAATCTCCAGGTGGAAGACCTCTTTTAAGCGCTGACCTTCTTCTTGCATGATTTGATTTTGAAGAATTTTGGTCGGAACACTCACTAGAATCCCTGCTTGACTCTCCGAGTTCAAAGCTGGGAGGAGATAACCGTAAGTCTTACCCAATCCCGTTTGAGCTTGGATAAAAGAAGTCTGGTGTTCTTCCAATAAGTGCTCAACCTTCTCCGCAAATTCCAACTGTTGCGGACGTTCCTCCAATCCCAATAAAGAAATGTTTTTAGCAAAGTCTTTGGATAACTTTCGTGGGACTAAGGCTTTGCTTTCCTTTTTGAGGAAAAGCCCATGGAGTTCTATCAATTCTGGAGAAGCCAGGAGAAATTGTTGCTGGTAAACCTCCTCAATCACCAGATAACTTTCATAGAGAAGGTTGTCTGCAAGGTTTAACAAGCTTTCTAAGAGCCCTTTTGGTAACTCAAAAAGTTTTTGACGCATGTAAAGCAAGAGTTCTGCTGTTGCCTGAGCATCAGACAGGGCAGTGTGGGCTTGTTCTAGTTCAATGCCCAACTCTTGACAAAGGATACCTAGGTTATACTTTTCAAACTGAGGATACAAAACTTGGGCAAGCTCAACTGTATCCACCCGCGGTGTGCGCAATTCATATCCTTCAAAAAAGAGAAATTCCGCAAGGAGATTGGCATCAAACTGTACATTGTGCGCAACAAAAATACCGTCCTTAACCAATTCAAAAATTTTTCCGGCCACCTGAGAAAACTCTGGTGCCGCAGCCAAACGCCGATCGGTCAGACCCGTTAATTCTTTGATATGAGAATCCAAGGGTTCGTGGGGATTGACATCAGTCGCATACTGATCGATGATTTCACCATTCTCAATCACCACAATACCTACTTGAATAATTTTTGCCTTGCTTCCGGTGCTGGTCGCCTCTAAATCAACGACCACATACCGATCATTTCTCGCATTCATCATTAAAAATTATATCAAAAAAAGCATGATTTGACACCCCTCAACTTTGATAACAATCTCGCTTTATTTGTAATTTTGAGTAAAAATCAAGACCTTAAAAGCGAGAATTTCACGCAAGTTCAGCAGTTGGTCGCTGGTTCTGAGGTATTTGAAAATCTTATCAACATAGCTACATCGACATAAAAAGACAACTAAGGTATTAGCTGCCTTTTTGAGATATTTTTTTCATTGTTTTCGGAATTTCACAGCTAATCTGACTTGGTAAAACCACATAATGTTCTTGAGCTAGTTCTTGCGCGATAGCTGAATGAAGGTAGGTCGCTACCACCACTCTCTCATAGAGGCTTACTTGGTGAAACTGACCTGCAAAACCAGCAATCATCCCAGCCAAAGTATCTCCCATCCCACCAGTTGCTTGATAGGGGCCTCCAGCCTGTAACTGATAGTATTCAGGTTTGCCAGCTTGCCAGATACGAGTCGCTGGACCCTTCTCGACAAGAATCGTTCCTTGAGGAAAAGATGCAAGAGCTCTAGCAGTCATCTCTGTATTTTGATGTTCAAGAGCTGTGCCAGATAGTCTTTCCCATTCCTTTTGGTGGGGAGTTAGGATGAGCTGACTAGATGGGAATGGCAAATGAGCTTTTGCTAAGATGCCCAAAGCACCTCCGTCTACAATCAAAATTTGTTCTTCTCTGAGACTGTAAAAGACTCGATTTACAAGTTCTTCTCCGAATACATTCTCTCGCAAACCCGGACCTAGCAAGATAACTTCTGCCTTCTCTAACTGTTCCTTTAGTAATGCTTTATCCTTTATAGAAAATGCCATAGCTTCAGGTAAATGGCTGTGCAGAGCTGGGATATTCTCCTTATCCGTGCCAACAGTCACCAAACCAGCTCCACTCTTAACAGCTGCAATGGCTGACATGATGATAGCTCCCCCATAAGGATAGGTTCCTCCTAGCAAGAGCAGGCGACCGTAATCCCCCTTATGACTGTGACGTGGCCGTTCTACAATGACTTTTTCTAATAAAGTTTGATCAATCACTTTCATCGTTTTTTTCCTCAACTATCCTTTATCTGATTGTTTTAAAACAACTTGATAGACTTTCTTACTCCACTCTTCTAAGTCTTCTCCAGCATGGTCAAGATAATGCACCCTATCTTGTATTTTAGTTGGAATAATATTTTCAAATTGGCACTTATTATGAGTTGGAATAATGCAAATATACAACTCACTTAATAAATTAAGCATGTCCTTAATTTTTGCAACATGGTAACCATCAAAAATATAACCAGGAACTTTAATCAAATCTGTATAGATAAAATGAAAACTTACTCCAGGAATAAACTTGTCTTGTAATTCTTCCTCTGAAGGAGCTCGATCTAATAAACGCTCCATCGCCAATCGATAACCAGAACTTGTATTTGACCATCCTAACATGACATAGTCAAAATAATCTATCGGATCCGATGCAGCATTTCTACTATCCAAAACCAACTCTTCAGCATCTCGCCCAAAGGCGTTCACAGCAGATAAGAGCTGACCTGTTTTAAAGATAGAAATCGCTGCATCTATAGTCGTAGTATGACTACAGTAGTCCGAAGTCACTAACCTCTTATGTAGATCATAAGTCGAGGCTACTCTTTTATCTGTAGGGGTAAATGGTGGCAGAAAGGGATGCTGACAGATGTAATCTAAAATTTCTTCTTTTAAACAAGAATCAGCACACTCAATACTTGTTTGACGTTTATGAAGTTTTTCGTAAGCTATAAATTTAGCAATTTTTTCTAATTCCCACTCTTGAATATTTGGATAATCAATTAGTGCTAAGTAGTATATTCCATCCCATTGTAAACTATATTCCCCATTATAAATTTTTAAAATCATCTAATCACCTCACTCCATTATACAACAAAAAGGTACACACCTTGCAATTTGGATTACTATTTTTCTGTCTAACTTTTGGGGTACAATTCACCTCTCTTGCTTACACCTATATAAAACTGGAGAAGACCATGATTGTCTTCTCCAGTTTTTAGATGCCATCAACTTACAATAGTTGAAAAAGAAACCAATTTTTAATCATCGACTAATATCTACAAATAGGATGTCATTAGACGCTGAGACTAATCTTCTTTGAGTTTTGCAGTTAATAAAGCTGCTGACAAGGCCAAGGTAACACCTGCCAAGAAAACAGCTGTTTCTGACTGTTTTTCACCAGTTTCTGGCAATCTCTTATCTTCCTTGGCAACTTGAACTGGTGTTTCTGGAGTCTGAGCTTTTTCTAACGAACTTAGTTTAAACTCTGGTTTTTCTACTGTCGGTGCTGGTTGATTACCTACTGTAGCTAGAATACCACGGTACTCTGGAAGTTTATATTCTAGAGCCATTACAGCATTAACGCCACCCTTAAATTCAGGTTTCTCAACACTTGGTACTGCTTGATCTCCTACTGTGGCTAGAATTCCTGTGTATTCTGGAACTTCATTTACTGCTGCTTCTACAAAGTTAGCACCGCCTTTGAATTCTGGAACATCGTTCACTGCTGCTTCTACAAAGTTAGCACCGCCTTTGAATTCTGGAACATCGTTCACTGCTGCTTCTACAAAGTTAGCACCGCCTTTGAATTCTGGAACATCGTTCACTGCTGCTTCTACAAAGTTAGCACCTCCTTTGAATTCTGGAACTTCATTGACTGGAGCAGGCTCCTCGCCTTTACTACTTGAAATAGATGCTTTCACTCCTACTTCAACAATGCGATCCTGAGCCTTTCTTTCTTCAGAATGAACAAGACTTCTAGTAGTACCCAAAACTTGAATATAGTCAACTTTTTCTCCATCTTGTCCTTCAGAAACGATACGACGTTGACCTTGAGCAAGTTCAGGGTTTTCACGAATAACTTCTTTAAACGGAAGCGGAGTCTTTTCAATTTCCAAACTTGGAGTTTCTGCTACTAAGTTCTTAACGCCTTCTGTTGGTGTTGTTTGGAAGGTAGACTTAAAGTGTAAACGATATTCTTTCACCAGATTTCCATCTTTGGAAACAAGACGAACCAGTGTTGGAAGATTGGCATTTCCAGAATCCACAACTGTAACTACTCCATGTCCACTAGTTGTTGCAGTGACTTTTGGTTTTGAACCCATTGTTGTTAGAGTGTAATCTGTCACATTTGGATCAAAGTTTTCCAATGCTTTTCCGTCGATCGAAATAGTCGCTGATGGTGTTTCCACTTCTGCTCCCTTGCCTGCAGAGTAGGCTGTAAATTCTACAAGTGCAAGACCATTGGTAGTAGCCTTACGAGTCATGCGAGCACGAATTGCTGTCGTTTGAACCGGATCAAAATTAAACTCGATTGGTTTACCAGCTACTAATTCTCCAGAAGCTTTGTAAGGAATAGGTGCCCAATTTTCTGCCTTGTTGAATGGATGGTCAGCATTTTCTTCATAACGAGAAATCGTACTTGGTTCTATAAAGGCAGGGCCAATATATCTTTCTAGAACCATTTTCTCTGGGGCATCTGTTCCACTATCTTTAAAGAACTGAATAGCTACTTTTCCAATAGATTGGGTGGCAATTTTACCGTCCTTCTTAAAGAGTAGTCCGACAGAAGTTTCTTCATTTTTCGGAGTACGAGACCAGTTTGTCCAACGTCCATCTTCATTGTATTTTCCATCATTGATATAGAAAATTCGATCATGTGAAGCTGCTTGTGTATCGTTCGTTGTCGAAGCAAAGGCTTTAGAATCCGTTTCATTGTTGCTTGGATTTTCTGAAATGACTTGATTTCCTTTAGAAACAACTGTCACCTGCATTTTAGTCATTAGATTTGTACCAATGACATGACCGGTAATTTCAAATGTTCCCTCATGCTCTGTTGCATGTTCAGGAATAGCATCCCATTTCACTGCCAGTTTATCTGTAGTCCAAGTAGTTGAAGTTGGGTAATAAACAGTGACTTCTGAAGGAAGTTGAAGAGCATCTCCAACATTCAAGATTTTAGCACTATTTTCTGCAGCAAGAGGTTGACTAGTTTCTCTCTCATCATTGCGGAAGATTCTATATTCTTTCAATACCGTACCATCTTCTGCTTTTAAGATGAGACGTGTTGCACCTTTTGGACTGGTTGCAGGAACAACTGTTACCAAACCATTATTGCTAGCTGTTGCAGTGATTTCTTTGCTAGATTGAGGAATATAGTAATCGGTCTTAGATGGATTAAAGTGTTCAAGATCCTTGCCATCTACCTTGATAGAAATCTCTGAACTTGTAGAGCTTACTACCTTGTTTCCAAGGACAGTTAGCTCTGTCAGACCAACACCTGAAGTTCCATCAGCCTTCTTCATACGAATACGAACAGCATAGGTTTCTACCTTGTCAAATGTGAAGTGATTTGTTTGAGTTGCAGATAGCTGACTTGGAGCATGTAAGTTTTCAACTGCTTTCCAATTGTCTGGATTATTAAATGGATGATTGCTAGCTCGTTGCGCATGACTGACATCACTTGGTAAATCAGGAACTTCTTTACCTACATAATATTCAACTACATATTCTTTTGGAAGACCAATTGCTCCATCAGTATAGAAATCAACCGACAAATTGTTGACAAAACGTTTCGTCAAGTCTCCTGAATTACCAAATAAGATAGAAGCCCAGTCATTATCAGTATTTGTTCTCCAAGTAGTCCATCTATTTTTAGCATCTGATGGCGTTCTTGATACAGTCAAATCGTTCAAGGTGTTGGCTGTGTCATCTCCTCCTGTATTGGATACAATGGCAGCTGGTAATTGTGAACCTGTCCATTGTTTAGAGATATTATTTCCAGCAACCACTTGACTAGACACTCGAACATGAGCTTTAGTTGTCAGATTGCTACCTACTAAACGACCATTGATTTCATAGACCCCTTCAATTTGACTAAAGTTGGCTGGAACCTGATCCCAAACAACATCTTTGTAGATAGTTGTTCCGTTAGAATGGTAAGCACGCACATTGGCTGGCAATTGAACTGTCTCACCCTTAGGAAGAGTAAGGCTGATTTCCTCTGCAACTTGTAAACCTTCAACTGTCACCGTTGCTTGAGCTTCAATGTCTGTGCCTTCTACATGTCCTTTAAGTGTAAAGCTATGATAATGCCCCAATTCTTTTTCATCCACCTTGTCCCAAGTTACAGATACTTTGCGTGGCAAGCCCTTATCAAATTCTGCTCCAACTTCTTTAGGTAGATTCGGTTGCTGATTAATGTCTGTAGAAACAGATACAGCATGAAGTTTCACAATCTTCTTGCTGACTTTATTTTCTTTAATCACCACTTCAGTAGTTACAGATTCTGTTTTCTCTGTTTGATTATCGATTCGAGGTGTCAAAGCCACTCTTCCCTTAGTATAGAGTAATAGATTCTGACCATTTACCTCAAGATGCCCACCATCAGATGATTTAGCTTCTAAGTGAATATCTGATGCTGAGAATTCTGTTTGTGAACCATCCTCATAACTACCAATGACACGATAAGTTAAGACTTGATCTTCAGTAGCAGTTTCTTTTCCTTCCACAACTACTTCCAAACGTTTCAAGGCAGGAGCTTCCTTCACAAACTGAATTAAATAAGTTTGAACCAAGTCACCCTTTTGATCACTCAAGAAGACCGAAGCCTGATAACCATTATCAGCAGAAGCTTGCTGAACAGTTACTTGATAACCAGTAGTCTGAGCTCCAACACTTGGAATTGTTCCAGTGTAAGGAAGGGATACACGGTAATAAGTCTTGCCAGACTCGAAGTTCTCCAGAGCTTTATCCCCAACAGTAAGTCCTGTAATGCTACTTGTTGTTTCCTTACTACTTGCGATAAAGGTTGCAGTTACTTCACGGTCGTCATCTACCAATTTACCAGTAGCCTCCGTACGTCCTCCTTCCTTGGTTAAAGCAGCAGGATCTTTCAAAGTCCAAGAAACAACATCTGTATCAATCAAACTACCATCTGTCAGAACAGCTGTGACCGTTTTATCCAAATCAGCTGCAGTTGTACCAACTGGTACTGTAACAACTTTTGGTAACCATCTATCTAAAGCAATCACTTTTACAAGTGCCTCAGCTTTGGTTTCCAAACCTTCTACACGTCCAGATACTTTTTTCTCACCTGCGCTTGTAAGCAAGTCAGCTGGCACGTCCCATGTTACAGTCTTTTCCTCAACACTACCGTCGCTATAAATAGCTGTTACTGTTTGAGGCAATTCAGGATTTGTAGTCACATCAGTTGTTGCTTTTACAGGAGCAAAGGCTACAAAGTGACGGTTTTCTTTCTTACCAGACACAGTTGCGACCGTTGCGCTATCAGAAGTTAAACCAGCAGAATCTGCATAAAGAGTAAATTTACCTTCTTTTTCTGTTGATTTTACAATGACAACTCCTTTACCATTGAAAGCACGTCTTTGCCATGTTCCATCTGCTTGTGCTTTGTAGCGCTCACGGCTAGCTTGTTCTCCATTATCCACACCAACTATTTGTCCTTGACCATGAAGATTGAAATGAACAAGATTATTCGCTGTCGGAACCACATTCCCTTCGCTATCAACAATTTCGTAATGGATGTAGGATAGGTCTTTTCCATCTGCAGTGATAACATGCTCTTCTTTAGTCAGACGAACCCTTGCTGGCTCCCCAGCAGTTGTCACACTATCACGCGCAATTTCGTTGCCTTTTTCATCTCGAGCAATCGCAGTCAGTGTGCCTGGTTGGTATTTCACAAGCCATTCAAGATACAATTCACTTGGTTTAGCCCCCTCATGATATGGACGTCCGTCTTCTGTCGTTTTCTTAGTAAATTCCTTTTTACCAAGTGACTCTCCATTTAAGAACAATTCGACGCTTGCAGCATTTGAGAAGGTACGAACCGGAACCTTTCCATTAACCAGCATCTTGCGATCCTTAAGGGTCTCTTCAGTCCAGTTCCAATGTGGTAAAATGCGAACAGTTGGCTTTTCTTTAGCACTATACCATTCACTACGGTAAAGGTAAAAATCATTCTTCGGTAAACCAGCCGTATCGATGATACCAAAGTAAGAACTTTTTACAGGTGTATTATCTTGGTTATGCCATGGAGTTGGTTCACCGATGTAGTCAATTCCTGTCCAGATAAATTGTCCAGCATAGCCAGCACGATCACGGTCAAAAGTCCATGATTCAGTAGCTGTTCTTCCCCATCCAACACGGTCATTACCATAGTCAGATTGTTCATAGTGACGATTTGGACGGTTATCATGTCCAAGGATTTGAGCAGGATTGTAATAAGAATCACGCGTTCTAGTAGCTGAAGAAGTTTCAGAACCATAAATGAGCCAGTCTGGATGAGCACTACGAACCGCATCATAAAAACGTTCACCATAGTTCATCCCCACAGCATCCATGATTTCTGCAAGTTTCAAGAAATCACCTGTCGCTGCACGACTAAATTTATTTTCACCCATGGTGACATAACGTTCAGTATCAATCGCTTTGATAACTGCCTTCAGGCGCTTAGCAGTTTCGATAGAGCGAGGACTACCATTTGCCTCTTCTACCTCATTTCCAAGAGACCACATGACGATCGACGGATTGTTCTTATCACGTTCTACCATTGTTCTAAGATCAAAATCAGACCACTTCTCACCCTTCTTAGCTTCAGGATGGGTTGCATCTTGATCAAAGAACCGTCCATAGTCGTAAGTCTTCTTGCCACCATACCAAGTATCAAAAGCTTCCTCTTGAACCAAAAGACCTAAACTAGCCGCAGCATCAAGCAACTGAGGGCTAGCTGGATTGTGGGTTGTTCGAATAGAGTTAACCCCCATATCTTTCAAGAGTTTTAATTTACGATAAGTAGCCTTATAATTCTCTTCTGCACCCAAGGCTCCATTGTCATGGTGAATACTTACTCCGTGGAATTTCATGCGTTCACCATTCAGAGAGAAACCATCCTTAGCAGTCCAATTGAAATAGCGGTAACCAAATGTATCTTCTGTTACATCAACTAGTTGACCTTCTTTATAAACCTTTGTTTTCAGCACATACAGTTGAGGATGATAACTTTTTGTCGTCCAAAGAGTTGGTTTATTAACTAGGATTGTTTGTCTGAAATCTGCAACTTCATTTTCTGCTAAATTCTTCGTTTCAGAGCGCACTAATTCTGAAACAACCTTACCTTCCTTAGTAAAAATTTGTTGTTCCACAAAGACTTTAGCAGCCTTCTTATCCGTATTTTTAATCTTACTTTGAACCTGTGTTTCAACATTCCCTTCTTTTTGCTCAGCAAGTTTTGGAGTAGTGATATGATTACCATTTTCGGCAACATGGACTTTATCACGATAACTAAGAGTTACATCACGATAAATCCCACTTCCTGAATACCAACGACTACTTGGTTGCTTATTGGTCACTTGAACAGTAATTGAATTTTCACTACCATCCTTGTTTAAAAATTCTGTAATATCATATGAAAAATGATTATATCCACTTGGATAATGTCCTACAAATTTACCATTTACATAGACCTTTGAATCCATGTAAACCCCATCAAAATTGATACGAACATCCTTATTCTTGTCTGCTTCATTTAATATGAAAGTCTTACGATACCAAGCTGTTCCACCATTTAACTGGCCACCTTCATTACGTGCGGGAGACTTGTGATCGAAATCAAAATAAATACTCCAATCATGAGGAAGATTCAATTTAGACCAATCATGAACATCCACATCTTTTTTTGAAAAATCTCCTTGGGCATTTAGTTTAAAATACCAATCTTTATTAAAATCCTGTTTTCGCTCCGATAATAGCTGTTTTTCTTTTTCAACTTCGGCTTTGTTCGACTCTCCAGACAGTGCTTGCAATTTTTCAGAAGAAGGTTTGCGCTCTGTATCTGCTTTTACCTGGTCGTTTCCGGAAGTTTTTTTAGAATCCTCTTTCAGTTCTGTTCCAGCTGTTGCTGCAGATTCAATAGGCTTTGGATTTGTCTCTTCAGGTTTCTGTTTGTTCTCAGCTTTGTTTCCTTCTTCTTTGTTTGGAGTTTCCACTTTAGGTCTAGCCAATTCATGACTACCCTCATTAGCAGGTCTAGTAGGTTCCGTATCCTTAGTCACTTTGTCTTCTGTCGAATCAGCTTTTGGTTTTACAAACTCACGCCCACCATTCTCATCAGCCTTTGCGATTGCAGCTGCCACATCATCGGGAAGCTTATCTAAAGGCTGAGCTTGATGAACAATTGTTTCTTCTGTTTGAGTATTGGATGAAGCCACCTCCTCAGCTTGTACAGCTGAAATACCAAATATACTGGCCCCAATCATTACAGATGCTGCACCTATTGCAAATTTACGAATGCTATAATGACAACGTTTATCAAAAAGTCTTTTGTTCATTAAAATCCTCATTTCTTTTTCTTGATACAAAGTAAGCGTTTACTTCATTTTAAAAAATAACCTCCTTCTGAATACACAAACAAGTACCAAGTTCGATAATATATTTTATATATTAAATATATCAAAATGCACCTAAAATTGCAAGCACTTTCATCTTTTTTCCTCAACTATCCTTTACCTGATTGTTTTAAGACAATCCGATACACTTTTTTAGTCCACTCTTCCAAACCTTCTCCATCATGGTCAAGATAATACACCCTATCTTGTAATCGACTTGGAATAATATTTTCAAAGTGGCTCTTATTATGAGTTGGAATAATGCAAATATACAACTCACTAAATAAATTCAACATATCCTTAATTTTTGCAACATGATAGCCATCAAAAATATAACCAGGAACTTTAATCAAATCTGTATAGATAAAATGAAAACTCACTCCAGGAATAAACTTGTCTTGTAATTCTTTCTCTGAGGGAGCTCGACCTAATAAACGCTCCATCGCTAATCGATAACCAGAACTTGTATTTGACCACCCTAACATGACATAGTCAAAATAATCTATCGGATCAGATGCAGCATTTCGACTATCCAAAACCAACTCCTCAGCATCTCGACCAAAGGCTTTCACAGCAGATAAGAGCTGACCAGTTTTAAGAATAGAAGTCGCTGCATCTATAGTCGTAGTATGACTACAGTAGTCTGAAGTCACTAACCTCTTATGTAAATCATAAGTCGAGGCTACTCTTTTATCTGTAGGGGTAAATGGTGGCAGAAAAGGATGCTGACAGAGGTAATCAAAAATCTCTTTTTTTAAACAAGAATCAGTACACTCGATACTTGTTTGACGTTTATGAAGTTTTTCGTAAGCTATAAATTTAGCAATTTTTTCTAATTCCCACTCTTGAATATTTGGATAATCAATTAGTGCTAAGTGATATATTCCATCCCATTTCAAACTATATTCTCCATTATAAATTTTTAGAATCATCTAATCACCTCACTCCATTATACTACAAAAGGAGGTTCAGACCTCCTTCTATCTATTTTCCCTTAAATTCCGCAAAGGTCTGTAAGATTTTAGCTGCCACTGCTGGTGAAGGTTCTCCTTTTAGCTCAAACGTTTCATCTGCATATGGACTAAGGCCAGCAAAATCGCCTATCTGGACAGAGTAGAGAGATGTTTTAAACAGTTCAATATCATTTTGGTCATTTCCAAAAGCAATGAAGTTCTCTCCACACAACTTTTCAACAGTTGTCGCCTTATGAGTATCCAAGGGATTAACATAAAGGCACTTTTCATGCGCATGATAGGACAGATGAGCCTGCCCCAGTCTTTCTAACTGTCCAAGCAGGTCATCAAGCAAATCCTCATGGTCTCCCATATAAACGACTACCTTAATCGGAGTACCCAAGTCCTCAAGTTTCTGATGACGAGCTACCTTTAGGGGATCCACACTAGAGATGAATGGAATCTTCTCCACGATCTGACCACTATAGTCAAAGCAATCATCTGCAAAGAAAGGGAGATTATAGGTCTGGCAATAATCCACTAGCGCCTGATAAACTCTAGCATCGAGATTTCTTTCATAGATAGCTTTCCCCAGATAATAGGCTACACCACCATTCAAACCTATAACCAAACGCTGACTGAGCTCGGGACCCAATAAGCCCAAACAATCCCGATAAGAGCGAGCTGAGGCAAAGACAACCTCATGCCCATAATCTTCAGCCTTTAAAAGAACCTGCTTAATCTCTTCATCTATGGTCATATAGTCAAAAGACAGCGTTCCATCCAGATCAAATACGAATTTCATTTTCCTAGTCCTTGTTCAATGTCCGCAGTGCTGCCTGATAGGTTTGTTCCATGAGCATGGTAATGGTCATAGGACCAACTCCACCCGGTACAGGTGTGATGTGACTGGCAAGTGGTGCAACGGCATCAAAGTCAACATCTCCACAAAGCTTGCCATTTTCATCGCGGTTCATCCCTACATCAATGACAACTGCACCTGGTTTGACAAAGTCAGGAGTCACAAACTTGGCGCGACCGATAGCAACCACCAGAATATCTGCTTTAGCAGCCACCTTGGCAAGATTATGAGTTCGTGAGTGAGTCAAGGTTACCGTCGCATTTTTGGCCAAAAGAAGCTGAGCCATCGGTTTTCCGACAATATTGGATCGACCGATGACGACTGCATTTTTTCCTTCCAGCTCAATCCCATATTCATGAAACATCTCCATAATTCCTGCAGGTGTCGAAGGAATCATAACTGGATGACCAGACCAGAGGCGACCCATGTTTAGTGGGTGGAAACCATCCACATCCTTTTCTGGATCAATGGCTAATAATACTGCCTCTTCGTCGATATGTTTAGGTAAAGGCAACTGGACCAAAATCCCATGCCAAGCTGGATCGTGATTATATTTGGCAATCAAGTCCAACAATTCTTCTTGTGTTATAGTTTCTGGAACTCGCACTACTTCACTACGAAAGCCAGCAGCAAGAGCTGACCGTTCCTTGTTGCGAACGTAGACTTGGCTGGCTGGATTGTCCCCAACCAAAATCACCACCAATCCTGGAACTAAACCTATTTCTTCTTTTAGTTTGGCAGTCTTTTCAGCCAACTGTCCTTGTAACTTAGCTGCAAGAGCTTTCCCATCAATAATCTGTGCCATATTTCTTCTCTTTTCTATCAAATATACTCTATTATATCAAAAAATACCTTGTCATTCTAACACTTCTTGACTAATGGACCTTATAGTTTGAAACTATAAGAAAAAGCTCTTCTCGAGCTTTTATGCCTATTTACATTAGGCAAGTCTATCATGCTTTCTTTTTGACCTTGGGAGCTGGTAAGACTTCATACATATCCTTAATTAGTCTCGCTAGAAATGACTTATCTTCAAGGTCTTCTAGTAAAATCATCTCCTTGGCTCCTTCATAAGGACGTTCAAGCCTAGTTTGTTCCAATTGATCCATGACCACCTTCACAGGCTTTAGTAACAAACGATTATCATAGATTCCCCCAATAATTTTCCCACGATAATAAAGGATATACTCTCCCATCATAGGACGATAAGTAATATCTTCTAATTCAGATAGTTGGTCTAAAATATAAGTCAAATATTCTTTACTAGATGCCATTAGCTACTCCTGCATTAGGATAAAACTTCTCCACTCTCTTCGTTCTATTTCTCAAGAAGCGCTCAAATTTACCATATTTGGGCAACTGGCTATCTTCAAAAAACGAGCAAGGAGT
This sequence comes from Streptococcus oralis, assembly GCF_003943415.1. Classification (GTDB taxonomy): domain Bacteria; phylum Bacillota; class Bacilli; order Lactobacillales; family Streptococcaceae; genus Streptococcus; species Streptococcus oralis_BJ. The sequence continues at coordinate 103,669 of NZ_RJPK01000001.1, read as the reverse complement.
TGGATAAAAAGAAAAATAGGCTATTTTTTAAATGTAGTCATGAATAATTATATCATGATTCGATCTCAAATCCAATCCTTCTTATTATTTAGAAAAAATATTGCCAAGAGATAGAGAAATAGCAAGAAATCTTAGTTTTTTCTAGTCAAGTACCCGTTGTTTATGGTAAAATAGTAACGATAAGAAATGGAGGAGAATCATAATGGAATCACATTTGGTTAGAATCATCAACCGCCTAGAAGCTATGACAAAAGATGGCGGAAATCTAAAACGTAATTTTGAACGTGAAGGAGTTGTTGTTGCAGAAGTTGCTTACAGCTATGACGAAGAAAATGGATCACTTTTCACCCTTCGCGATGTTGAAGCACGTGAAACCTATACCTTTGATAGCATTGACTTGATTGCAATGGAGATCTACGAACTCCTTTACTAATAGAATAACAGCAGGGAAACCTGACTGATGAACGAGAATCCTTTTTGTCCCTGCAAATAGGATTTTTTCTTATTTTCAGCAGCTGAGATTTTCGTCGAGAACTTTCTCTCCAAATCTCCTCAGCCCAATCTTTTTACTTGCTTTACTCCTTAATCATGCTATAATGAGAATATATAAACTTTGACTATTTTTGACCTTTTTTTGTCAGGCCAAGGGTAAGAAAGAAATGAGGTAGATGTATGCTCTGTCAAAACTGCAAAATTAACGACTCAACAATTCATCTTTATACCAATCTCAATGGACAGCAAAAACAAATTGATCTCTGTCAAAATTGCTATAAAATCATTAAAACAGACCCAAACAATACCCTCTTTAAAGGGATGACTGACCTAAACAATCGTGACTTTGATCCTTTTGGAGACTTTTTCAATGATTTGAACAATTTCAGACCTTCTTCTAATAACGTGCCTCCAACTCAATCAGGTGGGGGATATGGGGGCAGTGGGGGCTACGGATCTCAAAACCGTGGTCCACTTCAAACACCACCTCCAAGTCAAGAGAAAGGTCTCCTAGAAGAGTATGGGATCAATGTTACTGAGATTGCCCGTCGTGGGGATATTGACCCTGTTATCGGTCGAGATGAGGAGATTATTCGTGTTATCGAAATCCTCAACCGTCGAACAAAAAACAATCCTGTCCTCATCGGAGAACCAGGTGTTGGTAAAACAGCCGTTGTTGAAGGTCTGGCTCAAAAAATTGTCGATGGTGATGTTCCCCATAAACTCCAAGGCAAGCAAGTTATCCGTTTGGATGTGGTCAGTCTAGTTCAAGGAACGGGTATCCGAGGCCAATTTGAAGAGCGTATGCAAAAACTCATGGAAGAGATCCGCAAACGTGAGGATATTATTCTCTTTATCGATGAAATCCATGAGATTGTCGGTGCAGGATCTGCGGGCGATGGCAATATGGATGCAGGAAATATCCTCAAACCTGCCCTTGCTCGTGGTGAGTTGCAATTGGTTGGCGCTACTACTCTTAATGAATACCGCATCATTGAAAAAGATGCTGCTTTGGAACGCCGTATGCAGCCTGTCAAGGTAGATGAACCAACTGTCGAAGAAACCATTATCATCCTCAAAGGGGTTCAAAAGAAATACGAAGACTACCATCACGTCAAGTATACTGATGCTGCTATCGAGGCAGCTGCTAATCTGTCCAATCGTTACATTCAAGACCGCTTCTTACCTGACAAGGCTATTGACCTGTTGGACGAAGCTGGTTCTAAGATGAACTTGACCTTGAACTTTGTGGATCCCAAAGTGATTGATCAGCGTTTAATTGAAGCTGAGAATCTCAAGACTCAAGCTACACGAGAGGAAGACTTTGAAAAAGCTGCCTACTTCCGTGATCAGATTTCCAAGTACAAGGAAATGCAGAAAAACAAGGTGACCGATCAGGATACTCCTATCATTAGCGAGAAAACCATTGAACATATCATCGAGCAGAAAACTAATATCCCTGTTGGGGAACTAAAAGAAAAAGAACAATCTCAACTCATCCATCTGGCAGAGGACCTCAAGTCCCATGTTATCGGACAAGATGAGGCTGTCGATAAGATTTCCAAAGCCATCCGTCGTAATCGTGTTGGGCTTGGAACTCCTAACCGCCCAATCGGAAGTTTCCTCTTTGTCGGACCAACTGGTGTCGGTAAGACAGAACTGTCCAAACAACTAGCCATTGAACTCTTTGGTTCTGCTGACAGCATGATTCGCTTTGATATGAGTGAATACATGGAAAAACACAGTGTGGCTAAATTAGTCGGAGCCCCTCCAGGTTATGTTGGCTACGATGAAGCGGGTCAGTTAACGGAAAAAGTTCGTCGTAATCCTTACTCACTCATCCTTCTCGATGAAGTCGAAAAAGCCCATCCAGATGTGATGCATATGTTCCTTCAAGTCTTAGACGATGGCCGTTTGACAGACGGGCAAGGACGGACTGTTAGCTTTAAGGATGCCATCATTATCATGACTTCAAATGCTGGAACTGGTAAAGCCGAAGCCAGCGTTGGTTTTGGAGCCGCTCGTGAAGGGAGAACCAACTCTGTCCTCGGTGAACTCGGCAATTTCTTTAGCCCAGAATTTATGAACCGTTTTGACGGCATCATCGAGTTCAAAGCTCTCAGCAAGGATAACCTTCTCCAAATCGTCGAACTCATGCTAGCGGATGTCAACAAACGCCTTTCTAGCAACAACATCCATCTCGATGTGACAGACAAGGTCAAGGAAAAGTTGGTTGACTTGGGGTATGATCCAAAAATGGGGGCACGCCCACTCCGTCGTACCATTCAAGACCATATCGAAGACGCCATCACTGACTTCTACCTTGAAAATCCAAGTGAGAAAGCCCTCAAGGCAGTCATGACAAGCAATGGTAAGATTCAAATCAAATCTGCCAAAAAAACTGAAAAAATAGAAGAGATTGCTTCTGAAAAAGAAGAATAAAACTATATAACAGGTGCAGGAAGTCTATCATTTTCTGCACCTTTTTTTACTAAAATAACTGTAAATTCTTGACAGCTTGCCCCTCGTCCATTATGATAATAATAAAGATACTAGAGAATGAGGAAAATGCAATGGCAAACCCAACTTTTGGTGATAAAAAAGAGAATGTGACCTACCAGCCCCGCTATGGTGTGTACGCAGTTATTCCGGATGCAGAAAAAAAACAAATTGTCCTAGTTCAAGCTCCCAATGGTGCTTGGTTCTTGCCAGGTGGAGAGATTGAAGCAGGCGAAGATCATCAAGAAGCACTGAAGAGAGAACTAATCGAAGAACTTGGCTTTACAGCTGAGATTGGAACCTATTATGGACAAGCTGATGAGTATTTCTACTCTCGTCACCGTGACACCTACTACTACAATCCAGCTTATCTCTACGAAGCGATTTCTTTCCAAGAAGTACAAAAACCTTTAGAAGACTTTAATCATATTGCTTGGTTTCCTATTGACGAGGCAATAGAAAAACTCAAACGTGGTAGCCACAAATGGGGAATTGAAGCTTGGAAAATCCAGTATGGAATTGACTAAAATACACGATTTTATCCAAAAAGTGCTATAATAGAGTTAGAAAATCGGAGGAACTATTATGAAGCTTATCAACACGACTAATTCACACTCGCAACTTGTTAAAAGCCAATTAGAAAGTACTGACGCAACTCTTGTTGAGGTCTATTCAGCTGGGAACACAGATGTGATTTTCACACAAGCTCCGCTTCACTATGAAATCCTCATTTCCAACAAACACCGCGCTATTCGTGAACCAGAAATCGAAACCATCCAAGACTTCTTCATGAAGCGCAAAATCGATAAAGATAATATCGATGAAGCTAATATCAAGACGCTTTATTCCGATAAATTGATTGAAATTTCTATTCCTACAAAATAAGAAAGCCAGCCAAAAGCTGGTTTTCTTTTGCAAAAAAAGATTGGTAGTTTCTACCAATCTTTTAGTTTTATTTCACAGCTTCTTTCAAAGCATCTACCTTGTCCAAACGTTCCCATGGAAGGTCAATATCTGTACGTCCCATGTGTCCATAAGCCGCTGTTTGACGGTAAATTGGACGTTTGAGGTCCAGCATTTGGATAATTCCTGCAGGGCGAAGGTCAAAGATTTGACGCGCTGCTTTTTCAAGCTTGCTTTCAGCTACCGTTCCAGTACCAAAAGTATCTATACGAACAGAAACAGGCTGCGCCACACCAATAGCGTAGGCCAATTGCACTTCTGCCTTCTTAGCAAGACCTGCTGCAACGATGTTCTTGGCAATGTAGCGAGCCGCATAAGAGGCTGAACGGTCCACCTTCGTCGCATCCTTACCAGAGAAGGCACCTCCACCATGACGAGAGTAGCCACCATAAGTGTCCACGATGATCTTACGACCAGTCAAGCCTGAGTCTCCTTGAGGTCCACCGATTACAAAGCGCCCAGTCGGATTGATGAAGAATTTTGTTTGCTCATCCAAGTAAGAGGCTGGGATAACTTCTTTGATAACCTTGTTAATCACATCATTGTGAATTTGTTCATTGCTGACTTCTGGGTCGTGCTGAGTTGAAATAACGACTGTGTCCACACGCACTGGACGGTCATTTTCATCATACTCAACTGTAACTTGTGATTTAGCATCTGGACGGAGATAGCTGATTTCACCAGACTTACGAAGTTCTGCCAAACGACGAACCAGTTTGTGGCTAAGCGAGATTGGTAATGGCATGAGTTCCTCTGTCTCATCCACTGCAAATCCAAACATAAGACCTTGATCTCCAGCTCCAATCAAATCAAGCGGATCTTGATCTGCATTTCCACGAACCTCCAAGGCTTCGTTAACCCCTTGGGCGATATCTGGTGATTGCTCAACAAGCGATGGATGAACTCCAACTGTTTCCGCAGAAAAACCATATTCTGCATTCGTATAACCAATCTCTGCAATGGTATCGCGAACCACACGGTTAATGTCCACATAGGCATTTGTAGAAATTTCACCAAAAACGTGGACAGAACCAGTATAAACAGCTGTCTCAGCAGCAACGTGCGCCTCTGGATCCTTTGCTAAAATAGCATCCAAAATCGCATCTGAAATTTGGTCTGCAATCTTATCTGGATGCCCCTCAGATACAGATTCAGACGTGAATAATTTACGTTCTGACATAAAAATGTCCCCCCTTAAAAAATATTGTTATAGAGTTACAAAGTACTGATAGGTATTTCTATAGTCTAAGAGTTACGACGCGAAAGAAATAAAAACAATACTTTTTTATTTCTGAAGCTAGTAAGGCGCATAGGGTGACCGCATTATAGCGGTAACCGTAGAATGACAAGCGACTTTGAAGCCATCATTCTTTGCGAGTTACAAAGTACTGATAGAAATTTCTACCATCTTATCGGGACTATATAACCTTATCATTATACCACTTTTTATTTTTTTTTGCATTCTTTAGAAAAATCTTAAAGAAAAGTAACAAAAAGGAGCCATTCTGAAAATTCTATAATGAAGTTAGCCACCCAACTTTCCTAAAAATGAGCTGGTTCAACTAGTCAATATTGTCAAATGAAATCTAGTTATAGGCATAAGAAAACACCTCTGTGTTACACTTGTTGTTCACCACAAACACAAGAAAGGTACAGAGATGCAAAACAATTATACTACAGAAGCTAAACACTTGACAATCCATAGCCGTCGTTTAATCGAACGATGGAAAAATGAAGGAAAATCAAATAGAGAAATCGCCTCTCTACTTGGAAAAGCTCCTCAGACCATCCACAATGAAATCAAACGTATCACAGTCTTACAATGTGTTGGAAAAGGACGTTTCAAAAAGATTTATTCTGCCGACTATGCTCAAATGGTTTATGAAACCAATCGGAAGCGCTCCGTGAAGAAACCAATCTTGACCAAAGAACTAAAGCAAAAGATTCTTCACTATCATAACCAAAAGTTGTCTCCTGAAATGATGGCCAAGGCTAAGGGTGTTACAGTGGGAATTTCAACCATCTACTACTGGATTCATCATGGGAAATTGGGATGGACCAAACAGAATCTCCTTTATCCTAGAAAAGGAAAAACTGTCAAGAAACAAGCTAGTCCCAACTTTAAACCTGCTGGGAAATACATCGAACAGCGTCCCAAGGCTATCAATCTTCGCTTGGAGAATGGGCACTACGAGATCGATACGGTCCTACTGACAAGAGCGAAAAACTGCTGCTTGCTGGTCTTGACGGATCGAAGGAGCAGACATCAAATTATTCGATTAATTCCAAATAAAAGTGCTGAGTCCGTCAATCGGGCTCTAAAACTCATCTTAAGACAATACAAGATTCTTTCCATCACGGCAGATAATGGAGCCGAATTCAACCGCTTGTCTGATGTATTTCTAAGGAACATATCTACTATGCACACCCCTATGCCTCTTGGGAAAGGGGAACCAATGAGAATCACAACAGGCTTATCCGTAGATGGTTGCCTAAAGGTACTAAGAAAACGACTCCTAAAGAAGTCGCCTTCATCGAAAATTGGATCAACAACTATCCTAAAAGATGCTTGGACTACAAGTCTCCCAGAGAAGACTGCTTGCTGGCTAACTTGAACTTGAAATTTAGCCTTTTTACTAGTTTACGGTTTGATACGGTGCAACATACGTGGGAATGGAATCGCTTCGCGGATATGTTTTGTACCTGCTGCGAAGGTTACCATACGCTCGATACCGATACCAAATCCACCGTGTGGCACTGTACCGTATTTACGAAGGTCAAGGTAGAATTCGTATTCTGTACGATCCATTCCAAGTTCTTCCATCTTAGCGACAAGGGCATCATAGTCTTCCTCACGCATAGAACCACCGATGATTTCTCCATATCCTTCTGGTGCAAGCAAGTCTGCACAAAGCACGCGCTCTGGATTTCCAGGAACTGGTTTCATGTAGAAGGCCTTGATAGCTGCTGGGTAGTTGATAACAAAGGTTGGTACACCAAAGTGGTTCGAAATCCATGTTTCGTGTGGTGAACCGAAGTCATCTCCATGTTCCAAATGCTCGTAGTCAGCATCAGCATCATTTTCATGCTCTTGCAAAAGGTCAATGGCTTGATCGTAAGTGATGCGTTTGAAAGGCTCTGCAATATAGCGTTTCAAAAGTTCTGTATCACGTTCCAAAGTTTCCAAGGCTTGAGGAGCACGGTCAAGAACACCTTGAAGAAGAGCTTTAACATAAGCTTCTTGCAAGTCAAGTGATTCGTCATGTGTCAAGTAAGAATACTCCGCATCCATCATCCAGAACTCAGTTAAGTGGCGACGCGTTTTTGATTTTTCAGCACGGAATACTGGTCCAAAGTCAAAGACACGACCAAGGGCCATAGCACCCGCTTCAAGATAAAGCTGACCTGACTGGCTCAAGTAGGCTGGAGTCCCAAAGTAGTCCGTTTCGAAGAGTTCTGTAGAATCTTCTGCTGCATTTCCTGAAAGAATTGGGCTATCAAATTTCAAGAAGCCGTTCTTATCAAAGAACTCATAAGTTGCATAAATGATAGCGTTACGGATTTGCATCACAGCCACCTGCTTACGAGAACGGAGCCACAAGTGACGGTTGTCCATCAAGAAGTCTGTTCCGTGTTCTTTTGGAGTGATTGGGTAGTCTTGAGATTCACCAATCACTTTGATGTCTGTAATATCCAACTCATAGCCAAACTTAGAACGTTCGTCTTCTTTGACAATTCCTGTTACATAAACAGAAGTTTCTTGGCTAAGGCGTTTAATCGTATCAAACTTCTCTAGACCCACTTCCTCACCGAACTTTTCAATAAAGTTTGGTTTGAAGGCAACTCCTTGGAAGAAGGCTGTCCCATCACGTAATTGCAAGAAGGCAATTTTCCCTTTTCCAGATTTGTTGGCAACCCAGGCTCCAATGGTCACTTCTTGACCAACGTAGTCTTTTACATCGATAATCGTTACACGTTTTGTCATAATCTATCTTCCTTTTTTCGTTTAACTTGTCCGAAGACATCATTACCCACTATTTTACCATAAATAGACTGTGATAGCTAGGTTCTACTAGAGAAAATTCGTGAGATTTTCGTTACAAAAAATCTTCGCTGAAAAGGCGAAGATTCTAAGTTTTATTTTTCCATAAATTGATGCAAGCGACGAATAGCTTCTTTTAATGTATCCAAGTCGGTGGCATAGCTGAGACGAACATTTTCTGGTGCTCCAAATCCAGCTCCTGTAATCAAGGCAAGGCCGACTTCTTCGAGAATAGCCGTTGTAAACTCTGTCACATCAGTATAACCCTTCATCTCCATCGCTTTTTTAACATTTGGGAAAAGATAGAAGGCTCCTTGGGGCTTGACAACTTCAAATCCTGGCACTTGGCACAAGAGTGGATAAATGGTATTCAAACGTTCTTCAAAGGCTTGGCGCATGGTTTCAACAGAGTCTTGCGGTCCAGTCAGCGCCTCAATCGTTGCATATTGAGATACTGCTGTCAGATTTGAAGTCGTTTGTCCTGTCAATTTGCTCATAGCAGCGATAATCTCAGGATTTCCCACAGCATAACCTACCCGCCAACCAGTCATGGCATAGGCCTTAGATACACCGTTAATCACGAAGGTTTGCTTGCGAATGGCTTCTGACAGACTAGAGATTGGAACAAATTCATTCCCGTTATAAACCAAACGACCATAAATATCATCTGCTAGGATAAGGACATCATGTTCAACAGCCCAATTTCCGATGGCCAAGAGTTCCTCACGAGAGTATATCATACCGGTCGGATTCGATGGTGAATTGAGAACCAAGACCTTGGTCTTAGCTGTTCGGGCCGCTTCTAGCTGCTCTACTGTTACTTTAAAGTGATTGTCTTCCTTGGCCTGAACAAAGACTGGCACACCTTCTGCCATCTTGACCTGGTCTCCATAGCTGACCCAGTATGGTGTAGGGATGATGACCTCATCACCTGGATTGACCACAGCCATAAAGAAGGTGTAGAGAGAGAACTTGGCACCAGTGGCAAAGGTAACCTCGTTAGCTGCTACAGAATACCCATAATGGCGTTCAAAATAGGTATTAACCGCTGCTTTTAACTCTGGTAGGCCTGAAGCAACTGTATAAAAGGAAGCTCGTCCATCTCGAATCGCTTCCACCGCTGCATTCTGAATATTTTCAGGAGTATGAAAATCAGGCTGTCCCAAGGTTAAAAAAAGAACATCCTTTCCTTGAGCTTTTAATGCCTTGGCTCTTGCATCACTAGCTAGAGTGACGCTTTCTTCCATTTCTAGTACACGTTTGGATAGTTTCATATGTCCTCCTTTAATTGGATCACTGCTCCTGTTTCAAAGTCGACCAGATAGTACTGGTTTCCTGACTTAACTTCCCAAATCGGCTTGTCCTGATAGCGACCAAAGGTGACTTTGTCAATGTCGCTAGCTCCTTTTTCCCTCGAAATCGTCGCCGCCTTGTCTTGAGAAATCCCCTTATCTAGCTGATAAACGTAAATCTTGTGGTCATTCTTTTCAATCAGTACGGCAATGGCCTCTTGTTTTTTATTATGCCCCAGTACGCTGTAATAACCTTCTAGTCCATTATAAAAATCAACCTGATCTACCTTTTCCAATTCTGCATACTGCTTGGCCAGTTTTTCTCCTTCAACCCTAGCATCCTGATAGGGCTTCATACTGAGAGAAATCAGATAAAGGAAGGAAGTGGTCATGACTAGTAATACTAAAGTAATGCCGATTCCATACTGTAAAAGTAGCTTGTTTTTTGCGTTTTTCTGTCTTAGTTTCACTCGTCTATTTTACCATCTCTCTTCCTTTATTACAAGTGAAGACAAGAACATTCTAAGATTCTTTTCCCCTTGAAATTAAATACAATATTTGTCTGTCTATCAAATACTGCTTTCTCAGAACTAAGTTTTTCCACCCCTAACAAGTAAACTTAGCTGAGCAAAATTATTGCTAATTAGTATTATTTGTTGTAACATAGACGGTAACAAAAGAGTTCACTCTTTAATTTTTAACTAAAAGGAGACACATCATGTCTAAAAAAGTATTATTTATCGTCGGTTCACTTCGCCAAGGTTCTTTCAACCACCAAATGGCCCTCGAAGCTGAGAAAGCACTTGCTGGAAAAGCGGAAGTTAGCTATCTTGATTACTCTGCTGTTCCCCTCTTCAGCCAAGATCTTGAAGTTCCGACTCATCCAGCTGTAGCTGCTGCTCGCGAGGCTGTCCTTGCTGCCGATGCTATCTGGATTTTCTCTCCAGTCTACAACTTCTCTATCCCTGGAACAGTGAAGAACTTGCTTGACTGGCTCTCGCGCGCCCTTGACTTGACAGATACACGTAGTGCTTCTGCCCTTCAAGACAAGTTTGTTACTGTCTCTTCTGTAGCCAATGCAGGTCACGAGCAACTCTTTGCGATTTACAAAGACCTCTTGCCATTTATCCGTACACAAGTCGTTGGCGACTTTACTGCCGCGCGTGTCAATGACTCTGCTTGGGCAGACGGAAAATTGGTGTTAGAAGAAGCAACTGCTTCATCACTTGCAAAACAAGCTGACGACCTTCTTGCAGCCATCAACTAATCAAGCATAAAACCAGCTCGAATGAGCTGGTTTTATGCTTGTTTCACAAAGACGAGTTCTAAATCACTTGATAAATCAGGTCGGTAGTCAAAACCTGCAAAACTGAGCTTGCGAGCTTGTTCGACTGTATGGACTTGCCCCTCTATCAAGGCGGTCAAAAAAGCACCACGGGCTTTTTTTGAAATGGTTGAGTGGATTTTCAACTGGCCTGCCTTGTCCTCCATAAATTTGAAGGTCACCATCTTTTCTATGATTCCCTTCGAAAATACGGTTTCAAACTCTGATGATAGGAGTGAGAATATCAAGTCCTCATCCTGTAGTGCCTCATCATAGGCTGACTTCCAATGACTCTTTAAAGTCTTACCAGCAACTTTTAACTTCATCAAGAAGTCCAAACGATGAGGAGCCATGGGCGACAAGGCGGGGACAACACCGTATAAAGCCGAGGTAATTAGGACATGATTTTCAAGATAGGTTTGTTCAGCCTCGGTTAAGCCATCTCGTTTGATGTGGCGATACATGAGACCATCGAAGAGTTTCAAGGCTGGATAGTTCTTAGCCCTGTGATCTTTTAGAGCTTGAATATGAGCGTACTCTTCTTCTGCTTTCTCGGCAGATACCTTATAAAAGGTCTCTAATTCACTAGCTGGGTAGTGCGCCAGTGAATCAAGGACTGCCTGACTTTCTTCCCTCAAAGGGAGCGCTTCAATACAAGGATGGTCTGTGTTCATTTCTTTTGCTGTTGGTATTAAAATTTTCATATTGTTAGTGTAGCATATTTTTCAATTACGACCAAGAATTTCATCTTAAAAACCTCGGTTCATACCGAGGTTTCTTTTACTTGACTTTAAATGTTTTGAGATAGTTATCTTTTCCAACTTGACCTTCAAAGGATTGACCATTTTCGAGGTAAGGAAGGTCGTCTGATACGGAAGCCTTGACCTTATAAATCTTGCCATCAACTTTAAAGAAATAGACGGTATCACCCTTGATGACAGCTGATTTAAGGTCTGAGACGATACCCTTGATGTTTTCTACCGTTTCATTATCCAGCTCGAGGTCGTTTTTATTGGCATACTTGCTGAGGAGTTCATCTACCGTAGTTGCTACGATGACATTTTGGTACTCCACGGCATCGACCAATGCATACTCCTTGACCAAGCCTGCATTGTCCTTCAAGCCCATGATATAGAGCGGTTTGTCATTGAGATTGACAAGGATAGGAAAGGTAGCCTTGTAGGCCTTCTCCTGAACGGCTCCTTCTGCGGAAGCACGGGCTGATTCTTCGGTTGCTGAAGCTAGATTGTACTTGGTGATTTCACCAGTGCGCATATTTTCAAGGATAAAACCTAGATTACTTTCATCAGCATTTGCTGAAGTCACTCCCGTATAGAGATAGATATCATTTCCGATAGAAAGATAGTTATAGCCCTCAGTCGTTTGGGTAACATTTTTCTTAGAAATCAAGGCATTCCAGAAGCCGTCTTTATACTTGCCGTTGTAGTTGATTTGCTGGATGGTTTCTTCTGCTGGATAGACACGATCCACCCATTCTGGCACCTCATCCAAGCTGTATTCCCTGGTTTCTCCATCGGTCGCGTCCAAGATAATAACAGACGAAGGGCGAGGGACTCCTAGACCAAACTGTTTTTGATAAACGGTTGCTACATAGAAGGGATTGCCTTCATCATCCACCTCAAAGGAGGGCGTTTTAAAAATCTTGGTTGGGTACTTGATCCGAAGATGACGTTTGACATCACGATTAAAATACTCGGAGTCTGAATACTTCATCGGCGTTTTTAAATCCACCAATTCCGCATTTCCTGTCACCATATCAACCTTGATATACTCGCCAATTCCCTTGGACTGATTATTAAACCATTTGATCGGGTCGGCATACTCCAAAGGGGTCACCCGATAGGGCTTGCCATCAACTGTCAGCTGGGTATAAGTATCTGCTGCTACGTACTGGGAGACCTTATCCGTCAGAGAGCCTAGATAACGGTCTCCAATCTTTTCTGCAGTGCTCCGATCTAGGATTGGAACCTTACTGGTATCACTCTTAGGAAAATCTTTAAAGTCTTTTTCTGTGATAGACACCACATTAGCATAATTTTTTGCTTGGAAAAAGCTAGAGGTTACTAGGCTTACCAGACCAGCAAGGGCAAAAATGAGTCCTGCAGCCAGCAACAATCCTCCACCTAATTTATTAAAATGGAATCCTTCTAGATTGAGATCTTTGGCAGCCTTGCCATGACGTACATGAACAGTTTTGAGGAGATTGGTATCCTTGCGGAAACTAAACAAAATCCCCATCACCACCAGATGCCCACAGAGAAAGAAGATGAATTCCCAACTGGTAAGATTGAAAGGTGGTAAAAAGATATACCAGGTCGTTGCGATAAAAACAAGTTCAAATAGTATGCGTTTCATCTGAATTCCTCCTAAATAATCCGTCCTTCTAAATGATCCAGTTCATGTTGGCAGATCTGAGCTGGAAAACCTGTTAACGTAATGGTCTGTTCCTGCCACTTGCTATCACGATAGGAAACCGTAATCGTTTCATAACGAGTTGTTGGTCGCACCCCAGTCAAAGACAAACAACCTTCCTCTGTCTCATAAGGTCCTTTATAGGAAAGGAGAATGGGATTAAACATGACCATGGGAACCAAGCCAAGATTAAAGATAATCACGCGCTTCTGCACACCAATCATATTGGCTGCCAGACCGACACAGGTTTCGCGATTAGCCAGCAGGGTATCCTGCAAATCCTTAGCCAGATAAAGGTCTTCTTGACTTGCAGGTTTCGAGACCTGCGACAAGAATAAGACATCTCGGACAATTCTCTTTTCCATTCTCTTACGCTCCTTACAACTTTACTTTATTATAGCACAAAAGGGGGCAACTTCTAGTCCTTTTCCTCAAATGCAAAAAAAGCCATCCGAAGATGACTTTCTTTTTAAATCGCATTCTTGTCAAAGCCGAGTTTACGTTGAACAAACTTAACGATTTCGACGATAAGAATCATTGAGAAGCTTCCAGCTAGAACAATAGCCCATTGTGATAAGTCTAGTTTGGTTACGTGGAAGATTCCTTCAAGCGGTTCTACGACAATTGTTGCCATAAGAAGAATGAAGGATACCAAGATAGACCAGTTGAAGGTCTTAGACTTGAATGGTCCAACTGTCAAGATGGATTGGTAAACAGACTTAACATTGTAGGCATGGAAGAGCTGGATCAAACCGAGTGTTGCAAAGGCCATGGTAAGGGCATCTGCGTGAATAGCTTGGTTGTCTCCTACATGGACTGGATAGGTAAGAGCAAGGCCATAAACGGTCAAGACGAGTGCCCCTTGGAGTACACCTTGATAGATGATAGAACCCAAGACCCCACCTGAGAAGAAGCTTGACTTACGTCCACGAGGTTTGTGGGTCATAACACCTGGCTCAGCAGGTTCAACACCAAGAGCGATAGCTGGGAAGGTATCGGTTACCAAGTTGATCCACAAAAGATGAACTGGCTGTAAGACATCCCAACCAAACAAGGTTGATAAGAAGATGGTCAAAACTTCAGCCGTATTGGCAGAAAGTAGGTATTGAATAGTCTTTTGAATGTTTGAGAAGACCTTACGTCCTTCTTCAACTGCGACGATGATGGTCGCAAAGTTATCATCCGCAAGAATCATGTCAGAAGCTCCCTTAGAAACCTCTGTACCAGTGATTCCCATACCGATACCGATGTCGGCTGTTTTCAGAGCTGGAGCGTCATTAACACCGTCACCTGTCATAGCAACGACCTTACCTTGGTTTTGCCAAGCTTTCACGATACGAACCTTGTGTTCTGGAGATACACGCGCATAAACAGAGTATTGACCAACGACTTTTTCAAATTCTTCATCTGAAAGTTCGTTAAGCTCAGCACCAGTCAAAACATGGTCTTCCGAGTCATTTTCGTCGATAATTCCCAAACGTTTAGCAATAGCTTCTGCTGTGTCTTGGTGGTCACCAGTGATCATGATTGGACGGATTCCCGCTTCTTTAGCCACTCGAACAGCTTCTGCAGCTTCAGCACGCTCAGGGTCAATCATCCCAATCAAACCAGTAAAGATCAAGTTGTTTTCAAGCTCTTCAGAAGTAAGATTTTCTGGAATACTATCGATAATCTTATAAGCACCTGCAAGGACACGCAAGGCTTGGTGAGCCATTTCCGAGTTGTTTGTATGGATTAATTCAGTGACTTTCTCATCAATCGGAGCAACATCTCCAGCCTTATCACGAGCAACACAACGTTTCAAAAGTTGATCTGGAGCCCCCTTGACTGCCACGAGGAATTTACCATCTGGCAATGGATGAACCGTTGACATGAGTTTACGATCTGAGTCAAATGGCAACTCAGCAACACGAGGATATTTCTCTAAGAACCCTTTAACATCGTAGCCCTTGTCCAAGGCATACTGGATGAAGGCTGTTTCCGTTGGATCCCCGATCAGGTTTCCTTCTGCATCAATCTTGGTATCGTTGGCCAAGACAACAGAACGAAGAAGAGGCATGTCCAAGCCAAGTTCAATATCATCAGCAGAGTCATGTAGGACCGCGTCATAGAAGACCTTCTCGACGGTCATCTTGTTCATGGTAAGCGTACCAGTCTTATCAGAAGCGATGATTTCTGTTGAACCAAGTGTTTCGACTGCTGGCAACTTACGAACGATAGAGTTTCGTTTGGCCAAAACTTGAGTACCAAGGGCAAGAACGATGGTCACGATAGCAGGAAGTCCTTCTGGGATGGCTGCAACAGCAAGTGCAACAGAGGTCATCAACTCACCAAGTGGATTTTTACCTTGAATGAAGACTCCAACTACAAAAGTAACAAGGGCAATAACCAAAATTGCATAGGTCAAAACCTTAGAAAGGTTGTTCAAGTTTTGTTTGAGTGGCGTGTCTGTCTCGTCAGCATCTTGGAGCATACCAGCGATATGACCCACTTCAGTGTACATACCTGTATTGACAACAACACCAAGACCACGACCATAAGTCACATTTGAGTTTTGGAAGGCCATATTGACACGGTCACCAATACCAGCATCTGTAGCGAGCTCGACGGTCAAGTCTTTTTCAACTGGAACAGACTCACCTGTCAAAGCTGCTTCTTCGATTTTAAGAGAATTAGCTTCTAGCAATCGTAGGTCTGCTGGCACCACGTCACCTGCTTCAAGAGCAACGATATCACCTGGTACCAATTCTTTTGAATCAATCTCAGCCATATGCCCATCACGAATAACGCGAGCAGCTGGACTAGACATAGACTTGAGGGCTTCGATGGCTTCTTCTGCTTTTCCTTCTTGGTAAACACCGAAGGCAGCGTTGATGATAACCACGGCTAGGATAATGATGGCATCTGCGATATCTTCCCCACCAGAAGTTACGACTGACAAGATAGCCGCAGCAACTAGGATGATAATCATCAAATCCTTAAATTGCTCGATAAACTTGACTAGGAGTGATTTTTTCTCACCCTCTTCGAGTTCATTGCGCCCATATTCAGCTAGGCGTTTCTGCGCTTCGCTTGACGAAAGGCCTTGCTCAGTTGCTTCAACCGACTTCAAGACTTCTTCGGGACTTTGAGTATAAAACGCTTGGCGTTTTTGTTCTTTTGACATATGTCTCCTCCTTGACTTTGTGTGCAAAACAAGCTCTCTTTTGGTTTTATGACAAACAAAAAGAGACCTGTTAATCATAACAAGTCTCGCTGTTTAAGATAGCGCCGGAAAGAATACTTTACAGTATAAAATTCGGAATGACGACACTATCACAGGTTTCTGCCAGCTACTCCCTTGAGTAGTACTATTATATCAAAATTTGAACAATTTTCAAGAATTAAAATCCGATAAAACAAGACTAAATTTGAATTTTCCCATGAAAACCAGTATAATGAAAACAGAATCTCAGCACTAGAAAGGAAGTCCGATGAATCAATCCATGTCAAATCTCAAGTTGGCGGAACGTGGTGCCATTATCAGCATTTCGACCTACCTCCTCTTGTCTACGGCAAAATTAGCGACTGGCCACCTCCTACATTCTTCCAGTTTGGTAGCGGATGGTTTTAACAACGTATCAGATATTATCGGAAATGTTGCTCTTCTGATTGGTATTCGGATGGCTCGCCAGCCCGCAGACCGTGACCATCGTTTCGGTCACTGGAAGATTGAAGATTTGGCTAGTTTGATTACTTCCATCATCATGTTCTACGTTGGCTTTGATGTTCTTCGAGACACCATTCAAAAAATTCTCAGTCGGGAACAGACGGTTATTGACCCTCTAGGTGCAAGTCTAGGAGTCTTATCAGCGGCAGTCATGTTCGCCGTTTATCTCTATAATACTCGTCTCAGTAAGAAATCCAAATCCAAGGCTCTCAAAGCGGCAGCAAAAGACAATCTTTCCGATGCTGTGACTTCGCTTGGGACTTCCATTGCTATCCTATCCAGCAGTTTCAATTATCCGATCGTAGATAAATTGGTCGCTATCATCATCACTTTCTTTATCTTAAAGACAGCCTATGATATCTTTATCGAGTCTTCCTTTAGTCTTTCAGATGGTTTTGACGACCGTCTGCTGGAAGATTATCAGAAGGCCATCATGGAGATTCCAAAGATTAGTAAGGTTAAGTCCCAAAGAGGTCGCACCTACGGTAGCAATATCTACCTTGATATCACGCTGGAAATGAATCCCGACCTATCAGTCTATGAAAGTCACGAAATTGCAGACCAGGTTGAGTCTATGCTAGAAGAACGATTTGGAGTATTTGATACCGATGTCCATATCGAACCTGCTCCTATACCTGAAGACGAAATTTTAGACAATGTCTACAAAAAACTGCTCATGCGTGAGCAATTGATTGACCAAGGAAATCAGCTAGAAGAACTCCTTGCTGAGGACTTTCTCTATATCCGTCAAGATGGGGAGCAGATGGATAAAGAGGCTTACAAGGCCGAAAAAGAGTTAAATTCAGCTATCAAGGACATCCAAATCACTTCTATCAGTCAAAAAAACAAACTCATCTGCTATGAGATGGATGGTATCGTCCATACCAGTATCTGGCGTCGCCACGAAACCTGGCAAAATATCTTTCATCAAGAAACCAAAAAAGAAGAATAGAGAAATCCTGTCCATGAGACGGGATTTTTCTATTCTTCTAGCTATCAAAATCACTTAAATATTCATAGCGTTCGTATTTTTCAAGAAGTTCTTCGTTTTTTTCATCGAGCTCTTTCTGAAGTGTTGCAAGTTTACCAAAATCAGAGCCATTTGCCTGCATCTCCTCTTCAATAGTAGCGATACGATTTTCCAAGTCTTCAATATCGCCTTCAATGCTTGCCCACTCCTGCTTTTCTTGATAGGTCATTCGCTTTTTGTCTTCACGAACTCTAACCACTTTTTCTTTCTCAAGCTTTTGAGATTGGCTAGTAGCTTCTGCTTCAAAGGCCTTTTCGTCAAGGTAATCAGTGTAATGGCCAAAGAAAGTACGGATGTTTCCATTCTCAAAGGCGAGAATCTTGGTCGCTACCTTATCCAAGAAATAACGGTCGTGGCTAACTGTCAAGACAGGACCCGCAAAGCCCTGCAAGAAATTCTCCAAAACTGTCAAGGTTGCAATGTCTAGGTCATTTGTCGGCTCGTCCAAGAGAAGTACATTTGGTTTTTCCAAGAGCAGTTTGAGGAGATAGAGGCGTTTTTTCTCGCCACCAGACAATTTCTCAATCAAGGTTCCATGGGTCGAACGTGGGAAAAGGAACTGCTCCAGCAATTCTGTAATAGAAGTTGTAGAACCACCGCTAGTCTTGACCTCTTCTGCTACTTCCTGGAGGTAGTTGATGACCCGTTTGCTTTCATCCAATCCTTCGATTTGTTGAGAGAAATAAGCGATACGAACGGTTTCCCCTATCACAACTTGACCTGCAGTCGGCTCAAGACTTCCTGCAATCAGATTAAGAAGAGTTGATTTTCCAACACCGTTGTCCCCAATGATACCGATACGGTCTTTGGCCTGCACCAAGAAGTTAAAATCTTGTAAAATCGGCTTGTTCGCATAAGCGAAGGAAACATCTTTAAACTCGATGATTTTCTTACCAATCCGACTGGTCTCAAAGTTCATGGTTAAGTCTGTCTCAGTAGGATTATCTGAAACTTCCTTTTTCAAGTCGTGGAAACGATTGATACGAGCCTGCTGCTTGGTCGCACGCGCTTGCGGTTGTCTACGCATCCAAACTAATTCTTGCTTATAGAGTTGTTCTTTTTTGTGGAGAAGAGCCGCATCGCGCTCATCTTGTTCAGCCTTGAGACGAACATAGTCCTGATAATTGCCCTGATATTCGGTCAAGCCTGCTCGGTCCAACTCGAAAATCCGCGTTGATAGTGCATCTAGGAAATAGCGATCGTGGGTGATAAAGAGAACCGTCTTCTTGGAATTTTTCAAAAAGAGAGTCAGCCACTCAATGGTCGAAATATCCAGGTGGTTGGTCGGCTCATCCAGTAACAAGAGATCGTGGTTTCCTAGGAGAACTTGTGCCAACTGAACCCGTCTTCTTAGACCACCTGACAATTCTCCAACAGGAGTAGATAAGTCCTGAATCCCCAGCTTGCTGAGAACGGTCTTGACCTGACTCTCGATTTCCCAAGCTTGGAGAGAATCCATCTCCGCCATGACCCGTTCCAAACGAGCCTGCTTGTCCTCACTGTAGTTGAGCATGATCAACTCATACTCACGAATCAGCTGAATTTCCTTGAGGTCGCTGGATAGAACCGTATCCAAAACCGTCTTGCTATCATCAAAATCTGGATTCTGGGTCAAGTAGCCAATCTTGTAGTCATTCTTAGCTGAAAAGGGACTAACATCGCCATCAAAACCAGAAACGCCTGAAAGGACGTCCAAAAGGGTGGTCTTACCCGTTCCATTGACACCAATTAGACCGATTCTATCCAAGTCATGGATGATAAAGGAAATATCCTTAAAAACGGTCTTGTCTCCGACGGATTTGCTTAGTTTTTCAACGATAAAATCACTCATTTTTTCTCCTTCAGGTAAGCATGGATGGCATCACGGTCATTCTCCAAGTTACCATCAACAATGGCATACTCAATCTCTGTTAAAATCTCTCCCAAGTCTGGCCCAGGCTGGTAACCATATTCCTTGATCAAAATGCCACCGTTAATCTTGATTTCTTTCTTGTCATGAATGGTCAAACTCTGATAGGTTTCTGTGATGGCTTGTGGGTTGACTTCTTTTCCTTGAGCCTGTCTAAGATTTTCAACCTGTAAAAGCAAATCTAAGTCAAAGCGGTAACAATCGCGCTTGCTCAATTCTCCCTTTTCACGCAAGGTCAAAATAGTCAGTAAATCCTGAACTTGCTTAGCAAACTGGCGTGAGGTCTTCCAAGCCTTCAAAAATGGCTGCGCATTTTCAATATCCAAAGTCCACAGTAGAGCCGCCCAAGCTTGCTCTGAAGATTCAAAGGTGAAATCACTCTCTAAATCAAACAATCTTTGGAGCTTTTCTCGACTGTCTGCCATATCAGGGAGATAATCATAAGCTTGGCTCTCAATCATGGAAGACAGGCCAACTCGCCAAAAAGGTGCCAGCAAGAGTTTATCAAACTCAACGAAGGTGCGCTCCACAGAAATCTTCTCCAAGAGCGGCGTCAAGGATTTCATCGCTTCAAATGTTTCTTGCTCAAGTTCAAAACCAAGACTGGCCTGAAAACGGAAACCACGCATAATACGTAGAGCATCTTCATTGAAACGTTCACTAGCCACTCCAACTGCTCGCAAGACTTGATTTTTCAAATCTTCTAAACCATGGAACAAGTCAATGATTTCACCTGTCTCATCCAAGGCAAAGGCGTTGACTGTGAAATCACGACGTTTGAGGTCTTCTTCTAGCGAACGCACAAAAGAAACCGCACTCGGTCTGCGATAGTCCACATAGACATCCTCCGTCCGAAAGGTAGTTACTTCATACTCTTCATCGCCATCTAAGACCAAGACTGTTCCATGCTCAATTCCGATATCTACAGTTCTTGGAAAGATTTTCTTGGTTTCCTCTGGATAAGAAGAGGTCGCAATATCCACATCATGGATAGGGCGATTGAGGATAGCATCTCTGACGGAACCCCCAACAAAATAGGCTTCAAAGCCTGCTTCTTTAATTTTTTCTAATACTGGTAAAGCCTTCTGAAATTCAGAAGGCATTTGTGTTAATCTCATAATAAGTGTTCTAATCCATAGACAAGCTCATGACGCTTGACAACTTCTTTGATTCCCAAATTCACCCCTGTCATGAAGGAGCTGCGATCATAGGAGTCATGACGAAGAGTCAATCCTTCTCCCTGATTGCCAAAGATGACTTCTTGATGGGCTACCAAGCCTGGTAGACGGACTGAGTGGATGCGCATACCATCAAAATCAGCACCACGAGCACCTGAAATCAGTTCTTCCTCATCAGGCGCACCTTGCTGGATTGATTCCCGAACTTCCGCCATCAGCTCAGCCGTTTTAATGGCTGTTCCACTCGGAGCATCTTTTTTCTTGTCATGATGGAGCTCGATAATCTCCACATTTGGGAAATATTTGACAGCCTGCGCCGCAAATTGCATAAGCAAGACAGCTCCCAAAGCAAAGTTAGGGGCAATCAAGCCACCCAAATCTTGTTCACGGGAAAATGCTTTTAGTTCTGCAATTTCTTCACTAGTAAAGCCTGTTGTTCCAACTACTGGAGCGAAGCCATTTTCAAGAGCAAAGCGTGTATTTTCGTAGGCAACGGCTGGTGTGGTAAAATCTACCCAAACATCCGCTTCAAAACCAGCCAAGTCAGTCTTATCATTGAAGACAGGAATTCCCTGCCATTCTGACTCAGACTCAAAAGGATTCAAAACTGCGACCAAGTCCAAGTCTGGATCAGCCAAGACCATCTGACAAGCGGCTTGACCCATCTTTCCCTTAAAACCGGCAATAATTACTCGAATACTCATCTCTACTCCTGTCTAAGATACAAAGCTTGTAAGAACAATTTAGACGATTGGTGTATAGCTCAAGGCAATACTGCCTTCTCCAAGGTGGGTTCCAATGACACTACCAAAGCTAACAATTGGAATCTCAGAAGTCACACCACTCTCAATCAAGAGTTGGCGCAAATCTGCCGCCTTTTGAGGTGCGTTACCATGAATGACTGTAATACGGTAGTCCCCATCTTTTGTCAACTCTTTGATGATTTCCACCAAACGTTTAGTTGCCTTCTTTTCCGTACGAACTTTTTCGTAAACTTCAATCACCCCTTGGTCATTAAAGTAGAGGATAGGCTTGATACTGAGGAGATTCCCTAAGACAGCTGCCCCATTTGACAAACGGCCTCCCTTAACCAAGTGATCAAGGTCGTCTACTATGATAAAGGCTGAATTATCAGCAATTTGGATAGCCAACTTCTCCTGAATCTGGGCAAAATCATCGCCCTGTTCTGCCCATTCAAAGGCACTCTCCACCATAAATCCTAGAGGGGAACTTGTGATATGGGTATCTGGAAAGGCAATGGTCAAGCCATCATACTCATCCAACATGTATTGGATGTTCTGATAAAAGCCTGAAATTCCTGATGAAAGAAAGAGGCCCAAGACATGGGTATAGCCTTCATCTTTCAAGGAACTTAGAATCTCATCCAATTTGGCAATACTTGGTTGACTAGTTTTAGGCAATTCTGCAGACTGAGCCATTTTTTGATAAAATTCCTCAGCAGTCAGATTCACACCTTCGACATACTCCTCCCCATCGATATTGACAGGAATATCCAAGATAAATAGATTCTCTCTTTGCAGCGTCTTCTCCTCTAAATAGGCTGAAGAATCTGTAATGACAGCTAATTTCATGACTAAAACTCCAAATTGATCCCTGGAAGATCCAAGGCGATTTCTGTTACTTCATACGTCAAACGGTTAAGCATGTTCAAACATGGACGTGCCAAGGTTTCAACTTCTTCTTGGTTAAATTCACTTGGTTCGTTGACAATACGACCTTCCACATGGTTAACTTGAGAAATTGTTCCGCTGATGACGAATTTGTCAAAGACAATCATGAAACTCAAGATAACAACTAGCGAAGTCACTTGGTTTTCTTGGTCATGTTGGAGTAGCTGAAAGTTCACGTCTACCTTGGTTTCAGGAGCTCCATTTTCATTTTCCCATTCAAAGTTACGAGCATCAAAGTGATACTGGCTAACAAATTCTTGTTCTCGTTTAAGATTCATTTTTCTCTCCCATTGCTACAATTTACTATGCAATTGTACCACATTTTTATCATTTCATCTAGTTTTCTAGGTTTTAGTCAATACCGATTTCATCTTTAACCACAGCAGCAATCGTATCTACATAGTAGTTGACTTCTTCTGTTGTAGGAGCTTCCGCCATGACACGCAAGAGGGGTTCCGTTCCACTTGGGCGAACTAGGATGCGGCCGTTGCCTGCCATTTCTTCTTCCATCTTTTCGATAATCGCTTTGATGGCTGGTACTTCCATGGCTTTTTCTTTCATGGCATTTTCCACTCGGATATTGACCAGTTTTTGTGGGTAAATCGTCACTTCTGATGCCAGTTGAGACAAGCTCTTACCTGTTTCTTTCATGATCTTAGTCAATTGGACAGCTGATAATTGACCATCACCTGTTGTATTGTAATCCATCAAGATAACGTGACCAGACTGTTCACCACCAAGGTTGTAGCCTGATTTTCTCATTTCTTCAACGACATAGCGGTCACCAACAGCAGTCACTGCTTTGTTAATGCCAGCACTATCCAATGCCTTATGGAAACCAAGGTTAGACATGACGGTTGTCACGATGGTGTTTTGAGCCAACTGGCCTTTTTCAGAAAGGTATTTCCCGATGATGTACATGATCTTGTCACCATCAACGATATCGCCATTTTCATCAACAGCAATCAAGCGGTCACTGTCTCCGTCAAAGGCCAAACCAATAGCTGACTGGCTTTCTTTGACCACTTCTTGAAGAGCTTCTGGATGTGTAGAACCCACATTCAAGTTGATATTAAGACCATCTGGTGTCTCACCAATAACTGTCAACTGGGCACCCAGATCAGCGAAAATCTGACGGGCACTTGTAGACGCTGCACCGTTTGCTGTGTCCAAGGCCACTTTCATTCCCTCAAGAGGAGTTCCAGTTGAAACAAGGTAGCCCTCGTACTTACGTAAGCCTTCTGGATAGTCCACTAAGGTTCCCAAGCCTTCGGCACTTGGACGAGGAAGAGTGTCTTCTGTAGCATCTAGCAAGGCTTCAATTTCTGCTTCTTTGTCGTCGTCAAGCTTAAAGCCATCTCCACCAAAGAACTTAATTCCATTATCAAGGGCTGGGTTGTGACTCGCTGAAATCATGACACCCGCACTAGCTCCCTCAGTTTTAACCAAATAAGCTACTGCTGGTGTTGCAAGGACACCGAGTTTGTAGACGTGAATCCCTACTGAGAGGAGACCCGCTACCAAGGCAGATTCTAGCATTTCTCCTGAGATACGTGTATCACGTCCTACAAAGACTTTAGGGGCTTCCGTTTCGTGTTGACTGAGGACATAACCTCCAAAACGACCCAATTTAAAGGCCAATTCTGGCGTCAATTCTACGTTTGCTTCTCCACGGACTCCATCAGTCCCAAAATATTTACCCATTTTGTTAATCATCCTTTTCTACTATTTTGTTTATTCTTGTTTAGACGAGTCTGGTTTCGTTTCTGAACTCGTTGAAGACGAACTGCCCTCTGAGGAACTTGTTGACGAGTTACTCGAACTAGACGCTGCTGTTTTTGTTGTAATTTTCATTGTAGTGTCAAATGGCATAATGACGCTTGGCAAGACATTTCCATTTTTATCGACTGCTTGTAGAGGAACAGAAGCCGAATAGTTACCTGTTATCCGTTCACTCGTTGGCAAGATGGCAATGACACGATCTACTCTAGAGAGAGTTTCCTCATCACTAGTAACCGTTACTTTTTCATCTGACACAGTGACTGTATCAATTTTCACACGAGAATCAATCTGGCTAGGGTCAATCTCCGGCACAACGATTACATTATCTCGTTTTGCTTTTTTACCGACCTTGACTGTTATCTTTTGCGGAGTTGCAACAGCGGTCAAACCACTCGGTAAATTTTCAATGGTTAGAGGAACTTCGATGGTCCCTACACTGGCATTGGTTAAGTCAGCTTTGACCTTGAATTTTCGAGTACTTTCCTGCATCTCACTCGCCAAAGCAACTCTGTTTGACCCAGTCAGAAAGACGGTCACTTCAGATGTAAAACCACTAATAAAGTACTGATCACTGTCATACTGAATATCAATTGGGACATTAAGAACTGTGTTTGTATAAGTCTCCGTCCGCACCTGTCTGGCACTATTATTATTCTGATAGTTTGTTGAAGTCGCATAGATAAAAAGGATGCAGGCGAAAAAGAAGGAAGAAATAATATAAAGACTATTTTTTCTCATGTTTCAATCCTCCTAGCAAACGATCTTTCAGACCTTGTTTTTTCTCTGATGTTGGAAGCAAGATTCTTCTTAACTCCGATTCAAACTCTTCCAAGGTCAAATCGTGCTTAAAGACTCCATTATAGGTGATTGAGATTCCACCTGTTTCCTCCGAAACCACAAAGGTAAGAGCATCCGATACTTCCGACAAACCAATCGCCGCCCTATGCCGTGTTCCAAACTCTTTGGAAATCTCTGTATTTTCAGTTAGTGGCAAGTAGGCTGAAGTAACAGCAATCCGATCTTCTCGGATAATGACCGCTCCATCGTGCAAGGGAGTGTTAGGAATAAAAATATTGATGAGCAATTCAGCTGAAATCTTGGCATCTAGGGAAATCCCCGTCGAGATGTATTCCTGTAAAGTTCTCACTCGCTGAACAGCTACCAGAGCACCAATTTTACGCGGGCTCATGTATTCGACTGATTTCACAAAGGCACGAATCATCTGCTCTTCTGCACTAATAGGTGCATTGGAGAAGAAATCAGTAGCCCGGCCCAACCGCTCTAGACCCGTCCGAATCTCCGGTGAAAAGATGACTACTGCTGCAATGACCCCATAGGTGATGATTTGATTGATCAACCAAGAAATGGTCGTTAAACCAATCATATTGGAGAGAATTTGAGCTAGAATGAAGACCAAAACTCCCCGCACCAAGATCATGATTTTAGTCCCTGCAATGGCCTTTGTAAAATGATACAAAATGTAAGTCACAATGAGAATATCAATCAGATTGGTGACTATACTCCAAGGACTTGAAAACAAACTCGTCCAGTACTGTAAATTGGATAATTGTTGAAAATTCATCCTTGGCCTCCTCCCTGTCAAAACACGTTCCGTCCTATTATACCATTTTCTAACAATTTTTTCCCTATCCTACTTCATTTTAATTTGATTAAAAATATGATAAAATAAACTGACTAGAAAAAACGAAGGAGAAATCATGTCTCAACTCTATGACATTACCATTGTAGGTGGCGGTCCCGTCGGTCTCTTTGCTGCCTTTTACGCCCACTTACGCCAAGCCAAAGTCCAAATCATCGACTCTCTTCCCCAGCTCGGTGGTCAACCAGCCATCCTCTACCCTGAGAAGCAAATCCTTGATGTGCCAGGTTTTCCAAACTTAACTGGAGAAGAGTTGACCAATCGCTTGATTGAACAGCTAAACGGCTTTGAAACACCTGTTCATCTCAACGAAACCGTTCTTGAAATCGAGAAACAAGATCAAGGTTTTACAATTCAAACCAACAAAGGAAGCCACCTGACTAAAACAGTCATCATTGCCATGGGTGGTGGCGCCTTTAAACCACGACCGCTTGAATTAGAGGGTGTTGAGGACTATGAAAATATCCACTACCACGTTTCCAACATTCAGCAATATGCTGGCAAGAAAGTGACCATCCTTGGTGGTGGGGACTCAGCAGTGGACTGGGCTCTAGCTTTTGAAAAAATTGCGCCAACTACACTTGTTCACCGTCGAGATAACTTCCGCGCCTTGGAACACAGTGTGCAAGCTCTACAAGAATCATCTGTAACCATTAAGACACCGTTCGTTCCTAGCCAACTCCTTGGAAATGGAAAAATACTCGATAAACTGGAAATCACAAAAGTTAAATCAGATGAAACTGAAACTATTGAGGTAGACCACCTCTTTGTCAACTATGGTTTCAAATCATCTGTCGGCAATCTTAAAAATTGGGGTCTGGACCTCAACCGTCACAAGATTATCGTCAACAGCAAGCAAGAATCCAGCCAAGAGGGTATCTATGCCATTGGGGACTGCTGCTACTATGAAGGTAAGATTGATTTAATCGCTACAGGACTGGGTGAAGCTCCAACTGCTATTAACAATGCCATCAACTACATCGACCCTGACCAAAAAGTGCAACCAAAACACTCAACAAGTTTATAAGAAAACAACCACGGATTGAACAATCCGTGGTTTTATAGTTCATCTGCAATCTTGTTTATTTTTCTGAGTCTGTGATTGACACCACTTTTAGTCAGGGGATTGCTCAGGCTATCTGCCAACTGCTGGATAGAGTAGTCTGGGTGCTGAATTCGCAACTGCGCTACCTCTTGCAAATCCACGGGTAAATTTTCCAAACCCATTCTATCTTTGATTTTACTGATATTGTTGATAGTCTTCATACTAGCAGAAACCGTTCGAGCGATATTGGCTGTTTCAGCGTTATTGGCTCGATTGAGATCATTACGGGTTTCACGCAAAATCTTGACGCGCTCAAAATTATCACGCGCCAGCATGGCCCCAATCACGATCAAAAAATCCATGATGTCTTCTGCACGTTGGAGATAGGTAACTGCACCTTTCTTGCGCTCAATAACCTTGGCGTCCAGCAAAAACTGCTGAAGGAGAGAGGCCAGTCCTTGGGCATGGTCCAGATAAACAGAACTAATCTCCAACTGGTACTTGCCAGACTCAGGATCTCGGATGCTACCATTTGCCAGAAAGGCCCCACATAAGTAAGCACGTCCAGCCTCCTCATCTGCTAAAATATCAGGATCGATGCCTGTTTCCAAACCAAAGAAGGAATCCGCAAGCCGCAAATCAGCTAAAAGCTCCTGCACCCTCTCATCTGTATAGACCGTATAGACACGATTCTTACGAAGATTGCTTCTCTGATGGTGTCGAATCTCAGACTTAATCTCATAAAAATGGAGAAAGGACTCATAAAGGTGCCGAGCTAACTTAGCATTTTCAGTTACAACTGACAAGGTCAAGCCTGAAGTCGAGAGACCAATACTACCTGACATCTTGATGATGGCCGACAGTTCATAACGACTGAGATGGTGTTGACCAAGAATTTCCTCTTTTACTGCAACTGTAAAACTCATTTTCTCACCTGAATGATGCGCATCAATTCATCCACAATCAAATCCCCATCATGGAAGGCTCCTCCATTTTCCAAACGAAGGAAGTTGGATGAAATCACACGAGGGACCTGCTTGCAAAGACCAGCAAAGTCATGCTCCACCTGAACCAAATACTCATCAAAACGGTTGGTATTCATGTATTCTCTAGGAACCTTCTCGATATTGACCAAGACCGTATCAATAAAAGGCCGACCTAAGTGTCGATGGAGGACTTCCACGTGGTCACTGTCTGAAAAGTGCTCTGTTTCCCCACGCTGGGTCATGATATTGCAGACATAGGCTATCTCCGCCTTGGTCTCTAAGAGAGCCTGCCCGATCTCCTCGATGACAATATTGGGCAAAATCGATGTAAAGAGGGAACCAGGCCCCAAGACGATCATGTCACTCTCGAGAATGGTATTGACTACTCGACGGCTGGCTTGGGGTGTTTCATCATCCAAGGTATTGGTCACATAGACATGGTCGATCATACCTGGATGATCTGCAATGTGGCTCTCACCTGCCACCTCAGAACCGTCTTTAAAGACTGCATGCAGTGTCAAAGGATGATCGCTTGAGGGGTAGATCTTTCCTGTTGTGTGAAAGAATTTACTGAGTAATTGCATAGCATTGTAGGTAGATCCTTGCATCTCAGAAAGGCCTGCTATGATGATATTTCCTAGCGGATGACCCGCAAAAGCGCCAGCCTCTTCTGAGAAACGGTACTGAAAAACCTTCTCATAAAACTTAGGCATATCTGACATGGCTACCAGAACATTACGAAGATCACCTGGTGGTGTCAGCTGTTGGATATTCTTTCTTAGCTCACCAGAAGAGCCACCATCATCAGCTACCGTTACGATGGCTGCGATGTCAACATCCTTTTCCCGCAAACTTTTTAAAATGACGGGGATACCAGTTCCTCCACCAATCACCGTTATTTTTGGTTTTCTCATGAACGGTTTACCGTTTCCTTTCTTCGGTCTTTGTCACGATGGCTTTCATTAACAGGCCAGTTTTTAGCAAGGTCCTCAGCGATTCGTTTGGCAAAGGCAACACTACGGTGCTGTCCACCTGTACATCCTACTGCGATGGTTAAAACAGACTTGCCTTCTTTTTTGTAACTTGGCAAAATGGGTTCAATCAAGGCGAGTAAGTGCTGATAGAAACTTTCAGACTCTTCATGATTCATCACATAGTCATAAACTGCTTGATCCTCACCTGTCTGATTACGGAGCTCCGGAAGGTAGTATGGGTTTGGCAAGAAACGAACATCAAAGACCAAATCTGCATCAATAGGGATACCATACTTGAATCCAAAAGACATGACTTCGATACGGAAAGACTGGGCTTGTTCCTGGTCCGAAAATTGCTCTGCAATGGTTTTACGAAGTTCACGAGGAGTGAGTTCTGTCGTATCCACCACGTTTTGACTCATATTTTTCAAAGGTGCCAAGAGTTCACGTTCTAGCTTGATGCCATCTAAAATCCGACCATCTGCTGCTAGAGGGTGACTTCTTCTAGTTTCCTTGTAACGAGCGACCAATTCCTTATCTGCTGCGTCTAAAAAGAGGACTTTGAAGTCCAAATCGTCTTGGTTTTCCAATTCATCCAAAACAGCCTGAATCTCTGAAAAGAAAGAACGGCTCCGCATATCGACTACCAAGGCCAGTTTGTGGTCATCATCCTTGGTCTCGACCAACTGTAAAAACTTCGGCAAGAGGGCTGGTGGCATATTGTCAATGGTGAAATATCCCAAATCCTCGAAGGACTGAATGGCTACCGTTTTCCCTGCACCACTCATCCCTGTTACAATCACTAGGTGAAGTTGTTTTTTTGTCATCTATCTCTCCTTATATCAAAAAAAGTTTGGCAGAGCCAAACTTCAACTAGCTTATCCAATCTCTGCGATCACTTCAATTTCGACTTTTACATCACGAGGAAGACGTGCAACTTCCACAGCTGAACGAGCTGGAAATTCCTCTTTAAAGGCCGTTTGGTAAACCTCGTTAAAAGGAACAAAGTCATTCATATCGCTCAAGAAGCAAGTTGTTTTGACAACATGGTCAAAGTCTGTTCCTGCTTCAGTCAAAATAGCACCGATATTTTTCAAAACTTGCTCTGTCTGTTCTTGGATCGTTTCTCCAACTATTTCCCCAGTTTCAGGTGAAAGAGGAACTTGACCGCTAGCAAACAAAAGATTGCCAACGATTTTTCCTTGAACATATGGTCCAATAGCCTTTGGAGCTTTGTCTGTATGAATTGTTTTTGCCATTATTTTCCTCATAATTTTTCTAAAATAGCATTCCAAGCCTGATCCATCCCTGCCTTGCTGACAGATGAAAAGAGGATGAAGTCGTCACTTGGGTCGAAGTTTAATTTCTTTTTGATTGCTGATTCGTGCTTGTTCCATTTACCACGAGGAATCTTATCCGCCTTGGTCGCAACGATGATAACTGGAATCTCGTAATACTTGAGAAATTCGTACATCTGCACATCATCTGCAGACGGGTCATGACGGAGATCCACTAGACTGACAACCGCACGGAGATTTTCCCGAGTCGTTAGGTACTCCTCA
Source organism: Streptococcus oralis (assembly GCF_003943415.1). Classification (GTDB taxonomy): domain Bacteria; phylum Bacillota; class Bacilli; order Lactobacillales; family Streptococcaceae; genus Streptococcus; species Streptococcus oralis_BJ. The sequence continues at coordinate 73,098 of NZ_RJPK01000001.1, read as the reverse complement.
ATCATGCGCCCCCACTTTTCACGTTCCTTTTTAGAAACGCGGGCATAACCATAGCCAGGTACATCCACAAAACGCATCTTGTCATCAATGTTAAAGAAGTTTAGAAGCTGAGTTTTCCCAGGTTTCCCTGATGTACGGGCTAGATTCTTGCGGTTGAGCATGGTGTTGATAAAGCTGGACTTGCCAACATTTGAACGACCTGCAAGGGCAATCTCTGGCAGTTCATCCTGCGGATAGTGGGACTTGTTGGCCGCACTGAGCAAGATTTCAGCATTGTGTGTATTGATTTCCATAGTCACCTCTAGGCTGTTTCTAGGATTGGCTTTTCCGTTCCGTCAACAGCTTCTTTTGTGATGCGGACCAATTTCACATTTTCCTGACTCGGTACTTCAAACATAACATCTAGCATGGTTTCTTCGATGATGGAGCGAAGACCACGCGCCCCAGTTTTGCGTTCGATAGCCTTATTTGCGATTTCTTGAAGGGCTTCATCGTCAAATTCCAACTCAACATCATCATAAGAAAGCAAGGTTTGGTATTGTTTGACCAAGGCATTTCTTGGCTCTTTCAAGATACGAACCAAGTCATCGACTGTCAATTGCTCAAGAGCAGCAAAGACAGGCAAGCGTCCAATCAACTCTGGAATAATACCGAATTTTTGAATGTCTTCTGCGATGATTTCTTGCATGTAGGAGCTGTTTTCATCAATCGCTTTATTATTTTGGCCGAAACCAATAACTTTTTCACCCAAACGTTGTTTAACGATTTCTTCGATGCCGTCAAAAGCACCACCCACGATGAAGAGGATATTCTTGGTATCCACCTGAATCATCTCTTGTTGTGGATGTTTGCGTCCACCCTGAGGAGGTACGCTGGCTACAGTCCCCTCGATAATCTTGAGAAGAGCTTGTTGCACCCCTTCACCAGAAACGTCACGTGTGATAGACACATTCTCGCTCTTCTTGGCAATTTTATCAATTTCATCCACGTAGATAATCCCACGTTCTGCACGTTCGATGTTAAAGTCAGCGGCCTGCAAGAGTTTGAGGAGGATATTTTCCACATCCTCACCCACATACCCAGCCTCAGTCAGAGCTGTCGCATCCGCAATAGCAAAAGGCACATTCAAGCTCTTAGCCAAAGTCTGAGCAAGGAAGGTTTTCCCAGAACCAGTTGGGCCAATCATCAAGATGTTTGACTTCTGCAAATCCACATCTTCTGACTCTTCACGCGTATCGTGGAAATTGATGCGTTTATAGTGATTGTAAACCGCCACTGCCAAGGCACGTTTGGCACGATCTTGACCAATCACATAGTGATTTAAGATATTGAGGAGTTCGATTGGTTTTGGTACTTCAGACAAGTCTGCCAAAACTTCCTCGGCCAACTCCTCCCGAATGATTTCCTGGGCCAACTCCACACATTCATTACAGATAAAGGCGTTGTTCCCAGCGATTATTTTCTTTACTTCTTCTTGGCTTTTGCCACAAAATGAGCAATAAACCATCATATCATTTTTCCTATTTGTAGGCATGATTTCCTTCCATTCTAATTTATCATTCTATCTAAAATAAGGTCATATAAAAAGCGTGGACACTGTTCACCAGATTGGTAAAAGCATTCAACCAGAGTAAGGCAGACAGTCCATAGCGCTTCTTACGAAAAGCCTGTGCTCCAGTCAAAATACAGATTATACACAAAAAAGCTGTAAAAAATCCAAATATACTGCGCTCCATTAGACTTCCTTTCTATCTCGGTATTCGATGGTAAAATCATAGTCGTTTTTCTCATCTCGGGTATAAGATTTGCTTGCGACTGTCTCAAAACGAGACAAGTCAAACTCCTCAGGGAAATAGGTATCTCCCTCTACCTGAGTATGAATCTGCGTCACGATGATTTCATCTAAATAGGGCTCAAAAGCCTGAAAAATCTGTTTTCCACCAATGATATAGAGATTTTTTTCCTGACTCTGATACCACGCTAAAACAGACTCCACATCTTGAAACACTAGCGCACCGTCCACGACTTCGTCACTGTTTCGTGTCAAAATCAAGGTTTGGCGTTTGGGAAGCAGACGACGCCCCATTCCATCAAAAGTCACTCGTCCCATCAAGATGGCGTGGTTCAAAGTTGTTTCCTTAAAATGTTGTAATTCTGCTGGCAAATGCCAAGGAAGACGGTCTTCTTTACCAATCACACCTTTTTCATCTTGGGCCCAAATGGCTACGATTTTCTTTGTCATGCTTCCATCCTTTTCATTGATACTACTATTTTATCAAAAATCTCCCAAAAAGACTGTTTTCAAATGCTCCCAAAGAGAGAAAAGAAGCAGGCTAGCCTTAGCCTGCTTCACCTGCCACTAGGACATGCGTTTTTTTGCTTCTGATTTAATTTTTTCGACCACTTCTTGGATACTTAATCCAGTTGTGTCAAGGTAAACTGCATCCTCAGCCTGTTTGAGAGGTGAGGTTTCACGGTGACTATCCTTGTAGTCACGCGCAGCAATCTCTTCTTTCAGCGTTTCAAGGTCTGTTTCAATCCCTTTAGCAATATTTTCCTTGTAACGACGCTCTGCTCTTTCATCAACAGAAGCCACTAGAAAAATCTTGAGTTCAGCTTGTGGTAAAACAACTGTCCCGATATCACGCCCATCCATGACGATACCACCTTGCTGAGCAATCTCTTGCTGGAGAGAAACCAGTTTCTCACGTACTTCAGGAATGGCAGCAATGCTTGAAACCTTGTTGGTCACTTCATTTTCACGAATCGGATGAGTAATATCAACATCCCCTACAAAAACAAGTTGCTCACCTGTTTCTGAACGACCAAAACTAATAGGGTGTTGGTTAAGAAGCTCAAGAAGTTGGTCTACATTTCCTGCATCCAACTGGTGCTTGAGCGCTATATAAGTCGCAGCACGGTACATAGCGCCTGTATCGAGATAAGTGTAACCAAAATCCTTAGCGACAATCTTTGCGACCGTACTCTTACCACTGGAAGCAGGACCATCAATAGCAATTTGAATTGTCTTCATTTCCGACTCCTATCTAGTCTTGATGACATCACCTGGGTTGGCAAACCAGGTTCCTGATGACATATGAGAAGGATTCAGAGCTTCTAGCTGGGCAATGGAAATCCCTGCACGCTGAGCGAGAGCTGCTTCTCCTTCTCCAGGTTGCACAGTAAGCGTTCCTTCACCCTCTGTGTGTTCTTCTGAACTGCTCTCTGAAGATGTTGATTCTTTCGTTTCTTGAGCTTTACTAGTAGAGGAAGAAGACTCTTCCACTTTAGAGGTTGACGATGGAGCTGAAGAATCATAAAAATCCTTCAAAGCTGCCGTGCGGTTACTTCCTCCAGTAGAAAGGTAAATCAATACGACAACCATCGCTACAACGATTACAAAGAAGAGGCTAGCTAGAATGGTCAAGACACGATTGGCAACAACACCTTTTCCTTTTTGTTTACGGTGACGACGCTCTAATCTTGTTTCTTCTTCTCTGTTGTCATAAATATCTTCTTGCCACGGTTCTTTTTCCATACCTTACTCCTTGTTTTTTTTGCATTTTCTTATTACAATATAAATATGAAAGTCACACTTATACCCGAACGGTGCATCGCCTGCGGGCTTTGCCAGACCTATTCTGAACTCTTTGATTACCATGATAATGGAATCGTTCGATTTTACGATGATCCAGTTGAATTGCAAAGAGAAATCGCTGAGACCAGCGATGTTCTGGAGGCCATCAAAAATTGTCCTACACGTGCACTTCTCAAAGATCCGTCATAGTTTAAAAGGGAAATTGATACTGTAGATTCTTTTTATCGCTTTAATCCCTTCATCTACTAGTTTAGCATATTTCTAGGTAAAATTATAGTCTTTTCTGGTTATTTTTCCCTTCGAAAATAGAAAGATCACTTTTTTCTTTGACGAGATAGAGTGGTCTTTTTTTGGTCTCTAGATAAATCTTGCTGATATACTTACCGAGAATCCCAATCGTCAGGAGTTGAATCCCTCCGAGAAAGAGAATAACAGCCATCAGAGAGGTCCAGCCAGATGTCGGATTCCCCAAAATAAGGGTCCGAAACACCACAAAAACAGTCATCATAAAAGAAATAAAACAAGATAGAAGTCCCGCTACAAAGGCTATACTCAAGGGAAAATCTGAAAAGTTGAGAATCCCTTCAATCGAGTAGAAAAAGAGCTGCCTAAAACTCCAACTGGTCTTGCCAGCCTGTCTTTCGACATTTGGATAGTCGAGATAGTGCGTTTTAAAGCCCACCCAAGCAAATAGGCCCTTAGAAAAACGATTGGACTCGGTCAAGGCTAAAATAGCATCCACCACAGATCTTCTCATCATCCGAAAATCACGGACACCCGAGGGCAGAGCTACGGGGCTGATTTTTTGCATGAGGCGGTAAAAGAGATCGGCACAGAAGCTACGAAGGAAGGGTTCTCCCTCCCGACTGGTTCTCCGTGTCCCAATACAGTCTAAATCTGCATTCTGGTCTAGTAAGGCTTTCATTTCAAGCAACATACTAGGAGGATCCTGGAGGTCTGCATCCATCACTACCACTAGGTCTCCAGTCGCATGCTGCAAGCCTGCATACAGAGCCGCTTCTTTCCCAAAATTTCTCGAGAAAGAGATATAATGTACCGCAGGATTTTGTACCCGATAGGCCTTCAAAAGCTCCAAAGTGCCATCGCTTGAACCATCATCCACAAAGACATACTCGATCTCTGCTCCTAATTCTGGAAGCAGTGCTTCAACAGACTGATAAAAAAGAGGAAGTACTTCCTCTTCGTTTAAACAAGGGACAATGATTGAAATCATCATCTTAGTCTTCAAATCCATTTGGATGCTTGCTTTGCCAACGCCAGGCGTCTTCACACATTTGGGTGATGTCGAGTTCCGCTTCCCAACCGAGTTCTGCTTTAGCTTTTGCTGGGTCTGAGTAGCAGGCAGCGATATCACCTGGGCGGCGTTCTACGATGCGGTAAGGAATTGGGCGTCCCACTGCTTTTTCCATGTTTTGGATAATTTCAAGAACTGAGTAACCTTTACCAGTTCCAAGGTTATAAACATTAAGGCCTGAACCTTTTTGGAGTTTTTTCAAAGCTGCAACGTGACCTTTGGCTAGGTCTACAACGTGGATATAGTCACGAACCCCGGTTCCATCTTCTGTATCGTAATCATCTCCAAAAACTTGTACTTGTTCTAGTTTGCCCACTGCTACCTGTGAAACATAAGGCAAGAGATTGTTTGGAATGCCGTTAGGATTTTCTCCCAAGTCTCCACTTTCATGCGCTCCGATTGGATTAAAGTAACGAAGCAAGACCACATTCCATTCTGAGTCTGCTTTGTAGATATCGGTCAAAATTTCCTCTAGCATGAGTTTGGTACGACCGTATGGATTGGTCACTGAAAGTGGGAAATCTTCTAGAATTGGTACAGTATGGGGATCACCGTAAACTGTCGCAGAAGAACTGAAGATGATATTCTTACAGTTGTTTTCTTCCATAGCTTTCAAGAGGCTTACTGTACCAGCGATATTGTTGTCATAGTAGGCAAGAGGGATACGTGTTGATTCACCAACAGCCTTCAAACCAGCAAAGTGAATAACACCAGTCGGCTCTTCCTGCTTGAAAATATCTCTGAGGGTATCTGTATCACGGATATCTGCCTCATAGAAAGGCACCTCAACTCCTGTGATTCTTTCAACAACTTCTATACTTTTACGGTTGCTGTTGACAAGATTATCCACCACAACAACTTGATGACCTGCTTGGATCAACTCAATCACAGTGTGGGTTCCGATAAAACCAGCTCCACCAGTTACCAAAATCTTTTCTTGCATCTTTTTTCCTCGATTCTCGGATTATTTTTTCTTATTTTATCATTTTTGATAGGGAATGTCATTTGCCATCCTAAACTACCTGATAAAATTTCAGTAAAATTTTATTCACTTTTTACTCGTTTGACATAGTTTGCAATTGGATAGTTTACTGGATCCAAGGTCAACTCCTTGTCTTGGACCAGCTGGGCTAGATGGTAACCGATGATAGGACCCGTTGTGAGGCCTGATGAACCTAGTCCACTGGCTGCATAGACATCTGCTAAGCCTGGCACTTGCCCAAAAAACGGGGAGAAATCACTGGTATAGGCGCGGATTCCTACACGCTCACCTGATGATTTTGCTTCTGCCAAGGCTGGGTAGTGAGGCAAGGCGGCTTCCTCCATTTGTTGGAGCAAGCTTTCATCCACTGTCAAGTCAAATCCCATGTCATTTTCATGAGTAGCGCCTAAGGACAATTTCCCACCTGCAAAAGGGATCAAATCCCACTCTCCTTCCGGCATGACAACAGGGTAGGATTCCATGTCTTGGGCAAGCTGATAATCTCGGAGCTGTCCTTTTTGGGGACGAACATCTACCTCATATCCTAAAGGCTCCAAAATGTCTCCCAACCAAGCTCCCGTTGCCAAAATAACCTGATCAAACACTTCTTCACCAATCTGGTAACCTGATGATAAAGGTGTCAGATTCACTTTTTCTTTGACCAGTTTGACTTGACTGGCTTCTAGCAAACGAGTCACTAAGAGCTGGCCATCTACTCTTGCACCACCAGAAGCATAGAGCAGGTGGTCAAATCCCTGCAAACCAGGGAATAATTCATTTGCAGACGCTTGGTCTAGAATGGCTAACCGGCCTATCAAGGGAGATTCTTCCCTACGCTGGAGGGCTAGTTCATAGAGTTCTTCCAACTTGGATTCATCCTTTTTCAAGAGAAAAACTCCCGAACGCTGGTAAAAATCGATTTTTTCCCCTGACTTTTCTAAATCAGCCAACAAATCCACATAAAAGTCAGCCCCCAAGCGTGCCATCTTGTACCATGCTTTATTGCGGCGTTTTGAAAACCAAGGACTGATAATCCCCGCTGCTGCCCTGGTTGCTTGACCCTGTCCATGGTCAAAAACGGTTACCTCTAGGTCACTTTCTTTCGAGAGGTAGTAGGCAGTTGCTGCCCCTACAATCCCTGCTCCAATAATGGCAACTTTTTTCATTGTCTTCACCTTCTAACTAGATATGGTGGAAAGGATTGGTCGATGCCTGACTAGGCAAGATATCAATTGTCCAGCCACATTCTGCCTTCCATTGATTAAGGAGGTCAGCGATTTTTTCCACAAAAAGCACTTCGATATAATGTCCTGGATCCAATGCCATCAGACCATCAGACAACATATCCTGAGCTGTGTGGTAGTAGATGTCACCAGTAATATAGACATCTGCCCCCTTTGCCAAAGCATCAGGATAGAAAGACTGACCACTACCACCACAGATGGCTACTCTTGAAATTTCTTTCAGCAAATCACTCTCTTGATAATGCACCATTCGAAGGCTATCTAGACCAAAGACTTGCTTGACATGCTGGGCAAATTCCCCAAATGTCTGAGGCTGAATATTCCCAATACGACCAATCCCACGTTCTGGGCCTGTCTCCTGTAGATAAGTCGTCTCCTCAATGCCTAGCATCTGGCAGAACCAGTCATTGAGACCATTCTCTACAATGTCGATATTAGTATGACTGACATAAACGGCAATGTCATGCTTGATAAGGTCGATGTAAATCTGATTTTGCGGACGGCTGGCTACCAAGTCCTTGATGGGACGAAAGATAGGCGCGTGCTTAACGATAATCAAATCCACACCCTTTTCAATAGCCTCTGCCACCGTGTCTTCACGAATATCAAGGGCAACCATGACCCTTTGGATATCCTTGTCTAAAGTACCGATTTGCAGGCCACGACTGTCACCCTCCATTGAGAATTCCTGAGGGCAAAAGGCTTCATATGCGTTAATTACTTCACTTGCTAGCATGGAGCACCTCCTTGATGGCTTGAATTTTATCTACTAGAACTTGACGTTCCCCCAGATTTTTTTCTGGAATTTGGTTAAGGGCAAATTCTAGCTTAGCTGCTTCTTTGTGCCATTTTTTGATAAAGACTGGGCTGACTTCTTTGGACAAGAAGGGACCAAAGCGGACATCACTGGCTGATAGCTTCATTTGTCCCACTTCCACCACCAAAATCTCATAAAACTTACCAGCTTCTTCTAGAATGCTTTCATCCACAATTTGAAAACCATTGGCTTGCAACCAAATGCGCAAGTCGTCTTCACGATTATTGGGCTGGAGGATTAAACGCTCTACATTAACTAGCTTTTCCAAACCTTCTTGCAATATGGTAGCAATTAAACGGCCACCCATACCAGCAATGGTGATAACCGAGACTTGGTCAGCCTCTTCAAATGCCGCTAAGCCATTGGCTAAACGGACTTGGATTTTCTCCTTTAGACCGTGAGCCTCAACATTTTTAACCGCAGACTGGTAAGGACCTTCCACCACTTCCCCTGCAATGGCGCTTTTGATTTGGCCTCTCTCAACTAACTCGATGGGCAGATAAGCATGGTCACTTCCCACATCAAGTAACACAGCACCTTGGGGCACAAAGGACGCCACTAATTCTAATCTCTTTGAAATCATCTTCTCTCACTTTCCAAAACTCTGTTACCTCTTATTATACCATATTTCAGCTAGCAATCTTGCACCTAAAAAGACCGCAATCCACAGATTGCAGCCTTTCTTTATTTTCTAGCTTGATAACGACTGGTTAAGATAAATACCACAGTAAAGACAGCCATCATGACAAGATAAACAGGGAATGTTTGTCCTGTCAAGGTCGAAATTTCAAGCAGTTTCTGGATTCTTGGGAAGAGAGCTGTGACCAGGAAGCCTCCTACAGACCAAACAACCAAGAGAAGACGCCAGAGGGTAAATGGCATGCAGGCTCTAAATACAGATAAGAATCCGATAGAGCCTAAGAGATAATAGAGTAGGGTTGAGATTTCTATCTCAGACCAACCTTGACTCGCTCCAAATATTTTCACAAAAAGGACACTAAATATGATCATGAGTGCACTTGGTAGGGCGCGAAGCATGGATCTTCTGAGGAAATTTGGCTCAACAGGTTTGATATTTCGCTCAAAAGTCAGAACGAATGGTGGGAAACCTTCCACGAACTGGTCAATCATGGTAATCTGGATTGGAATGAAGGGGAAAATCAAAATCCACTCAGACCGTCCCAGAAGAACACTAGCAATACAAATCACCGCGAGCAAAAAGGAATAAATCGTCTTGATCAAGAAAATCGGTGCGATATGGGCGATGTTATTGACCACGCGACGACCTTCAAAGAGAATCTCTGGAACATCATTGAAGTCTGAGTTCAAAAGAACTAGATTGGCAATCTGACGAGTCGCAGGATCTCCCTCAGCCATCACGATAGAACAATCCGCCTCACGAAGAGCCAGAATATCATTGACTCCGTCCCCTGTCATAGCTGTTGTATGCCCTGCTTTTTTCAGCGTTTGGATGATGAGTTTCTTTTGATGAGGGGAAACACGACCAAAAATTGCTGTTTCCTCAGCTATGGCAATCAATTCCTCATCCGTGATTTTCGAACAATCTACATAGCTGTGATAGTCGGCAAAACCAGCTTTCTGGGCAATACTGGACACTGTAACGGGATTGTCACCAGAGATAATCTTGAGTCCCACTTCCTGAGAACGGAGATAGTCCAGCGTCTCAGCTGCTCCTTCTCGAATGGGGTCCAAAATCTCCAGCAAGGCCAGGGCCTGAATATCAGATGGTTTCTGTGGTTTGTGATGATCTAGTTTTTCCTGACTGAGTGCCAAGACCAAGACTCTTGATCCTCTCTCCAAGGCCTCTCTGGCTTCAGGGACTTCAGAGTCCAACAACATCTCAGGCGCCCCTAAGAAAACTGTCCCTAGACCTTCCAATTCCATAGCCCCCCACTTGCGGTCGCTAGAGAAAGGAAGATTCGAAAGCATGGGATAGGCTACCTGTCCTTTGAAACGCTGGCGAATGGCTTGAGCTGTTGGATTTTTATCCTCACTATGGGCAATATAGCTGGTCAAAATACTGGCAATAGCCTCGTCACCATAAGTTTCCGTCAGTGGAAGAACAGCCTCCACTTGCATCTTTCCTTGGGTGATGGTCCCCGTCTTGTCCAGACAGAGAATATCCACACGGGCCAGGGTTTCGACAGAGTACATCTCCTGCACCAAGACCTTTTTCAAGCCCAGCTTGATCACCGCAGTCAAGAGCGAAGTAATGGTCAAAAGGGCGATTCCTTTGGGCAACATCCCCAAAAGGGCTGTTGACGAATTTACAACGGATGACTTAAGGGGCAAACCTTTTAAAATCAAGGCTTCTAGCAGGAGAGCTAGACCAAAGGGAATGATAATCTTCCCAGTAAAACCCGCTAACTTGTCCAGCGATTTCATGATACGGGAGTTGATTGGTTTCACTGTCTTAGCTTCCAGCATGAGTTTGGCAGCATAGTTTTCTGCCCCGACATGGTGAACTTGAGCCAAAACTGCGCCACTAGCTAGGAAACTCCCTGATAAAAGCAAGGCATCCACTTCCTTTTGTACTAAATCACTCTCCCCCGTTAACATGGCTTCATTGACTTCCGCAAAGCCTTCCAGAACTAGAGCATCACTAGGAATCTGCTCCCCAGCAGACAAACGAATGACATCTCCTAGAACCAACTCTTCTGGATCGAGAGCAACTTCTTGACCCTCACGAATGGTTTTGACTTTTTCCTTGGTCATGAGATTGAGCTTGTCCACCATGTGTTTAGCCCGCAGCTCGGTCACAATCCCAGAAAAAGCGTTAAAGCAGATAACGGCAAAGAAGACCAGATTGCTCCAAGCCTGCACAAAGGCCAGCGCTAGAGCAATAACAAAGTTTAAAGCGTTAAAAAGTGTAAAAACATTTCGTTTAAAGATTTGCCAAGTACTGGTACTGGCCGAAGCGGTAAAGTCATTGACCAAACCTTGAACCTGTCTTTCCTTGACTTCTCTTTGGGTTAATCCCATTATCTTATTTTTATCCATAAATTCTATCATATCATTTTTTCTAGCAGAATTCTAATCTCATCCAAAAACTGTTGGCTGACAACTGAAAAAGTTTGCCAGTAGTCTTTTGATAAGGTATAATAATAAAAGCAATACAATCGAAGGAGATCTCATGTTTTATACTTATTTGCGTGGACTAGTCATGCTGATCTTGTGGTCCATCAATGGCAATGCCCACTATCACAATACTGATAAAATCCCTAGTCAAGACGAAAACTATATCCTCGTCGCTCCTCATCGTACCTGGTGGGATCCTGTTTACATGGCCTTTGCGACCAAGCCAAAACAGTTCATCTTTATGGCCAAAAAAGAGCTGTTTAACAACCGCATCTTTGGCTGGTGGATCCGTATGTGTGGCGCCTTTCCTATCGACCGGGAAAAACCTAGTGCCTCTGCCATCAAGTACCCTATCAACGTCCTCAAGAAAAGCGACCGCTCTCTCATCATGTTTCCAAGTGGGAGCCGTCACTCAAACGATGTCAAGGGTGGAGTTGCCTTGATTGCCAAAATGGCTAAGGTCCGTATCATGCCGGTTACCTACACAGGTCCCATGACCTTGAAAGGCTTGGTTAGCCGTGAACGTGTCGATATGAACTTTGGAAATCCTATCGATATCTCAGACATCAAGAAAATGAATGATGAAGGGATTGAAATGGTTGCAGACCGTATCCAAGCAGAATTCCAACGTTTGGACGAAGAAACCAAGCAATGGCACAATGATAAAAAACCAAACCCACTCTGGTGGTTTGTCCGAATCCCTGCCCTCATCCTTGCTGTGATTGTTGGTATCCTAACGATTATCTTTACCTTCATTGCAAGCTTTATCTGGAATACAGATAAGAAGAGAGAGTCTCTTGGTTAAGACAATGAGAACCGCTACACAAAAACTCGATTTTAAGAGAAAATCCAGCAAGCCTTTCCATAAGAAATGCGTAGCATCAATGTTTTTGGACACTTGATGCTATGCATTTTTATGATCTTTATCCCTGTATAATCAGAAGAAAACTCTACATTCTATATAGAAATTTTTTGACAAATTACTTTGATTTTGATATTATATTATTAAAAAAGGGGAGGATTTTTATAATGAATCATAAACATTCTTTATTCGGGAAGTGCAAGTCTGTTTTATTGACGGTTGCTCTAGCGTCTGCCTTTACAGCAATGGGACAAGTTGATGCTGATGAGGTAAAGAATCCAAGTCAAGTTGCTAATGATCTTGCTCAAGTAGGTTCAAATGAACTTTCCACTAAAACTACTCAAACTAATCAACAAATTTCCGAAACAGTTAAGGAGATTCAAGATAAAGTTAATGTCTCTGTAGTACCACTTGATAAAGCTCAACCTGGTGATATAGTTAAAGTAACTACTACTTCAACGGACGCCAAGGTAGATACTAAAGAAAACACAGCTGGTACAGAAGCAACTGCCAAAGCAGAGACTTCTGTAAGTGTTGAAACAACTCATTTAGCTGCTAAGGGAACTGCCGTTGGAGAAAAGACACCTGTTACAACAACAAAGACTGTTACAGATCACGTTAATACAGATGACTATGTAGCTAATGTTACTCAAACTATCAAGAAAACTACATTTGAAAAAGTTTTGAAAGAAGCAGATGTAATAATTACTAAACAAGCGGCTGGTTCTGCAGATATCGTCTTTACTATTGATAAGTCAGTTTCAATGGATTCTTCTATTCAAAATGTTGTACAGAATATCGAGAACTTTGTCCGTGATTTGGCTAATAAAAAAGTTGATGCTCGTCTTGGCTTAATCGCGTATGAGGCTGCTGACAATGTTCAATATTTCGATTTTAATGGATCTAAATTCACTAAGAATGTAGAGGAGTATATTAAGGCGCTTAGATCTATTCGAACATACGGCGGAACAGAAGAGCCTACAGTCCCTCTACATCATATTGCAACCTCAAAAGATTATGATTGGTCTACAGCTTCTAATAATCGTCGTTTTGCATTCTTAATTACTGATGAAAGTATTGATTTCCGTACTCCAGGCATTCCAACAGTAGAAGAGACTCTGAAAGCTCTTAAAGCAGCAGATATTTCTCTATCAGTTGTAGGGATGAGATACACAGAATCGACCTTCAAACCTTTAGTTGAGGGGACAAAAGGGCTTTATCTTAATATTAATCAAGAATTTTCTAGTCTTTTAAATCGTGATTTTACAAATCATGTTGTTAAGACTGTCCAAGAAGGACGTGTTTACCGCATCGTAACAGAGAAATATGACTTCTTAACAGAGGCGCATGTCGTACTTAAACCAAAACCTATCGGAAGCACAAAGGCAGTTTATCATACTTCTACGCTTTCTAATAAAGTATCTGAATTACCCAAAACTGGTGAAAAGGCATCTTCTAATTTATCCGTACTTGGAGTTGCCTTAATTGCAGTAGCCTCTGGTTTGACTGTTGGTGTTAAGAAAAAAGATTAAGGAGATCCTTTTCATATAGAAGGTAGAGGAAAGGAGTTTTGCACCATTTAGATTCTTTGCCAACTATAACAAGAAAAATAGTTAACAATGAGAGAGGGCCTCTTGGTCTTCTCTTTTAATATATTCAGAGCAAATTTCATATTCTACTCTATCATCTCAAAAAGATTTTGTCCCTCTTTCTTTAGAAATAAAAGAGTATTTTCTTTTATCGAATAAATTCATGATGAAAATATCAGTCTTCAAAAATACATATTCCTAGTGTTAGTAATATAAAAATGACTGAGATTAAAGTGGGTAATTTTCTACAAATATCTATCATTTCATCAATCCTATGATATTCTTAATAAATCTCGTCTGCTCCTTTACAATGACAATCCAGTCACTTTTCATTATAGAACATGTATTTTTCTGCATTCAAAGAAACTCTAAAATCATAAAAACGCATAATATAAGAAATTCAAAGAGTTCAATATTATGCGTTTTATTATAGAAAGTTTTACTGGATTTTCTCCTCAAATTTAATTTTTGCCTTGTCTCTTCTCTTACTTTATTCAATCTCCCATTTCTTTGCCAACCAGTTAGAAAAAGCCACAAATCGCTCAGCCACTTGTTCATGATGCCCATAAGGATCAAAGACAAACTGACCAGTCGGATATCGCTTCTGAAGACTGGTATGAATCCGCTCAGCATAGACTGGTGCTTGAGCCAAGCGATTGGTATGATGCGCTCCTTCTGTTTGACCATTTAGTATATACAGCAAGCAGTCCAGATTCTTCAACTTTTGTTCCTTGCAGTAAGCCACAAAATCAGGATACCAAAAGGAACCGCAAATAGAGAAGACACAGGAAACCTTGTCAAATCCGAAAAGACTGTAGACTGCCGCCAAACCTCCCAGTGAATACCCTCCATAGGCAAGACGATCTTTGTCCAGGCGATAAAGCGACTGCAACTTGTCTAAAAGACCTCCAAATAATTGACCATGATAGGCAGTTGCCTGACCACCAAAATCTTGAGTCCCCTCTCTCAGAGCAGATGCCTTCCAGGGAGTGTAGTCGTCTAGGCGATTTTTAGAGGACAAGCCCACTAAAATCACAGATTCAGAAAGGGAAGATAGGAAATCCAAGTCTCCATCATTCAAGAGAATCGCTGGATAGGTTTGATTGGGATCATAGATCGAAGGAAGGCTGACCTTAACTTGGATCCCTTGCCAATCAAACTCATTATTTATTGATAAAGTCATTGATTTTCTCAAGGGAATCAATCACTGCTGGACCATAGTCCATCAACTCATCGTAAGAGATAGTCATGATTTTTTGATTCTTAATAGCAGGAACATTTTCCAAAACAGCATTTTTCTTCATCAACTCTACTGCGTTGGCATCCAATTTTTTATTGCGGTCGCTGGTTACATAGATAATCAATTCAGGATCCATTGACACGAGATTTTCCAAGGTCAAGCCTGATGTTCCCGTTGCGACGTTGGTATAACCAAGTTGATTTAGCAAGCTCTCTTGCAAAGCAGACTTGTAAGCACCGAAGGTTTCGTCATTATAAGCAACCATAATCAAAGCCTTTTTCTTTTCGCCTTGACTTGCTGGGTTTGCTTTCTTAACAGCCTCAATTTTAGCTTGTAACTGGGCTGCGTATTCATTGGCCTTGTCCTGCACATTAAAAATCATTCCAAGATTTTTGACATCTTCTACAATATTCCCCAAATCTTGCTGAATCGTTGATAGAGAGGCTTTTTGTGTATAGACTGGGATTTTGTTTTCATTCCAAGTGCTAACTGTTCCCAAGGATTTTTCAGAAAACATCATGTTTCGACCCATCACAGCGTCTGGCTCATAAGAAAGGACTGTCTCTTGAGAGACTGTTTTTTTATCGCCAATTTGAGGAATCGTCGCAATCGCGTCCTTGTATTTACCTGTTACAGCATTGTCCGGGTTGAGCATGCCAGCAATTTTATCCTTCAAGCCTAGCTCCAATAAGATTTCAGTGGTTGAAAGATTGTTGGTGATAACCTTTTCAGGTGCCTTGTCAAAGACTTGTTCGACTTCATTTCCCTTAGCATCATAGGTTTTGATCGTGAGTGGATAAGTCGTTTCTGCGCTTGCCTTTTGACTTGTTTCTGTGCTAGACTGTGTGGTTGCTTTTTCTGTAGTAGTATTGCCACAAGCTGCCATCGTTAATGTTGCTACTGTTACGAGTAAAATACTGAGTGTTTTTTTCATTTTGATTTCCTTTTCATTCTTATAAATAGTGAATCATAGCTTGCTGATCCTCGGTCCAAGTCACCTGACTTTGAACTCCGTATACAGTTTGCAATGACTCAGGGGTGATGGTCTCCTTTGGAGTCCCTTGGTAAAGGATTTCCCCCTCTTTCATCAGATAGAGATAATCCGAATAGCGACAAGCAAGTTGAATATCATGTAGGACAGCTAAAACATTGACCTTGAGATTCTTCACAATGGCCAACAAGTCTAGCTGGTACTTGATATCCAGGTGATTGGTTGGTTCGTCCAGAAGCAAGAGAGTCGGTTCTTGCGCCAAGGCACGGGCTAATAAGACTCGCTGTTTCTCTCCCCCCGACAGAGACGAATAGAGACGAGTTTTCTTCTCGAGCATATCTACCTTGACGAGAGCATCTTGAACGAGGGCATAATCCCTTTCCTTTTCCTTCTGTAAAAAAGAGAGGTGGGGAGTTCTTCCCAGCAAGACGATTTCCTCAACTGTACAATCAAACTGCAATTGATTAAACTGGGTGACAACTGCCATTTGCTTAGCTGTTTCTTTGAGTGACCAATGCTCCAGTGGCTTTCCATCTAGGCTTATCAAGCCTTTGTCCGCCTTTTCCTGACGATAGAGGAGTTTAAGCAGGCTGGTTTTTCCACTTCCATTTGGTCCTAGTATCGTGTGAAATTGATGCCCCTCAACCTTAAGAGAAACTCCTTTTAAGATTTTTTTCTCTCCTAGTCCAAAGTGGACATCCTGACAAATCAAGTCCATATCAGGTCCTCACCTCCCTTCGCCTACCTCCAACAATGTAGATAAAGAAGGGAGCACCTACTAAGGCTGTGAAAATACCAATTGGAAGCTCTGCGTTTGGAATGATGATACGAGAGAGTACATCTGCCCAGATGACAAAGAGGGCACCAAGTATGGTCGCAACGGGAAAAAGTCTCCTGTAATTCGTTCCTACTAACCCTCGAGCTAAGTGAGGAGTAATGAGACCGACAAATCCAATAATCCCACAAGTAGCCACTAAGACAGCTGTCAGCACAGCCACCACGGTCACGTAAAGATACCAATAGAAGCGTAAGGGAATCCCCAAAGTTAAAGCAGCCTCATCTCCCATCATCATCGCATTAAAAACACGATACTGAGTAGCGAAAAATAGAAAGGCTATTCCTACTACTATAGTTGGCAGGACTAAGTCAGACCAAGTAGTCCCTGCAAGCGAACCCATGGTCCAAAACTTTATGGTCATCACACTATCTGCATTAGCGCCAACTGAGATAATAAAGTTGGAAAAGGCTAGAAAGAGAGCATTGACCACCGTTCCTGATAAGATCAGACTAGAAGTCGTCATCCTGCCCTGCATAGAGGCAATGATGAGGACAGCGATTGTTGCCAAAATAGCTCCAAGGAAAGCTCCAAGGCTAATCACCAATTTTAAACCAAGAATGATGCTCAAAGTTGCCCCTAGAGTTGCACCCGCAGAAATTCCTAAGACATAGGGCTCTGCGATGGGATTGTTCACTGTAGACTGCATCACGCTACCACACATAGAAAGACCAGCCCCTACTATCAGACCTAACAGTACTCGGGGGAATCTCATGTTCCATACAATGGCAAGAGTAGACTTGGAAACCTCTCCTATCTCAAGAGGAAACCCCAATCTGCTCAAAATAATTCGATAGGTATCTCCTAGATCAATCGCAACGGATCCCATTGAAACTGCTAGAAAGAGAGAAATCCCTAAAATACCTAGCAAAATAACTAAAAGTAACACAAATTGCTGGTCTTGTCGGCTTCCAGAAAATTTGGAAAGCATGCAAACCTCCTTTGATAGAATCTTAAAAATTTAGAAAATTCTCATGAAAAGTATACCATATTTTCAACAATGGAACAAGATGAGAAAAATAAATATAGTTGGTCTTACAGTGCTAATAATCGTAACCGAAGATTATACTTGGGTATATCGAGGTAAAGTGACAACATAAAAAGCCCTCTAAAATTAGAGAGCTGATTTGAGCCCGGGCTAAAATCCTAGTGAAACAAAAAAATCTACACAATCAGAAAAGTCTCTATCGTGCCATTTTCATACATGATGTATAGTCCAAGTAGAATGAATACTATGGGCACAATGATTCGCTCGTATTTTTCAATTGTCTCGAATATTAACGGAATAGAGGATAACATCCGACTAATCTCGCAAAAGATAATTATGCCGATTACAAACACAAGCAACGCCACGAGGGTCTGTGACCAATCTAACGAAGCAAAATAAGGTATATAGATACCTAAATTATCTCCGCCAGACGCAATTGTCAGCAATGTAACTGTCCAAAACAGTTGATTTGCCTTGCTTTGTTCTAATCTTTCAATAATTTCTTCCTCTTCTTCCTCACCTTCTCCAACAATTGCAAAGCGAATCCCTAAATAGATAGGGATTAAACCAAGCAATCCAACCATCCATTCTTCAGGCACGAAATTAACGACATAAGCAGCAACTAAACTCGCCCCTACAAGTAAGCCTGTGCCTAGATATTGCCCCGCATAAATATGCCATTTCTGTTTATTCTGTGATAGCTGTGCAAATAAAATAATTAAAATAATTAAATAATCGATACTGGTGGAAATATAAACACCAATAGCAGATATGATTGTCTGTCCCATAAAAACCTCCTGTATTAGTCAGTAATAAATCAGCAGATTTTAGGAGAGCACAGACACATTAATTTAGCTATCGCTAGTGGGTAATGTCGAACGTAGGAAAGCATTTTACTCCTCCTCAAAACGTAGTTACAAAGTAATTTCTAACTGAAATTCGGTGACTACTTCCATGTAAAGTATAACATACTATACTTTACTTCGTAAAGTGTGGGCTCTCCGAGGGGGCTTGCAGACAGCTACTCGACTTTTCAAGCCGAGTAGCTGCGCACCTTTATGGTGTAATTAGCTGATAACATTTGAGGTTTTTGTAGTCACTCAGCAGATAGTGGGAATTTTCCGTCTTGTTTTTGTAGTCTCCAAAATTGTGACCGATAAAACCTCAATAAAAAAGCCCTCTGAAATCTGAGAGCTTGATTTGAGCTCGGGCTATAATCCTAGTGAAAAAGATGAAACTCCTTGTGTTCATCGAACATTGTGTTGTTTCCCTATTTTCATACGGATTTTTGGCGCCTTTAGCATCATAATTCTTGCTGGATAAAACGTTTATAAACTAGGCGACAAGCCGAAGATTGTACAAAAATGTTCGTGAAACAAAAAATCTCCCCGAAGGGAGATCATTCTGGTTTATTTTACCTTACAGTGCTAGTAACCGTAACCGAAGATTATACTTGAGTATATCGAGGTAAAGTGACAAAAGTAAAAAAGCTACCCAATTTAGAGTAGCTTCATTATCAAGATATGCTCAATTGAACACGGCCTAAGCAAGCGGATAAAAACAAAAAGCCCTCTGAAATCAGAGAGCTTTATTCTTGCTGGATAAAACGTTTATAGACTAGGCGACAAGCCGAAGATTGTACTGATGGTATATCGAGGCGAAGGCAACGAAGTATAGAAACGTTTTAGACGCAAGATTAACGACGAAGTCCTAGAGAGTTGATTAACTCACGGTAACGGTTAACGTCGTTTTTACGCAAGTATGCAAGCAAGTTACGACGGCGACCGATTTTCTTCATCAATCCACGGTAAGTAGCGTGGTCTTTTTTGTGTTGTTTGATGTGTTCGTTAAGGTGGTTGATTTCCCAAGTAAGGACAGCAACTTGAACCTCTACTGAACCTGTATCACCTTCGTGACGTGCATATTGTGCGATGATTTCATTTTTTTTCTCTTTTGAGATTGCCATGATATTTCTCCTTTTTATTTGGCTTCATCCGAGTGACAGGTTGGCATGCCTGTAACCAAGAAGAAGTTATTTGTCTTTACGACAGTTCTTATTCTACCAAGAAGCAGAGATTTTGTCAACTGATTTACTGTTTAAAACCGTGAATTACTCTACTGATTTCAGGGCTTCGAGCATATCCACTTTTCTCAAGTGGTGATTGACAAGGAGACCTAGTAAGGCTAATATTACAGTCACTGCGACGATTGGAAGAGCATAGACTTCCCAGCTGACTTGTGGATAAAAGAGTATGGTGGTAGGAGAAATCATTTGGATCAAAAATTGATGTAAATAGTGCCCAGCTACCAAACCGAGAGCAATCCCCACAAGGGACAGCACCATAGTCTCACGGTAGATATAGAGGGTCACTTCTTTATTGTGGAAACCGAGAACCTTGATAGTGGAAAGTTCACGGATACGCTCTGCGACATTGATATTGGTGAGATTGTAAAGAATGACAATGGCTAGCAAGACGGAAACAAGTACAAGGATTGCCATGGTTTTATTGAGCGAACTAGCCACGGATTCAAAGAGATGGATGGCCGTCGCATTTTGGACGACCCCAGAAACAGCAGGTTTTTCCATGAAGGTAGCAGCTTCTTTCTCCGTATTGGAAGGTGTTGGATCTTTTAATTTTACTAGGTAGGTATTGTCTTTTGGACTGGTGCCGTAGACTTGTTCGTATGTCGCTCGGTTGAGATAAACAAAGTGTCCAACATAATTTTCAGAAATAGCCGCGACCCTGATTTCCTTCCCATCAAGCTCCAGCTTATCCCCAACCTTAACACCTGCTAGTTGGGCTAGTTTTTGACTCACGACCGCTCCATCAGTGATCTCCACCTCTTGCCCATTTTCCTCTAATGCGATAAAGGGCTTGAAGTCTTCTCTGCTTGTGACCATTATGGTAATGGTCTGAAGTCCTGCTTTTCCTTTAAAATCTTTTTCAATGGATTTAGAGTAAATCTTTTGATAAGCGTGGATCGATTCAGCTTGCAAGGCACTTTCTAAATCTGCTTTTTCTTGCTCCGTCGCACTGCTCTTTTCCGCTACAATCATCTGGTATTGCTGGATTTGTTCAAATTGACGCTCCACAACTCCTCCCACAGAAGACTGAATGCCAAGTCCTGCAAATAGGAGAGCAACCGAACCCGCAACTCCAAAAATGGTCATCAACATCCTTTGCTTATATCGGAAAATATTTCGCGCCGTAACCTTATGAGTAAAACTCAAACGACTCCAAATAAAGCTCAGACGCTCCAGCAAAATCTTTGATCCTTTAACGGGAGGTTTGGGAAGCAAAAGTTGAGCTGTTTCATCGTGTAATTCCCTCCGCGCCACCAGATAAGCGGGCAAGACACTGGATACCCAACTTAAGGCTAGGGCAAGGAGGCTATAAGACCAATAGAAATACTCGTGACTTTTCCCAACGACCATCCCAGCTGTTATAACATCCGAAATCACGCCTGCAAGGAGATAATGTCCAAGAAGCGTTCCTAAAATGGTTCCCACAGTTCCTGCAAGAAAACCATAGAGGACAAACTTGGCAACAATATCTTGATTTCGGTAACCTAGAGCCTTAAAAATACCGGCATTGGTACGCTCTTCATCCACAAAGCGAGTCATAGTTGTAAAGGTCACCATTGCAGCGACCATATAAAGTACCACGGGGAAGATATTCCCGACAGAACGAATGCTTGCTGAAGCGTTACTGTACATGAGATAGCCTTGACCACCTGGCATGGTTTGACGGTTGTAAACATGGTAAGTCGGCTCTGCCAGTTCATCAAGCTCTTTCTGACGCTGTTTTAGCTTCTCTTTTTCCTTAGTTAGATCACTCTCTGTCTGAGCCAGTTTTTCTTTTTTAGCCGTCAGTTCTTCCTTAGCTTTTGTCAATTGCTCCTTGGCTTGACTCTTTTGAGGCTCTGGCAAAGCGGTAGCTTGTTCTTCTTGCATTTTCAAGCGAATTTCAGCCTGCTCTAACTGACTCTTGCCATTTTGAAGGTTACCTTCTGCTGTTTGGAGCTGCTCTTTCCCATCTTCCAAGCTCTTTTGTCCATTTGATTTGATGCTGGTCAATCGTTTTTGACCATTATCAGCTAGCAAGTCTTGCAAGTCTTCCTGATGTTGGGTTCGTTTGGTCTTATAGTCTGATGAAAAAGCACCCAGATTTTTTAAATCATCATAGCGCACACGCGCAATGCTATAAACATCTGAGTCAAACTGACTGGGTAAAATCACTCCATAGCCAGCCAAGCTTCCATTTCCACTACTAGCTCCTCCCAAGTCTTCTTGAGAAAGCATCTCACCCGACTGAACAAATCCTGAAATGGTGAAAGTTTGGGATTTTAGGACGGACTTTTCTTCTTTCTTAGTAAAGGTAATGGTCTCTCCAATCTGATAGCGGTCTTTCCAGAAATCAGCCAAAGCAATTTCCCCATCAGCCTCTGGCAATCGCCCTTCTGTCACTTGAAAGGTTGAAATGCTCTCTGGTTTGGAATAAAGTCGAACCGCTTCTTCACTATTTTCAACGGTTAGGTCTACCATATAGCCAAACTCAACACTTGCTCCTTGAAGAGTCTTTAGTTCGTCCTGATCTTCTTTGTCCAAGCCATAATCAGCTATCACTGCCAGATCCAAGGTATTGGCTTTACGGAGATAATCTTCTGCCGTACGTTCCATATTTGGACTAGTCACTTTGAGTCCTACTAGAGCTAAAGAACCCAGCATCATCAAGGTCAGGATAGAAGCAAAGCGTCCCTTGGAAGCAGTCACCGACTGGAGCAAGTCTTTTCGGTATGTTTTTTTCATGCTAATACTCCAATATTTCGATATCCTGTGGACGCTCATTAATTGTTACGCTCTTAACCGTAGCATCACGCATGTGAATCACGCGATCTGCAATAGGAGCTAGCGCGCTATTGTGGGTCACGATAATCACTGTTGCTCCTTTTTGACGAGACATGTCTTGGAGAATTTTCAAGACTTGCTTCCCCGTCTGGTAATCCAAGGCACCTGTCGGTTCATCACAGAGGAGAATTTTAGGATTTTTGGCTACAGCACGTGCGATGGAGACTCGCTGTTGCTCTCCTCCAGAAAGCTGGGCTGGAAAGTTATTGAGCCGATGAGCCAGACCTACGTCTGTCAAGACCTGCTCAGGATCCAAGGCATCAGCTACAATTTCTGAGGCCAACTCTACGTTTTCCTTAGCTGTCAGATTGGAGACTAGATTGTAAAACTGAAAAACAAAGCCCACATCATCTCGACGATAGTTTGTTCGTTGGTGGGAATTGTAGTCAGCAATATTAGCACCATCAATCCAAATCTCTCCCTCATCATTGGTATCCATACCTCCTAGGAGATTGAGAACCGTTGACTTTCCAGCACCAGAAGCACCAAGGATAATAACCAGCTCCCCCTTTTCAATTTCAAAATTCACATCACGATTAGCCACAATCTCCGTATCCCCAACCTGGTAACGCTTGTAGCTGTGTTTCATTTCAATATAGGCCATCGTCCTTCCCTCTTTCTTACAATCAAGTCACTCTTTACTATCATTATAACGCTTTTTTAACTAGTTGAAAACTAGAAGCAAACACAAAAAAGCCTAGGAATTCCTAGGCTTTCTGTTTATAGATTATTTTCCAAGGTAGTATTCAGCAACTACGTTCAATTTTTCATCAAATTCGAATACCAATGGTGGGAAGTTAGGGATTTCCACGTCCATGATTTCGTCATCTGACAAGCGTTTGATGTGTTTTACAAGGGCACGGATTGAGTTACCGTGAGCTCCTACAAATACGTTTTTACCATCTTTAAGAGCTGGAGCGATTTTATCTTCCCAGAATGGAAGGGCACGTTCCAAAGTTACTTTCAAGTTTTCAGCATCTGGGATAACTGAGTCGTCAAGTGAAGCGTAACGACGGTCAGTGTGCGCTGAGTGCTCATCGTCACGGTCCATGTTTGGAGGCAATACATCGTATGAACGACGCCAGATGTGTACTTGCTCATCACCAAATTGTTCAGCAGCTTCAGCCTTGTTTTTACCAGTCAACCCACCGTAGTGACGTTCGTTCAAGCGCCATGATTTTTCAACTGGAACCCACAATTGGTCAGCAGCTTCAAGAGCCAAGTTTGTAGTTTTGATCGCACGTTTCAATACTGAAGTGTAAGCTTGGTCAAATTCGATACCAGCTTCTTTGATCAATTTACCAGCGTCAATCGCTTGTTGTGTTCCTTTTTCAGACAAATCAACATCAGCCCAACCAGTGAAAAGGTTAGCTTTGTTCCATTCAGACTCACCGTGGCGAGCAAAAACCAATTTTACCATTAGATGGATTCTCCTTTTATTTTTCGAGGTTTCCCCTCGTTTATCTATTCTATTTTACACAATTTTTCACAAAAAAGCTAGTCAAAATCAACTAAAAAGAGAAGAGCTTATCAGTCTTCTCTTTATCACACTATCATAATTGTTCTCGATAGACGATGAAATAGTCCCGTCCAAATAATTGGAAAACTACTACTCTTCAATTACAAATTTTTTCAATGTTCCAAAGTAAAGTGAACCACCAATAATGGTTAAAATTCCACCTACCCATCCCAAAAATGGAATCAAGCCGACCGCACCACCTACAATGAGCAAAACAGAAGGTGCATTCGTAACACGTTCATCATCTTTATAATAAACTATAGCCACAATTCCCAATACTAAAACAGCAATTTTAACCAATGACAAAATAATTGAGAGCCCTGTCAATGTCCCAACCGTTACATCTGCGTCTTCAGTTGCCGCAGCAGCTCCAATAGCCATGATAAACATGATGACTGGCCCTAAAAGCAATACAATTCCTGAAATAAGACCAAAAATAGCGTTTACACGAGCAAGTGTATTTGTTTTCATAATAATCTCCTTAAAATTTTTATAGGTATTATTCAATCATAATTTATCTAAAAATTAAACAGTCTTATAAAATTTTATAATAAATATTGATTTTCAAAAAATAATTTTAAGTTCTATAGTCTCTTTATAATTAGTGGAAATATAAAATTATGAGAAAACTGAATAGTTGATTATGTTAATTATCTACACGGACAGGCCAGGAAGAACTTCATTTGAGGAAATGGACTAGTAAATTTTCCCATGATAAAACGCATAATATCAAAGCACTTGAACTCTTGATATTACGCGTTTTTATGATTTTAGCGACCTTTCTCAGTCTATTCTGATTATTTCGCTTCAAATCCTTCTGCGACTGCATCCGCAAAGTTTTCTTCTACGATGCTTGCACAGTGGTCACAGATAACTGCATGGTAACTGCGTTCAGCAGTAGTTGGATCGATACGACGGCAACGGTCACAAACTTCACCTGCAGCGCGTTCAACTGTGAAGGCAACATCCTCAAAGCTAACTGCGCCTTCTGGAGCTGGTCCTTCTGCAATAGTCAAGTCTGACACGATCAAGAGTTGAGCTACATTACTATCCACCGCTCCAAGAAGAGTTTTCACGACTTCATTTGGATAAACTGTCAAGTGAGCTTCGAGTGATTTCCCGATAACTTTTGCATTACGAGCTTCTTCCAAGGCTTTTTGAGCTTGTCCACGGAAGTCCATGAAAGCTGCCCATGTATCCAAGATTTCTTCTTGGTTAGCAAAGGTTTGAGCTTCTGGTAATTCTGACAATTGAACGAAGTCTTCAGCTTCAAACTCAAGATATGACCAGATTTCTTCCGCAGTATGAGGAAGGATTGGTGTCAAGAGTTTGGTGATTTTAACAAGGATGTCATAGAAGACAGTCTGCATTTGACGGCGTTCGAGTGATTTTGCACCTTCGATGTAGACAACGTCTTTAGCAAAGTCAAGGTAGAAGGCTGACAAATCAACATTGATAAAGTTCACCAAGGCCTTGTAGATAGTCAAGAATTCGAAGTCAGCATAGGCTTCACGAATAGTCTTAACAAGCTGGTTAAAGCGGATAGTCATGTACTTATCAACAGAACGAAGCTCTGGGTACGCTACAGTATCCTCAACTGGGTTAAAGTCAGAAGTGTTGGCAATCAAGAAACGAAGAGTGTTACGAATCTTACGGTAGGTTTCAGAGACTTGGCTCAAGATATCCATAGAGATACGCACGTCGTTGCTTGAGTCAACACTTGTTACCCAGAGGCGCAAGATTTCCGCACCAAATTGTTTTTCTACATCGCTTGGAGCAATCGTATTTCCAAGGGATTTAGACATCTTCTCACCTTTACCATCAAGGGCAAAACCTTGTGATAAGATTTGTTTGTAAGGAGCCACGCCATGGTTGGCAACAGATGTGATAAGCGATGAGTTGAACCAACCACGGTATTGGTCAGAACCTTCCAGGTAAAGATCTGCTGGGTATTTGAGTTCTGGACGGTTGACCACCACTCCATTCCATGATGAACCTGAGTCAAACCAAACGTCCATGATGTCTGTTTCTTTCTTGAACTCGCCATTTGGTGAACCTGGATGGGTAAATCCTTCTGGCAAGAGGTCTTTGGCATCACGTTCCCACCAAATGATTGAACCGTGTTCCTCAAAGAGTCGAGCCACGTGCTCGATCGTTTCAGCAGTCATGATTGGTGTGCCGTCTTCTGCATAGAAGATAGGAAGTGGAACTCCCCAAGCACGTTGACGAGAGATAACCCAGTCGCCACGGTCACGAATCATATTGTAAAGACGCACTTTACCCCATTCTGAATGGAATTTCACTTTTTCAATTTCATCCAAGATTTCTTGGCGGAATTTTGATACAGAAGCAAACCATTGTGGCACTGCACGCCAGATGATTGGTTTCTTGGTACGCCAGTCAAATGGATAGGAGTGAGAGATTTCTTCTTGGGCAAGGAGAAGATTACCAAGTTTCTCGATAACAGTTGGTACCACCTTGTCGTAAAATTGACCTTCGAACTCAGCACCTGCATTTGCCATCATGATACCGCGTTCATTAACCGTTACAGCAACTTCAAGACCGTTGGCAACACCGACATTGTAGTCATCCTCACCAAAACCAGGGGCTGTATGGACGATACCAGTACCAGAGTCTGTTGTAACGTGGTCACCAAGGATCACCAGTTCATCTACTGCTGTATCCCATGGGTGAACTGTCACGATGTGGTTCAATTCTTGACCACGATAAGTCGCCAAAACTTGAACATCAGCCCAGCCAAACTTTTCAGACAAACTATTCAACAATTCTGAAGCAACTACAAACTTACGAGCTTCGCCAGCTGGTTGTACCAATACATAATCAATATCCGCTCCAACTGTCAAACCACGAGAAGCTGTGATGGTAAATGGAGTTGTTGTCCAAACAACAATATAAGTATCAGTGTCTAGAACACCTTTGCCATCTTTAACCTTATTAGCATAGTAAAGAGAAGTTGAAACCAAGTCATGGTATTCAATTTCCGCTTCTGCAAGGGCTGACTCAGATGACCATGACCAGTAAACTGGCTTGGCACCACGGTAGATATAGCCTTTTTTAGCCATTTCACCAAAGACACGGATTTGAGCCGCTTCATAGTCTGGAGTCAAGGTCACATAAGGATTTTCCCAGTCACCAGAAACACCTAAACGTTTAAAGTCTTCGCGTTGCTTATCTACTTGAGAAAGAGCATAGTCACGGCAAAGTTTCAAGTACTCAACCAAGTCCATTTCTTTACGTTTGACACCTTGTTTCGCCAAAACTTGCTCGATTGGCAGACCATGTGTATCCCAACCTGGAATATAAGGCGCATAAAAACCTGACATAGACTTAGAACGAACAATAATATCTTTAGAAATCTTGTTCATAGCGTGTCCAACGTGGATATTTCCGTTTGCATAAGGAGGTCCATCATGCAAGGTGAAATGCGGTTTTCCCTGGTTCAATTCTTGACGGCGTTGGTAAAGTTTTGCATCTTCCCATTCCTTTTGCCAGATTGGTTCTTTAGTAGGAAGTCCAGCACGCATTGGAAATTCAGTTTTTCCAAGATTTAGGGTATCTTTGAGTTTCATTATATCTCCTTTATTATATAGACAAATTAAAAACCACGAATCGCTAAAAAGGACGAAAATCGTGGTACCACCTTTGTTCGGAAAAAGACTTTGTCTTTTCCCCTCTTGTCCCGTAACGTGGGAAACGTCCAGCCTTACTAATTTCAGACTGGATTGCTTGAGAGGATAATCTCACCACTAGGGATTGCAGGACTCACACCGTCTCCTACTCGCTGGAAATATAGTTGGTTAGATCTTGTTCTCACATTTATTTCTTATAATATTGTAACGGATTCTTGTTGTGCTTCATGTCTAGTAGTTGAAGAAGCAGTTCCAGTTGCTGATGGCGATACTGAGAAATACTCTGTCACGATTTCTGAATCCTCATGTTGTGGCTCAACTGAATGAGACTGTATCTCTTCTACAAGCGTATCGATGTCTAACACAGGATTTTCCGCTTGACTGTTAGCCTGCTGAGCTTCAAACTCAGCTAATTCTTTGTTACCTGCTTCGATGCGGGCTTGTAACTCAGCCATTTCTTCAGGTGAAAATTGGCGAGTCACATCAATCGGCTCTTCTTCTGGTTGCGAAGGAACAGCTTCTCCCAAGACCTCTCCTACAACTTCCTTAAAGGCTTCATCACTTGTTTGGAGATAAGTCGCAGTCGGACGAAGAATGTCTTCCCAATCTGAAGATTCGACAATTGCCAACTGGCTCTCAATCGTAGATTTGAGACGTTGATGAAATACACGGCTTTTGTTTTTCAATTCCTCTGTCTCAACAGCTACTTTCTTAGCATTATCTGTTGCCAGACGTAGGATTTCATTAGCCTTGTACTTTGCCTCTTCAAGGAGGCGCTGGGCATCTTGCTCAGCCTGTTGAATAATATTGTTTGAGCGCTCTTGAGCAGCTTGCTTTACACGTTCAGCCGTATCTTGAGCAATCAAAACAGACTGGCTCAACGAATCCTTCATCTCATCAAAGTAAGACAAGCGCTCTTCTAAACTTCTAATGTGTCTTTCCATTTCGTGATTATTGCGAACTAAGTCCTCGTAATCACGAACAACAATATCAAGAAATTCATCTACTTCTTCTGGATCAAACCCTCTGAATTTCGTAGAAAAGGTTTTATCTTTAATTTCTAATGATGTAATTGGCATACTTTTCCTCACTTACTTAATAATAATTGGATAGTCAGTTTTATCTTATCCCTTTTAGTTTGCCCATTTTCTTTGACAATCTTCAGACGACCAAACTTTCTCACACTAATCAAATCCCCTACAGCTACTAGATAATCTAATTTTTCAATGGGGTGGTAGTTTACCTGAACAGATTTTTTCTCTATGAGTTGACTAGCCTGCTTTCTGGATAATTTCAAGGCACTTGATAAGAGGGCATCCAAACGAAAACTGGAAATCAAAATCTCTTGTTCTTGATAATTGATCTCAGATATGATTTTATCGGTGAAAGGACATTCCTCCAGCGACACAGGTAGTCTGGCAATCTGTTGTATCCCGTCCTGAAACAGAGGGATAAAATCACGATTGACAAAAATCTGTGCTCTCTTTTCATCTACCAAGATATCACCAAAGAGCTTACGATCAATTCCTAGTTGATTGATGATTGTCCCCAAAATCTTTGCATGTGTTAGCTGTTCAAATCTACTTGGATAACGGATTTCTAGCAATGCCATTTCAAAATCTGACAGTGTCGGACTGAAATAGTCTGGATATAGAAGGACACGGACAAATTCCGTATGGATATATTCTCCGCTACTCACACAGCCCAGTCCATAGGTCCCAGCCAAAACTTTCAATATATGTTCCTGATGCGGGTTGACAAAAGCAGTGAGGACAGGAGTATAAGTATCTTCCACCCGCTTGATCCACTCTAATCCCTTATCAATAAAGGGAGCATCATCAAGTGAAAAGTGCTGGTAAATCGCTTTAGTTGTCATCATATTATCAACAAGAAACGAATCAAGCTGTCACCCAAAAAACGGACGATTAAGATCGCCAGCCAAATGGATAAATCCAAACCTCCAAATTGTAAAGGTAAACGGCGAAGTGGATCAACAATCGGTCTAATCAGTTTTTCCAGTAAACGTTCTAGTGAACTACCGTAAGAATTTGGAAACCAAGAGAGGAGTGCATAGATTAACAAAAGCAGGGAATAGATATTCACTGCATTTTGGATCAGACGAATTAGAAAAATCATTATTTCGCTCTACTTCGTTTAATATCAAAACCAAATTCTGCACTTTGAGAATCATCAGGCAACTTGATATCTTCAATATTCACAACCACATTGACTGGTGTCAACAAATACATTGTACTCGCAACTTTTTTCAGATTACCTGCCAAAACATGACGGGCACCGTCCAGATAGTCTAGACAACGACGAGCCTGAACCTCTGTCATGTACTGGAAGTCAATCAAGATACTTTCATTTCCAGCCAATAAATCCACAATCTCTGTTGCATCCTCATATTTTCTAGGATAACGAACATCAATCGTTACTTTTTCATCTGTACGATGACTTTGCATAGCCAATTCTTGTTGACGAGCATGTAAGCGAGTGATGTTGGCATCTTTTGAAGTGGTTGATTGAAACTGCGCTGGCAGTTCTTTAGAAGCTGAACTCGATGAAGCAATCATCTGCTCATCCTGAGGTTGATAAGTCGCAGTTGTTTCTTCCCCATCTTCTGTAAAATAATCTATAAATTTATCAAATCTATCTTTTAAAGACATAGATCTCTCCTATTTAAAAAATGCTGTGCCAATTCGAACAAAGGTCGAACCAAATTGAATCGCTTCCTTATAGTCACGACTCATGCCCATGCTTAACTCTGTCATCGGCATATTAGGAATTTGTTTTTCCCTAATTTCTGCTTGCAGTTCCTGAGTTTTCTTGAAAATTTGTTTCAATTCATCAGAATCTGCCTCAAAAGGAGCCATGGTCATCAAACCAACATACTCAATCTGATCTAGCTGAGCCAAGTTCGGCAAAAGTTCTAGTAATTCTTCTTTTGAAAAACCGTGCTTGCTTTCTTCTCCTGAAATATTGACCTGTAGGAAACACTTGATAACATGATCTGTTCTCTTTTGAATCTCCTGTGCCAATTTAAAGGAATCTAAAGCATGAAAGTAATCCACAAAAGGGATTACTTCTTTGACCTTCCGTCTTTGTAGCGTTCCAATCAAATGCCAAGTGACAGGGAATTCTTTTAACGTCTGATATTTTTCTAAAAATTTATCAACACGATTTTCACCAATATGATGAACACCCAGGGGAAGCAGGGCTTCCGCTGTTTTTACGTCCACATATTTTGTCACTGCAATAATTGAAACAGAAGCTGGATCACGATTGGCTTCTCGGCTAGCTTCAGCGACCTGCTGAAAAACGAACTCTGTATTTTTTTTCAAATCCATTGATTAACGATTCTTGAAGAATGGAGGTGTGTCCAACTCATCTTCGTCCTGATAAGTCGGTGCTTCGAAACGTTCTACAGGTGATACGACTGAATCAGTTTGACGAACGATTGATTCACGGCGCAAGTCCCAATCACCAAAAGCAGAAGATTGACTTGTTTCAAAGCGTCGTTGGCTTTGTTTTGGTAATTCTGCTGTATCTTCTAGGTCAAAATGACGATCAAAATTTTGAGGGTGCGGTTGTCTTGAAGCTTCACGACGAGCCGCTTGTTTTACTGAAGAACCAACAACTTTTTCTACACGTTCTTGACGAACACCAGTCGCTACAACTGTTACACGAATTTCATCTTTCATGCTTTCGTCAATAGAAGTTCCAAGCCAGATATTCACTCCTTGACCTGCTGCTTGATTGACGATTTCAGAAGCCTCTTCTGCTTCAATCAAGGTCAAGTCAAGACCACCAGTAACGTTGACAATGACATCTTCAGCACCGTCAATGGTTGTTTCAAGAAGTGGTGAGTAAATCGCTTTACGAGCCGCTTCAACGACACGCTCTTCTCCACTGCCAATACCGATACCCATAAGGGCATTCCCTTTGTTTGCCATAACCGTTTTCACGTCAGCAAAGTCAAGGTTGATCAATCCAGGGTTGGTAATCAAGTCTGTAATCCCTTGAACACCTTGGCGAAGGACGTTATCTGCTTCACTAAGAGCTTCAAGAAGCGGTGTCTTCTTGTCAACAATTTCAAGCAAGTTGTTGTTTGAAATGATCAATAGGGTATCTACATGTTCGCGAAGTTCGTTGATTCCTTCTACAGCGTACTGACCACGTTTGCTTCCTTCAAAGCCAAAAGGACGTGTCACAACACCAACTGTAAGGGCACCTAAATCTTTAGCAATACGTGCAATAACAGGGGCAGCTCCTGTACCAGATCCACCACCCATACCAGCAGTGATAAAGACCATGTCTGCCCCGCTAATCGCTGCTGTCAATGCTTCTTCGCTTTCTTCAGCAGCCTTACGACCAACCTCAGGTCGACCTCCAGCACCCAAGCCACGAGTCAACTTTGGTCCGAGTTGGATAACTGTTTCAGCTTTTGTACTGCTTAAGGCTTGTACATCTGTGTTCGCTGCAATGAATTCTACGCCTGAAACACCTTCGTCGATCATGCGGTTAATAGCATTACCACCGCCTCCACCGACACCAATTACTTTAATAACTGCACCTTGAGCAGCTGCTGTATCAAATGAAAATGTCATAATTTCTTTTCCTCTTTTATTCATCAAACATGCTTCCGATCAAGCTGCGGAAACGGTCTGTTAATTTAGGTTTATCTTGAGAACTTGCTTGGAATTCGTCTCTTGGAGCAAGGCCACTGTCAGGTGTGATTTCAGTTGCTGCAGTAGCTGGTTGCACTGAAGTTGATTGTATAATCGGTGTTACACTTTGATTTGAAACACCAAAATTAATTGGTTTTTGGCGAAGGAATTCATCTCCTCTGACTGCCTTTTGAGCCAGAAGATTCACTTCTGTCAATTTACCTGCAAACTCAGACAAGCTGATTACATGTGCAAAAGCAGGGTTGCGAATTCCCACTTGATTTGGCACATAGAGTTTCACTCGAACACCAAACACTTCTTGCGCCAATTCGACAACTCCTGGTAAAATCGCATTTCCGCCAATCAGAACGATACCACCTGGTAGATCCAACAAGTGTCTTCTGTCTAACTCCTGTTTAATTTGATCAAAAATATGTTTGATACGTGCTGAAATAATTTCTGCCAAGTAGCTTTCTGTCACTTCAACAGGCTCTACTTCACCAATGACTTCTACTTGGAAAGTCTCGTTACTTGCTAGTGGAACATAAGCTTCACCATAGTTGAGTTTCAAACTTTCTGCGATTTTTTGGGAAGTCTTTAAGACTTTGGAAATGTCTTTAGTGACATATTCTCCACCTTCTTGGTAGATATTTGTAAATTGCAATTCTTGATTGCGAATGGTTGCAACTGTAGTCTGTCCACCGCCCATATCAATCACTGTCGCGCCAAACTCACGTTCCCCCTCATTGAGAACTGAATTTACAATCGCTAATGGTGAGATGATGACGTTGTCAACATGAATTCCCACGCGCTCCACGGTTTTACGAAGGTTATGAAGAATGGTACGAGGTCCTGTGTAAAGTAAACCACGCATTTCCAAACGCACCCCCATCATGCCACGAGGGTCACGAATACCTTGGAAGCCATCTACGATAAATTCTTCTGGAATGAAAGTAATCACTTCACGATCAGGCGTCATGCTCTTAGTCAAAGCTGATTTGACAACATTCTCTACGTCTTGATCTGTAATTTCTTTTGTATCTGATGTTACAGGAATCATTCCTTGAGTTGGTTCAACCTGCAAGAGGTTTGCTGGTAAACCAACATTGACAGACTTGATTGAAATTCCTGCCTTCTCTTCTGCCTGGGAAATTGCGGATTTAATTGCTGAAGCAGCTGCTTCAATATCAACGATAATCCCGTCTTTGACACCTTTACTCTTGGCATTGCTAACGCCAATTACATTTACTTCACCATCTCTATGTTCGGCAACCAGCACTTTAATGGAGCTAGTTCCGATATCTAAGCCTGTAAAAAAACCATCTCTAGTCATTACATTGCGTCCTCTCTGTCTTCCAAGTTTCTCACTTCTATTTTTAATAACTGTGACGAGACACAGCTATTCACAAAATATTATAACACAAAAAATCCAATCGTGCTTAGTTTTTCATAAATTTCCTCTAGGTTTTTTGTAAAAGTCTTTTAAACAATTTTCTCAGGAGCAATCATTATTTTTATATCCTTACAGCTATATTTTGCATATTTAATCAAAAAAAGAGAAGGCCTTTTTAAGCTTTCTCTTGAATCATTTTTTCTGCTCTTTGTTGCAAAAAGACCTCTACTACTTTTGCAGTCAAGCTGATAGCTGCTACCAACACACTGGACACGATGAGGTAGTTAGCCAATAGTCCGTGATTCCCCACTAGTGGTGGTTTATTTAAAAATCCATAATCTCCACCTACAACCAAGTTGACAACTCCTATCAAGGCATTTAGAGAAAATGTAATCACTGTCACATTTTTCAAATTGAGCAGGGAAGCTTCATAATTCTTAAACAAGTATAGGAGCGCATTCCCCAAAAGTGCCACGTGCCCGATGATAAAGGACAGGATGGTCACGTGCGGAAACGGATAAGGGTCAAAGAGTGGGTAAGCCAGAGCTGCTGTTGCTCCAAAGGTTCCTAGAAGGGCAAAGTATTGCTTGTACTTGGAAGTACCTGGAATCAAGAGCATGACAAACATTGCGATACGACAATGATAGAAGGGCAAACTTTCTGATAAGGGCATTTGATTCCCCCAATACCAGCTATACAGAACAATCAATTGAAGGGACTGAAGGATCTGAATAAAGCGCTGGTAAGCCACCTTGTCGCGAAAGCGATAAGAAGTATAGAAAGTAAGAGCCAATAAACATAACAAACCAATATACCAGTGGAGTTCAAACTGGGGCGGTTCTGATATCTGTGTGGTAAATAATTGTTCCCACAAATTCATATTCTATTCCTCGTTCATCTAGCCAGAGCAGTAGAAAAGTCACTGCTCGACCTTTTTAATTTTTTTGAAAAAGCTTGATTCTATACTAAGCATAGAATACTTGCGACTTAAATTCGCAACCTATTATATCATTTGTGTCGCAGAAATGCACCTTACAGACACCTTTTTTGATTTGAAAACTTCTCTAGCATAACCTAATCAATATATTGCTCTCTTTGTCCCTGATAAACCTGCCAAAGAATCTCCATTTGCTCCTTGGTGATGCGTTTTTCAGATAAGACTGGCAATTGGTCAATGGCAAAAAATTGAAGCTCAGCAATTTCTTGATTTTCTTGAAATTGTCCGTCAAGAAGTTGGCATTCAAAGACAAACTTTGCATATTGTTTGCTCTGCAGTTGGAAACGATTGGTATCAAAAACTGCAAGTAACCTTTCAGCTTTTGCTTTAAAACCGGTTTCTTCTTCAATTTCTTTAAGAATATTTTCGGTTGGAGAATATCCGACTTCACCAAAACCACCTGGCAAAGCCCAACTATCCTCTCCTTTTCCTCTAACTAAACATACTTTTTCATCCTCAACAATCCAAGCACGGACGTCCATCAGAGGAGTTGCATAAGCGGAAGTCGGTTTCATGACTTCTGCCACTTCTTCTGCATCGAGGTCTGATACCTGATTCAACATTTCAGATAACAGACTTCGCAAGTCTTCGTAGCGCTCACGGTCAAACGGATCTTTTGTAAAGGTTAATCCAGTATCCGTAATGGCTAGCATTCTTTGCAGATATTTGGCAAAATCACTTGCATTCATTTTCTAAACTTTCTACCAACTTGGCTAGATTCATGGAGTTAGAGCCTTTGAGCAAAATTTGGTCATTGGCTCCAAGGCTTTCCTTAACCTGCTTGACTAGGTCTTCAAATTGGTCCTCATCGGCTGTTTTTTTGAAGTAATAAACGTGGCCGATTGGGAACATTTGACTGGCCAGCTGGCTTAATTCGGCAATGTCTTCTCCATAGAAAATAACGGTATCCAGCACATCTGGCGATAGGCTCAAAATCATCTGGTTATGGAGTTGGACAGACTGGTCGCCGAGTTCCTTCATGTCTGCCAAGACAGCGATTTTCTTGCCTCCTTCGTTGGCTGGGATGGCAGAGAATGTCTCCAAAATCAACTTCATAGCTGTTGGATTGGCATTGTATACGTCAGACAGAATATCTGCTCCATTGGCTGCTTTCTTCCACTCAGTACGGTTACGCGTCAATTCAAGATGTTGGAAAGCCTGACGAATCTGTTCCTCTGACACTCCTTCTTGAAGAGCCACATAAGCACCTATCATAGCATTGGTGGCATTGTACTTACCTGTCACTGGCAAATCGAGGGCTTGTTCCAAAAAATTAGCCTTAAAGGTCAGACTATCCTTGCGCTCAATCAAGTCTGTGACTTCTAACTCAGCTCCTGGCCCAAAACGGACCACTTTTTTATCTGTAGGCAAGTAGTCCTCTACAATCGGGTCAGCTGGTGCCAAAAGCAAAGAACCTGGTGCCATACCATCAGCAATTTGCATCTTCCCTTTAGCAATCTCCGAACGGTCTTTGAAAAAGGCCAAATGAGCCTCTCCAACCAAGGTCACGATGGCTGTTTTTGGATGAGCCAATTCAGACAAGAGATGAATATCTCCCAAGTGATCCTGCCCCATCTCCAAGACCAACTTTTCTGTCCCTTCAGGCATGTGGAGAACTGTGTAGGGAAGGCCAATTTCGTTATTGTAATTGCCTTGTGTCTTGTAGGTCTTGTAGGTTGTTGATAGCAAGTGCGCTAACATATCCTTGGTCGTTGTCTTGCCATTTGAACCTGTAACAGCAAAGACATCAACACCCGTTTTTTCAAGATAGTAGGCTGCGAGAGTTTGAAAGGCAGTCAAGACGTCGTCTACTAGAATGTAGGGATGATTTGCAACCTTTTTCTCGGATAAGGTTACTACTGCACCATTTTTAAAAGCTGTTTCGATAAAGTCGTGACCATCACGTGCACCCTTGAGCGGAACAAACAAATCTCCAGCAGTGATTAAACGACTGTCAAACTCAGCCTTTTCTAACTGAGCGTCCGCAAAAAGACTAACATCATTTTTAGCTCCAACAGCTTGCGCAACTTCATGGATCGTTAATTTCATTTCTACTCCTTTAAAAAGGGTTGAAGTCCGAGAACTCTAATCACCTAGCAGTGACAGTTCTGGCTCCTACCCCTCTCTTTCATTTTTATAGCAAATGCGCTTCGCGCTTGTCAAAACTTTCCTTGGCAAGGTCAACCAAACGCTCGATTAGTTCTGGGTAGCT
Organism: Streptococcus oralis; assembly: GCF_003943415.1. Lineage (GTDB taxonomy): Bacteria > Bacillota > Bacilli > Lactobacillales > Streptococcaceae > Streptococcus > Streptococcus oralis_BJ. Next base: position 36,188 of record NZ_RJPK01000001.1, on the reverse strand, counting down.
GATTCCCATATTGTCCCAAAGTAGTGGATACATGGACCACTGGGTGAAACCTGGCATGGTATTGAGCTCGTTTAGGAAAATCTCGCCCTTATCTGTATAGAAGAAATCACAACGAGACAGACCGAGACCACCAATCGCACGGAAGGCTGTTTCTGCATTTTGACGCATGACAGCTACCACATCATCACTGATTCTAGCTGGGATATCCATGGTAATCTTGTTATCGATATACTTGGCATCATAGTCATAAAAGGCAACATCCTTGACCACTTCACCAGGAAGCGTGCTCTTCACATCGTAGTTGCCCAAAAGACCGACCTCGATTTCACGAGCATTCACCCCTTGCTCTACCAAGACACGGCTGTCATATTGGAAGGCAAGTTCTAGAGCTTGACGGAGTTCCTCTTGGTTTTCAGACTTAGAAATACCGACACTTGAACCCATGTTTGACGGCTTCGTGAAGACTGGATAAGTCAATTTTTCTTCAACTTCAGCGATTTTAGCAGTCACATCATCTCCTTCGACTATGGCCACATAAGGAACTTGGGCAATCCCGACAGATTCTAGAACACGCTTGGTCGTAATTTTATCCATGGCAAGGCTGGATGACAAGATATTGCAACCGACATAAGGCATTTTCAAAACTTCAAGAAATCCTTGGACAGAGCCATCTTCACCCATCGGACCATGAAGAACTGGAAAGACTACAGCACCTTCTTCATAGATAGCACTTGGCGCAATTTTCTTGTCCCAGTCAATGGTCTCATTAGTCATGAGACGATCCTCTTGACCTGGAGTCTGGCTAAATTCTTGCGTTTTGATAAAGTCACCTGACTGACTAATAAAGAAAGTCTTGACTGTGAAACGATCGTAGTTGACCGCACGCATGACACTCTCAGCTGATAGGACAGAGACTTCACGCTCTGCACTCCGCCCACCGTATAAAAGAATAATCGTTTGTTTCATATTACTGTCCTATTTTCTAATAGAATACTCGCACCTTAGTATATCATATTTGCTTCTTTTTTGAAACTTGAACATGGTACTGGTAGTAAAGAAATATAAAAAGAGACCGATAACGACAAACTCGGTCTCCCCGTTCTTGTATAAATGAATTGAGTTCGTAAATTTGTTTACTCCTACAACTCTGTCCGATTTTCAATGGCTCGTAAGAGTGTGACTTCATCCGCATACTCGATATCTGCTCCCACGGCCAGGCCTCGTGCTAGACGAGTGACCTTGATACCAGCTGGTTTGAGGAGACGAGATAGGTACATGGAGGTCGCTTCCCCATCTGCCGTCGCATTGGTTGCCACGATCACCTCTAAAACCTCACTATCCATGAGACGGGTCATAAGACTCTTGAGATTGATATCGTCTGGACTGATGCCATTCATCGGAGAAATGAGGCCGTGCAAGACATGATAGAGTCCGTGGTATTCTTGGATATTTTCCATGGCAGCCACATCGCGACTATCCTCTAGCACCAAGATGGTTGTCTGGTCTCGAGTTGGATCTGTACAGATCGAGCAAGGGTCATCATCGGTCAAGCGACCACAGATGGAACAATAGGTCAATTCCCGCTTGGCAGATAGAAGGTTTTTTGCAAATTCATTGACATCGTCATCAGACATTCCAATGGTATAGAAGGCGAGACGAGTAGCCGTTTTGATCCCGATACCTGGAAGCTTCGAATAGCTATCAATTAACTTGGCAATAGGTGTTGGATACAGCATAAGTTCCTTTCTAATTCATTGGATGTTGTTGGTTATAAAGATTGATGATATCACGCGCAATTGAAGGTCCGACACCATTTGTTAGGTTGGTGTTATGAGGAAAGACAACTGCGACCGCGATTTGAGGATTATCGGACGGAGCATAAGCAACTGCGTTGGTATTATTGGCCTTTTGACCGCCATTAACATAACTTTCGGCCGTTCCCGTTTTCCCGCTTATGGAAACGGCTGCGCCATTTGAAAAGGCACGACCAGTTGTCAGAGCGCTCGTTCCATGCGAAACTTGATAGAAACCTTGTTGCAAGATAGCCATATCTGCTTCTGAGATATTAACCTTGTTCATTTCCTTGGTGGCTGTTTCTTGAACCAGACTGCCTAAGCCACCTTGGTCATTGTTTCCATAAACGCCTTCAACGATGTGAGGAGCCAAACGTACGCCATTGTTTGCAATGGTTGCGACATACTGGGCTAACTGCATAGGTGTGTAGTTGTCAAACTGACCAAAAGCATTATTTAGATAGTTGGCCAAATCAAATTCTTTTGGTGTAAATCCTGTAGATTCATCTGGGAGGTCAATCCCTGTTGAAGCTCCGAGTCCATATTCCCCAAAGGTTGATCGCAATTTGCCCATTGCAGTCTCTAACTGTCCCGTTGCGACTGTCATATTTGGTGTGTAGGTTTGTCCCATGATTCCTAGCGCGGTTTGAACCATGTAGGTATTAGAAGAGTACTCTAGAGCCTCAACTGCTGTGATAGGGAAAGAGCCATAGGACAAGGTGTACCATGAATTGATAGGGGCCGAACCCTGGAAAACAATCGGCTGGTCTGTCAAGGTTTGATTACCTGACAAGACTCCATTTTCCCAACCAGAGCTGATGGTCGCTGCCTTAACAACAGATCCTGGCACAAAGACGTTGGTTATCGTTCCAAGCGAATCTGAACTTAATTTACCAGATTCAACATCATGCTTGACACCTGACATCGCCAGAACTGCACCGGTTTTAGGATTGAGAGCGACTGCGTAGACTCCTTCCGAATATTTAGCGCCACCATTACTCAACTCGGAGTTGAAGTAGCTCTTAAGCAGGTCATCCACTCCATTTTGGAAAGCTAGGTCAATCGTTAGTTTGATATTGTTTCCTTTGCTTCCTTCCTCGACATTTTCCACACTTTCCATGTTTCCATGTTTGTCGAGATGGATTTCCTTGACGGAGCGTTTGCCTTGGAGGACATCTTCATATTGCTTTTCAAGATAAGAAGTTCCCACTCGGTCATTGAGAGAGTATCCTTTCTTGAGATAAGCGTCAACTTCCTCAGCTGGAAGACCTGACTTTTCACTTGAAACGCTACCGACGATAGACGATAGAGAAGTGTCTAGTACTTTTCGGTCCCATGAGGTTGAGATACTGATGCCCGGTAATTCCTTGGATGCAGAAGCCACAAGAGCGACCTGAGTATCATCCAAGGCATCTGTTGAAATGGTGCCCGTCGCAAAATTTTCAACTGCATTGAGCTGACTAAAGAGATAGATTTCCTTTTTCTGATCATCTGTATAGTTAAGCTGACTCACGTCAACACTTTCAACCGCATTATTGTAAAGTGTCGCTTCTGATAAGCGGTTCCCATCTGAATCCAGGCGTTTATCACTTGGTAAGGATTCGACTGTTTTTTTGTATACGTCCTGGTCCGCCAAGTAGTAGTCTGCAATCTGACGGTCTGTGAGTTCAGGGGAAGTGACATTCACGTAAGTCAGCAGTTTTTTAGCCGTCTCCTTCAATTCAGCTGCTGTCATTTTATTATTTCGTGTGAAAGAAACAACTTGCTTGAGTGTGTTTTCTACCAAGGGTTTCCCTGTTGCATCATAAATCTGCCCTCGAGCTGAACTGGTTGTCACCCTAGTCTGGCTGGCTGAAGCCAACTTAGTTTCATAGAAATCTTTATTCAGTACCTGCATGTATAAGAGTCGACCAATAATGGCCATAAAGAGCAGGATAACAATGGCAAACAGTAAATTAAGCCGAATCGGAATCGAATGGCTATTAAATTTTCTCATACAACTAAGACTCTTTTCTAGAAAAATTCCCGATTTTCACCTTCATTTTCAGCTAAAATAATAGAGCAAACGGGTGAAGCTCGGTACTTTTCATTGTACCATATTTTACGGAGAAACTCTTGGAAAAGTCGAAGCATTTTTTGACTTTTAACTGAAAATGCCTTTTTATTTGGTTATCCTAACTTCTATGATATAATGATGTTAATAAGCAGGCAATCGTCAACTTTTAAGACTTTGACTCATGAAAAGGAGCTCCATGAAAAAGCAGGATATCGCAACTATTATTGATCTTCATTTTGAAGAATTAACAGAGTTAGAGCAGGAAATCGCTCGTTATTTCTTGCAGGTAGATACAATCGTGGATGATCTATCATCGCAACAGGTTACTCAAAAACTGCATGTTTCCCAAGCTGCTCTTACTCGTTTTGCCAAAAAGTGTGGCTTTACTGGCTATCGAGAATTTGTTTTTCAATACCAACACCAGGCCAATAAACAGGACACCCATTCCCACAAACATAGTCCTTTGACCAAACGTGTACTTCGAAGCTACAGCAACCTACGGGAACAAACACAGGATTTAATTGACGAAGAACAACTGGAACGAGTTGCCCAGCTAATCGATGACGCTGAACGAGTTTACTTTTTTGGAACGGGAAGTTCTGGTCTGATTGCCCGTGAGATGAAACTCCGTTTTATGCGTCTAGGTGTTGTCTGTGAAGCTTTGACCGATCAGGATGGCTTTGCATGGACGACCAGTATCATGGATGAAAACTGTTTGGTACTTGGCTTTTCCCTATCAGGCACTACCCAATCCGTCCTCGATAGTTTGTTGGATGCCAAAGAAATGGGGGCTAAGACCATTCTCTTTACCAGCGCTCCAAACAAAAATAGTCAGGCTTATACCGAAACAGTCCTCGTCGCAAATCATAGCCAATCTTCTTACATCCAGCGTATTTCCGCTCAGCTCCCTATGCTCATCTTAATAGATTTGATTTATGCCTACTTTTTAGAAATCAATCGCGAGAGCAAGGAAAAAATCTTTAACAGCTATTGGGAAAATAAAAAGCTCAATGGCTATCGTAGACAAAAACGCGTTAGAAAATCCTAGTTTGGTTGAACCAAACTAGGATTGTTTTGTTTTAATACTCTTCAAAAATCTCTTCAAACCACGTCAGCTTCACCTTGCCGTACGTATAGGTAACTGACTTCGTCAGTCTTATCTACAACCTCAAAGCTGTGCTTTGAGCAACCTATGGCTCGCTCCCTACTTTGCTCTTTGGTTTTCATTGAGTATAAAATGATAATAGGCACCCAACATCCCTGCGGTATTTTGGGTATGGGAAATTCTAATCGTAAAATAAAATGAGCTATTCTTCAGAAGTACGTTCTATAATATCATAGTTTAATGCAGAGTGTAGCGATGTAGTCATTTCCATAACGTGATAATCGATGTCTTTTATCACACGATTCATAAAAATCGATCATAGCGAGACCATTTTTAAGTTGTCCTCTAATCTGAGTTTCTAAGGTATGGCTAAATTCATATCCATATTCTGGATTTATGGTTATTTTGCCTTCCTCTTCAAGCTCTCTTGAATTAAAAGGTAGTGAAAACTTTAAAAGTAATTCCTCATCGGGTTTGTCCCATACAGTGTCTGCATCATACATGTATATCCAAGGATTCATGAATCCGACCATTAACAAACCGCCCTTTTTCAATACTCGAGAGGCTTCTTTATACATGTTTTCTAAATCTTCTATATATACATTTGACACCGGATTAAAAATAATATCAAAGGTTTCATTTTCAAATGGAAATGGTTTTGTCATATCGCCTTGAACTGTATTGATTTTTAAGCCTTCTCTTTTAGCAACCATCTCATCTCTTTCTAATTGTGATTTAGAAAAATCCATTATGGTGACATCATAACCTTTTGCAGCAAAAACTGGACCCTGCTGTCCGCCTCCACAAGCTAAACCTAATATCTTTTTTCCCTTGGCTTTTTCAAACCATTCTTTTGGAACTTTTTTCCCAACAGTTAAGGCAACAGAAATTGGATGTTTTCTAACTTCTTCTAATTCTTCATGTGTCAATGGCTCAGTATAGTCATTTTTTACATTATTCCACCTATCTTCATTTAATTTTATATAATTGTCCATCTTATCATCTCCTCGTAATTTTATATTATTTCGATTTAAGGTGAATATGTTGCCATTGCATTTTTCTCACCTTTACAAATTCTAATTTGTCAATTTCTCGTCCATTTCATTATATCATTTTTCCACATTTTCTCATTTACTCAAGCTAAATATCATTTCAATTGATGATAGAATTGCTCTCGCCTTGTAGTTCATCATCTCGGCTTAACTTCTCATGCAAGGCGGTTATTTTCTCCTAGTTTCTCACGATTACCTCCTTTCGCTCAAATTTTTCAATAAAAAAAGAATTAAGGAAAACATTTTTCACTCAAGTAGTGATTAAGTGTTCTTCTTAATTCTATAGTTCCAAACTAGGATTGTTTTGTTTTAATACTCTTCGAAAATCAAATTCAAACCACGTCAGCTTCACCTTTCCGTACTCAAGTACTGCCTACGGCTAGCTTCCTACTTTGCTCTTTGATTTTCATTGAGTATAAAATGGTAATAAGCTCCCAACATCCCTGCTGTATTTTGGTGATGGGCAAATTCCAATCGTGTTTTTTCAGCTAGACTTGGCTCCAAGGCCGCCTTCAAGGCTGTGCGAATCTTTGGTTTGAGAATAGCCTCTTGTCCCATGATACCACCACCGAGAATGACTACTTCTGGATTGGCAACGTAGCAAATATTTGCCAGACCTTTCCCAAGGTAATCTACCATGCGGTCAATGCCAGCCATACAGATCTTGTTTCCTTCAGTAGCTTCCTTAAAGATGCGTCGGCCATTCCACTGGTCAACTGAATCTCTATGAGCTGCTGCCACATATTCTACCAAGGCTGTCGTAGAAGCTAAGTCTTGGAAAGCTCCATCCTGCATGTGCATATAACCGACTTCACAGGCTGAATTGCTAAAACCATGGAAGACTTTCCCATCCATAATCAAGCAACCACCGATACCTGTTCCAATGGTCAAGCAAAGTGTCACACTCGCTCCCTTTCCTGAACCAGATACTGCCTCAGCAAGACCTGCACAGTTGACATCATTTTCAATTTCGCAAGGAATAGAAAAGTTCGTCTCGATTTCCTTCTTGAACTGGGTTCCTGCGTAGTTAGGAATTTGCGGGCCGGCATAGAAAATCTCACCTTTGTCAGGATCTACCATTCCTGCAGAAGAAATAGCAACACCTGCTACTGGGCCTTTTTCTAAATAGCTGGAAACGATATCTTTGGTCTTTTGTAAGATATGAGGGCCGCCCTTATGCGCCTCTGTTGGCATTTCATGCGATTCAACAAGTTGGCCTTCTTGGTCAATCAAACCATATTTGATGTTGGTTCCACCAATATCAATTGCAACGTAGTGTGTCATAAATACCTCCTTATGGATTAGAGGAAGCGCTCCTTGGTTTCACGAATCAAGGCTGCTGCTGCTTCTACAACTGGACGATCTTCTTCGATTACTGGCGTCAATGGTGAACGAACTGAACCAATGTTTAAACCTTCATTGATTTTCAATACTTCTTTGATGACACCGTACATATTTCCATGTGCAGCAGTCAATTTACCAATGATTGCGTTGATAGCGTATTGCAATTCACGCGCTGTTTCCAAGTCTTTCTCAGCAATCAACTGATTGAGTTTCAAGAAGAGTTCTGGCATAGCACCGTAAGTACCACCGATACCAGCTTTGGCACCCATGAGGCGACCACCAAGGAATTGTTCATCTGGACCATTGAATACGATGTGGTCTTCTCCACCGAGGCTCACAAAAGTTTGAATATCTTGAACTGGCATAGAAGAGTTCTTAACACCGATAACACGAGGATTCTTCAACATTTCAGTGTAGAGACTTGGAGTCAAAGCAACACCTGCCAATTGAGGAATGTTGTAAATCACGTAGTCCGTGTTTGGAGCTGCAGCACTAATGTCATTCCAGTATTTGGCAACTGAGTATTCTGGCAAACGGAAGTAAATCGGTGGAATGGTTGCAATGGCATCTACACCCAAGCTTTCTGCGTGGCGAGCAAGTTCCATACTATCCTTTGTATTATTGCAAGCAACGTGAGCAATGATAGTCAATTTTCCTTTGGCAACGGCCATAACTTCTTCCAAAATCAACTTGCGGTCTGCCACACTTTGGTAGATACACTCACCAGAAGAACCATTGACATAGAGACCTTGAACACCTTTATCAATGAAGTATTGGACCAAGGCACGCGTACGCTCTGGACTGACTTCTCCTTGATCATCATAACATGCGTAGAAGGCTGGAATGACACCTTCGTATTTTTTCAAATCTGACATAGATTTTCTCCTAAGATTTCTTTTTTCTGCTGAGAGCAGTTCTATTTTTTTACAAGTTTAGTATACACCTTGTGAAAATCGCTTTCAATATCTTGTATACACTTAGATTTTAGTTTCTACCTGTATTTTAGAAACTGTAACGATTGAAAGTAGTTTCAGAAACACCTCATCCTACTGGTATTTGGCGAAGATTTTCTCCATCAATCCTGTTTGGAGAAAGACTAGCAAACCAAAACCAAAGAGGATAAAAGCTGACCCACCCAAAAGGAGAGTGAAGGCGGATAGATAAAGAACCATCACTATGAGAAAGAGAATGGCTAACATGAGGAAGAACCAAGGAAAGTTAAAACTTGCCAAGATAAGCCCTTTTTGCAGCACTTCTTTCCAAGACAAATCATAGCGTGCAGCGATGGGATAACTAGCCAACATCACCAGAGTGAGGAAGATGAGAATCCCCAAACATATAGCTTTCACAATCTGGAAAGGCAAAGCAGTCTGTCCCCAGAAGAGATAGAGGTCTAGAAGGCTTAATGACACAATGCCCAACTCTAACAGACCTAACTGAAGCCCCAGTTTCAGATTTTGCTTGAAAGCTCTTAGATAAGTTCTAAAGACTGGTACCCGTCTGCTTCTCTTAATCTCAAACATAGTCTCATAGAGGCTGATTTTCGCCACTCCAATCGTGACGATAGGCAAACAAGAGACGACAAAAAGAAGATTGGCTGCCACGATATCCAAGACCTTCTCACTGAAACGCATGAGAAAATTATCTGTATCAAATGCTGCCTTGATTAGGCTTACTCCTTTTTGTGCCATGTTTGCTCCTCCTGATTCTTCTAATCAATCAAAATTTTAAAGAGATATTTGCGAACCTTCTCTTCCATACCTGCATAGCCATTTGGCTGGTGCGGTTCTCCTGGGAAGAAAATCGCAAAATTGTAATAGCCCAGCAATAGTGGGTAGCGTTCATAACAATATACAAAACCAATGTCGCTCGCTTCATCGAATGCTACCGCCTCGTCTTTGATACGTGAACCGTAGCTCGAATATTCATGTCCTTCTACCAACAAATGCAAGTCTGCATAGTGTTTATGGTGTTCAAATTGATCATTTTCAGCTTGATTGAGGACATTTTCCTGAACAACTAGAAAGACCTTGTCCCCGTCAATCTCATACTTACCGAGTTCGAAAGAATCCTTACGGTGCTGATAGAGATAGTCGATAGCCTTGTCTAGATTGGGATGAATCCCCTTGTAAAAGGCGATGTTTTTCAAATCGTCAAAAATCATACTGTTTCCTTCGTTTCTGATAGTTAACTAAAATCATAAATTAAGTTTATAAGTGTCTGACAAAACTTCACGAAGTAACTGCATACTCTCCATTTTGTAGACACTTATAACTCTGTATTCTCTTATACTCAATGAAAATCGAAGAACAAACTAGGAAGCTAACCGCTGGCAAAACTTAAGTATGGCAAGGTAACGCTGACGTAGTTTAAATTCGATTTTCGCAAGGTCTTAACCTTTGACAGCTCCCATAGTGATACCCTGAGTGAAGGATTTTTGGAAGACAAGGAAGACGGTTACGATTGGCACTGCTGCGAGAGCTGCACCCGCCATGATCAAACCGTAGTTGGTTGCCATTTCGGCCTGCATGGTCGCAACCCCGAGTGAGATAGTCAAGTTTTGACGTGAAGTCAACATAACCAACTGCATGAAGTAGTCGTTCCAAGTATTGATGAAGGTAAAGATTGCAAGAGCTGCAAATCCTGGTTTCACGATAGGGAAGGCTACGCTCCAGAAAGTACGGATCTCACCACAACCGTCGATTTTAGCTGATTCAAGCAATTCTGTCGGGATATTTTCACTAAATTGTTTCATAAGGAAGACCCCAAATGGCCATCCGATCAAAGGCAAGATAACTGCCCAGAGAGTATCGTGAATTCCCATGAAGTTGACGATACGTACCAATGGTACAAGGACAACTTGTTTTGGAAGTGCCATGGCAGCGATAAAAACTGCAAAGAGGATGCGTTGACCATAGAAACGTTTTTTAGCCAAGACATAACCTGCTAGAGAAGAGGTAGCACAGACTAGGAACATGGTTACCAGTGAGATAAATACAGAGTTCCACATCCACTGCATAGCAGGGTTTTGCACCATGAGTTGTTGGAAGTTCTCCATGGTTGGCATTTTAGGGAACCACTGTGGCGGAATCATAATGGTATCAGGCTGTGATTTGAAGGCCCCTGTCAAGATCCAGTAGAATGGAAAGATGAACAGTACGGTCAACAAGAGCAAGATAATCGTTGAAATAACAGTGAAAGCTGTTAAGGGTTTCTTTTGTGTAGGTTGCATAACTGTCTCCTTTCCTTAGTATTCTACATCGTTTCCGAGGATCTTGAATTGAGCAAAGCTGACAATGGCAATCATCACTGCCAAGAAGACACCAATAGTATTGGCATAGCCGTACTCTGTCAATTGGAAGGCTTTTTCGTAAAGGTAGTACATCAAGGTACTTGTTGAGTAGTTTGGACCACCAGAAGTCAAGAGCTGAATCAAAGCAAAACATTGGAATGAGTTGATGGTTGTGATGATCGCGATGTAAAGAGTTGTTGGAAGAAGGCTAGGCCATTTGATCTTCCAGAAGACTTGAAATTCAGTCGCACCGTCAACACGCGCTGCTTCAACAAGTGAGTTATCAATATTCCCCATGGCAGCGATATAAAGGATAATCGGTTGACCAACAGATGTTGTCAAAAGGATAATCATAATCGCTAGCAAAGCCCAGTTTTTGTCACCCAGCCAAGAAATGTTTTGGCTGATGATATGGCTTGACTTAAGGACAAAGTTTAGAATCCCTGATAGGGGGTCATAGATCCATTTCCATACAACCGTTACGGCAACACTACCTGTAACTACAGGAAGGAAGAAGACGAAACGATAGAAAGAACGAGCAATCGCATTTTGATGATAGGTTTGAGATGCTACAAAGAGCGAGAAGAGAACCACAATCGGTACTGATCCAATAACTAGGATAACGGTATTGATCAAAGACTTGGTAAAGACAGGGTCTTTAAACATACGAATGTAGTTATCCAAACCAACAAACTCAAAGCTGGTCATGGAGTAGTTAAAGAAACTTGTAATGAATCCCATAATCATAGGAGCCAAGACAAAGATAACAAAGAAGAACAATACTGGTGCTAGGAAAGCGTAGGAAATCACTGTTTCCCGCATACGAATTTTATTAACTTTCACAGTCGGCACCTCTCTTTCAAATAGAATAGTTTTTGATTTTCTTGAACTGTTTTAAAATCAAAATGAAATTTTTTAAGATTCGCTTATGTAAGAACTTCATTTTAATTTCGTGACAGTTCCTTACATTTCAAACAAAAGTCCCCCTTTTCTTACACCGTAGTGCTCAGGGAAAAGGGGGAATCAATCTGACTTAGTGCTTATTGTTTTGTAGCTTTTTTGATTGTTTCGTTAGCTTTTTCAGTGAAGGCTTTCAAAGCATCCGCTGGTTTTTCGTCACCATTTGATACAGATTGCAACATTGGGAACCAAAGAGTTCTCATTTCAGCAAATCCATCGATAGTGTTGTAGTATGGTGAGTAGTATTTAGTCCAGCCACTGATTGTTTCCATACGTTTGTCTTCATAAAGTTTGCCAAATGATGTACGAACTGGGAAGGCACCTGTACGAACTACGTCTTTAGGACCCCATTCTTTGTCATCTGCGATGAATTGAACGAATTTCTTAGCAGCTGCGACTTTTTTGTCGTCCTTGTTGTTAAATACTGCAAATCCATTTACAAGGTATTCAAGAGATGGTTTACCAGAGTCTGATGGGAATGGTACTTCTACCACGTCTACCTTACTTGCTTCCAAGAGTTTCGCTTGGATACCGTTTTGAGCTGGTGCCCAAAGGATTGTGTATGAAGTTTGACCATTCGCAAAGTTTTGGATGTCTGCTCCACCGTCAAATTGTGAACCATTGTTCAACAAACCGTCTTTAATCCAGCTAGCAGCTTTTTCAAGACCTTTGACGAATTTAGGATCGTCAGTTGTATATTTAGTTACATCTTTGTCTGTTACAGAACCGCCATAAAGGTTTGCGATGAAGGCACGTGTTCCTTGGTCTCCCCCTTGACCAGAACTGAACAATGAACCTGGTGTATATCCTTTATCTTTAAGCGCTTTCAAAACTTTTTCAAAGTCATCAGTTGTCCAACCTTCTTTGACAAGGTTTGCAACTCCTGCATCTTCCAACATTTTCTTGTTCATGGCCATGTAGAATGGAGCTGAACTGATTGGATACATGTAAGCTTTGTCACCAGCCTTACTTGCTTGTACGATGTTTTCATTATTGACATCTTTGACGAATTCGTCTGTGAAGAGGTCGTTCAACTCAGCCAATTTACCATTTTTGCCGTATTGGATGATACGTCCTGGTGCGTCAAAGAGTACGTCTGGCGCTGTTCCTGCTTCGATGGCTGTTGTGATCTTTTCAGGACCCGACTTGAAGTCAATGGTTTCCAATTTCACTTTTACATCTGGATTTGCTTTTTCAAAAGCTTCGATGATTGATTTTTCATAAGTTCCAACACCATCGCCAGTTTTTTCTTGTGTGAAGACTGGGAATGCCCACCAAGTGATTTCTGTTTTTCCGCTATCGCTACCAGATTTTCCAGCATCTTTACTTCCACCAGAATTCCCACAAGCCGCAAGGCCAAGAATCGCAGCACCTGCAAGTACTGTACAAGCTAGTTTTCTAAATTTCATTTGTATTCTCCTAATTAATAAGCGTGTCCATATTGGATAGTGAGTAAGCTTCTATTTGTATACGTTTTCATTTTATCCGACGCATCGACCACTCTCCTCTTTTTTGAGATTGTGTTATTTAAGACCGGCAACAAAGCGCTCCGTAATCTCTTTTGGTCTAGTAATAGCTCCACCGACAACGATGCCTCGCACCCCATATTCAAGGATTTGTTTGGCTTGTTCTGGTGTATGAATTTTCCCTTCAGCGATGACATCCACCCCTGCTTCACAAAGTTTTTTGATCAGTTCAAAGTCTGGACCATCTACTTTTGGACTGTAAGAAGTATAACCTGATAAGGTTGTTCCAACAAAATCAATTCCCGCTTCGACTGCTGCTAGCCCTTCTTCAAAAGTACTGGTATCAGCCATTAAGAGTTGATGAGGATATTTTTCTTTGACTTGTCGGATAAAGTCCTGGATTTCCAAACCGTCGTAACGTTCACGTTTGGTACAATCCAGAGCAATGACCTCTATGTCTAGTTCAGCCAGTTCATCAACTTCTCTCATCGTAGCTGTAATGAAGGGCTCCTGTGGCGGATAGTCACGTTTGATGATTCCGATAATTGGAAGTTTCGTAACCTCCTTGATTTCCTTGATATCGCGAACACTGTTTGCTCGGATACCGACTGCTCCACCTTGCTCAGCCGCTTTGACTAGCAAGGGGATAACCCCTCCCGCTTCTGTATAAAGCGGTTCGTGAGGAAGTGCCTGGCAAGAGACAATGATTCCATCTTTGATTTGTTCAATCAAGGCTTCTTTGCTGATCTGTGGCATCCTCTTTCCTCCCTTTCTTTCTTCTATGGGCTTATTATATATTATTTGTTAAGCGCTTTCAATAGTTTATGGTAGAATAGATTTCAGTTTCAAAACTATTTTATAGAACAGACTATCCTGAAAGTAGTTTCAGACATCTTAGAATTTCTTATTAGCACACCTTGAGCCGAAAGAAAAAGATAGCAGGCTGAAAAACCTACTATCTCCTTCTATTTTTACAAAGCCAAATGATTAAAATTATTCTCTTATTCTTCTTTCTTTTTCCCCATTGCAAACAAGCCAAGGAAGAAAGCTGTGAGTCCTAGTGAGGCAAGGATTCCACTCTCCTTGTTCCCTGTATTAGGAAGTGTCTGCTGAGCAAGAGGAGCTTTGTAAGTATAATCTTCTGTAGCAAGATTCACAAGCGAATTAGCTCCCTTATATTCTGCGAGTTCATGTACAGCTGCATCGGCTGCATTCACGCCACCTTTGTACTCAGGGGCTTCATGGACTGCTGCTTCAACAGCATTCACACCGCCTGTAAACTCTGGCTTCTCAACTGTTGAAGCTACCTCTTCACCCGCTGTACCTAATGTGTCTGTATACTCTGGTACTTCATGAACTGCGGCCTCAACAGCATTAACTCCGCCTGTAAATTCTGGTTTCTCGACTGTTGGAGCTGCCTCTTCGCCCGCTGTACCTAGTGGGCCTGTGTACTCTGGAAGTTCATGGACAGCTACTTCGACAGCATTCACACCGCCTGTAAATTCTGGCTTTTCAACTGTTGGTGCTGATTTCTCACCCGCTGTCCCTAGTGGGCCTGTGTACTCTGGTACTTCATGAACTGCGGCCTCTTCACCATTCACACCGCCTGTAAATTCTGGTTTTTCAACTGTTGGTGCTGGTTCCTCACCCGCTGTCCCTAGTGGGCCTGTGTACTCTGGTACTTCATGAACTGCGGCCTCTTCACCATTCACACCGCCTGTAAATTCTGGTTTTTCAACTGTTGGTGCTGGTTCCTCACCCGCTGTCCCTAGTGGGCCTGTATATTCTGGCTTCTCGACTGTCGGAGTTGCCTCTTCACCCGCTGTCCCTAGTGGACCTGTATATTCTGGCACTTCATGAACAGCAGCTTCACTTCCGTTCATTCCATTCGAAAGCTTAGTGCCCGCTACAGAGACTGGTAAATTATGCATACTTTCAATAGCACCTTCTGCCAGACCTGTAACTTTTTGACCCATATCCTCTGAATCCACCGTAAATAGGAGGGTTTTTGTGTCATACTGGGTCATGAAGCGTGCTGTTTTACCGTTTGCCAATTGAAGGGTTGGTGCCTTGTTGACCAATACTTCCGAATCAAACTCCATAGCAAGGATGCCTGGCCATTTTTCAATCGCATATTTCACTTTTGCTTCTTTAGGAGAAATCCAATCCTTGGTCAAGAAATCCCAGTTGAATTTTTTATAGGATAAAGTATAATCGTTTTGATTGCCATCCGCATGCTCATAAAGCAAACCATATTCGCCATTTCCGAGTTCTTGGAGTGAGTTGTAAGCAAACTTACCACTTTGTATAGGATTGTGTTTCAGCCATGTCAACTCACCATTCTCCTCAACACGAGCCAGGTGAACCAAACCATTATTGCGTCCAGGACCACCAGCATTGCTGAGTAGAATGTATTCCTTTCCTTCATGCATGGTGTGAATAGCGGACATTTGAACATAAACGTCTTTTACTTGAGGATAACGTTTGATTTCCTTATCCCACGTTGCTCCCCCATCATGACTGGTCGCAACCTGAAGATCACCAGTCAACCCACGCATAAAGAGCTTGAGATCCCCATTATTCAACTGAACAACAGTCGACTCCGTATTTTGGGCACCTGGATTATTCATGGTTGAAGAGTGAATGGTTTGGTTGCCTACTGGACGGTTATCATTAACTGCTTCCCCTGCTTGCCATGTTTCACCATGATCATCCGAGTAAATTACACGAGATGATTGAGAACCACTTAGGTAGGAAACGTTGTTTGTTGTATAAACTGGAATCACCAGTCTTCCCTTATGAGGTCCTGTACGCAAGGCAATCCCCGTACCAGGTCCAGTTCCTAGGAAGTGCATCCAATCTTTCCGAATCCCATGAGTAATATCTTTTGGTGCAGACCAAGTCTTCCCATCGTCATCACTGTAGGACATCCATAGGTAGTTGGTATTGGAAACTCTAAAAATATTCTTCTCGCTATACTCAAAATAAATATTTCCGATTAGCTCATTCCCTTTATACAAATCCCCCTTATCGCTGTAGGCTGGTTTTTTAGGGTCAACGACGACGCGATAATCTGTCTTTCTATTTTGAGGGTCGAAAACCTCTCCGTTTTCTCGAATCGTATAGCGACCTGATTCTCCTTGCTTATATAAAACTTGATAAACTTTATCTCCCACTTGTTCATAAGCTTTCGGAGCTTGTCCCGGCAATGAAAATACTGCCTTACTTTCAAGGAACATGTCATAAATTGCAAAAATTCTCTTTGTTTCAGGGTCTTGCACCAAGGCCATATCAATATTAACTGGAGATGGCCAATCTGCATGTTTAGCGTGCTCATTGTCACGAGGATTTGAGATTACAATTCGATCTCCCCATGTTTTTCCATTATCTGAGCTACGACGAACAACCATCCCAATATCTCCCCAGTCAGAATGGTGCAAACGTCTTTCATCCGTTCCAGCAATCAGTGTTCCTTTATCTGTCTTGAGAAGAGCTGGGATACGATAACTCTTGATACCATCTTTATTTGGTTGATTATTCCTACCACCTTCAAAGACATCTTCTTTCTCAGTGACTTTTGCTCCCTCAGGAAGTTTCTGTTCCAATTCACCTCTTTCAAATAATTGACTTCGTGTTTGAACTTCATCTGGGCTTAAAGCACGATCGTAAACAGTTAGGTTTCGTACTTGTAAGTTTGATGCCCAAACTGTTTTATTGCCCCGTTTGGTTGCTCCAAGTTGAGCTTGATTAACATCTGGCATATCTTTAATGAAGTTACCAGATTTGAGACTTGTTCGAGATAAGACACCGTTCACATAGAGACGAACTCGACCATGAGGTAACTCTGCTGTCGGTTGTTCGACAGTAAAGGTCACAGAATTCCATTGTCCAGGACGAACTTTCAAAGGAGCATCTGTATACTTATCATAGAACTGCTCCCCGTTAGCGCCACGCCCTTCAATAAGAGCTGTATTATCAAGGACCGACATAGTAAAGTACTCATTTTCCTTGGTGTCACTGGATACCGAAAAGAGATTGTAAAAGCGTGGAGCTGATGCATCTGGTTTGAACTCCATGTGAACTGTAGCATTTTGAAGTTTCTTTAGTTTGTCTAGTTCACTTGATAAATCGACTCTCTGACCATTTGCCGCATTGGTTTCAACATCTTCTTTTTCAAGGACAGGATTAGCATTTTTTAAATCTCTTGAATAATAATCACGAGGAATAGCATTCTCATCTGCTGATTCTTCCTCTTCTTTTAAAGTTGTTTCCGTTGCATTTTCTGTCTTTTCTTCTACTTGCTTCTTGAGCTTATCTTGATCAAGTTCAGTCCCAACTACATTCTTATCAGCATCGGATGCATTTGCTACTACAGCTTCTTTGGGCACCTCTTCTGATGATTGGTCTTTGCCTTTTTCCACATTTTCAGTACTTGGTGCTACTACATTTCCCTGTTCTTGGGCTAAAACTGGCGAAACTCCAAATACAACTGTACCAATTAGTACAGAAGCTGTTCCAACTGCAAATTTTCTAATGCCATATCGTCGTTTTCGATCAAAATCCCTATACTTCATTTTTTTACCTTTCATATTCTCTATAAATAAAGCGCTTTCTTTTTTCTTTAAAAATTTTTAGTTCCTCCAACTAAACAAGTAAAAAGAAAGTAACCGACTGAATGAGACCTCCCATTCTTCAAACGTCCACTGCTCTTACTCTCTGACCAAACAGCGGAAAGTTTCCTCCTTTCGCATAATACCTTTCCCTCATTATACAATAAACTTTGAACTTTATAGCTAAATTGATATAGAATAGATTTTACTTTTAAGAATAATTTAATATTTTAAGTCGCCAGAAAGTACTTTCAGGAATTTCAACATAAAACTCTAAGCAGGCAGAGCCTGCTAACTCATGACAGAAAAAGAAGTTTAGCTTATAATTAAGCTGAACAATGCTAATCCGTGGTCTTTAATAGGACTTTTCCTAGCCTGTACATAAAACTGGATGAACAAGAGTCATGAGATAACTCGAATATGTCTTGAACGTGAAAATAAAATTACAATTAACCTCTTGTTCTATTTTTCAAATAGTTAACAAGAGGTTTTTATAATGGAAGTTATGATTGAAACATGTTGTGGCATTGATGTTCACCCAAAATCCATTGTTTATTGTATTCTAGATGGCTCACTAGATAGCAATAAACCAAAGAAAATTCAGAAGAAATTTGAGACAACTACTGTAGCTCTTCACAATGCCTTAGATTGGGTGGTAGAAAATCATGTCACACATGTCTTTTTTGAAAGTACTGGGCGATATTGGCTCCCTTTTTTGAATATCTTTTCAGATTCTAATCTAGTCTTAGTACTTGCCAATCCTCAACATATCAAGAATGTACCCGGTCGTAAGACAGATGTGAAGGACGCTGAATGGATTGCTCAACTTGGTCGTTGTGGACTGATTGAGCCATCTTACATTCCTAGCTCTTAGGATGCTTCAAACTATTCCTGGTGTGAACGAAAACTGTGCTGAACTATTTTAGCTGAGATTGGACCAACTGTTACAGCCTTTCCATCCGATGCACACTTAGCATCATGGACTGGACTCTGCCCAGGGTCTTATGAAAGTGCTGGCATTAAAAAATCCTCACACATCACGCAAGGAAATCGATATATCAAACAGGCTTTGACCACGTCGGGATTGATCGCAGCACATTCTAAGGATCCAGCTTTTTCTTCTTGTTACAATCAAATTTCCCAAAGAGGAAGCAAGATGAAGGCGATTATTGCTTGTGCTCATAAGATTCTCAGAATCATTTACAAACTACTCTCCACCAAGCAGACTTATCAAAAAGAAAAGGCGCTAGGACTGAGGAAATAGTTCTAACGCCTAAACTTAAAAAATTCAATTACAGTATCGCACAGGAAGTGATTTTTTGCGCTTTTTTACTGTCTTTTTTTCAAATAAAAGACTCTGTCCCAGCTTTGTTAATCAGTTGCTCTTCCCTTTCGTCTAGTAATTGATAATAAAAAAATCTATTTTTCATCTTCTTCCTCCCAAACTTGCTGATTTCTGCGATTCAAGTATAGGATAACTCTATCCATAGAATAACTCCCAACGAGATAGATGACAACTGCTAGGAGCACTTTTAGGGAGTACTTCCAAGTCAATAGACTGACCAGTTCCTCGCGATTACCTACGATATCAATCAGTAAAATCACTATAGAAAATCCCAAAGCAGATAAAATTCTTTCTTTTCCAGTATCCTCAACAATATCTCGAATATCAATTCCTACATACATGCGGCGAATAATGGCATACAAACCAACTCCGATCAATAAAAGTAATTCTGGCAAGTAGGACAGAAGTGTTAAATTAAAAATATAAACTTTGGCAAAAATTTCCAGTGCCAAAAATAGGCACATTCCCAAGAGAATTTCTCCTGAAATCTTTCCATCCAATTTTTCCGTACGTTCATCTTTGATCACAAGTTTTTTTCTATTTTTCATCTTCTTCCTCCCAAAATAATTGATCTAAAGTTTTGCCTAAGCATCTGCAAATGGACTGACAGAGGGAGAGACTAGGATTGTATTTCCCAGCTTCAATCAAGCCTATAGTCTGGCGCGTAACCCCTACAGCCTCTGCCAAATCCCCTTGTGTTAAATCACGCTCCACCCGAGCTAATTTTAATTTTAAATTTTTAGCCACTAGCGTCCTCCTTCACATTTTTAAAAAGTTGCGCTTCTTTTAAAAACATTATACCATATATCTAACTTAATGCAACATATAAATGTCATTTTGTAACATTTTGTTAACGAAAAAACTCTCTACCACAAAAAATAGAGAGTTTTGAATTTAAATATAGGATTTCAAAATATCGACGACATCGCTTCTTTTCTTGACCTGATAGGCCTTGATGCCCAATTTCTCAGCTGCCATTGTATTGTCCTCAATATCATCTAGAAAGACACAATTTGTAGGATCTAGCTGGTATTTATCGAGAATCTCCTTAAACATTGCCAAATCAGGCTTTATAGCTTTTATATCACAGGATAGGACAAAGCCATCTAAAAGTTCTTTTATGGGAGATAGCTGCTCTTCCAGCAAGTCATAAAATACCTTTGAGGTATTGGACAAGACAAAGATGCGATGCCCCTTTTTCTTTAGTTCTGACAAGACAGGAAAGACTTCCGTATAAATGTCAATGTAGCTAGGCCAGTTCCAGATAACTTCTTCGACCTTCTTTTGATAGGTCCTTCCAATCATGGAGACAACTTTAAGCACTAATTCTTCTCTCGTCATGATACCAAGATCTAATCTCTCCCAAAGCCCCGACTGAAAAATAGTCTTATCTAAAATCAGATAATCTTTCTTTATCTCCGAAATACCTTGCAAAATCTTATCCTTGTTCCATTCTAATAAAACGTTACCCATATCCAATATTATGTCCATTTGCCCGCCTCCATAGTGATGTGAAAAATCCCTCTTTGCTTTATACTTTCATATTCAGCTTATAAATCCTTTTGGTAATAATATCTTTGTCCTGTATAGGGATAGTCTTGCAAGGTAAAGACTTCCTTGTAGCCATGCCTTTTATAAAAATCTGGAGCTTGAAACTGGTAAGTATTCACGAAAGCAAACTGACAGTTTCGTTTCTTAGCTTCATTTTCAGCTTGCTCCAATAGTTTTGAACCGATTCCTTGCCCTCGCAGTTCCTCTGTTACAAACAAATACTCAATTTCCAACCAATTTCCGAAAGTCTCTGCTACTAAGCCCGCCAAGAGATTGCCCTTTTCATCTTCAACATAAAGGTTCAGTGGCTCGCTTTCAGCCTCTTCTCTTTTAGAACGATTATAAGCACGAATCAAATCCCCTATTTCTTGCGCTTTATGAGATTCCTTATTTTCCAATCTAACGTGCATCCAAACCTCCTAATAAACTGCTACAGTTTGATTATAATCTTATTTCAATAGACTGTCAAACTAGAAAAAACTCACCAAGCAGAGTTGATGAGTTCATGAGTTATTTTCTAAATTTCCACTGACTATAAATTCCGAAACCGATAATCCAGATGGCAGAACCAACCGCCCCCATGAAGGTAGATTCTTGTAAAAAGAGGGTTACAAAGACAAAGATAAAGAAGAGCATGGTTAGGGGATTAAGCAAGCGATACTGAGGCATGAGGTAGCCATCAGCCATGAAGTCTTGTGACTTGCGGTATTTGAGATGAGCCACCATGATCAAAATATAAATCGCGATGTAAACACCTGACGAGGACGCCGTAATCAAAGCAAAAGCATCGGAAACACCTGGCAAAACGTTGATAAAGGCCGCCAGAGCAATTAAAATTGCTGAAGCAATGATGGCATTTTGTGGAACATTGTGACGAGAAAGGGTATCTGCCTTAATAGCTTTTAAGAAGCGATTGGGCGAGTCATGAGCAATCTGGTACAAATGCCGACCTGTTGAGTAGAGGGTTGAATTAAGAGCAGATGCTGCCGACGTCAAAACGACAAAGTTAATCAAAGCCGCTGCCCACTTGATACCTGCCAGTTCAAAAACCGTTACAAATGGTGAATCCGAAGAAGCAAGTTCTCTCCAGGGAATGATAGACATAATGGCCAATAGAGCTCCACCATAGAAGAAGACAATTCGGAGAGGAATTTCCTTAACTGCTTTTGGCAAAACCTGACGAGGATTCTTTGTTTCAGAAGTTGTCACCCCGATAAACTCAATCATCAGATAGGCAAAAAATACCATTTGAAAGGCCATGACAAAGTTCATAACACCGTTTGGGAAAAGAGAGAACTGATTGCTGATATTTGCCAAACTTGCAGCACCATGCGGTGTCTCAAATCCAGTTAAGACCATAAAGACCCCTGTTGCAATCATAGCTAAAATAGCCACAATTTTAACCATAGCAAACCAAAACTCGACTTCTCCAAAGAGCTTAACCGCAATCAGATTGACCAAGGCCAAAATCGTTAAAAAGACAATCTGAATCAGCCAACTAGGCCAGCTAGGAAACCAAAACTGAACATAATGCGAGATCGCAGTGATTTCTGCCATACCGATAAAGACGACAGACAACCAATAAGACCAAACTGAGAAATAACCCCAGCCTTTCCCCAAATGACGGGTGATAAAGTTGATAAAAGTATGTTGTTCTGGATCCTGGTAGAGCATCTCCCCAACAGCCCTCATCATCAAAAACATAAAGGCTCCTGTAATCATATAAATCAGGATGATAGAAGGTCCTGTAAGGCTGATAGAACGCCCAGCACCTAGGAAAAGTCCTGTTCCGATTGTTCCAGCAATGGCCATCACCTGAACATGGCGATTGGTTAGACCACGCTCCATTTTATTTTTCTTCTTATTTGAACTCATATAATCTCCTATTTTATCCAAAAAACCAAAAAGGAGTTGAGCAAGTCAAGACCTCCACTACTCCATTTTCATTCTATTTAGGCTGTTTTTTCAACCTTTAAGATTTTGACATCGTAGCTACCAACTGGTGTCTCGATGGTCGCTGTATCACCAGTCTTTTTACCGATCAAGGCTTGTCCAATCGGACTTTCATTTGATACTTTACCAGCGAAAGCATCTGCACCTGCAGAACCGACGATGATATAGACTTCTTCGTCATCTTCCCCGATTTCTTGGATGGTTACGGTCTTACCGATAGCCACTTCATCTTGGGCAACTGCATCGCTATTAACTATTTCAGCATAGCGGATTTTTGTTTCTAGACTTGAAATTTGTCCTTCAACAAAAGCTTGCTCATCCTTGGCTGCTTCGTACTCGCTGTTCTCTGAAAGGTCTCCGTATGAACGAGCAATTTTGATACGTTCTACCACTTCAGGACGACGAACGAGTTTCAACTCCTCTAATTCTTTTTCTAGTTTTTCCTTTTCTTCAAGGGTCATTGGGTAAGTTTTTTCTGCCATTTTTCTCAACTTTCTTTTCTTAATTTGTTTTTAAAACAAAATTATGTGGAAAACCACATAATTTTAGTTTGAACTACTTGATTGTGTTAATTTGCTATTGATATGTTCTGCAACGTTTTGATCGTGTTCTTCTTTGGTCGTTGCGAAGTATACTTTACCATCTTCAACATTGGCTACAAAGTACAAGTAGTCACTCTTTGTCTGGTTTACACTTGCTTCAATAGCATCTAAACTTGGACTATCAACTGGTCCAGGCATCAGCCCAAGGTGTGTGTAAACGTTGTATGGTGAATCAATCGTTGTATCAATTCCAGCGTCATCTGCTAAACTAATCTTTTGACCAAGTTTTCCTTGAGCATATAGGATAGCGATATTACTTTGAAGTGGCATACCGAGATTCAAGCGGTTATAGAAAACACCTGCAATCTTCTTGCGGTCTTCGGTCTTAGCACCTTCTTTTTCGACAAGAGAAGCAATGCTGAGCAATTCATTAACTGTCAGATTCTTTTCTTTAATTGAGGCGTAATATGATGACATGGTCTTATCCATCGCAGCCACCATCTCATCAATCAAACTCTCAACAGTTGTGCTATCTTTGATTGTATAAGTCGCTGGGAAAAGGTAGCCTTCAAGACGATAACGAACGCCACTATCTTTTGTTGGAAGGCTTCCAAGAAGGTTTGGATACTTCGTCACTAATTGTGAGATAAAGGTCTCGTCTTGAACTTTTTCTAAAAAGGCATCCGCAGTAAGAGGTTCTTTAAAGTCACCTTGAAGTTGTCCTACTGTTTGAGCAATTTGCTCCAATGTATAACCTTCTGGAATTGTCAAGTTTGCAAGAACAGGTGCCTGAGCTTCAGGAGTCCCACCTTTTTGCAATTCTTGAATCAACTCATCCGTACTCATGCTCTTCTTCAAGTTATAATAACCTGATTTTAAGTCTGCGCCCTTATATTTAGCATAAAAGCTAAAGATAAGTCCATGTTTAACCAAACCAAATTTTTCCAAAGTGCTCCCAATTTCTTGAATATTTGAACCTTCTGGGATTTGAACCGTTACATAGTCCTTAGAACTTGCATCAACAGGTTTCAAGGATTCTTGAACGTATCCATAACCAAAGAAGCCACCAATACTTACGAGCACTAGGAGAACTAGGAAAGTTAGCAAACAGCCTTTAGCTTTTGATTTCTTCTTTTTCTTAGCTGGCTTTGTTCCTTCACGACGACTGCGTCGTGGAGCATCCGCTAGGTTATCAACTTTCTCAACTGGAGCAGGGACTACATTCTCCACAACAGGAGGGACTGATTCTTCTTTATTATCATCCGTTTTATAGGAAACAGCCACTTTAGTTGGAGTAGTGTTAAACTCTTTGTCTTCCTTTTTAGGCTCTACAGCATCAATCTTGGCTGGTGCAGACTCTTCTAGTTTTGACTCTTCTGGCTCTGGTCCTGTCACTTCGCTTGATTCAAAACTTGGACGTGATGGTACACTTGGGGCATTTTTTAGGATTTCATCCACAGTTGACAGAGAGTCTACCATTAAACCTTCTGTGGCAAGATTTGGTTCTTGTTCAGAAGGAGCGGGTGGAGTTACTTGAGAAGATGGAGTTGGGGTGGTCGGACTTTCCTCTTCTTTCCCCTTTCTTTCTCTCTCTCTGACTCTCTCTAAATCGCGTAAAATCTGTTCTTTAAAGCTTAACGTTTCTTCTCTTGATTTCTCGCTCAAAAGCTTTACCTCCTTGTTGGCAATCCATAACATTATATCTTAAAAGTCGCAGAAAAGCAACAAAATATACCTTTCTCCAACTATATTTCTTGTTTTCAAGGCTTCCAAACCATGTTATACCAGGTCTCACCTGCATAGGTAGATTGGGATAGTCCTTCATTGACAAAACCATGTTTCTCGTAATATGAGATAAGATAATCATGACAAGTCAGGTTAATGCCCTCTCGTTCATGTTCTAAAGCGACTTCTTTTAGGGCAGTCAGCAATTTTTTGCCCACTCCCAAAGCTTGCGCTTCCTTAGCTATGGAGAGACAGGTCACAGAAATATAACCTCCAGGTTGATGGCTATAGTCTTTTATTTCTTCTGTAAAGGACTGATCTTGTAGATGACGATGTGGGACGACCGGACCTTCAATGTAGCCAAGGATACGTCCCTCTTTTTCAGCGACGAGAAAGCTGGTCTGAATTTCACGTAAATGCGCCTCAAAGACCGAACGAGGAATGGCTTCCTCAAGGGAGAAATTCTCCAGCTCTATCTCTATAATCCGATCTAAATCCGAAAATCTTGCTTGTCTGATTTTCATATTTCCTCCTGATAAAAAGGATTAGCCCAAGTCAGATACCAACAAGAACCACTGCCATAATGACTCTCGGTCACTTCTTCTTCAACAAAGCCATTCATTTCAAAATATGATAGTAGTTCATCAGGACTTTTCAAAAGAATACCTTGGTGATTTAATTCGACTGTCACCTGTTTCAAGGCTGCAAGAAGAAGAGTTCCCAAACCTTGTCCCCAATGATTCGGATGAATAGTCAATGATTTTACTTCTATCCATTTGGGATGAAGATACTGAGCTTCTCCCAAAACATAGCCTAGGAGCTGATTTTCATCCCAAGCTACAAGAAAGGTACCCGCAGACTTGCGGATACTCTCTTCTAAGGATTGGCGGCTAAGTGTCTCTTCTGATGAAGGATTGGCTTCTTCAATCGCCAACATTTCTTCTAAATCTGATAGGGTAGCTTGCCTTATAGTGATTGGAATTTCCATCTGGCTTTCCTTATTGGACGTTGCTTGTCAAGTTAGACAAGAGACGTTCAAATGAATATTCATAGGTTTGGATGTCTCCAGCACCCATAAAGACGTAAACAGCATTGTCATGGTCTAGGAGTGGAGAAACATTTTCAACAGTGATAACCTGGTGTTTCTTGTTGATTTTATTGGCTAAGTCTTCTACTTTGACATCACCATGGTCCACTTCACGGGCCGATCCATAGATTTGTGCTAGGTAAACGGCGTCTGCTTGATTCAAAGCGTGGGCAAATTCGTCCAACAAGGCAATGGTTCTTGTAAAGGTATGCGGTTGGAAGACTGCCACGATTTCCTTGCTTGGATATTTTTGACGAGCCGCATCCAAGGTCGCAATGATTTCTGTTGGATGGTGGGCAAAGTCATCAATAATCACTGTATCATTGACGATTTTCTCAGTGAAACGACGCTTAACACCAGCAAAAGTTTTCAAGTGTTCACGAACCAAGTTCAAATCAAAACCTGCTGCGTAAAGAAGACCAATAACAGCTGTCGCATTCATGATATTGTGACGACCAAAGGTTGGAATGTGGAATTGACCCAATTCTTGTCCACGGAAATGAACTGTAAAGGTTGATCCAGTCGTAGATCGAAGGAGATCACTAGCTACAAAGTCATTGTCCTCAGCTTCAAACCCATAGTAATATATTGGCGCATTGGCTGTGATCTTACGCAACTCAGCATCCTCACCGTATACAAACAAACCTTTGGTAATTTGTTTGGCATAGTCGTTAAAGGCATTGAAAACATCCTCTAGACTTGTAAAGTAGTCTGGATGGTCAAAGTCAATGTTGGTGATGATAGAGTATTCTGGATGGTAAGGCATGAAGTGACGCTCATATTCGTCTGATTCAAAGACAAAATATTTGGCATTGGCTGAACCACGACCTGTCCCGTCACCAATCAAGAAACTGGTGTCTGTGATGTGAGACAAGACGTGTGACAACATACCGGTCGTTGAAGTTTTCCCATGTGCTCCTGCCACTCCTATGCTGACAAAGTCGCGCATAAAGCTACCTAGGAATTCGTGGTAACGTTTGTAGCTGATACCATTTTGATCTGCATAGGCGATTTCAACGTTGTTATCTGGACGGAAGGCATTTCCAGCGATAATCTCCACATCACCTTGTAGGTTCTTTTCATCAAAAGGAAGAATCGCAATCCCTGCCTGCTCTAGTCCACGTTGAGTAAAGTAGTATTTTTCAACGTCTGAACCTTGAACCTTATGTCCCATTTGGTGCAACATCAAGGCCAAGGCACTCATCCCTGATCCCTTGATTCCAATAAAATGATATGTTTTTGACATGCTTTTCTCCCCTACTCAGTAATTCTTGTCAGATTCAACTCTTGGGCAACCTGACGTTCCTGTTCTGTTTGCTTATTCTTTTTATTATAGATTTGACTCTTCTTTAGAAAATCATAGTTGTTCTTTTTAGTTTTCTCCGTTTGGGTTTTTGGAGTTGGATTCGCCACTTGGCCAACCTCCTCAGCTAAGATATAGTGAGACTGGCTCAAGTTTTTACTAAATTTGGTAAACTCACCAGGATTTTCCTTTTGAAATGGTGCTGTTGGTTGGTTTCCTTGACGAACAAGTGTTGAACCATTGTGTCGTCTGGTATGACTAACATCCTGAGTCAAATACTTGGCTGAACGTTTCTTCTTCAGATCCGCACGCGCCTCTTCTCGAGCCAATTCAGCATACGTTTTTTCAACCTTTTTAGGTTCTGGGCTCGGCTTTGACTCCTTATTAACCACTGGAGAAACTACGGTTTCTTCCTCATTGATAGGAGACCATTCCAAATAGTTCTTATCGCGGTAATCACCTTTGATATTGCTAATAAAGTCTGACTCATCGTACAATTCCATGACTGGCATTTTGGTCAGCATGATCTCATCATCTGACACCAATGGAAATCGATCTTGTTTCATTTTGTATTTCCTTTCAACACTTCATTATAACGTATTGTCTTGATTTTTCAAGTGCTGGCTTCAGAAATTCCCAAAATTTCACGAATTTCTGCCAGACTGAGACTCGCACGAGACTCTGTACCATCTAAAACTTGGGAAACCAAATGTTTCTTTTGTTCTTGAAGTTCTTGGATTTTCTCTTCAATGGTTCCTTTGGTAATCAAGCGATAAACCTCTACCTTCTGCTCCTGTCCCATACGATGGGCACGTCCGATAGCTTGGGCTTCAACCGCAGGATTCCACCAGAGGTCCACTAGGATAACGGTATCAGCTCCCGTTAGATTGAGACCAACACCACCCGCCTTCAGAGAGATGAGAAAGGCGTCTCTTTCTCCCTGATTAAAGGCCTTGGTCATCTCTTGTCTGTCTTGAGCAGGAGTTGAGCCCGTGATTTTGAAGGAAGTCAAGCCCAAGTCTGGTAGTTCTTGCTCGATTTTTTCCAACATTCCTTTAAACTGGGAGAAAATCAAGACCCGATGCCCACCAGCAGCCACTTGTAGCAATAAATCTCGGAGACTATCCAATTTACCACTGGATCCTTGGTAATCGTCCATGAAGAGGGTTGGCGTATCGCAGATCTGGCGCAAACGCATGAGACCAGATAAGATTTCTACCCGACTTCTCTGGAATTCTTGATCTGTCACTTGAGCTAGGCGGTCTCGCATCTGTTGCAACTGGGCTAGATAGATGGCCTTCTGCTGGTCTTCCAGTTCATTTTTATAGACGACTTCGATTAGATCAGGTAGTTCTGTTAGGACTTCTTCTTTCTTACGCCTCATGACGAAGGGCTTGATAAATTGCGCTACTCGGTCAGCCGGTAATTTCATAAATTCCTTTTTACTTGGCAAGAGCCCCGGAAGCACAATTTGGAAGATAGACCACAACTCTCCTAAATGGTTTTCGATAGGCGTACCTGACAAAGCAAAGACTGCAGGCACCACAAACTGGCGCAAACTCTGAGCAATCTTAGTCTGAGCATTTTTCATGACCTGGGCTTCATCTAAAAAGAGAAAATCAAAAGCCATCTCTTGATAAAGCTCGCTGTCTTGACGAAAGGTAGCATAACTGGTTACATAGATTTGGTGATTTTCAGAAAGAATCGCTTCTCGATTCGCTTTCAAACCATGCACGACAGCCAAATCCAACTGTGGGGCAAATTTCCTGAATTCATCTGCCCAATTGTAGATCAAACCTGACGGAGCCAAAATCAAGACCCGACTTTCTTCGGTCACCTGACTAGTCAAAAAAGCGATAGTTTGCAGTGTTTTTCCCAGTCCCATATCATCGGCTAGGATGCCACCAAAGCCATAGTGATGAAGCATCTGGAGCCAACGGACACCCTTTTCCTGATAGTCCCTCAAACTCGCCTGCACCCGTATATCTCCCAAAGGAAAATCCTCTGGATGGGTCAAATCATGAGCTAAATGCTGAAATTCTTCCGAGAAGGAAATCCTGTCTCGACCTTCAAAAAGCTGAGAAAGGCTATAAGCCAGAGATTTTCGCGCTTGAAAAGAACCATCTTTTAGCTCAACCCCCAGTTCCTGCAAATTTTGACGAATCTGCTTGGTTTCCTCATCAAAAAAGTACACTTGGTCAGAAGAACTGATATAGAAATCCTGATTGCTGGTCAGGGCTTTAAGAGCTTGATCAATCTCTTCTTGGGCAATCCCTTGGAAATCAAACTGAATCTCCAACAGTCCTCTCTTGGACTCAATCTGAACCTGAGGAGCTTGGACACTGTAGAGCTGATTCATCTCATCAGACAAGAAAACCTGACCCAACTTCTCAAAAGCTGGAATCGTATGATGGAAGAAAGAATAAACTGCTTCTGGCTTCAAAGCCTGTCTCCAAGACTGAAAATCAGCCTCAAACCCAGCCCCTAAACAGACTTGAAATAGCTGGTTTTCCAAGACGGCATCGCTTGAAAATGGTAATTGTTCCAGCTGTTGATGACTAATCACCTTAACATCTCCATAGTCAAACTGGATATCCAAACGGATGCGGCCGTCATCCTCCCTATCAAAGTAAAAGATTGGTGAAAAGGGTCTGATTTGCAAACGCTCGGAGGCAGACACTGTTCCTAGCAGTCCAAACAAAGGCAGACAGGCAGCCAGACGGTCACGATCACTGTTGTCAAACTGGAGGCATTTTCTCCCTCTTTCCTCCTGAGGAAGCTCCTTGATTTCCTTTAGTAAGCTGATTTGTTTAGGCTTTAAGAGATAAAGATTCCCCTTACGAAAGAGAACCGCTCCCCCATAGAATACGTTAACTCGCTCACTTTCAGAAATCTCCATCTCAAAATAATCGGGATACTCCTGCACGGAAAAAGAGAACAATTCTGCATCAGGTTCTAAATCATGAAAGAGAAGATTTTCATAACTATCGATCTGGTGCTCAAAATGAAAATCTTCCAAGTTCATCAGCAACTCCACTCCCTGCTCAAAAAAGGTCAGAGGGAAAAAGAGGTGACGACCTTGATTGGGGAAAAAGAGGTCTTGACTCAGTCCCTCCTCAATCAAGCCCCGTAAAAAAGTAAGAACATCTTGACTAGCTGTATCAAAAGCATCCCAAGACAAATCATTCTCATAGTGTTTCCCAATCATATATGGTTTTCGATGGACTAAGACCTTCAAAAAGAGTGGGATGTCACGAATGACATAATATTTTTGACTATTAACTAAACCGATTCGGAGAGTCCAAAGGAGGCGATTGGTTCCAGCTTCCACCTGACCTTGAGCCGACAAAGTGTAGATTTTTTCTCTCTTCTGAGGTTGGATACGCTCCAAAAAACTACCACCAAAACCAACCTTGGTTTCGACCTCTTCTTGCTCTTCATGTCCTTTTTCTAAGGCTTGTAAAATCACCTGGCCTTCTTCGTCGTTCTTCAAATAATGCTCGAGCGCTGCGAGGTGAACACAGTAACCTCTTTTTTGGAAAAAATCGCAAGTACAAAAAACCAGATCATCCTCTAAACTGTAGCGCAAGTCTTCTCCCGCCACACGAGTATAGAGGCGATTCCCTTTTTCCTTGATAATCTCAATGTTGCCTGTTTCATAGAGTGCAACCCCCTCCATGCGCAACTTTCCCGGAATCAATTTAGCCATAGTTACCCCTTTATCTTATCTTTTCATTATACCACATTTTCCCCTACGAAAATAGCCTTCTAGGAAGACTTTTCTCCTAGAAGGCTCGATTTTTAAAGTGTAGCAAAAGTAGTCACGATGCGTTGGCAAACTTCTTCTAGCACTGACTTCGGCATGGCTACATTGAGGCGGGCATGAAGAGTTCCCTCCTCCCCAAAGTCCAAACCTCTGTTCAAGATAACCTTAGCTTCATTTCTCAAAAGCTCTTGCAAGCGCTCATCCGTTAGGTTATAGGCTGAAAAATCCAGCCAAATCAAGTAGGTACCTTGCGGTTTCATGACCTTAATCTTGGTTTCGTTGCCCAAAACATCCACTACATAGTTAATATGGTCTTCGATGACTTCTTTTAACTCTCCTAACCAGTCCTTGCCATAACGGTAGGCAGCTTCTGTCGCCAAATAACCCAAGCCTGAGATTTCATGTTGGTTATTGGCCAACTGGCGTTTTTGGAAAGCCACACGAAGCTTTGGATTTTCAATAACTGCATAGGAATTTTTCGTTCCAGCAATATTAAAAGTCTTGGTAGCACTGCTCAAAACAAGAGCAAAGTTTTTGAAGTCTGGATTTACGGTATTAAAAGACTGGTGTTTGTGACCAAAGAGGGCCAAATCTTGGTGAATCTCATCCGAAACCAGCAATACACCATGTTTTTGGCAGAGATAACCAATCTTTTCCAATACTTCCTTTTCCCAAACACGGCCCCCAGGATTGTGGGGATTGCATAGGATATAAAGTTTCACATCCTCTTCTACTATATCCTTCTCCAGCTGATCAAAGTCAATCTCAAACAGCCCATCCTTTTCCACCAAAGGATTGGTAATCAATCGGCGATTGTTCAGTTTGACACTGCGGGCAAAAGGTGGATAGACCGGTGTGTTAATCAGAACAGCCTCTCCTTCTTTTGTAAAGGCTTGAATAGCTGTTGAAATAGCTGGTACCACTCCCTCGATAAATACGAGGGCATCCTTGTCAAAGTGATACTCGTGTTGACTGGCTTCCCATTCCTGAACCGATTCAATCAAAGCATCGCTAGCATAGGTATAGCCATAGACCAACTGATCTGCGTAGGCTTGTACAGCTTGTCGAACCTCAGGCAAAACCACAAAGTCCATATCCGCTATCCAGGCTGGTAGAACTTCGCGATCAGCTTCTGATTCTTTCCATTTATAGGTATGGTGCCCAAAACGATTGGGCAGGCTTGTAAAATCATATTTTCCCATATCTATCTTATCCTTCCAAAGCTTGGCGCAAGTCCGCAATCAAATCTCTAGCATCCTCAATCCCAATAGACAAGCGCAGGAGGTCATCTGTTAAGCCATAAGAATGGCGCACTTCTGCTGGAATATCCGCATGGGTCTGCGTCGTTGGATAAGTAATGAGACTTTCTACCCCACCCAAACTTTCTGCAAAAGAGAAGACCTTGAGGCTGTTCAATATGTGAGGAATACGTTTCTCATCCACTACTTTAAAGGAAATCATACCCCCACGTCCTGTATAGAGCACTTCCTTGACAGCAGGTGAAGCCTTCAAAAAGGCAACCACTTCTTGGGCATTGGCTGTAGAACGCTCCATACGAAGAGACAAGGTCTTAAGACCACGAATCAACTGATAACTATCAAACGGTGACAAGACCGCCCCTGTCGTATTAAGATTGTAGAATAGTTGTTCATATAGTTCTAAACTATTAGTCACAACTACCCCAGCTAAGACATCATTGTGCCCTGCAAGGTACTTGGTTGCCGAATGAAGGACAATATCCGCACCATCTTCGATTGGTCGTTGGTAAATCGGACTGTAGAAGGTATTGTCTACGACTACTTTAGCACCCTTGTCATGAGCTAGTTTGGCTAGTTTTGCAATATCAAATTCCAACATCAAAGGATTGGTTGGCGTTTCGATGTAGAGAACATCCACATCATTTTCCAGCTCAGCAATCAACTCTGCTTCCGTATTGGCATAGGTAAAATGGAAACGGCCTTCTTGCTCCACTTGGTTGAACCATCGGAAAGAACCCCCATAAAGATCTCGCACAGCCAAGACTTTACTTCCTACTGGAAAAACACTAAAAGCCAGTACAATCGCAGCCATACCTGAGCTCGTCGCTAGGGCATAGTCTGCTGATTCGATTGCTGCCAAGACTTCCTCCGCTTTACTGCGAGTTGGGTTTTTAGTGCGCGTGTAGTCAAATCCAGTAGACTGACCGAACTCTGGATGCTGATAAGTTGTTGAAAAATGAAGCGGCGTTACCAAGGCACCTGTTGCCTTATCTGACTTGATTCCCGCCTGAGCCAAAATTGTGTTGATGTGTAGTTCTTTACTCATACAATACCTCCAAATCTATAGTAACTATTGTACCACTTATTTTCACTAACTCATTTTCTTGTTTTCAAGAGCTAGCTATAGTTTCAAACTATATAAAAACGATAGTTCCTTGAGAAACTATCGTTTTTCCTGTTGAATAGACTGATTATTTAACGTGTTTTGCCAATTCTTCTTGGACTTTTTTACTGGATTCTTCTTTTTCTTTCAGCCATTTTTCTTTAGCTTTTTCATACTCATCAGTCGTTACAGTCTTATCTTGCAACTTGAGGTACTTGTATGATTCGACACCCTTATTTCCGGCTTGTGAGAATGGTGCTGAGAATGGAACTATCTTTCTCAGGCTAGGTGTTCCACCCTTAGAAACGTTTGGAATTGCAAGGGCGCTATCAACGAGCCAAGCTTGAACTTCAGCATATTTTTCATAACGTTTTGCTGGATCTTGCTCCTTGTTCGCTTCTTCCAACATTTGAGTGTAGGTATCAAGTCCAACTGCCTTGGCCTTGTCATTGACTTCACCTGGTTCTAGACCAAGGTTTTGCAACATACCACCGTTATTGACATTTAAGATATCAAGATAGCTTGATGGATCCAAGTAGTCCGCACTCCAACCACCATTGTAAAGGTCAAAATCCTTCTGGGCTGCTGTCTGAGCTAAATAACCAGAGCTATCATAATCCTCTGTTGACAGTTGTTGGATATCGATAACCACGTTCTCAGTTCCAAGAACAGATTCGATGGATTGCTTCATTGAGCTAATTTCTTGAATTTCTGTCTTATTGGTCATTTCTACAGTCTTATCCAAGTGAATCGGGAACTGAACACCTTTGGTTTCTAGTTCTTTCTTAGCTTCCGCAAACTTAGCTTTAGCCTTGTCAGGATTGTAGTATGGGTCTTGCGCATCCGCAAAGTTGATTCCTTGCCATTCTTGGCCATAGTTAACCATCTTTTCTGAAACAACATCACCAAAGTCTTTTCCGTTGATGCTTACAAATGTAGGAGGTACAACCAGGTTACGAATAATCTTCGTTGCTCCGTCTTCCCCTTGAGATTGTGCCCCATAGGCCGTACGGTTATAGGCAAAATTGATAGCTTGGCGGAAGTTTTTATTCAGAACTGCTTCTTGGGTTGATTTCTTTTCGATGTCAGTCGTTTTAGAAGTGAAATTATAAGATTTTCTATCCAGGTTAAAATTCAAGTAGAAAGAAGTGGCATCTTGCATGCTGTAGATGATATTGTCTTTATTCTTCTCTTTAATCCCTTCAAAACTTGAGCTATTTGGATAGAGACGTGCATAGCTGTATACTCCTTCTGTAAAGTTACGTGCTAGGGCATCTTGGTCACTTCCATCATAGTAGGTCAATTTCACATCGTCCACAAAGACATTTTTAGCATCCCAGTAATTCGGATTTTTCTTGTATTCGATAACAGATTTTGAAACAAAGGATTTCATCAAGAAAGGTCCACTGTACAAAATACTAGAAGGATCCACCTTACCAAAGTCATCTCCTTTTGATTTCAAGAAATCAGCATTGACAGGGAAGAGAATAGTGGACGTAGTTTTAGAATTCCAATACGGTTCTGGTCGAGTCAAAGTGTACTGAACTGTTTGGTCATCAATCGCCTTAACACCGACAGTTGAAAAGTCAGTTGTTTTTCCGTTGATATAGTCATCCAAACCTGCTACAGAATCTTGAACCAAGTACAAGGCTTCAGATTTTTTATCTGCCGCATATTTCAAACCTGTCACAAAGTCTTGAGCAGTTACAGGGGCGTATTCTTCACCTTCGTATGTATACCACTTGGCATCTTTACGAAGTTTGTAGGTATAAGTCAAACCGTCCTTAGAAACGGTCC
This sequence comes from Streptococcus oralis, assembly GCF_003943415.1. Classification (GTDB taxonomy): domain Bacteria; phylum Bacillota; class Bacilli; order Lactobacillales; family Streptococcaceae; genus Streptococcus; species Streptococcus oralis_BJ. The sequence goes on along the minus strand of NZ_RJPK01000001.1, from coordinate 1,080 downwards.
AATCCTCTGCCAATGATGGAACATAGTTACCGTATTGGTCATTTTCCATCAAACCATCAACCAAATTGGTAACAATATCATTGGTTGTTGCACGGTTCTCTGCTAGATAGTTCAAACTAGATGGATCACTAGAATAGACATAGTTATATGTTTTAGATGAACTTGCTGAGTTCCCACATGCGCTCAATAGGATACCTGCGCTTAACACGACACCTGCCAGTGTCAGATACTTGGCCTTAGACTTTTTCATTTCCAGAACCTCCTGTTTTAAAGTTTTGTCTTATTATACAGCTTTGGTTTTATTTAGTCAAGCAATTCCTGTCACAAAAGGTCGGAATTATATTATTTTCTCTACAAATTTTAGATTTTTATCTATTTCGTTAGGGATATGCAATGCGTAGTGTAATATTTTTACCTCTTATTCCTAAGTGCTTTAAAAGCTGTTTTGTGATTCGGATATTCTCTTTGGTAGTGATTAATAACCAGTAAGACATCATTAAGTTCTTTGGGAGGTTTAGAAATGGAAATCCATCAAAAATAAAATTGATGGGGCATCCACTCCTTTTCAGACGCTATTTCAAACTTTTCTTAAATCTAAATCCTATATCAATAATATCCTTGAATCCCTTCATTTCAATACTAAGTTGGAAGCAATCAGCAAGAATATAAGATGTCTGGTATTTGATTTTCAAAAATTTAGAGTGATAATTCTCGTTACTTTGAATGTTAGAAAAGAGAGAACCAATCTGACTCTCTCTCATGCTTAGTTAGATCTCGCCCTCTACAGTTGACAAAGAGCCAAAAACCCCAGATAGCCTTAGGCCATCTGGGGTTCTTGTTTTCATCGCTAAAATGATATCAACAATTTCATTTTAGTCGATTTTTGGGACTTAGTCTTCTAAATCCATTTCAGAAGCTGCTGATTTCTTCTTCTTGCCAAGAAGAGAGGCAGTTGCCAAGGCAGCTACTCCTAATCCAAGACCAGCAAATTGGTTACTTGCAGTTCCTGTATTTGGAAGTTTTCTACCGTTTGAACGTCCTGGTCCAGCAGGTTGTTGGGCAGGAGCTTGTGAGTGGTGG